>JAFWKK010000073.1 GCA_017514235.1 Kiritimatiellia bacterium | reverse complement strand
GGTCTCGCCCCGATCGTTCGACCAGCTCATGAACTGGCAACCGGCATTCGTGCGGATCCAGAGGAGAATGCGCCCGTCCTTCAACTCCACCACGCCCGGCTCCTGCGCGGAATACTTCCGTCCGCTCGGCGAGACGATGCGTAACTCGGGCTTTCCGCGCCGCCACGTCTTGCCGTTGTCGTCGCTCGCATACGTCATCACCACACCCTTGTTGTCGAACTTGTCGTTGGCGTCGAAGCCGTGCAGCGACACGGCGAAGAGGAGCCGCCCGTCCTTCAGCTGGATCACACGGTCGTTGTTCAGCACGAAGTACCCCACTTCATCGGCAATGCACAGCGTCGGCTCGCTCCACGTCCTGCCCTCGTCAAACGAACGGCGCAGCACGGGACGACAGTCCCTCGTGCTGTTCTTGAGCAGGTAGAAGAGCGCGATCTCGCCGCTCCGGAGCCGCAGGAGGCTCACGCTCATCACGTTCATGCCGCCATGGTTCTTCACGATGATCTCGTCCTTGTCCGTCCAGGTCGCGCCCTTGTCGGAGGAATAGCGCGCAGCGATGTCGGCCGTCGCATGATCGTGACTGTTCGTGCCGTAATACCGCGAATAGGCGAACATGATGCGCCCGTCCTTTAGCGGCATGAACGCCCCTTCGCTGTTGCGCGGATTGTCCGGGCCCGGCTTCAGCTCAAGCGCAACCTTCACGCCCGGCGCAGGATCGGCCAGCACGGACAGGCAAAGCGCAGACATTGCGACAATCAGACCCTTCTTCATTGCAAGTTTCTCTTCTTTATCGTTTCATTTGAATCGCCGCCCGACGCTCGTCCCGCCAAAGGAACGGCGACGGTTCATGCTGTAGATTCCCGTACCCATGCCGTAAAGTATATCATAAACAGCGGGCAATAATGTTTTAAGGATTGCTTTTGCCGTCCTTTAAACATGCGGCGAGGCCGCGAATGACGTCACTGCGCGTCTGGCTTCAGGCTTGATGTGAGGCGGAACTTTTCCAGCGGCTCGTAGCCACGCTCTGCCATCAACTTGTCCCAGGCTTTTGGAAGCTGAATCTTGACCGTGGCGAAACCGCCCCCTGGCAAGCACATCTCCTTGTTCCTCGCCCTGTCGCCGGTGACGAGAAATGCGCTCTTGCCATCCGACATCGCGGGGACTGTCTCCATCATTTCCATGCCGGTCCAGCCGAGCCAAGGCGGGGTCGCGGTCTCTGACGCCCCCTCCTTTCCCGCAATGCGATACTCGTGTCTCCGCAGCGAATACCTCTCGGGATCGAACGCGCTGCCGGGATTGCCCCAGTAGTTCGCGAACGCCCGCGCTCCGAGCGGTATGCGCGCCGTCTCTTCCACGGCGCGGCAGAGCGCATCCTTCGAAGAGTATGTCCGCGCAAGATCGCGAGCGACGCCCTCCGTCAGCAGAAAGACGCGATATGTGCATGGCATTCCGCTCGCAACGGCCATCTGTGACTTCTCTACTGCATCCCAGGCAATCATGTCCTTGATTCTCCCTCCATCAGAAGTTGCAGGCACAAGGTTGTTTCCCCAGTTGATCGCCGAACCGGCCGTGAACGTAGAGTCGTCTATGGAGTATCCCTGTTGCATGTGCCAAGGCTTCCATCCGACTTTCAACGCGGCGATCTCGTCCTCGGCAAGGCACCACGGCATAAGATAGCCGAACGTCCCCATTCGGTTCTCCTTCACGCGATAGCCGCCGAGGTTGAGCATGGCAAGGCTTATGAAGCGTCCAAGGACGGCGTTGTTCGGTTCGTTGATTTCGCCTTGTCCGCAATCGAAGCCGAGTTGCCGCGCCACAGGCCCGTTCAGCCAGCAGTAGGGCGTCCAGGCATGTGTTGATGAGAGCGGACGGCGGAAGTCGCCGACCTTCATGGCCTCGACGAACGCGACAAGGAGCGGCATGAACTCCGGCGGGCACCCCGCCATAACGCCATTCGCCGCTACATGCCTTACCGTCACATCACGCTGTGCGGGCGGAATCGCGCCGAGCGAACGGTCCGGCGGCAAATCGGTGAACTTAAGGGACTCCGCCACCGCCGCTTCCGTAGGCGGAATGATCGGAAGCCCGTCCGTCCAGCCGGAATCGAGGAAGATGCGCTGGACTTCCGAAAAGGTTCCGGTGAGGAAAGATTTGCTTTCTTGGCTCGAGACGGCAGGCGAAAGACGGGATTGGACGATTTTCTCGTCTCCTGGCGCGCGTCGCTCGCCCAATGCCATTCCCCCTGTCAGCCCCGCCTTGACCTGCGGCCAAAGAACCTTCCTCGTGTTCTCAAGAAGTTCCGTCCGCGTGTGGCTTGCGAACGCGCCTGGATATTCCGCGACACGGAGGCTTGCCAGGCCGGCTGACGCCGCCGCGCCCTTCGCCTGTTTGACGAATCCCGGCGCGGCAATCATCACGGATGGTATGCCAAGCGCTTCGGCGGCGATGCACGAGCCTGTCTCCTTCGGGGTGCAGAGTCCGCATCCGCCATTGCCTGAGACTACCGCATCAATCTTGAACTCGCGCAGTTTGCGCTGGAACTCCGCCTTCTCGCGCCGTACCACGCCCGGACGCGGCCACGGCCCCGCAGAGCCGATCTCGCTCAGCACATAGACTTTCGCCGTCGGGAATTCGGCGAGTATGAGACGCTTCAGTTCCGGATGAGTGACGTTCGCCATGAAGCTTCCGCCGACAAGCGCGATCGCCTTGCCATCCAGCGATTTAAGGCGAGGCGCTGCTGCCATCGGCTCAATCGCCGCCTCTGGCACGGGCGACATTACGGAAAGCGTCGCCTCGCCCGCCGGTGGCAACGTGCAAAGACCGTCAGCGCATTCCTGTGCGCCTTGAAGCGGCGCGAGCCAAGCGCATGCGCAAATCGCCGCCATAGTTGCGACGAAAGTTGTAGCAAAGAACCTGTTCATGCCTTATCCTTTCCAAACGGCATCATTGCCGTCCGCTCATAAGAACGCAGCAGCGACGAAAAATCTACAGCGAGTTTTCTTTTCGCGGCAGGATTGGGCGGCCCGGCCTGCCGTCAAAGGTGCGGCGAGGGCGTCTAGTGCGGCTGGCGCGGCGCTCGCGGGCCTTGCGGATGGCCTCGACAGACGCCCTGATCGTCTCGTCGTCCGGGAAACGCGCCGCCAACGACTCGGCTACTTCCAGGGCACGACGGAGCTCCGTGTCTCGGGGATCCCGTTCGCCCCTGTCGAAGCTTGTCATCGTCGCGGCAAGCGACTGCGCGGCGCGCGCTGCCTCCTGATGCGTCGCTTCCAGCGCACGGGACGTCTTCACATATCCAACTGCAATCGAGACAATGAAAGCAACAAGGCAAACCGCAGTCGCGACAGTTCCGAATGCCGCAAGAGGGTTCCGCCGCGCAAACAGTCTAAAGCGTCGCAAAGGTGACGGCGAGTTGGCTGAAACCGGCTCGTGCACGAGGAAACGGCGCAAGTCTGCAAGCATCGCTTCTACGCTTTCGTAGCGGCATGCGGGATCTTTCGCCGTTGCCTTGACGCAAATCGCGGCAAAGTCGGGAGGGAAACGCTTTTGCGCACCAGAATCCTCCGGTTGCGGCAAGCTCGCCCCTGCCAGTTCGCGAAGCGTCACGCCAAGCGCATACTGGTCGCTCGCCTCTGAGGCTCCTCCACCGTCCAGCACTTCCGGAGCCATGTAGCGCCTTGTGCCGCTTTTGTCCTTTACGCTGTCGCCGGCAAGGCATGCAAGGCCGAAGTCACCGAGCTTCACCGTCAAATTGTCCCCGACAAAGACGTTGGACGGCTTCACGTCGCGGTGGATGATTCCGCACCGATGGGCGTATGAAAGCGCCTCGGCGACGGCTATCCCAAGCCGAGACACTTCCTCTGCCGATGAGAACGAGTGCACGTCGGCGCTTTCGCCCTTGACCAGTTCCATCGCAAACCAGGCGGAGTCACCGTAATTGCCAGCAGAAAAGACCTGCACGATGTTCGGGTGATGAAGTTGCGCGACCGTTCGCGCCTCTTCCGGAAGAGTGCCGCACGACGGCACGACCTTGACTGCGACATCGCGGCCAAGCGAAACCTGCCTCGCCACATATACCGCGCCCATTCCGCCGCTGCCGAGGAGGGAAACCGGCTCAAAGTCGGGAATTGACGGGAACGAAGGAGGAGACGAATGCTCGTTTTCGGCAAGTTCGTCCAGTTCGGCTGCCAGATGACGCAGCCCGACGGTCAGCGTTTCCTGAAGCACGACACCTCCAGAAGTTTCTGCTGCAAACGCTCCAATGCGCGGACATGCCGGATTGACGCTGCCTTTTCCGTAACGCCGAGCGCGGCGGCGCATTCGGAGTTGCCCATGCCGTCGAAATGACGCATGACGAGAATCGCACGGTCGTTCTCCGGCAGCGCGGCGAGTGCGTGGCGGAGGATCGCATGGCGTTCGTCCCTGTCAACACGGGAAACGGGCGACGTGATGTCGGCCGGAATGCTATCGAAACGTGCGGCATCTTGCCCGTCAGGCTCCCCACTTCCATCTCTCGACTTCAGTCTTTCAACTTCCTTGTAGGCGTCACGTCCCTTTGCCTTGAGATTGCAGCGTTCGATGTCGGCCATCGTCTGCATGAGAATCGTGCGCAGCTTGTAATAGATCGGCACGTCGTCATGCGAAGCGAAGTAGTCTGCGCGCTTCGCCGCATTGGCGTACGCCTCCGACAAGACGTCTTCCACGCTCATCCTCTTGAGCAGAATCGGATTAAGCCGCTTTTCGGCGATCGCAAACAGCCTTTGCCTGTTCTCGGCAAAGGCGGCGGCAAGGTTGTCCTGGGAGAAGGCGCCCATGCCGCATATTCTACCATATCCTCAACTAGGACGCCATTTCCCGGCGTCATGTTTTGGGATAGAAGTTTCCTTATTTCGATGCGAGTTTAAGCCCAACGATGCCTGCGACGATAAGCGCGGCAGATGCGATGCGCAGAGCGGACGCCGATTCTCCGAACGCGACGATGCCGACGACGACACCGCCGGCCGCGCCAATTCCCGTCCATACGGCGTAGGCCGTTCCCATCGGAATCGTCTTCATGGCAATGGACAGAAACCAAAAGCTGAGCGCCATCCCGCCAATGCAAACCACGTCGGCAAGCGGGTTTTTGAACCCGTTGGACATCTTGAGCGCAGTCGCCCACATTACCTCGAACACTCCAGCTACCAGTAGAATGATCCAGTTCATATTTCAAGTTCCCGGCCAAAGTCACAAGAACAAAAGCCGGACTTCGTCGCTGTTGTCAGAACCGCACCTTCACCACAAGCTTGCGGTGCTTGCGTGGCGCACCTTCCGTCTTGTTGGGAGCATGTGCGCCGTAGGGCGGATAGAATATGGCGAACTCGCCCTTCTTCAAGACCACTTTCTCCATCTTCGGGTTCTGGAAAAGCACGTAGTCTTTCTCCACGTTGAAATCGGCGGCGTTTGCCTTCGTGCTCTCCTCGTCGTAGATGAAGCCATCCACCTCGTCGCCGGAAATCGGCACGTGGATGTCGAAGTATTTACGGTGGACCTCCAGCTTCGCATTCACATCCCAAATGCCGAGCGTCACGTCCATCACATTGGCGTAAATGTCGTCGCCGTCAATCTCGTTGCGGCCGAGCGGCAGCTTCTCCAGATCGTGCGAACGCAGGAATTCGAACGCCTTCCTGAAACGGGGATGGAGATGCTCGTACTTCGCCGAATCAGCGATAGTGCCGCGCACCATGCCTGCCGGGCGGTTCGTGTCTCTGGAGAGCGCACACCCTCCCAGCAAGCCCAGGCACCCGGCGCAGGCTGTATCCTTCAAAAATTCTCTTCTGTTCATCTTTGCCTCCTGTCAACATGTCAACGACCGTCGCCGCACCGTCCTTTCCCGGCGCATCAGAACCCGGGAAGGTTTAGTTGCCCGGAGACGCATACCTTGCGCCCCTTCGGAAGCGTGCGGTCGGACGTGTCATACACTACGAACTTGATGCCCTCGAACCTTTTTGACAGTTCGGAGCGGATATATGACGAGACCGCCTTCACATTGCCGGGATCATCGTCGGAAAACCCTATCGAGACGGATCGGTCGAGCCGCCCCGCACGGCGCAGCATGTGGAAGACATGTTCCACGAAGTCGCGTATGGCGAACTCCTTAGCCAGTTCCGGACGAGCCGCTACCGTTGCAGTCGCCAGCTTCTCGCGGTAGATCGGGTCACTTGCCATTCGTTCCTTAAAGAGCGCGTTTGTGACAGCCGCGTATCGGCACATGCCCAGGTAGTAGTCCAGTTCCTCCGCGTCGGATCCGAACTTCTCAACGCCGTCAATCCAGCGGCGGTAACCCCTCAGGTTGCCCATCATCTCCGTGCGCTCGTCCTCGGTGAGCGCATAGCGTATGAATATGCGCACCGCCTTCTCAATGGTCGCCGGAGAATGCCCGCGCGCCGTCACGATCGCGAAGAGGCGCCCTTCTCGCAGCGTCTTCTTTAGCGCGTTGTAGCTCGGCCCCGGCCTGGCGCCGTGCTCGATGCGCTCCATGGCCGATACGGTGTCCTCTATGAACGTGCTGCGCCCCGGCCGGTCCTCGAAGTCCGCGAACGCCGCAGCCCAGCCCCCGTCAGACGGAGGCCGGTAGTGCGCGACGTCAGCGCGGATGAGCGCGAACGTCGCGGTGGACATCTCGACTGGGTGCCATGCGCCGTCTTCGCCGAGGTGCTCCATCCGGATCTTAGTGGGCATGTGCAGTATGTTGTCGTCCCAATCAAAGATGTAGTACTTGAAGTCGCGGTCGGCGACCGCCTCGTTCACGTATGGAATCTGGCGTTTCACGTCCGCCGCACCCTTCAGTCCAGGACCTTGTACGTCGGCCCTTCGCCAGAATAGGAATCAAGCCCGCCAGCTGCGATCCCGTCGTCTGAAGCCGGCCTTGCGGCCTTAGTCTTCGGGCGCTCACCGAAGAGTACGGTGCCGAGGCGCACCCACGTCGCCCCTTCCTCCACCGCTACCTCGTAATCGCCGCTCATGCCCATCGAGAGACGCGGCAGTCCAACGCCCTGCTCCTGCTCCACGGCGTCGCGCAGCTCGCGCAGGCGGCGGAAGCAAGGCCGCGAATCCTCCGGATCCTCGCTGAAAGGCGCCATCGTCATCAACCCCTCGACAGTCACGCGCGGACATGCTTCGCATATGTGGCGCACCGTCGTCCCGACCTCCTCGGGCTTCATGCCGCTCTTAGACTTTTCGCCGGAGACGTTGACTTCGAGAAGCACGTGCGGCGCGGCGCCTGTCTCCTCCGCAATCATGTTGATGCGGTCGGCCAGCTTGACAGAGTCCACCGAATGAATGAAATCGAAAAGCTCCAGCGCATGACGAACCTTGTTGGACTGGAGATGCCCGATCAGGTGCCACATCGGACCGGACACGCTCGCCGGACGCTTCCATGCAGCCTCCTGAACCTTGTTCTCGCCGACGATCCGCAGACCCGCGTCCCATGCCTCCTTCACGACCTCCGCACCATGCGTCTTGGTGACGGCCACGATCTCAACGCCCGCAGGATCGCGCCCCACCCGAGCACAGGCCGCGTCAATCCTTGCGCGGACTTCAGCCAAAATCTCACCCAGATCTCTCATCCGACCTCTCTCCTTACATGTGCAGACGCTCCGCAAGAGCCGCCAGCTCGCCCATGTCGCCCTTGTGGTTCACAAACCCGAGCGGATCGCCCGTCCAGCGCGGCACTATGTGGAAGTGAACGTGCCGTACGGTCTGCCCGGCTGCCTCGCCGTTGTTCTGCAATACATGGAACCCGTCGCAGCCAAGCACCTCCTTGACGTGCGCCGCAATCCGCTTCACTCGGACGATCACTGCTGACAACGTCTCATCGCCTGTGTCCAGAAGGCCCTGCGAATGGAGCTTTGGAATCACAAGCACATGCCCCTTCGCGAACGGGTTTATGTCAAGGTAAGCGAGAACAAGGTCGTCTTCGTAGACCTTGAAGCTCGGAATCTCGCCGTCGGCAATGGCGCAAAAGACACAGTCGTTTCTCATGGAACTCTCCTTGCTGCCCGGCTAAGGCCGACCCGTTCACCAGAACGAGGCTCCGCCCGCGCCGGAATCGGTGCAATGATACCACAACGTCCCGCCTGACGCAAGGGGCCGATGAGTGGAGGTTCCCAAAAAGTTCTTTGCACAACATCAGTCTGCGGAAGGAACAACCTGCACACCTGCGACAGCCACTGCGCCCTTCCCCCCGCGCTTCGACAGGCGAACCGCTACATCCTTCTCCGAAAGGCCGCGGAACGCGGCAAAGCACTCGGGACCGTCAGAATCGGCACCCTTGCCGCGTGTCGCTTCGACATAGCGGCCATCGCCGATCCAACCGAAGTTCACTGCACGGGACGCAATCTCACGCCCGGAGCGGTCCAGCAGCTCGACGTCGCCGGTCCAGCCGTTCACCCCGGCTCCGAAATGCACGACAAGATCCCACTTCCTGAATGGCACGTCCCTTACAGCGATCCGCGATTCAGCGATTCCGCCGCGGTGAAGACGCTCGTCGCCGCCACGAAACCCCCACGACTCGCACGTCTCGAAACGCGCGCTTTTCTCAACCGCAACAGACACCGACGTCTTGCTGCCGCAAGAATCGAGAAGGCCAACGAACCTGCGCGCCGAGGCATCGGCGTTGTTCCACCCTGCCTGCCCAGTCGCTGCGTCGCCGGCTACGTCCCACAGGCGCATGACAGTGGCAGGATCCGCTTTCGACGAGAAGTTGACGCCGATCGACCCCTTGACGCCAACGGACGGCACCTCACCGAAGTCCTTCGGCAGCGGCCTGCCGCAATAAACGCGCACCCAGTCAATCCACATGTCGCTCTCGTTGCCGTATCGTTCGAGGTCGTATGGCCAGCCGCTTATCCCGGCGATTGCGTAGTTTATGAGGAACCATGTGTCTTGCGACTTCGTGACGGGGCCCGTCGGATGACGCAACACCTCCACGTCGTCAAAGTAATATACTGTGTCCGTCTCGGTAATGGCCAGCCCATAGGTGTGAAACGTCCAGCTCCATGACGACCGGCCCGCCATCTGCATGGCGTCGGGGAAGGCATGCGGCGGCTTGCCCGCCTGCGGCTGCCCCCACCAGTGGGTCGTCACGCCGTACTTCCCGCCGTGGTTTGGATGTCCCTTACCATACCCGCCGTAGCATTCGATGACGTCAAGCTCGTCGCAGCCGGCATTCTTCGTCTCCGCATAGCGCGGGTCGTCCACGTTCATTCCGATCGTGCCTTTGGTGAGCGTCCAGAACGCCCCCCAGCTGCCGGGGGCGGAATGGCACATCAGGCGACATTCAAAGTACGCCGGAACGGGCACGGCGACACCCGTTCCGTCGGAGCGCAAAGACGAGATGATGCCGGTGCAGCCCTTGCTGCCGGCGGGCTTCGAGGCGTGGATCCTCAGGTATGTGCCTTGCTGGCCGAATGGCATGCAGTCGCCCTTCTGATCCGAGAACGGCCAGCCGCTGAAGTCGCCGCCGCCGGTCTTGTGCGCTGCGTACTTAGCGCCGCGCCCGTCGGGCGATATGGAGAGCGGACCGTCGAAGTCGTCCTTGTAGACGAGCTTCATTCCCCTCGCGCCAGGAGGATCGGCCTTGGGGATGCCCTGCCGCCACGGAACTCCGCCCAGGTTGTAGAGCTGAAGTTCGCAGTAATCCCTAAGGCCGTTCCCGTCGATTGCCTCAATACGGATCGTAGTCGGCCCGGCGGGAAAGTCGTCGGCCCGGAACACGAACCTGCCGCGCCCGTCAGGCTTCAGCGAGATGTCGGCGAGCGTCGCATCGCTTCCCCAAGCCCCGCCGACATGCCGCCAGCAGCGGGCAAGCGCGCGCTTCATGCCCCTGGCCTCGAACTCCACCGTCACGTTTCCCCTTACCTCCGACCTGTGCTGCGGCGCAAGAACCTTTATCGCCTGGACGTACTCCTCGCCTTTCGTCGACTCGCCGCTGCGGAACTCCGGATATTCGTCATTCGCAGCGCCGAACGCGCACAAGGCGGAAAGCGCGAACGCTGCGGCAATGGCCAACGACTTTACCATTGCATGAGCCTTTCCGCCGTTCGCCGCGGCCCATTCCCAACCTCCTGTACGGCTGCAGGCGGCATCGACAGTGTTATGCTC
Source organism: Kiritimatiellia bacterium (assembly GCA_017514235.1). Taxonomy (GTDB): domain Bacteria; phylum Verrucomicrobiota; class Kiritimatiellia; order RFP12; family UBA1067; genus UBA1067. The sequence continues at coordinate 51,478 of JAFWKK010000073.1, read as the reverse complement.
ATTTCTCGCCTCCGATACGTTTTACGTTCGCGCGTATTATACCAAGTCCTTGCGAACGCAGTCGATGTTCGCGCGCGGCCGGCCGGTCCGTCATCGTGAATGCGAGCGTCCCGCCGGCAACGACGTCGGAATGCCGAAGCACGGTTCCGTCGAGATGTCTCTCGCCGACTTTGGCATGCGTCCAGTACTTCGCCTCGCGCGACGAGCCGGGAGCGAGGATCGTGAACGTCCTGCCGTTTCCCAGCCGCAAGGCCGCCTTCTCGAAAACTGGCGAGCCAAGCTGGTATTCGGCAAGCCCCGGCGTAACGGGATAGAAGCCCAGCATCGAGAACACGACGAACGCGCTCATGCCTCCGCCGTCCTCGTCGCCCGGAAGACCCATCGCATCGTCGCGGAACCATGCGTCGAGGATCTGGCGGATGCGCTTCTGCGTCCGGTCGGGACGCCCCGCGTAGTTGTACAGGTACGGGATGTGGAAGCCCGGCTCGTTCCCGGCTACGAACTGCCCGATGCGTCCGGTCGAATCCGGCAGATTCGCGACGTACTCCCACGGCTGCGCGCCAAGCGGCGCATTGAAGAGCGCGTCCAGGTCGGCGCAGAAGCGCACCGCTCCGCCATGCGCCCCGACAAGCCACGCAATGTCGTGCTGTGCGTCCCACGCATATGTCCAGCCGTTGTTCTCGTCGTAGTACATCCGTGCGCCAAGCCCGCCGCCAAGCGTGTAGTCGACGTCGCGTATCCATTCGCCGCGCGCGTCCTTCGGATGGAAAAAGCGCGTCCCAGGATGGAACAGGTTGCGGTCGAACTCCGCCTTGCGCTCGAACTCCGCTATGTCGGATTCGCTCGCGCCGACGATTCGCCCCAGCTCAGCGATGCACCAGCAGTCGTAGGCATAGCCGAGCGTGACGGCAACGCTCTGCCGCTTTTCCCACATGGAATGCCCTTTCGGCCAATCCGTCTCATCTTCGCCAGGCTGAAGCGCAGGGAAGTACCCGAGCGAGTCATGCAGCTCGTCGAGCTTCGTGCGCGGACCGCGATGCCACGGCAGCCGGCTCGCGGTGCGCTCGGTGTGCGCAAGCGCCGCCCAGGCCGCCTTCCAGTCCACGCCCTCAACTCCCTTGACGCATGCATCGAGAAACATCGCAGCCGGATGGAGCGAATTCATGTTGTGCCCGTCGCAGGCGACGTTGGGGAAAGTAGGCACCCATCCTTCCTTCGTCTCGGAGGCCATCGCCAGGTAGGAATTGAGCCTGTCGCGCTGCATCTCCGGGTCGAGGAGGCAGAAAAGCGGATGAAGAGCGCGGTAGGTGTCCCAGCTCCAGTCGTCCGTGAAACGGCGCCCGTTCGCCTGCTTCACAACGCCGTCCCAGCCGCGGAAGCACCCGCCTTCAGTTGCGTCAACCATGCGCTCATGGCAGCGGTAAAGCGCAGTGTAGAACACACGTTTCCTCGAATCGTCTCCTCCCTCGACGGCTATGCGGCCAAGCGCGGCATTCCACGCGGCGCGGGCAAACGACTCCAGCTCGTCAAGCGACCGCCCGGCAAGCTCGGCGCGGAAGTTCGCCTCGGCCTGTTCCTGCGAAATCCAGGAGACGGCAAAGCGCAGTTCGCGTCCGCTGCCGTCATCAGAGAACTCTCCGTAAAGATATGCCGTGACGCCACGGAACGAGTCCTCGAGCCGGACAGTGCGGCCTTCCCGCGCACATTTGGCCGCGCGGAACGACACATCGGGAATGGCGCGCCTTGTCACGCCCGTGGCCGCGTCGAACCTGATCGCCGCGCCCTTCGCCGCCGGGACGAGCCTCAGGCCGAAATTGTGCGAATCCACCCACGCCGAGAACGAATACGGCGACACCCTCCTGTTGTCGAGCGTGAGATGCCCGCCGTCGCCGACCATAAGCGCAAAGAGGCCCGCCGCGCGATGCGACGGCAGGAAGAGCGGAATATCGTCGATCTCGTCAACCGTGAACCAAGGCGCGGGCGGTGTGAAGCGGTACATCCCGAACGGGACGGACACGGTAGGATAGGCCGGAACGAGCATGTGGCTCGTCGCGCCGATCGTCGGATCGACCCAATCCACCGGCTCCATTGCGACTGCCGTCAGCATAAACGCGCCTGCCGCCATGCTCGCAACAATAGGTATCCTCACGACGTCTCCCCCGTTCTTCGGATCATCTCAGCATAATTCCAAGACCCGACGCATCGGCGCGAAGCGTCATGTAGTCGCGCAGGACGATCTCACCGTCGGCACGGCGGCCGAGCACTGCGACAAGAGCGCGGGTTCCTGGCGCCGCCTTCGAGTCGAACGCCTTTGCCCGAAACGCGCACATCCCGTTCGTGACAGCCAGGCCGCGACCCGACAGCCGCCCGTTCAAAATGACATCGACGGCCGTTGCTCCCGTATCGCCCACTGCAACGTTGAAATCTGATGGCCGCGCACGGGATACGGTCAATTCGCGGTCGGCAGAGCCGTTTGCCGACAGCGCGCCAGGAGTCCTCACGAACGGCGAGGCACTTGCGTCATTGCGGACGTTCTCCACAAACGTATCAAGATCGGCAAACTGCGTATCAAGCCATGCAAGGCGCGTTTTCATCCACCACTTGAAAGTAGCGGCATCGCCCGCCTGCGTACGCGCGTCGACGCCGTAGGAGCTTTCGCGCGCGGCGCCCCAGCGCGCATCTTCGGCAAGGCCTGCCTCGTGGAGATAGGCCACGCTGGTGTCGTATCCGCTGCCATCGGCAAGGAGTGAATCGAACTTCGGGCGCATCGCCCAGTACTTCTCCAGCGCCTTCAGGCAGAACCACGGATCGTCGAGCCATTCCTTGTAGAAGCTCACCGGCCACCCGCTGTTGTTTTCGCGCGCAAGACGCCACCGCGAGACGTTGTTGGTGCCGGTGGCGACGGAACCGAGGCCCCAGTCGCAATCCCACACCGGACCGAACGTCAGCTTGCCGCCGATATCCTTGTAGCAGTAGCGGCTTTTGTACCAGGCGTCGTCGTTGCCGAAAATCTCATTGACGAGCCAGTAGGAGACCATTGAGCCGATATCGCAGAGTTCCTCCCAACTCCGCGAACCGTCAGCGCTCTGGTTGAGCGGTGACGTCCAGGCAAAATAGACCTCCTGCCAGAAGTTGCTGCACCACTCCATCATCGCCGGATTGGTATAGGCGAATTCAGGACGGTTGAACATGACCGGAATGTCATCGTTGGTCTCGCCATCGCCGGTCACGTCGATCTTGAACTTGGAGATCTCGTCATATTCGGCGGAAAGCTCCCAGAGATAGCCGCCTGAGATGTCAGCCGCCGCAGGGTCGATGGACGAAAGATCCTCTTCGTTCTCCACATCGTCCTCCCAGTTGTGGATGTTGACGCGCGTCTTATCCACCCGGACGTGTTCGCAGAACTGGTACAGACCGTCAAAGCGCCCGTTGAAGACCACCTCGACCCATGTGGAGTCCTGATGGACGAGGCCGAACGCGCCGGACATGTCATATGCCGTCTTGTTGCGCATCGAGCTTGCGTCGATGTAGTTTGCGAGGAGGACACAGTGCTTCTGCTTGCCGAAGCCAAACATGTCCGTTTTGCTGTCGAGCTTCACCTTGTACGGCTTCTTCGGCAGCCCCCAGGTCGAGTTGCCGCGTCCCTTGACGAACGCGAGACCGTCGTACTGCTGCTTGAACTCCGCGTTTCCCTGGACGCGCACGTTCGAGGTCTTCTCGTCCGACTTGACGATGATGTCCGCGCCGTCTGAGGTGTCGATGTAGACGACCGGGAGCTTCGAGAGCCACAGCGCAGAGGAGAGGATTTCGCTGCCGTCCACATAGACGACCGCCTTGAGGAAGTGCTCGAGGTCGCCAGCGACCGGCGTATAGGACGCCGCAGTGGAAATCGCCGCCGCCTCGTAGTCGCCCTTCCAGTCACCCCGGAACCACTTGTACGACACCACTCCGCTCTCGCCCTCGCGCGATCCGTCGCCATAGTCGGTGGAGGCGGTCAGCGTCTTGCCGACCTGCGGACGGTCCGCGTTCTCAACAGTGATCGTCCAGGGCTTCCACTGCGCGGTGAGCGTGACGTCGCCGTCAACATCTGCGACAGTCTCGTCGGTTATGCGGTTGCCGGCGGCGTCAACCCAGCAGTCGAACGCCCTTCCGCTCTTCGTGGCGACAGGCAGCGCAAGGGACATGCCCTCGCCCGGTGCGGCGTATGAGTAGTTGGCCGCGTTCACCGAAGTGCCGGGAAAGAGCGCGATGCGGAACGTCATCTGGCAGGAGCCGCCGGGAAGCTCTATGTAGTCGCGCCCGAGAAGATCGAACGGGCCCTCCGCGGCGTCGCGGGCTGTGAGCGCAACGGCGTAAACGCCCGGCGCCGAAATCTCGACGGCAGCGCGCGAAAGCTGTGCCTGCCAGTCACCCGTCTGACCGAGGTTGAACCATGGGTTCGCGTCTGTCTTGGCAAACGACGCAACATCGATCACGTAGGTGTAGGTCTCGCCCGGCTCGACTGATTTCGTCGCCCGCGCCCAGTAGTTGCACCAGCGCCCGTCGGCATTGTAGGTGAATACGTTGTCCTGAAGCGCGAGATACGTCGCGTTGAAGTCCATGAACTTGTCACGCGCGGTTCCTGGATAGAGGTTCACGGTGCGGCCGAACGGCTGCTCGGTGTTGACGATGCGGAACTTCTCCTTCACCTGTCCGCCGTTGGCATCGAACGTCACCTTGACGGGCACGACCGTTCCTGGATTTCGCCGCCAGGCGGCGGTGAGCGTGTGTCTTTCGCCAGCAGGCACTACCGTTGCGGACGTCACGGCTTCTCCCGCCGCGTTCCGCCAGCCAGCGAAGGTGAAGCCAGGGCGCGCCGGCACAGGGAGCGGCATGGCGACGCATTCGCCAGACGCCGCGTAGGCGCCGTCGGCCGGGACTGCGTCCTTGCCGGCGTAGAGCTGTACGCGGAACGTCATAGAGCAGACGCCGCCGTCAGAATGGTTGAAGTCTACGTAGTCGCGTCCGAGCGTAGTGTAGGATTCGACAGTGCGCCCAGTCAGGTTGCGGACATGGCGGCCGGCGCCCGTCACCTGCGCCGATGCCCACGACAGCTGCGCGGGCTGGTCATTGCCCGTGTGGCCGATGTTGAACCACGGTCCAGCCGACGACTCATTCGCGTAGGACAGAACATCGATTACGTATGTGTATGGACGCCCGGCAACGATGTTCGCGATCGGCCTTGACCAGTAGTTGCACCAGCGGTCGGACGTCGAATAGGCGAACACGCCGTCCGCAAGCGTGATCTTGTTGCTCGGAAGATCGGAGAAGTTGGCCGGCGAACCGCTTGGATAGAGGTTGGCGTTCTCGCCGTAGGTTCCGCCCTCACTTACGACGCGCACATTGTCGTCGAGCGTGCCGCCCGCCGGGTCGAAGGAAACCACTACAAGTCCGCCGCCGGCGGACGCCGCGACGGCAATCGCGACTGACGCGATGGCGGAGCGGCTCATCATCTGAAGATGATTGACAGTCCCGAAGAGCAGACTAAACTGACCTCGACAAAGCTCTTGGTGGCGGAATCTTTCGGCAGATACGAAAACGCTGCGCGTCCAGTATTGCGGAACGAGACTCCGGCGGCATTGATTGCATAGTTAGAGCCGCCATGCGTCCAGTCGACAAGCCGCTGCACGAGAGTATCGGTATCGCGCTGCGCGAAGAATGGCGACTTCCGGTCAATGCCGAACGACAGGCCGGGAATCTCCCCGTTCAGCTCTGCGAACGACCGGCTTGTCGCGCCCGTCTTCACAATCGGCGTCGCCTCATATCCGGCGGCGGGAATCGAGAACACGATCGGCAGCGCACCGCCCATGTTGGCATGGACCTTGGCATACTGCAATATCTGCAGCTGCGGGTGATCGCCGAGGAACGAAACACCGGCGGGGGTCTTGCCCACGTAGGAGGTGTCAGAATCACCACTGCCGCCGATGCGCAGGGTATTCGCCTTGACGACGCCGTTGGAAATGACCATCGACGCGTTCTGCCCCGCAAACAGGAATCGGTCGCCGTCCACGCCTACCTGATTGAGCTCGCATCCGTCGCCGACGAAAAGCGAGGCGTTGTCTCCCTCGACGCAGAACTCCCAACGGGTATAGAGGTATGCCCCGTTCAGCATGGTGAGAGACGAGCCGCCTTTCACATGATAACTGCCGCATGTGAGCGAAACGCCGTCGAGCGTGATCTTTACATTCGTGTACTGTCCGTCCTTGAAGCCGGAGCCGACCGGATAGCCGATGGCCGCGCCTTCGACGACGCCTTTGAACGTGATGTCGTCGTTACCCCATCCAAGCGTGCTGCCGCCCTGCAGCCCTTCATAGTTGGCATCCACCAGAATCACCGACGTCTGACTGTCGCCATAGACATCAAATCTTGAACCGGATGTCGGATAGCCAACGCGGGGAAGCCCGTCAGAGGCGGAGGTGGTCCAGTTCGCGCTGTCGCTCCAAAGACCTGTCGTGCCGCTCTTCCAACGGTACGTAGCCGAATCGCTCAGCGTCGTCTCCTTAAGGGCCGTCTCGCTCGTCCAGATGTGCGTCGCGTCGATTGCGGCATCGCTTACGACTTTGTAGGCGACCTTTGTGCCGAGCGTCGCGCCGTTCCACGTGAACGAGTAGCTGCCAGCCGCGCTAATTGGAAGCGCGTCGACCTGCGTCATCCGCAGCGCAGGGTCGCCATCCTTGGGCTCCGCCACGCCGATCATGAGCTTCAGCGTCGCCGAGCCGCCACGCAGTGAAGAGACGACGACCGGGATGGTGAACACGACCTTGCCGTTCGCGGTGTCGTTCACGACAGTCGCGTCCGCTGCCTCGCCGAAGACGACGATCCCCGGAACGGTAGAGCCGTCAATGTCCGAGACTGTCGAATACGAGTAACATGCAGCGTTGGATTCCTGTCCGTATTCCAGCGCCTCACGAGTCGGAGACGTCGCGCCGAAGCGCAGCCTCACTTCGTCCATCGCGCCGAGGAGCGGATAGTTGCCGCTTCCGATGAATGAGCCCAGCGCGAGTCCCTTGTCCGTCGGCTGGCAAAGCGGCGCGTATGAGCGCTCGCCTGTCGAGTTTCCGTCGCCGTCATCCGTATAGTTGTACAGCCAGCAGTCACTCCCCTTTTCGCCGTCAAGATACTGGCTGCAAACGATGTACGAACCATTCCAGCTGTAAATGACCGTGTACCTGTGCCACTCGTTTGCGGCACCGGCAGTTTTCCAGATGCTTTCCGTGGCGTTGTATTGCGTGTATCCGCCGCCGCCGCTCGAGTGCGGCGTGTAGATGCCGTCGTAGCTCGCTCGGAAATAGTAGTCGAAGTGGTTCATTTCCGTGTAGTGGTAGCCGAAGCCCCACCCGCCATCATCCATGCCATTCTTGCGCATGAGGAGCGCACCGCCCCAGTTGCCGCCGGTGTCGAGATTCACCCACGTGGACGCCACCATCGAGAAGGATCCGCCAGCATCGTTGTTCATCGCCGGATTGAACGGAATCCTGACGCCGCCGTTCTGGTCGCTCGCGCCTCGGCTCGTCGCCATGCGGCGCGAACCGCCAAGCTGTCCAGCGGGGACGTAAGCCGTAGCTGAGTGCGACGTGCCAGCCATGGCGTTGGCGGTGGCATCGGCGATCGTCTGCGTGCCATCGCCCGTCTCGTTCATGTGCCAGACGCCGCGGTAAGCGCTCCACGTCGCCGCCTGGTGGACGTCGTTCCTGACGAGGCCGCCGTAGGCCACCGTGACGGTCGTGCCGGAGGCAAACGACGGCACCTTGACCCACACAAGCGACTCGCCTGCCGTGTTCCACGTGTCTACATCGAACGCAAGCGGATTGCCTGAGACGTCGAAGAACGCGAGGTCGGCATAGTCGCTCTGCACGAAGTCATCGTAGGAGAAACCCGAAATTGCCGTCGAAAGCCGCACGAGCATCGGGAAGTCGGCGAATGTTTCGCTTCCATCGTAGCCGGACGCCGCGACAGTGAACTTCTTCGTGAAATTCGCAAGCGTGACAGTGGCATAGCTCGCGTCGTTCGCGCCGACGGAATACGTAAGCGCGCCAGGAGTCTGCGCCGCATATTCCGCCGCGACCTGCGCGGCAGTCTTGGTGCCGTCCGAAATGCGAAATTCGTCGAACGCGCCGTGGAAACAGCGCGACCAGCCGTCATCCCAGACGTTGTTTGCATTGAAACCAAACGTCAGCGGATAGCCATTGTCAGAAGGAGCACGGAGCCACGAAGTCGACGTAAGGGTTCCGATGTCGTAGTGGTCTTTCCTGTACGGGATCGCGTATTTTCCATTTATATACATAGTGCCCGTATCGCCAGGGCCATACACCACAGAAACATGTACCCATCCATCCTTCAAGTCCGGGACGTCAAGAACGACAAGCGTTCCATCGCCCGCGTCCCCACGGCCGCGGTAAATGAGCTTGGTCGTGTCGGTGCCCTTGAGCAGCCTTATTCCCCAGCCGCTGTCGTTCCAGCGTCGCTCCTTGTTGGTCACGAGAGTGGCCTCGCCATCTGTATCGGCAGAGTAGGCGAGAAACCAGCCAGAGAACGTGAACGTATCGCCATAGCCAATCTGCGCCGTGCTCGTGGCAGCAAGATATGCGGTGCCGGAAGTTGCGTTAACACGTCCGCTTCCGATTGCGCCAGTCGTGGCGACGCTCTGTGCTGCGGATTCGCCGCCGGGCACCGCATCATGACCGTTGCCGGTAGCATCGGCCACATAGCCGCTCGCCTCGCTCATGTGCCAGACGCCTCCATACTGCGACCATACGCCGGCGGCGTTCTGCGCGACAGCTTCGCCACCGTAGTATGCATAGAGTTTGCGGCCTGATCCGAACGTAGGCATCTTCACCCAGACAACCGACTCACCGCTCGTGTTCCAGCTCTCGATCTCGTGCGCCAGCGCGTTGCCGTTCTCGTCCGTGAACAAGAGGTCGCCGCCGCCAGATTCATTGAAATCGGCATAAGAGAAGCCCTGTATCGCCGTGGAAAGCCGCACGGCCACTGGCACATTCGCGACGTCTGCCGCGTCGTACCCCACCGCCGCCGGACTGACGGTCATAGTCAGCTTCTTTGCGTAGTCGACCGGCAGTGCCGCGAAGGCAAACAATGCCGGAACAAGCGTGAACACGACAAATGACACTTTACTGCGCATGGACATCTCCTTTGTGTTTGATCAGCGTTTGAAGTATCTTTGGACCCGTCGTGTTCAATGCTATCAAAACAATTCCACAATAGCAACCCAAAACACGACTTTTTAGCCATCAAAAACAATACCTAATAGACAACCGTCATTGCAAGTGCCGAAGAATTTCTGTATAATAATTTCCATGAAGTCGAAGCAGAAGAAGGTTTTGGCGGCCATTCCGACAAACGGGCCAGACGGACGGCTACGCGTCGCCGGCGTGATGCGCTACGCGAGCACGCGCACCAACTGGGATCTGCGCATCGTCAGTTCGCGCACCGCGTTCAACGACGCCGAAGTCGCAGCGCTGCTCGAAGAAGGCATCGACGGATGCATCCTCGCTGCGTACACGCCATCGGTGGAGGACATCCTCGCGCAACACATACCTACCGTACTTACGCTCGAGAACATGCACGAGAGAATAGGCAAGCGCGAAAACTGCGTTTCCGTGCTGATGGACAACCATGAAATCGGACGCCTCGCCGCCGGACACTTCAAGTCGCTCGGACGCTTCGCCGCCTACGTCTTCATTCCCGCGCCGCCGAAGATTCCCTGGTCGCTCGAGCGCAAGGCCGCGTTCTTCGCCGCAGCAGACGGCCGCGCCATGCAGTACGAGTACCCTGAGTCCGACTTCGAGATGGTCAACATGACCGGCGAAAGCGGCATCCAGCTGCGGATGGACGACCTCGCAGCCTTCCTGAAAAGACTGCCTCGCCCAGCTGCCGTCTTCGCAGCAAACGACATACTCTCATCGCAAGTCGCCAGAGCCTGCCACAAGGCGCAGCTCAAGATGCCGTCGGAAGTATCGCTCGTCGGGTGCGACAACGACGACATCCTGTGCAAGAGCTCCCAGCCGGCCCTCACAAGCATACTCCCCGCCTTCGAGGCCGCCGGCTTTGCCGCCGCGCGCACTCTCGACAGGATGATGCGCGGACGACGCCCGGCCGAGGACGTCGTCCGCATCCCCGGCGCGGAGGTCGTTGCGCGAGCCTCGACCGAAAACATTCCGCCGGCCGTCGCCGTGGTGAACGCGGCGATGGAATACATCGAACGCCATGCACTCGACGGAATCAGCACGTCAAACGTCATCTCGCACCTTAGGGTCTCGCGGAGCCTCCTCGACCTGCGATTCCGCCAGCTGCGGCACGAAAGCGTCATGGACGCGATCCTGACGACCCGCCTCGCCGCCGTCAGACATATGCTGGAGACGACCGACCGCAAGATCCAGAACATCGGCGCCGCGTGCGGCTTCCGCAGCGCCGACTACCTGAAGCGCCTTTTCAAAAGCCAGTTCGGAATGTCAATGCGGAAATGGCGTCAAGCCCGACGGTCAACAAGGGCATGAGCAAGGCCATCGGACACGCCTTGTTCGGATCACCCCAGCACCACTTCAAGACCGTCTGACGCCGCGCGAAGCGAATCAGGCAGCTCGGCGTCGATCTTCTCCGACGGCCAGCCGCGATACTTGATGCCCAGGTGCGTGATAAAGGCCTTCTGTCCCTCCGGCGGGGCGTATCGTCCGTTCTTCTTCAGCATCTCCACCGTGCGCGATACGGTCTGGACGCCGGAATGCACGAACATGCGGAAGTCTTCGTCCAAGTCGCCGTTTGTGGCTTCCATCACGAACGCCGTTATGGCCTTCGGTTCGCACACATATGGCGCGGATTTCGCGTATCTCGAAAAGTTTTCTTCTCTTACATGCGGGTCTATTCCAATCATCCGGGCGGCATCTCCTGGGATTCCGCCCGTGTCGGTGGCGTAAAGAAGCCTCGTCTGGCCCTTCTCGACCAGATAAAGCGCTGTGCGCTCCAGAACGCCGTCAGTGACGCGTGACGTGCTGTGGTTGGCCGGAACGCATGTGACGCGCATTCCGCACTCCTCCACGGGAACCCCGAACCTCAGTGCGACGATCTCCGGTGCGGGAAGAGACAGCGCCGCAGCAGCTTCCGAGACCTGCTCCCGCGCGGCCTTAACCCAAGTCTCGTGGACGTACATGCGCTTCACGCCCGAACGCACCGCCGCGCTCGGCTTGTAGTGGTCACCGTGCGAATGCGTCTGGAAAAGGGCCTCGGGCCTACATCCCTCAGGCAGCATATCGAACGAGCATTCCGTGAAGTCGATGAGCATCCTGCCGTCCAGAAGCACGCTGGACTGCCTTCTCATGTTAGGGTTCTGCTTCCCCCATTCCGGCTTCCACCCCGCCGCCCCGCTCCCGAGGAAACGAATCCTTATGCCGCGCCCTGCGCCTGCATCCTCGGCGAAAAGCGGCTTGGCGGCCGACAAACCGAAAGCACCGACGACGGACGCGCCGCCGGTCAAGAATTCCTTACGTGTCATGTTCATGTTTTTCTGTCAGACATAGCCGAAACGTTGCGCTGTCAGCGGACCGCCGTTCGCGACAGGAACGCCGTAGCGTCGGCGACAGCACGGTCGGTCAGCGCGCAAAGGCACCAGCTCTGAATGTACGCCTGTGACGTCTCGTCGCAGGACAAGATGCCGAACAGCGGTATCAGCCCGAAGGCATTCGTCTCGTAACGCTGCGAGTAGTCGTTGTGAAACACCAGCCGCCCCGTGTGGTTGTCGCGTATGCGGAGACTCGCCGTCCATGTCGCAGCCGAATAGTCGCAGAAGAACAGCGTGCAGACAACCCACGCCGCTTCCCGCGCATTGTCGCCGCTCGTGACGAGCGGGCCCGCAAACTCAACGTCTACAGTCCAGTCCGGAACCGATGCGCCGACAGCGTAGCCGGCCTTCTCGAACGCATCTGCCGCACGACGGCGGAATTGGTCCGTCGCCTGCGTCTCAGGAATATACATGTGAGACGGAACGGTCGCAACGTAACCGGGATAATAGTAACGACGGCCGTATACGCCCGGAACGTAGACGGTGTCGAACGTCATGACGTCGCGGTACAGCGTAAGGACGGCGTTGAAACCGCTCACAGACACAGTGACATTCGTCCCTGAGGGAGCCGGAACGGTCTGAGTAGCCGGATATTCTGACGTGCAGAACGTCCAGCATCCGGACAGCAATGCGGCCGAGGCCGCTACAGGCAGGAAGCGTTTCATGCCGCCATTATACCAAAAATCCGGCAGGAGGAATCAGGAAACGGACTGGCGTCCGTTTATGGCGCGCTTGAGCGTAAGCGGATCGGAGTAGGCGATGCCTGAATCGGCAGGCAGTCCGAAGGCAAGCCTCGTCACCCTCGCCCCGCTTCCGCTCAGCAGCTCCGCGATGTAGCCGGCCGTGGCATCGCCGTCCATGTCGGTGGAAAGGGCCAGCAGCACTTCGGAAAAGCCCTCGCGGACGACGCGGTCCTGCAGCTCGGCCAGACGCAGGCGTCCTGGACCGGAGTGCCTGGCCGGGGCGAGCTTGCCGCCAAGGGCGTGGTATCGGCCACGGAACGCCCCTGACGCCTCGATCGACAGGATGTCGGCCGGCTCCTCGACGACGCAGACGACACGGCCGTCACGCGTCTCGTCGGCGCACAAGGCGCAGGGATCGCTCCCGACAGTGGTGAAAGCCCCGCAGCGGGAGCAGCAACGCACGTCGGCTGCGGCTGCGCGAAGAGCATCTGCGAGCGGTTGCAGCAGCCGCACCGGCTCGCGCACGAGCGCCAGCGCCGCGCGCGCGGCAGACCGCCGCCCGAAGCCGGGCAGGCGCGACAGGCACTTCTCAAGCTCGGCGATCGGCTGCGGCGTCACTTGCCGAACAGTCCGCCGACGCCGCCTCCCGACTGCATCAGCTTCGCCATCTCCTGCTGCGTCGTCTCACGTGCGCGCTTGAGGGCGCCGTTGACGACGTTGAAGAGCATCGTCTCGAAACGGGCGGGCTTGTCGCGCTTCACCTCGTCATACGCCTCGGGGGCGATCGCTATGCGCTCGATCGTCATGTCGCCCTTCGCAACGACGGTGATGCCGCCGTTGGAATACTCAACCGAGATCTTCTTGATCTCCGCCTCGATGCGCTTCGCCTCGCTGCGCATGCGCATCGCCTCCTTGATCTGATCCATCATTCCCATTTTGAGTTCCTCCTAAGCCAGGTCTTTCCCGGCGAGATCCCTGTATGCCCTGAGGTATATCTCGCGGGTCTTCGCCACCACGTCGTCGGGCAGCGCCGGTCCAGGCGGCTGGTGGTTGAAGTTCACCGAGTCAAGCCAGTCGCGGACGTACTGCTTGTCGAGCGACGGCGGATTGGAACCGACGCGGTAGCTGGCCTGCGGCCAGAAGCGCGACGAGTCGGGCGTAAGCACCTCGTCGGCAAGGACGAGCGCACCGTCGGCGTCGCGCCCGAACTCGAACTTCGTGTCGGCGATTATGATGCCGTGCTGCGCGGCATAGTCCGCCGCCTTCGAGTAAAGGCCTATCGTTGCGTCGCGAAGCTCCCTTGCGGTCTCCTCGCCAGTCAGCTCAGCGGTCCGCGCATAGCTGATCGCCTCGTCATGGTCGCCTATCGCCGCCTTGGTCGTAGGCGTGAAGAGAACCTCGTCGAGCTTAGATGCGTTCTGGTAGCCGGGACGCAACCGCTCGCCGTTCACAGTGCCGTACTTCTGGTACTCCTTCCACCCGGAGCCGGTGAGATAGCCGCGCGCAATGCACTCGACCTCGATCATGTTAACTTTCCTGACAAGCATCGAACGGCCGCGAAGGTCATCCGCATACGGGCGCAAGACTTCAGGGTATTCCGAGACGTCGGCAGTGACGAGGTGGTTCCTCACGCCAAGCAGGCCGAACCAGAAGAGCGAAAGCTGGTTGAGCACCCTGCCCTTGTCGGGCACGCTGTTTGGCATGATTACGTCGAAGGCGCTGATGCGGTCGGTCACCACCATGAGCAGCCTGTCGCCGAGGTCGAAGACGTCGCGGACCTTGCCGCTCCGTCGCGTAACCCCCGGAATCTCGCATTCCAGGAGAGCGTGGTTGTTGTCGTATTTCATGATTCGTTCCGTTGAGGAGGTTTCAATTATACCAAACTATTGGTGCCTGCGCATTTGCCGCGTGACCGGCGGATCGATGACCTCGGGCACGAGCGCGCCGCCCTGCGCAGCCGCAGTCTGGCGGCGGATTATCCACATCTGCACGATGGAGAAGATGTTGGAAAGGAACCAGTATAGCGAAAGCGCCGACGGGAACGAGTAGAACATCACGAGCATCATGATCGGCATGAACACCATCATCATCTTCTGCTGGCTCTTGTCCCCGGCAGACGGCGTGAACGCGCTCTGCAACGCTGTCGTGGCGGCCATGAGGATCGGCAGGATGTTGAGGCCGCCGAACGGGAACCAGCTCGCGAACAGCCCTTCCGGCTCGGACAGGTCGGCTATCCACAGGAACGGCGCATAGCGAAGCTCCACCGCCGAACGAAGCACGTTGAAGAGGGCGATGAACACCGGAATCTGTATGAGCATCGGCAGGCAAGAGCTCATCGGGTTCACCTTGGCCTCGCGGTACAGCGCCCACGTCTCCTGCTGCAGCCGCTGCGGATTGTCCTTGAACTTCGCCTGTATCTCCTTCATCTTCGGCTGAAGCTCCTGCATCTTCTTCATGCCGACAGTCGACTTGTGCGTAAGCGGCCAGAAGAGGAGACGCACGAGGATCGTGAGCAGTATTATCGCCACGCCGTAGTTAGGAATCCAGTCGTTGAAGAGGTTCAGCACCCACACGAGCGGATAGCAGAGCCAGCGCCACATGCCGAACTCCATAACGTCCCTCATGCCAAGGTCCCACAGCAGCGACTGCTTCTTCGGCCCCACGTAGAACGTCACCGTACGCCTCGGTTCCGCGCCGCCGAACGTGGCGCGAACCGCAACCGAGGCGGGACGATAGGTCGCCGACGCCATGTCACGCGCGATATCGGCGTCAAAGCCCGATATCGCCGCGTCCGCCGCGCACAGCGCCGTCACGAAGAACCGGTTCTTGACGGCGATCCAGCCCATTCCGTCGCGCACTTCGGTCTCCTTAACCGACGGCATTCCCTCCGCGCTCTGGGACCCGCTGCATCCACCAGAAAGCCCGCCGACGAGATACGGCTTCAAGGGCGAATCGCCCTCGCAGTGGTGGATCACCTCCGTCTTGCCCTTAGCGTTGGCCAAGTCGAGCGAGTCTACGGAAAGAAGGTCGTTCTTCGACCCTCCCATCGTCATCACGCCAAGCGAAATCGAACTGCCGGCGCCCGCGAGAGGCGATGCGGCGCCATCTCCCACGAACTCATCGGCGTAGACGACCCGGTACCCTGCGGAGAGCGTAACGGTGCGCGTGGCGGTCGCGTTCGCGAACACGACAGAATTGGACGACTGTTCCTTAACGTCGTAAGCGGCGTTCGGCGCAAGACCCTTAATTCCGCCGAGCGCACCGAGCGGCGAAGCGGCGAAGTCGAACTCTACGGCCGGATTCTCCTCGCCAATCGGCCCGAGCCCCCGCGCGTACTTCTTGAGCGTCGCCTTCTTTACGACCGCGCCCCATGAGGACAGCTCAAGCTTCAGCTCGTCGTTCTCAAGAACGACCGTCTTCTCGGGAACGGACGGAACCGCCGGCTTCTCCGGCACCGGAGCCACCGTGTCTGCGGCCCTTTGCGGCACCGCAACGCCTTCCGCACCGGCGGCAGCGTCCGCAATCCCGGCCGAAGCCGCTTCCTGCGCCTGCACCTGCGCCGCCTCCTGACGCGCCTTCGCCTGACGCGGCGTCTCAACAAACAGGTACCAGACCAGTACCGCGCCCAGCACGAGGCAAATTAGTTTCTCAGTCTTGTTCATAGATTCGAAGTCTTATGTTCAGAGATGAACGGGCGGATATTTTACCATAATTTCCCCACCCTTTGCATGGCGATCAGTCTCCACCCTGTCCTATCCAGAATCGCCGCGGCAACAATCCGTCCATTCCCCTGCGATGCACTGGCGCGGCGCTGCCGGGAGACTTTGGAATCGGAGTTCGCGTCGCCCATCCGCATCGCCGACTTGGCGGCTCGCTTCCGGGAAGCCTAGGCGGTCATCTATCGTATTGTGACCGTCATCCCAGACTTCCGAACTATCCAGCCACCATCGTCCTGCATGGCTCCGGCACCGTTAATCGCAAAGTGCGCACGCTCGCCCTTCGTGAGACCCTTTGACGTGCCGATGCGCAGAAGGCTTTCCCCGGACACATTCACCGCGGCGGCGTCCTCAATCTCGGCAGTGCCGACGGAAAGCGACGCGCCTTGGTTGAACGCGAACGTCGTCGCACCGCCGAACACGACCTTGTCTAACGTCCGCGCAGCAGGAACAGTCACCGTCTGCGAACCGGAAAGCGGCGCAAAGCGCACCGTGCCGTCGCCCGTGATTTCGCGGTCAAGCGTCAAGGTCGGCGCACCGAACGTCACGCGGCTCCCCTTGAACTCCGCCACAAGGTCATTCACGCCATAAGCTGCTCCGGTTACGTATGTTTCATCGTAGATGTCCGCAATGCTTGTTACGCCATCGAAATCATGTGCCGTCTTGATGCTCCAGTCGTACTTGGCATAGACTGCGCGGGCATACACGCCGCCGACACCATCAGTGAACTCGACTTTCACGCACAACTGCGCGCCGACTCCGGGATCTCCCGTATTGCCCTGTACCTGAACCGTCGCATTCGTCACGCTGTTCGTGAAATAATGTACTGTCGCAGACTTCGGAGATCCGTTATAGCATATGCCAGCACTGTCAATCGCGAAAAGATCCGCCACTCTGCATCCAGGGAAACAAAGAACCGCGTCGCCCGTCTTCGAGTTGGTCGCGCTCTTTGGAAGATACCTCTCGCCAAGCGGCGAAACGTACTTGGCGCTTTCGCCGACAGACACCGCAAGCGGTTCGCCCGACAGCTCGCCGCCGACTGGCTTCACCCCGAAAAGTCCATAGCCAGATGAACTTACATTATAGTCCGAGACAGTGGTTGCGCCTGGTCCGCTCGCATCGAAGTCATCGCCAAGCTGTCTGCCTTCAACATACGAATACTTTGCGTATGCGATACGCCCGTACACGTCGGCACCGCACTGCGCAAGCAACAATTTCACGCAAATGATCGGATAGGGGTCATAGGAAAGCAAATGCTGGAACTGCACGGACGCCGTCACGCCACCCTCGTCTTTGATGAAATTGTATGCCTGCGCCGGACGATTGTCCGATCCTTGGCGTATCACCGCGCCCGTGAAGCCCGTGATGTCCGGAAGTTTCCGGTTGCGCCAGAGCAAAATCCAAGAACCCTGATTCTTGTTGTCCGGATCGACAGGAAAATATTCCGGTTGCGTTTCGTTCGCATCAAGGTAGCCCTTGTAAACATCGACTGGCGCGGCGTCCGTCATCTCCGACGCGACGATGTCGCCGTTGCCCGCATGAATCTCGGCGGGAAGCGTCATCGCCAGCGTTCCGCCAGAAATCGTGCATGTGTTCGTCGGCGAGAAGGAGATTTCACCAACCACGTTCGTGCCTTCAACCGTGACGGACGTCGAGCCGCGTTCGCCAAAAAAGGCCTTCGCGCCGGGAATCCAGTTCGTGGACACGCCTGTGCCGTCTAGCCAATTCGCGTCCGTCGCATTCCACCTTGCGCCATCCGAGCCGTTCCAGACAAGACCATGTGTAATGTTACCGTGGAACATGATTTCCTGTAGCCCAGTCCAATACGGGTCGCCGCCATTCTTCGTTACCGTGAAAAGGTACTTGCGGTAGCTGCCGCGGTTTTCGGATGGGATCGTATAGGTGCGCTGATACGTGTCCCAATCCCATGCCTGCGTTTCATCTGTCTCGAAGAGAAGTTTCCAGTTGCTGCCGTCCCACCCTTCCAGCTTGAACTCCGTAGGGCTGCGCTCAAGGGCAGAATCTCGCGTCACCCTGTACAGGGTGAACGAGCACACCTCGAAATCATACCCGATGAACGCCGAATCGACAATGGAGTACAGGATTCTGGCGGGCGTCGGGTCTCCTGAACCGTTCCTGATCAAGACACGTGCATCTGCATCTGCGGCCGTGTTGCCGTCAAATGCGGCTGCTATGGGAGCGCTGGAGCCCTGATTTACGACCGTGGAACTACCAGCCTCGACCGTGTAGTTCCCCACACCGGAATTTCGGACGAACGCGGTGATGTCCACACCCGGGCCATTTACTGCCGCCGATGCGGTCAGGTATCCACTTGCGCAGGAGAGCGCGGCGAAAGCCGAAAGCCTTCGTCTCAGCACGTTAATCGTCGCATTCATGGGTGTTCTCCCGGTTGTTTGGCAGTTTCAGATCTTGTTTACCGGATTCTCACGGCGCTTATCCAAGTCCGGTGATCTCCCAGCCCTTGCGGTAGGGGCGCGTGAGGAAGGCGTTGGCGGCATCGCTGTCAAAACGGCGACGCTTCGCGTCCCAAGCGAGTTTCGTGCCCTGAACGCGCTCGGCTATCTCGCCTGCAATAACGCACTCGCGCATGTAGGTTGACCAGGCGAAGTCGGTCGCCGCCGTCTTTCCTGCAAAGCAGCAGTCCACGAATTCGTGGTAGTGCGTGGGCGCGGAACCTACGTCTGGCATCTTCACCTCGTTGCCCTTGAAGTCCACAGCGTATGCATTCTTCACGCCATGCGGCTGAAGCAGCCATCCCTTCGCGCACTTCACAGCCTTGCCCTCGTACGGACGCGACTTGAAAGGCGAAGCGGCGAAAAGCGCGTCAATCTCGGCCGGCGGACGGTAGTTTGCGGGCGCGAGGTTGTCCGCGTCGCTGCAGCCGTCGAACCACTCGAACTTGAACGGCTTGCCGCCCGAAGAGGCAACTCCGTCGAAATTCCAGATGATGTGGGCCGATGTCGGCCACACCAGGTCCTTGACGCCGTCCTCCGCGTCAGTAAGCGTCTCTGCCCATACGTCGCGCGGAGCGACGGTGCCGAGCTCCATTCCCTGCCAGGCGGCAGCGATGAGGTGGCAGCCTATGTCGCCGATCCAGCCGCTGCCGAGATCGCGCCAGATGCGCCAGATGAGAGGGTGGTAGACGAAGTCGGCGTACGGACGCTCCGCCGCGCTGCCAAGCCAGAGATTCCAGTCCAGCGTTGCGGGAACGGGAGCAACCTTCGGCACAAGGCGGCGACGGCGTGAAATCCCCTTCCGCGTCGAAAAGAGATAGACGTGCTCGACAGGGCCGAGTACCCCGGCCTTGAGTGCGGCGACCGTCTGCCTGTCGGAGGCATAGGCGTTGTACTGCGTGCCCATCTGCGTGACCACGCCGTTCTCGCGCGCCGTCCGGCGAAGGAACTCCGCTTCCTGCATCGTCTTCGCCATCGGCTTTTCAAGATAGACGTGCTTGCCGCGCTTCATCGCCGCCGTCGCCATGGCGACATGGTGATGGTCCGGCGCACCGACCAGCACCGAATCGATCCTGTCGCCCTCAGTCTCCAGCATCTCGCGCCAGTCGCGGTAGAAACGCGCATTCGGGAACTTCTCCTTGGCCCAGGCGAGATAGGTCGCGTCCACGTCGCAGAACGCGGCCATCTCAATCATCTTGTGAGTGCAGATTTCCTTGATGTCGCCTCTCGCGCGGTTGCCGCACCCGATCGAGGCATGACGCAGCAACCCGTTGGGGCTGCGCACTGCCGTGATGGCGGGAAAGCCCCCTTTCCACGACCGGCATCCGCCAAGCGCAAACGCCGCTCCCGCACCGATGAACGTTCTGCGGTTGATTGTCTTCTTCATTTGATTCCTCCCTCTTGTGCCTTGACGTCAGTACAGATGCGCAATTCGAAGATTGCGGATTCTTACGCCGGCATCTCCATGTACGCCCTGAAATCCGACGCGTCCCTTCGTCGGAATCGTAGAAAGCGCCGGAAAGCCGCGATGCCATGGCGGAACTGGCGTACCATCCGGATTGACGAGCGGATCCTTCCAGTCGTCAAGATTCGCATCGACAACGGCCTTGCCGTTCAGGACGACGTGAACGTTCTTGCCCTGGCAGAACACCGTCATCCTGTTCCACTCGCCCGCCGGTTTCGAGGCGATCTCCAGCGCGGCGGCGCGTCCGTAGAGCGAACCGGACTGCTGATAGGCAAGTTCCTTGCCCTTGAACTTGGGACTGTCGTCATCCAGAAGCTGCACTTCAACCTTGTATTTCGGGAACTTCTCGAGGTTCGAGATGTAGATGAAGGCTCCGCTGTTGCCGTCCTTCTCCATCATGTACTCGAAGTCGAGCACATAGTTCTCCCAGTCGGCTTTCGTCCAGATCGGCTTGTCGAGGATGCTCCGCAGCACGTCGCCTTCCCATCGCCAGGCCCCTTTCTCGAACTCGGCGTCTGAAAGATCTTTCGCGAAAAGCGGCTTCCAGGCGTACGCCGGCGTGTCGGGATGCGGCTCGTTGGCAGCCTTGGGCGCAGTCGCGCACCCGGCCAGCAAAAGCGCGGCACCTGCCGCAATGATGACTCTAGGCTTCTTCATTTTTCATTGTCCTTTCTATAGTGAAATCTTGTCAGCCGTGTAGATGAGCCTGAAGTCCGGGTGTTCCCACAGGTACGAAGCGGGCAGGAACGGCGTCGGACGGCCCTTCGCGGCTATCGCCTTGATCGGCGCGGCCTGCTCCTCAAAGCACGCAAGCAAAAGGCACTTCCTTGCGGCGAGGATCGGCGCCATGCCCATCGTGGCGGCGTAGCGCGGCACTAGCGACTCGTCTCCGTTTGCCGTCACGTGCGTGTTCTGCACGATGGTCTCCTGCGAGAGTGGCAGTACGCGCGTGGGCAGATCCGCGAACGCCTCGACGGAAATCTCGTCTTCCCTCATCGGCTCGTTGAATGCGATATGTCCGTTGAAGCCGATGCCGAGCAGCTGCAAGTCGAGTCCGCCCGCCGCCGCGATGGCGGGGTCGTACGCCTCCGGCGAATCGGGGTCGGGGAAGTGCGCGTTCCCCTCGCGGAAGCCTAACGCCGGGTCGAACTTCGAGAACAGCATCTCGTGCATGTACTTCCAGTACGAAAGCGGATGGTCGCGAGGAACGGCACGTTTGCCGTCCGGCGAATACTCGTCGAGGTTCCAGGTGGACACGAGCGACAGGTTTGCCTTCGCACGGTTGAACTTCTCCGCCAGCTCGTCGTAGAGCGCAATCATCGTATTGCCGGTGGCAAGGCCGAGGTTGAAGCGCTCGCCCTTTGACAGCTTGCGCATCGCTTCTTCGAAAAGAATCGACGCGCCGGCCGAACTCATTGCCGCATAATCCCTTGCCGGTTCAAGCAACATCCATTTCTCCCCTTGTCATCCTTTGGGTTTGCCATATATTATAGCAAGCCTCATGCTTCGTTATGCCTTTATTGCGAAAAAATAAATGCCTTTTTTGCGCAACATCTCCGGAAGATGTTATGGTATAATGCGCCCATGAAGATGATACTGATGCTGCTGACTTCGTCGGGAAAGGCCGCCATGGGAGTCTTGTCCGGCGTACGCGATTTCGCGCAAGGCACCGACTGGAACATACAGTCAGTAAAATTCAATGGCAAACCCTTCCCGATACGGGACCTCATCCGGTTCTGGTCGCCGGCCGGCTGCATAGTCGAAGCCAGCGGGAACGGGCTGAAGCCAGGCATGATTCCATACCGTTCGTTCGGCTCGATGCCGATGGTGTGCATCGGCGGCGATACGACGCTGACGCCACGGAACGCGACATGCGTCATCCACGATGCCGTCGCCGTGGGCGAAGCCGCCGCCCGCGAACTGATGACGCTGGGATTCGGGCATCTTGCGTTCATCGGCTGGAAAGGCCATGCATGGAGCGATCGGCGCAAGGATGCTTTCGCCGATGCGTTGAAACTGAACGGACGAGAACTGATTTCAATAGATCTGCCGTCGATCGACAAGGGAATACATCCCCTCAAGCGCTGGCTTGCAACGCTTCCAAAGCCATGCGGGATACTGGCTGCAAGCGATGCCATAGCCGAAACGGCGTTAAACGCTTGCCGTCTGCTGTCCATTTCCGTGCCGGACGATATTGCGGTCATAGGCGTAGATGACGACGAGGCGATATGCGAGAACACCATGCCTACATTGACGAGCATACGCCCCGACTTCCGGCAGGGCGGTCGTTTCGCCGCACGCCTGCTCGCCCGAAAGATGCTTGATCCGTCTGATGCCGTTCGCACCGAAACGACCTTCTCCATATCAGGCATCGTCCGGCGTGGCTCGACCCGCATTTCAAGGCGCAGGGATGATTGCGTTTCGGCCGCACTCGAACGCATCTGGAGCAAGGACGGCGTCAGGTTGACTGCCAGGGACGTCCTTGCCATGTTCCCCTGCTCGCGAAGAAGCGCCGAGATGCGCTTTCGGCAGGCAACCGGCCATTCCGTTCTCGACGAATTGCTGAAAGCGCGAATAAACCTGGCGAAACGGCTCCTCGTAGACACCCAATTTCCTGTATCCGCCGTAATCGAATCCTGCGGTTACGGTTCATCGACGTATTTCCGCGACGCCTTTCGCAAGGAAACGGGCGTCAACCCGCTAGTCTGGCGCAAGGCTTCCGCCGCCGCCAAAGGCTACATTCGTCCATCTTCCACAATCTCCTTTAGGGTTTTGAATCCCTATTAGCAAAAGATTTTAGGGTTTCAAAACACTACGCATTATCCCATATCAACGCTCGCAAGACGCCCTCCCGCCGCTGTGTCACGATCCACGAAGGGAGCGGAGTCGTCATACCGGCAAACACGGTTCACGTTCTTGACATAACATTGGACAAATGGCAACACATCCTCTCCACAGAAGCAAGAACAAAAAGGGACACTCTCCCCCAAAATTGCCAGACTCCCGGAACTAACGTTCCCCAAAGGCCCCCGCTCCCCGACCACCCAGCGGCGATGCGAAAAAGGCGGCCTCGAAAGAGACCGCCCTTTTCGCTTCTTTGGCTTACAGCAAAGAATCATTAGTCGCCTGTGCCGCCGCCAGCAGGAGCAGGTGTTGCAGCGGTGCTTCCAGGCAACACATGCGGATAATCTGTATCGGTGCCCAGAGAACACGTCCAATCAGACGAATCGTTATCCGCCGGAGGAGTGTACGTACCCTGAGCAGGACAAGTTGGAGCAACTTTAATGTACGGATCCGTACCCGTCGTAAGGGTTTCCATATTAACGGCATCAGAATGATTCATCCGATACTGTTCTGTCGCCGTCTGAAGCTGCTTCAGGTTGCTGATGCAGGCGTTCATCTGCGACGTCTTGCGATAGCGTACGAAGTTCGGGATCGCAACTGCTGCCAAAATGGCGATGATGGCGACCACGATCATGATTTCAACGAGGGTAAAACCCTTCAGCATTCTTTTCATGGTTGTGTTCCTTTTCTTGTTTGTTTTTTGTGCAGCCGACACCATGCCGACCGCTACAAGCATATTATAGCATATTTCGTGCCATAGCGGACACGACGATTTCGCCCCCACGCTCGTCCTGAGTCTAATTCACCGCACACTATGCCAGCCCCGTCCAGAATCAAACTCCGAGGGTTGTCAAAAAGGCCTCCGTAACCACTTCGGCTCACGCTCTGCGCATTTCAACCTGTGATATGTTGTATTTCCATGCAGATGTAATTGCAGAACCACAAACCTCCTTTGCCAAGGCTACGGCGGTCAAGAACACGCGAAGCACACGAATTCGCTTGTTTCTTGCGAACTTTCGTGTATTTAGTATATTTCGTGGCTATCAAAGAAACTGTGCGGGAGGTTTTGCAAGTGCCTCTACTGTTACAGCAAGACCAAATCTACACGTTCTACACGGCCATCAAGAAGGTTTTGCAACTGCCTGCCCTCCTCTGCCGAAGGCAGCCCCTAAACATTCGAATGCTTTAAACGCGGCTGAACGGCGCGGAGCACGAAGCATAGCGGTAGCGACGCCTTTTGCCAGCCCTCGGAGTTTCTCTTCGTTCATCACGGTTTTCTCATTTTTGAGAAAAATTTTTCGCAACCCTGCAAAATCAGACACCATCACGGCACTCAACTTTGGTATAATACGCACCATTCAATGGAGAAAACATTCGCATGATACTGAAACACCGAGATCGCGAACTGCTGCGGTTTGACTGGATTGAACCGCAAGGGGTTCGCGTACTCTCGGTGAACGAGGCCGAGCGTCGGTTCCTGCCCCTCGACATGAAGGGCGAAACCACCGATGAAGCACTATGGACATGGCTGACGCGGCGGACGGTGCCTAAGCACCGCCACTACATCCAAATGATGCTCGGGAACCTTGGAATCATGCGCATGAACACGCGCGCCATCATCGAGATGTGCAAGGGGCTATCCCTAAATGACGTCTATTGGGTCGTCCAAGACTCGTTCACCGGCAAATGGAAAGACAATAACCTCTACGACAATGAGTTCTCGAAGACCCTTGCGGTTATGGCCTTTACCGGCGGATTCCGTGGAGAATTCAATGCGAAAAAGGATATCTCCACTTCCCCCGAATTCACCACAAACGGAATGCTTGCAAAATGCTGGCGACGTTTGGACAACGAGGTGCTTCTGTACAAGTCCGGAACGGAAGGTGCCGCTAACACAGGCTTCGAACCCTACTCGGAATACTACGCGGCACAGATTGCCGAAGCAATGGGGTTAAACCACGTTGCTTATGGTCTTGAAAAATTCAAGGGCAAGCTCTGTTCCACATGCCCCCTTTTCACGAGCGACAAATACGGCTATATTCCAGCCGGTCGACTAATCTCGCGCGACGAAGCCCTCGCCGACCCACGTTTCGCCGAGATATTCTTCTTCGACGCAATCATCTTCAATACCGACCGACACATGGGGAACTTCGGCTATCTGATTGACAACGATACTAACGAAATCGTCGACGCCGCCCCAATCTTCGACAACGGCTACGGGCTCTTCTCGCTCGCGCTGTACAGGCCAGGACAGCGATATGACGAGTATGACGACCTCCGTAAGTTCGTCAAGCACGTCTCACCCGCCCTCTACGAGAAGTGGCTGGATTTTCCAAAAGAACTGACATCAGAAATGATAAACCGCATCAGCCAATTGAAGGGCTTTCGCTTCAAACGGCACAAATACTATAATCTACCGGCAGATCGCCTGTCGCGAATCGAGGACTTCTTGCAAAATATGGTATCTAAAATCGCCGATTTTGGCAAGTCAGCTGATAAGTTTTTGCGTTTACAGAATAATTCTGACAGTGTAAATCATGTAAATGGCGATTCACTTGAATTGCAAATCAAGGAGAATCTCAATGCCGATCCATTTATCACATACGCCGAATTGTCCGATATTCTTCAAGTGTCTGCAAGCAATATCGCCCGCAAGATGAAAGCCCTTCAAGCGGCTGGCGAAATCAAGCGCGTGGGGGCGGACAAGAACGGCTACTGGGACGTCTTGAAGTAGACGCCTGTCAGCCGTCCGCCAACTTCCGGTAAAGCGTCGAAAGATTTACCTTCAGCGCCTCAGCGGCCTTTTCCTTGTCGCCACCGTTATTATCCAGAATCCGCCCGATATATTCCTTTTCCTTCGCTTTCAGATAACTCTTTAGCGAGGCATTGTCTTGAATGTCACCATCTGCCGCATTTGACGCGCTGCAATGCTCGAGTATTTTCGCCGGCAGAAGGTCTGCCGTAATGTCACCGTCCTGATAGAAGGTAAGCGCATGCTTCATCGCGTTTTCAAGTTCCCGAACGTTGCCGGGCCAGTCATACGACTCAAGGGCCTTTACCGCGTCGGCGGCAATTCTGGGAACAGGCTGGTCAAACCCGTCGCCGAGCTCAGTCTTCATGAAATGCCGCGCCAGAGGAATTATGTCCTCGACACGCTTCCTGAGCGGCGGAATGTCAATCGTAATGACGGCAAAACGGTAATAGAGGTCGCTGCGGAACGTTCCCTTCACAACAGCCTCTTCGAGGTTCGCGTTGGACGCCGCAATGACCCGCACGTCCACCGGAATGTCCTTGGTTCCGCCGACCCGCCTGATTTCCTTCTCCTGCAATGCGCGAAGCAGCTTGCCCTGGAGTATGAGCGGCATGGAAGACACCTCGTCAAGGAAGAGCGTTCCGCCGTTCGCCGCCTCGAAAAGCCCTTCCTTGTCGGCTACGGCACCGGTAAAGGATCCCTTAACGTGTCCGAACATCTCGCTTTCCAGGAGCTGTTCCGGAATCGCCGCGCAGTTCACGGCGACCCATGGCTTGCGGGCGCGTGTGGAATGACGGTGAATCGTCTTCGCGACAACCTCCTTGCCAGTGCCGGACTCGCCGTTGATCAGCACCGTTACTGCCGTCGGCGCGACCTTCTGTATCATGTCGCAGACCGAGCGCATCGCGGCCGACGAAGCTATGAGGTTCTCAAAAAGGTAATTGGACTGATGCTCCATGCCCATCGCCTGCGTCGCAGACTTGCTCGCTTTCTCCTCGGCCCGCTTCAGGCAGGAAACCATGTCATCGACCTTAAACGGCTTGGTGATGTAGTCGAAGATTCCAAGCTTCATCGCTTCAATGGCCGTCTCCACGCTGGCATAGGCGGTAAGCAGTATTACCGGCATGTCTGGCGCAATGGCGTGAATCTGCTTGAAGAGCGTCATTCCGTCCATCGGCTGCATGCGCAAGTCGGTGACGGCGATATCAATGCCGCCGCCTCGGACTAGCTCAATCGCGCTCGCGCCGTCCTTGGCGGTTACAACGGTATAGCCGTTGGTCTTGAGGAGACTCTGCATGAGCAAAAGTATCCGCGGCTCGTCATCGACAACCAATATCTTAGACATGATGCCGTACATTATACCATTTTTTGCGCCCATTATACAAATGCAGTTCCAAACTCGTTGGCACGGGTTGTGCTATAAGGCTCCCAGATGAAATTGCAGCTGACACGTACGAAGACCATCGACATCTCTCTTCCTCGCAAGAGCGGTGGTTCCACCTCATCGGACCTGGTGGGCGTCGAGCTTTTCGGCAGCGATTCGAGAGGTGCGCCTGCCGTGCGTCTCGCGCACAAGAAGTCCGCCTGGCATCTCATGGCGGCAGACTTCGTAAAGCCACCGGCCGGCGAACTGCCTGAAAAGTGGGAAGACGTTTCGAACCGTTCTTCGTGGGAGATGCCGCCCGCCTTTCAAGCACCTCATGCGGCGATAGCGATCAACTCGCGGCTCTCCATCTTCTCTCAAGCAACGGCCGACACCGTGCTTCAAGACATGTCGCGCGGCATTCCGACAGGCTCCGCCCACGTCGCGTCGTCCGACCCAGGCAAGCGTCGCTTCGCAATCCGGCGCAACGAATCGTCTGCCGCGCCAACATCGTCGAAATCAGCGGAAAACGTCGCCTCGAAGATGCCAGACCCCGGCGTGCCGACCGCAACGAACGGCATGCGCTTCACCGTCAGGCCGCTTGCGGAAAGCGGTCAGCACATCGAGGCGGCGTTGCCCGAGTTTCAGGTTCTCTGGCTGGCGCGGCTGCTTCCGGAGGGGCATCGCCCGACTGTCGCGTCCATTCAGCCTGCCGAGGCGGCTCTGATGGCCTCCGTACTCGCGCAACCGGCCCTGGCCGAGGCAGGCGGCAACGCACTTGTCATGTTCGTGCGGGCTGATTCGGTGTTCTTCGCCGGCTACCGTTCGGGAATGCCGGTGCTGTGGCGCCATTGTCCGGTACAGGGCGGCTACCTGTCAATGTATGATGCGGTGAAGCGCGGGCTCGGGCTCGACGAAAGCATGATAGCCGCGGTGCTGGAAGACACGTTGATCGACCCCCGTTACGCCCTGGAGCCGTTCCTCGCCCCGATCCTCAACGAACTTGAGCTTTCCCGCGCATACCTCGCAGGCAAGCACAGCATGAAGGTCGACAGGATACTTATGATGGGCCTTCCGGTAGGCGGCAAGCACGTTTGCTCTTTCGCAAAGGAATCGTTCCACATGGAGCTGTTCGAACCGGGCGTGTTCGACGGCATTCAGCCGCCGCCAAAGGACACGGTCACCAGTGACTGCGCATTCCTGCCGGCGCTTGGAGCGGCTATCGCAGCATCGGAGGTGGTGGCATGAACACATCGTCATTCCACCTCAACCTGCTTACCGAGGCCGAGAAGATGTCGTCCTCGCCGATCCGCATCAGGGTAATGCTGCCCATACTGACTATCCTCGCCGTCATCGGCATGGTCGTCTGGTGGGGTACGCTTACGACGCAGACTATGCTGGTGCACACCAAGACCGCCTCCGTCATTGAGGAAATTGACGCGAAGAAGGCCGCGCACGATGCCATCGTAGGCAACATGAACCTCGCCAACGAAGAGACCGCGCAACTGGAGCAGCTCGAGTTTTACCGCGGCGGCTGCGTCCGCTGGGGCGAGACGTTCGCGGCTGTCGCAAAAGCCCTGCCGAAAGAGATCCAGTTGCTGCACATGGAGATTCCCGAACCGCCGCCGCAAATGCTGCGGGACCCGAAAAACCCGAAGCGTCCGCCCCTCATCGGCCCAACCAACGACACCGAGAAGGCCTCGCTCATAATAGCCGGGCGCGCGGCGCGCGAAACTACGGTGGTCGCCTTCATGGAATCGTTGGACAGCGCGCAGTTCACCAACCGTCTCGGCAAGGCCAAGGTCCGGTCCGTCCAGCAGGAGGCGCAGCCGCGAAAGGCTGGCGAGGCCCGTCTGATCGCATTCGAGCTTGAGTGCAACGCGACCGACAGGAGGTTTGCGAAATGAGCGCGTCGCTTTTCCAGAACATGGCCCCAAACGCCAAGCGCTCCTTCGCCGTGACGCTCGTCTTGGGCGCAACGGCCGCCGGGCTCTACCTGTTTGCCGTCCAGCCGGCCGAGGAATCGCTCGCAAAAGCCCACAGGGAGCACAACGACCAGGAATCGCGGCTTCAGATCATAAAGGCGAACCTTCGCGGCGCCCCGGCGAACAAGGAGCGCCTGCAGACGCTGGACGCATCGCTGAAGCCGTTCCGCGACGCGATGCTGGAGCCCCTTCTCGGCTCTTACGCGATGCGCGCGAAGTCAATACTTGAGCCGCTCGCATTCGACGCCGGGCTTTCCAACCTCGACTATGCGGAGATCGCTCCACGCGCCCTGCCGGCGCCGCGTCCAGTTCCGGCGCAGCTTCACGTGCGCCGACCGATCAGGGTCACGGCGCAAGGCAGCTACATGGGTGCCATATCGTTTCTCCTGCGGGTCGAAAAGGAGCATCCGCTAGTCGCTCTCCAGTCGCTGTCGCTTGCCGCCGCCAACAACCCGGACCGCCAGCAGATCGAGATGGTCTTCGAATGGCCGTCGAAGGGAGGCATGTCGAAATGAGCGCGTCATTCCTTATCGTCGCCGCGCTGCTCCTGCGCAACCCCTTCTGGCCCATTGGCTACGAGGGCGTGCGCGAGGAGATTTCAGCAGAAATGCGCGTCGCCGCCAAGGCTGCGCCAGAACCGAAAGACGGCGCGCAGACCGCCAAGGCACAGCAAGAGAACCTTCAGCCCCAGAAGGACAAGGAGAAGAAAGCGACCGTCCAAGACTGGGTCGCCGCCCGAAAGACGCTCCGCATCGGCGGCACAGTCTTCGCGAGGGAGCCCGACGGCTCCACCCGCTCGTCCGTCTTCATAAACGGACGGGATTACGTCGACAACGATTTCGTGTCCGTCAACTTCGACGGTTACCGATTCACATGGCGGGTCACCGGTCTTACCGAGAGCGGAACCCTGAAACTTGAGCGCGTTCGCGCCAAACCACTTGAGAAAAGCCGCCCGAAAGGAACCAAGAAATGAAAGCACCAATCCACGCAATAGCCATCATTGCAACGCTCTGCGCGTTCGGCGAAGAGACGACTGCACCCGACGTGCCTGCAACCGAACAGGCCCCTGCTGCAGAAACTGAACAAGCCACTGCATCGGCAGAACAGGCTCCGGCAGCGGAGCAAACGCCCGTCTCGGAAGCGGAACCTGCTGCGCCCGAGGCGTCAAAGCCTGCCGACGCGGCGGCCACGCGCGAATCCACCGATGAAATCAACCTCGATGAGGCCGATGACTCGGCTGAGGCCCGCGGGCAGGCGCCGGTGATAACCGCTTCCACTTCCAGCAACGACGTCACCCTGGTCGACATCTCGTGCGACAACGCGACGCTTGAAGACGTGCTCCGCCAGTTCCGCAAGGTGACGGACGCCAACATCATCTCCGACGACTCCACCAACCTTCAGCGCCGCGTGTCGGTGAACCTGCACCGCGTCTTCTGGCTGGACGGCCTGCAGTCGATACTCAACTCGCGCAACTACCGCCTTGAGGAGCGCGGCGACATCTTCTTCGTGAAGGAAGACAAGGTCTCCGAACCGATACTTACGCGCTCCTTCACGCTAAACCACGCGTCCGCAGGCGAACTTGCCGAACTCTTCAACAAGGCTTACGGCAAGAAGGACGCCAAGGGCAGCGTCATAATTCCAATTGCCTCCAGCTTCGACGGAGCCAACGTCGTGGTGGTCAGCGCCACCGAGAAGACGCTCGGCGACTGCGAATCGATCATCAAGGCCGTCGACAAGGCGGTCGCACAGATCTACATCGAGGCCAGGTTCCTGGAGCTCTCCTCCGAGGCGATGCACAAGCTCGGCGTAAAGTGGAACCAGCTCGAAAGCTGGGGCGTAACGGCCAAGGGCATGGAGGCAGGCTGGGAGAACAACTACGGACGGACTGCGGTATATGGGTCGAGAATCCCAACCAGGAGCATCTCGGCATCTGGCAAGAACGAAACGGCCAGCACTGTGGACGCCACGTCGTGTTCCACGACTTCCGGCACGTCAACCAAGTCTCTTGTCAGCGATTTCGCGCGCGGTACCACACTGTCCACCCTCTCCCCTGCCTCGATTGGCGAGGCGACAGGCGCTGGACGCTCTGCAGCAAGCATGGCCTGGGCCAACGCAAGCGGCTTCTCCGGGCAGCTCTCCGCCGACGACTTCCGCCTTGCACTCAGCGCGTTCGAAAGCTTCGGCGAAGGCCGGATATTCTCGAACCCGAAGGTCATCGTCTCCAACGGCAAAGAAGCCAACGTCGACATGACGACGAAGTTCCCGAACGTGAAGCTCACCTCGCAGCGCAACAACTCCGACTACGGCTCCTACCTCGACATGTCCGCACAGCTCGAGCAGATACAGGGCGACAAGGACAAGGGCCTCTTCGCCGGATCCTGCTTCTTCGAGTGGGGCATCACGCTCACGGTCAAGCCTCGCATCTCGCCCGACGGCCTCATTTCCGTCGAAATCACGCCCACC
Source organism: Kiritimatiellia bacterium (assembly GCA_017514235.1). GTDB lineage: Bacteria > Verrucomicrobiota > Kiritimatiellia > RFP12 > UBA1067 > UBA1067. Next base: position 20,122 of record JAFWKK010000073.1, on the reverse strand, counting down.
ATCTCCCAGCTTGACTACGACGCCTCGGAGGACGGCAGCGGCTACTATTCCGTCAAGAGCGACACCTCCGTCGGACTCTTCCCGATCATCAGCATGAAGCGCATCACCACCGACTTCACGATGAAGGACGGCTCCACCGCCGTCATCGGCGGCCTTTCCAGGACGACCGAGGAGGACGTCGACTCCGGCATTCCCTACCTTCGCCGCCTTCCCTGGATCGGACAGTCGCTCTTCGGCTGGAAGAGCCGCGCGAAGGTGCAGAAGGAAATCATCGTCTGCGTCACCATCGGCATAGCCAACCCGGCGGAGCTGCCGAAGGACATCGGTCTCCCGAAGAACGCCGTGATGGGCCGCGAGTACGTCAACGGCACGAAGTTCGAGCCCGGCGACCGCAGCGGCTCGGCGCTTGACGTCCTGAAGCTCGACCTTCGCACCCTTGACGACAAGGACCGCACGAAAGACGAGCCGGGAACGGTCACGATAACTCCGGCTTCGTAAGCCAAGCCGGAGATTGGTGCGACTGGCGGGGATCGAACCCGCAACCTTCGGCTTCGGAGGCCAACGCTCTATCCAATTGAGCTACAGTCGCAAAAAGTTTTGGGATTATAACATACTTGCCGCAGCCGCGTCAATCGCACGGCTGCGGCACTGAACATGCGACGCCGAAGCGGGCTGCCCCGCCGCGACGCCGCCAACAAGCAAGGCACTGCGTTATATGGCGAGAGCCGTGCGGCTCCAAGGTTCCTTGCCTGCGAGAAGAGACGGGGTCGTCATTTCAGGCGGCACCGGGATGCCAAGCATCTGCAGCGCGGTCGGCGCAATTGCCGAGAGCTTCGCGAGCGGCGTGAGGCGCACCCCTGCCGCATCGTTCGCAACGTAGAAGCAGTCAACGAGGTTCAGGGTGTGCGATGTCTTCACCAGCCCTGACTTGTAGTCAACCATCTGCTCGGCATTGCCGTGGTCGGCGAAGATGAGCACGTGAGCGTCCAGCTCCATGAGGCGCGGCAGTATCTTCCCTATGCACTCGTCCGTAACCTCCACCGCCTTCGTCGCCGCCTTCTCGTCGCCCGTATGGCCGACCATGTCGCAGTTCGCGTAGTTGACGACGATGAAGCCATACGGGTTGTCCTCAAGTCGCTTCAGCAGCTCGTCCGTCACGTTGTATGCGTCCATCTCCGGATGGGACGCGAACGTCGCCGGGTCGAATCGGCTCTTCACCTCGACCTGGTCCTCGCCTTCCGAAGGCGTCGTCGACTTGCCGTTGAAGAAACTCGTCACGTGGCGGAACTTCTGCGTCTCGGCGATGCGCAGCTGGCGGATGCCAGCCTTCGACACGACCTCTCCAAGCAGGTTATCCATGCCGCCGCCGGCACCCATGGCTCCGAGCAGGTAGTCCTCGAACTCGTCCCAGTAGCGCGTAAAGCCGAGAAACGCCACCTTCGGACGTGCCGCGCGCTCGCCGGGGTAGTCGTCCGACACGAACGCCTGCGTCAGCTGGATCGCGCGGTCCTGACGGTAGTTGGTGTGCATGACGACGTCGCCGTCCTTCATGCCCTCGTAGCCGCCGATGACGTAGCACGGTATGTACTCGTCGGTCATGGGCGTTCCGTCAGGCGTCTTGCCGGTCTCGTACTCCGCCTTGACGCACTCCTCGACCGTAGCCGACCTCTTGCCCTTGCAGCTGACGATGCAGTCGTACGCCTCGCTGGTGAGCTTCCAGTTCTTGACGCGGTCCATGCCGTAGTAGCGGCCCATAGCCGTGCCGATCGCAGCGTTGCCGACGGCTGCAAGCTCCTGCTTCAGGCGGGCTACGTACTCCAGAGTAGACCTTGGAGGCGTGTCGCGTCCGTCAAGGAACGGATGCACGACGATGCGCCCTTCAGGGAACTCGGAGCGCGCACGCTTCATCAGCTTGAAAAGATGCTCCTGATGTGCGTGCACGCCTTCGTCCTGAAGCAGCCCGAAGAAGTGGAACTGAGAGTTGTTCGCCTTCCACTGCGCGATCAGGTTCTGCCACTTCTGGCTCTTGAACAGCTCGCCGCTGGAAAGCCCGTCGTCGATTCGCTTCAGTTCCTGCACGACTATCCGGCCTGCGCCCATGTTGAGGTGGCCGACCTCGCTCGACCCCTGGTAGCCGTCGGGAAGGCCTACGGCCTCGCCGCAGCAGTCCAGCAGGCAGTGCGGATAGCGCGCACGAATCTGGTCTATGACAGGCGTCTTCGCCCCGTAAACGGAATTGCCGTCGGCGCGCGGGTTCACACCCCAGCCGTCACGAATTACAAGAACAACAGGTCTCATCTCACATCTTCTCCTTTATGCCGAAAATCTCCACAATCTCCGCCGGCGGCGGCAAGGGACGAAAGTCCCGCGCGGACACGAAACAGTGCCGGGTGAAACCCCTGGCGAGAACCGTCTCTTCGCCCTTCCTGCGGACTTCGCACGAAATCTCCACCCTAACGCCCTTCATCTTGCTGACCCATGCCGTCACCACCAGCAGGTCGTCGTACCGCGCAGGCGTCCGGTAGTCCACCTCGGCGTGGATTACAGGCAGCAGCCAGCCCTCGGCCTCGCAGCGCCGGTACGGATAGCCGGCTTCGCGCATCAGCTCGTTGCGGGCGCGCTCGAAAAGCGTCAGGTAGTTTCCGTAGTAGACGACGCCCATCTGATCGGTGTCGGCATACGGAACGCGATATTCAACCGTGACCTTTTTCATCGCCACAGCCGCCGCAATCGGACTACTGCTTCTTTGCCTCCGCGGCAGGCTTTGCTTCGGGCTTCGCGGCAGGCTTGGCCTCAGGCTTCGCCGCCGCCGGCTTTGCTTCGGGCTTGGCTTCTGCCTTCGCCTCGGCAACCGGCTTCGCCTCCGCAGCGGGCTTGTTCTTCTCAAAGCGCTTGATCAGGCTTTCCGCCGCATCGATGCGCGCCGAAGACACCTCGTCGCCCTTGTTCGCGGCACGTATGGCGTCGATGCGGGCGAGCGCCTTCTTCTTGTCGCCGGCCTGCGCAATGCAGCGCGCGGCACCTAGCCGGGCGGTAAGCGTCAGGTAGTTCGTGGGATTCGCCTCGGCGAACGCATCGAACGCCTTCTGTGCCTCCTCAAACCTTGACATCGCCTCAAGGCACTGCGCACGGCCGACTGCAGGCACGTCCGCAAAGCCGTCAGGCGCGTCAGCGGCAAGAGCCTCGTAGGCGGCAAGGGCCTCCTCGTAGCGTCCCGCGTCATAGTAGCCCTTCGCCAGGCGAAGGCGAAGCACGCCGCCGGAAGGCGTTCCGGCATACTTGGACACGGCGTCTTCCATATCCTCGGTCGTGTAGGTGCTGGTGATTGCGGCGGACGCGGCATTCCGCACGGATGTACGGTGGTGCTTCCAGCCGTACCACCCGCCGACGACCACTGCGGCGATCAGCAAGCCGATCACATACTCCCTGCCGTCTTTCTCCCACCACTCTATCAGCGGAAGGACTTCCGGATTGATCTTGGGTTTCATTCTTTATCTCCTTTCTTCACGGTCTCCTCGTAGAGGTCTGCCCATTCGTTTAGGACATCTTCGCTCCTGTGCTCCGCACGAAGCACGATTCGATTGTAGTCGAGCGCGTCGAGGAAGTCGCGGTTGCCGACGAACCGCTGCTTGCCCTTCTTCGGCGACACCGAGAGTCGCCGCATGGACTCCATGAGCAGCACGGCGGTGAAGTATGCGGCCTTCGGGATCTTCAGCGCGTCCACGACCGTCTTCATGATGCGCCGCCCGGCGCCGTCCTTGTTGGCCTTGCGGAACATGCCCGTCATCAGGACTGCGGCGCGAAGGCCGTTCGACACCTCGAAGCCGCGTTCGGACATCATGTTCTCGTAGCTGTCGAGCACGCCAAGGTATTCGAACGTAGTCGAGCGCTCCCCGCTGTCGCCGTCGATGAACTTCGCAAGTTCCGGCAACAGGTCGCCCAGCATTCCGCAGGCGTACATCTGCCGAAACGCCTCTGCGCTGTGCCCGTAGGGAAAAAGGCGGAACACCTCCTCGCAGACGCGCGGCAGGGCCGCATTGCGGATGCAAGCGTGGTACCGTCGCATCGCGGCGGCCGTCTTGCGCTCGATCTTGAAGCCGAGACGCGACGAGAACTTGATCGCCCGCATCATGCGCACGGGGTCCTCCTGGAACCGTATCTCAGGGTCGCCGATGGCGCGTATCACCTTCTTGCGTATATCCTCGACGCCGCCCACCCAGTCAATCACGGTGAAGTCCCTGATGTTGTAGAACAGCCCGTTGACGGTAAAGTCGCGGCGGTAGGCGTCGGTCTCGGGAGTGCCGAAGGTGTTGTCCTCCATCGGGCCTTCCGCCGCGTGCTCGATTATCTCGCCCACCGTCTGCGAGTTCTGGCGGAACGTCGCCGTCTCGATCACCTTGTCGCCGAAGCGGACGTGCGCGAGGCGAAACCTGCGCCCGATGAGAAAGCAGTTGCGGAACGCCCGCTTTACCTCGTTCGGCTTGGCGGACGTGCCCACGTCGAAGTCTTTCGGCTTGCGCCCCATGAGAAGGTCGCGGACGCCGCCGCCGACGAGATAGGCCGTGTAGCCCAGCGAATCGAGGCGGTACAGCACCTTCAGCGCGTCCGGATCTATGTTCTTGCGCGAAATGCAGTGATCCGGCCGCGCATACACGACCGGTCCCTTTCGCTGTTTTTTCAAGAACCCGAACATTGAATGTATAGTATATCAATTTTTCCCCGTTCCACGCAAGTGCCGAGCTGGCATGACGAAATCGAAAGCAGACGCTTAGATCTTACGGTTGACCCATTCACGGAAAAAAGGGTCAACAAATCGCCATGTGTGATTCCATTCATAAACAAGCTCATCAGCCGCAAGTCTTTTCACCGCCTTTTTCACCGTTCCTGTGCTGGCTATCCTAATGCTATCAAGAAATTGCGACGAATAAATCTTGGCCTCATCGGTGGCAGCAAGCCCCTTTAGAACCGCAATTTGGGTCGGGGTCAGTCGCGCTATCGATTTCTCAAACCCTTTGCGTTCACGTGCGAAAATATGCTCAAGGGCAAGCGGCACATCCCCTTCGGTGATTGTTGCGCCATCATTCGTCGTCTCCCAAAGCGCCGCGCAGAGTTCCTGGACATCTCCAGACACAGAATCTGCGACATCTATAAGACGACTGGCTGTTTCATCTGCAATTTTCCTCTTCCCCTTGGCGAAACGGCGGCCAATGAATGCCACAAAGTCCTTGCGAGGGATCGTATCGACCTCAAATGCGGCCGCACTTTTGAAAAATGGGCTCTTAGGACTGGAGAATATCGCCATCATGTCATGCCTGACACTTCCAAGAAAGAAATACGGTATGTCTGGCTGGAACTGTATGGCTCCACGCATTTCTGCCATTACTCGATCGGCGTCCGGAATGCGCAATATGTCCTGAAACTCGTCAAACACAATGCATGTTTTGCCACCAGATGCAATCTTCTCTAACAATTCCATTACAGTCTGCAATGAGTTGGGATCGTCCGCCGCACGAGCGTCCACGGAGATAATCGGCGACCCATCTGTCGTGCTGAATGACAATGTTGGGCGAAGGTGGGACACAAGTGACATCACTTTACGTATAAACGACATCTTGCTGTTCATTCCGGCGATTCCAGCCATCACGCGTTTGCACAGGTCGGACAACGATCCAATGTAATAAAGATCGATATAAACAAGATTCATGCCGTGCATGTCTGAAATCGCCTTCTTAACGAGAGACGACTTGCCCATGCGTCTGGGCCCCTGCACCACTACGTTCTGCCCAGATTCGGCGAATCGGCGCAATTGGCGTTCGGCTTCCCCGCGTCGGCAGAAGTTCTCCCCGCATACCACACAACCGTATTTGAATGGATTCATAACTGACTATTCCTCTCTTGCGCCAGATATTATACCATAAAGGACATCGCCGTTTGGGACAATTCTACAAAACCTCATTGACCTTGCCGTCTGCCTTCGCCATCTTCGCAAGTATTCCAAACAGCCGCCGCCGACTGATTACTTTTTGATTACAAGTATTGACTGATAACGGGGGAAATGAGGGGAAACGGACGGACACGCCACATAGCACCGAAAAAAGAAAACCCCATTTTTACTGGGGTTTTTTGTTGGAGGTGGGAAGCGGAGTTGAACCGCTGTAAGCGGATTTGCAGTCCGCTACCTAACCGCTCGGCCATCCCACCGAACAAGCGCTACGTTGATTGGTAGTATAGCAAATTCTCACTCGGTCCGCAAGGGGGTCTCGGCCGCGCGGTCAGGGCTCCAGCATTATCGAGCGGAACCGACAGATCTCCTCCTGCGTGACGCCGCAGTCGGCAAGATAAAGCTCTATGCGCCTGATCCACGGAGTGTCGGCGTCGCCGTACTTGGCAAGGCCCTCGTCAAAATGCCGCTTGCTCCTCCAGTTGTCCGTGACGGCATCAAGCTCTGCGAACTTCGGATAGAAGGTCGATTCCCATTCCACCTCGGCATCGTGCCTGGAGACGCCGAGTACGCCCATGAGGATGTACGCAAGCGACCCTGTGCGGTCGGCGCCGCCGGCACAATGGAAATAGATGGGATAGTTCGACTTGTCGCAGAACACGCGGAAGTTCTCTGCCGTCGCCTTTTTGCCGTCCGGGCAAAGATGCTTGTTGAACCCTCCCGACTTGTCGCCGACGACGAACAGGCCTGCGTATGCCGGCGAAGCCCTTTGGATCAGCCTGACGCCGTCGCCGAGCGGAGACTTGGTCATGCCGCCAGCCTCAAGATCCGTGCGGAGATCGAGGTCCGTCCTTATGCCCAGCACGTCCCTCATGTAGCTTGCGTCCTCGACCGTCAGGCGGCAAGGCCCCGGCCTTTCGCCGTTTACGCTGCCGTTGTTGAGTCCATATCCGCGAAAGACCATGCCCTGCTTCACGCGCCGCCCGTCGAACGTCTTCCATCCGCCAAGGTCGCGGACGTTCCCCACGCCGCCCTCCAGCTTGATCCAGCGCGGCGGCTGGTCTTCGGTGGCGAAGGACGCCACGTCCGACGCCGTGGCGCAACGGCCGTCGCAGTAGGGACATTTGGCGTACATCGTGGAACCGTGCGGGAAGCGGCGGCATGCGACATTGCTCCACACTTTCCAATAGTAGGTGCGTCCCACTTCGAGGTTGGCCCGCGGCACGGCATAGCTGTAGACGTGCGTGTTGCCGTCGACCTTTTCGTCCGCAGAGCCCTTCTCCGTCAGCGACATCTTGAGGGCCGCCTCCGAATTGAGCCATATCTCGGTCGCGCCGGCAAGGTCGGGAGTCTTGCCGATCATGATCTTCCACGGACCGGACTCGCCGTCGGTCGTGCGCCATTCGAGCTTAAGCGGCAGGGACGTGCGCCACTTCGACGAGCGGTCCTTGCCGTAGAAGCGCTCGTCGTGCGGCTTCTCGCTGTCCGCCTTGAGGGCGGCAACGCGTTCCCCGCAGGTGGCGAACGACATGATCTTCTTCTGCGCCTCCGGCAGAAGCGCGACCTTCGCTCCGCCCGTCGGCGAGACCGGTACGACCGCCGCCGAAGCGGCTGTGACAAGCGCGTTCAGCGCAATGACTATTGCAACATTTGCTTTCATAATTGCTCGGCAAGAGGAGGACAGGTGTACATTCGATCGTTACAAGTGGCATTTACATAGTAACGTTGCGACAGAACCAGAGCGGCAGTTCCGCAGAAGGAACGTGCAGGGCGAACCCGCCATCAGCATCGTAGGAGGCCAGATACCGCATCTCCGCGTTGGAGTTGTCAAAGAAGAATGCCCTAGAAAGATACGGGAGCGCTGACGCGATGTTAGCGAGCGAACGCACGTATCGCGCCGCAATCTTCTCGGGCGGCACATCGTGTCCACCTTGCGCATAGCGACGCATTACGCGATCCACGTTGATTGCAGCATCGTCTGTCGCCACATAGTAGAGATAATTCCGGAATCCGGCATCATGCGCCTTGGCAAGCGCGGCGACCTTTGAGGGATGCGAGAATACCGTTTCCTGCGAAAAGCTGATTCCGCGGCTGATGAATTCGTCCTGAAGGAAATTCACCAGCAAGGCGACCGAATATGAGTTTACGGCATCATCCTCATTGAAACGGGCGCAATCCCCCTCTACGACAATCTCGCCTGACCGGAATCGCATTTTTTCGCACTCGTCATATTGCGAAGATTCGACATACGCCTCAAGCGACGCCGAATCTACCGGAAACGGGAGAAAAAACGCCCTTGTCCGCTTCACCTGGGCGAACACGTCATCGGCATTGAGCATCGTGTAGAAGTTGACAGCGTAATCGCGGGTCAGCCAGCCGACCAGCGTCGTCTTGCCTGAACCGTTCGGCCCGGCAACCATGCGGAAGCGGTGGATCATCGCGGCGGCAGTTCCTTGACAAGTTCCTCTCGCCCGTCCGCCCACCGCCGGACAATACGATTGCCGACGAGGATTGTAATCGGCAAGCCTGCCTCAAACGTGCGCCGAACGGCGTCCGCGCTGCATTCGTGCGCGGCCTTCGCCAGCTTCCGGTCCAGCTCCGTCATCTCTGCCATCTCCGCCATGCCGCATAGTATACCACAATTCCGCCGGAGACGCCCACTCGCGCGCCGCAGGTTACAGGCAGTCGGCTGCAATCTCGTTCAGCGTCTTTACGTTGAGCTTGCCGTACTTGACCAGCGCCTTCTTCGCATAAACCCCGAGCGTAACGATGCGATCGTTCTTCGGATCGTCCGCGCGCGCAGCGACATATTCGGCGAGCGACTTCACGATTTCGGGATGCAGCCTGTCCAGGACAACGGCACCCTCGCCACAGTTGTACGTTTCCTCGTCGTTAGTGCCGAACGGCCTGTTCTTCGCCTTGAGCGCGGCAAGCAGTCTTTCAGGGCACTCGCACCCGCAGTAGTTGCGCATGAAGTCATCGGCGAGATAGTAAAGCTCGCCGGCGGACTTGGAGAACCTTACCTTCCTGTCGAGAAGGAAGCCGGCCGTGCAGAACACCTTGGCCTTCAGCTTCAGGCCCCATGCCGGATAGTCGTTCTTCAGCGCGTCGAACGCCGCAGGATTCGGCACCACAACGGCGGAGACGTCCAGCCCGTTGAGGAACTGCGCGAACTTCGCGGCGGCGTCCCTGGCCTCGGAAACGTAGCCGAGCACCTTCAGCGCCTTGCCTATCGACCCGCCCGTAACCGTGACGTAGTCGCCGGCGGCCTTCTTCATGAGCTTGCCGAGCGCGGCGGTCTCGGCCTTGTCGGAGGCCGTTGTCCCGTCGAGGAAGAGCGCGACCTTGCCCTTGCCGGACGCCTTCCACGCGGCGGACTTCGCGAGCTTCGCGGCGAGCTTCTTCACCGCCGCCGGGGCCTTGCCGGCCTCAACCGCATCGGCGCGGGCCGCGAGGGCGAGCCCGTTCTCGTCGTAGTGGTTCACGCAGTGGCGCGCGCAGCAGGCCGAGAGGTCCTGACGGTAGAGGGCGTCCACGAAGTCCTCGTCGTCGAACGAGTTCGTGCCGGTCCTGAGACCGTAAAGCATCGCCGCGCGGATGCGGGGCGTGTCCACCTCGGTGAAGCGAACGTTCCCGATGGCGGAGAGATGCCGGCACATGAAGCAGAACCGGCAGTTCATGATGGCGTCTTCGTACTTGTCGATGTTCATTTTCAAGTCCTTTCTTCATTGCGGCCGCAGAGGACTGCGGCCCTACCGTCAGCATCCTGCGAAGCCGAGCTTGCCCGGGTTCATGATACCGTTCGGGTCCAGCTGCCTCTTGATGCCCTCCAGGACCGGCATCGCCGTGCCGTAGAGGTCCTTGACGTAGCGGCCGAGCTTAAGGCCGACGCCGTGATGCTCGTTGATGACGCCGCCGTTGGCGATCGCGGCGCGGATCGCCTTGTCCCAGACGGCGTTGTAGAGCGCCGCCGCCTCGCGCTCGTTCGGCGGGACCTTGTCGCCCGGGAAGATGAAGCGCGCGTAGAGCATGCAGCCCCATTCGTACCAGTGGGAGAAGTGCCCGATGAAGCGGGCGTCGGGAAACTCCTTGTTAACGACGTTCTTCATCGCCCAGTACACCTTCTCGATGTGAGCGAAGTCAGCGACCGTGTCGAGCGTGCCGAACGCCTGCGGCACGTGGAACATGTACCCGGGATAGAAGAACTTGTACTTGTTCTCCCACCACCACTCGCCGCCCTTTGCGCCGAGGTCCTTGCCCTTGAACTCGCGCTCCATGATCTCGCGGGCGTACTTCATCTGGCTGGCGACGATGTCCTTGCGCCCGTCGAACCCGAACACCAGGTACGCGCCCTTGTCAAGGGTGATGCCGAACACCTTCGAGACATGCGTCTTCGTCTCCGTCTCGTCGTAGAGGCGCATGGCGCAAGGGCCGAGCCTGGAGCGCATGAGCGTCGCGCCGGCCTGCATCGCGGTATGGAAGTCCTTGAATATGTACGCGCGGAACTCGCGGGCCTCGGGCTGCGGGTGGACCTTGAGCGTCACCTCGGTGATGACGCCGAGGGTGCCCTCGCTGCCGAGGAAGAGCATCGTCAGGTCGGGACCGGAGGCGTGGCGCGGCACAGGAAGCGTGCGGATTATCTCGCCGGACGGCGTGACGACCTCAAGCGACATCACCATGTCCTCTATCTTGCCGTACTTCGTGGAGAGGACGCCCGTACCGCGGTGAGCCAGGAAGCCGCCGATCGTCGCGCAGGAGATGGACGCCGGCAGGTGCATCGTCGAGAAGCCCTCCTTGTTGCAGTTCCATTCCAGGTGACGCGCGATGATGCCCGTCTGGCAGCGGACGGTGTAGCTCTCCCTGTCCACGCCGTAGAACCTGTTCATGCGCTTCATGTCAAGGATGATGCCACCGTAGATCGGAAGCGCACCGCCTTGCGAGCCGGAGCCGCCGCCCCACGGAACAACCGGAATCTTGTACTGGTTGGCGATCTTCATCACCTTGGAAACCTCTTCGGTGCTGCCGGGGTGGACGATGAAGTCCGCCTTGGGGCACTCCTTGCCGCGGTCGTGCCACATCTCGGGAATCCAGTAGTAGTCGATGGAGTGGCCGAACTTGTCGGCGAACTTCACGTCGACGTTCGCATCGCCTACGGCGTCGGTAAGCTCAGTCCGAATCATCTCGAACATGTAGCTGTCGGTCTTGATCTTCATTTCAGTTCCTTCCGTGACTTGCTTGTGCCGTACATTATACTACAACGGGCATGAGAGTTGTCCGAAAAGATTTGAACAAACGTGAGAGAAATTGAGAACCGGAATCAGGATGCTGCGGCAGGATAGAACGGGTAGATGGCCGGCAGCAGAAGCATCGAAAGCACGAACGCCAGCGCAGAAAGGCAGATGCCGGGCTTAAAGAAGTCCTTGAAGCGCAGGCCGCCCGGCTCGAGGATCATCGAGTTCGCCGGAATGGCGAGCGGCGTGCAGACAGCGACCGACGAGGCGATGAGGATCGCGATCACGACGGCGCGAGGGTCGGCGCCGAGCGTCTTGGCGATCGTCCAGCCTATCGGGCAGAACAGCGCACAGGTTGCGGTATTGCTCATCACCTGGGTCAGCCCCCAGACCGTCAGCCAGAGGACGGCCATCATCACAAGCGGGCCGTGTCCTCCGCCGACGCCCACGACGGCGTCGGCTATCTGCCGAGCCGCACCTGTCTTCATCATCGCCCCGCCGAGGGGCGTCATGAACGAGAGCAGGAACACCGCCTGCATGTCGAAGGCGGCGAACGCCTCCTTCTGCGTGAGCACGCCGAAAAGGACGACTGCGACAGCGCCGACGCATGCCGTCACGTGCATCGGCGGCAGCCACTTGAAATAGTCGGCGCCAATCATCGCCCCGACCGTCCCGAGCAGCACGGCAACCGTAAACCAGCCCTTCCAGCCTGGCAGCGCCGCCACGCCCTGCGCACCGCCGCAGCCGGCCTCGGCACCGCCCTTCTCCGGAAGCAGCTTCGGACCGACCAGCGCATAGAAGACCGCCGCCGCGACAAGCAGCGGAATGCCGACGCCCGCATACTCGAAGAACCTCACGCTCATCGCGCCCTCGGAGAACCTCTCGATCGTCTCCTTTGCGATCAGGTTCCCGGGGCTTCCGATCACCGAGATGTTCCCGCCCAGCGTCGCGCCCGCCGTCAGCGGAATCAGCAGCCGGCTGGGGCGCACCCGATGCGAGGCGGCCGCACCCATGACGATCGGTATCAGTATCGCCACGGTCCCCGTGTTCGACACGAACGCGGACACGACGCCGGAGAACAGCGTCACGACCATCATGAGCGACCGTTCGCCCGGACAGAACCGAAACAGCAGCCTGCCGATCCGCTCCGCCATGCCCGTCCTGAACAGCGCAGCCCCGATAACGCTCATCGCCACGACGAGTATTATGGACTGCCCGACGAGCGGGGCGAATATCTCCTTGACTTCGATGACGCCGCAGAAGTAGAGCGCCAGCGGCACCATGAACACCATGAGCCCCATCGGCAGGAAGTCTGCGATGAAAAGCCCAAGGGCGATCAGGAATACGGTCAGCGTTATAGCGGCAGGCGTCATGTCGACATGCTACTTGTCCAGGAGCCGCGCCGCGGCACTGCCGCATTCCGCGGTCGTCGCCGCTCCGCCCATGTCGGGAGTAAGCGAAATCTTCTCGCGCAGCATCTTCGCAATCACGCCGAGGACCTTGTCTGACCACCGCCTGTGGCCGAGGAACTCAAGCATCTGCGCCGCGCTCCACACGGTTGCGAGCGGATTCGCCAGCCCCTTCCCCGCGATGTCGGGCGCACTGCCGTGAATCGGCTCGAACATCGACGGGAACCTGCGCTCGGGATTGAGGTTCGCGCCCGCCGCAAGCCCCATTCCGCCGGAGATCGCCGCTCCAAGGTCGGTCAGTATGTCGCCGAAGAGGTTCGAGGCCACGACGACCTGAAAGCGCTTCGGGTCCTTCACCATGAACATCGAGGCCGCGTCCACCAGAAGCGAATGCGTCTCCACGTCGGGATATTCGGTGCCGACCTCCTTGAACACCTGATCCCAGAAGACCATCGAGTAGTTGAGCGCATTCCCCTTCGATATGGAGGTCAGCGTCTTCTTCTCGCGGCGCGCAAGCTCGTATGCGTAGCGGATGATCCGCTCGGTGCCTTTGCGGGAGAACACGCCGTTCTGTATCACGACCTCCTCTGGCGTGCCGCGGTAAAGCCATGCGCCGGAACCGGAGTATTCGCCCTCCGAATTCTCGCGGACGAACGTCATGTCGATGTCCTCCGGCCTTGCGCCGACGAGCGGGCACGGCGCACCCGGCAGCAGCTTCACCGGGCGCACGTTCACGTACTGGTCGAAGCCGTGGCGAATCTCAAGGAGCAGCTCGCGGAGGGATACGTGGTCAGGCACGCCGGGAAAGCCGACCGCGCCGAGAAAGATCGCATCGAACTTCGCCAGCGTCTTCAGCGCGTCCGCCGGCATCATGCGCCCCGTCTTCAGGTAGTATTCGCACCCCCACGGGAAATGCGCGAATGAGAACCCGAACGTCCCGTCGAGCCGTGCGGCCCGCTTCAGGACCTTTTCGCCCTCGGCGATGACTTCTGGCCCAATGCCGTCACCGGCAATCACCGCTATCCTGTATCTCCTTGCCATCACGACCACCGCCTGTCATTAGACCATTCGCCGTCCCATTCCTTCGTAGGCGCCCACGGAGGCGGGAAGTCTGCGCACGACTGTTTCCGGACGAGCCTCTCGTTGAGCTCGTCGATGCCGAGCCCTGGCTTCGCAGGCACCTTGATGAAGCCGCCCTTGCAGGAGAGCGCGGGCTTCACGAGGTCGCCCCACCACGGCACGTCTACGGAATGCAGCTCCAGCGCCATGAAGTTCCTGGTCGCCGCCGCCACATGCACCGCCGCGAGGCAGGCTATCGGCGACTCGGCCATGTGTATGTTCATCTGCACGCCGAAGTCCTCGGCCTTGTCGCCTATCTTCTTCGTCTCCATCATTCCGCCAGCCGTCAGCAGGTCGGGGTGCACCACCGCAAGAGCGCCGGATTCCAGGAGCGGCCTGAAGTTCTCCTTCAGGTAAATGTCCTCGCCTGTGCCGAGCGGCGTCACGGTCGCCGCGTGCAGCTGCTTCCACTGCCCGGTCATCTGCCAGGGCAGCACGTCCTCGGCCCACGAGAGATGGTACTTCTCAAGCCGCCTCAGCAGCTGCACGCAGTCCTCGTACGGTATGTGGCCGAGATGGTCGATGGCGACCGGCACCTCCCAGCCGACGACCTCGCGCACGTCGGACATGTACTTCTCCAGGAAGTCCAGCCCCTTCTCGGTGATGTGGATGCCGGTGAAGCCGTGCGCAGTGTTGAAGAGGTCGTACGCCTCGCCACGCATGGAGCGCGGGTCGATGGAGCCGTGCGGCGTCTGCACCACGTGCTTCATCTTCTTCATGTAGCCGAGATAGCCCAGGGGCGCGATCAGCGCTCCCGGAACGTTCATCAGGAGCTCTATGCCGAGGTCCATCTTCAGGAACGTGAAGCCCATCTTCATGCGTTCCTTGAGCGCCGCGCCCATGTCCCTGCCGCCGCCTTCGGAGTCCGTGTCGCAGTAGCAGCGTATCTCGTCGCGCCACCTGCCGCCGAGGAGCTGCCACACGGGGAGCCCCCATGCCTTGCCGCAGATGTCCCAGCACGCCAGCTCAACCGCGCAGACGCCGCCCGCCTGGCGAGAGTCGCCGCCGAACTGCCTGATGCGCCTGAACACCTTCTCCACGTTGCACGGGTTCTCGCCGAGGATGCGGCTCTTCAGCATCGCGGCGTACGTGCGGCTCGACGCGTCGCGCACTTCGCCGTAGCCGACGAGCCCCTGGTTCGTGAATAGCTTCATCAGCGTGCAGCGCTTCGGCGCCCCGTCGATGTCGGCGAAGCGCATGTCGGTGATCTTCAGCGTCGAAGGATTGACCTTGTTGATGTTCATAAGCCGCCTTACGTCTCCTCGGAAAACTCGCCGCGGTTGTTCGACAGGACCGACGCGACGAAAACCAGGTCCTGAGACGACAAAGTCTTTTTCATCTCCTGTTCCCCCCCCCCTTTTGATGCCGTTGCGATCAGCCGTGGCAGGGGCATCCCGGACAGGAGCCGCCGCACGAGACGTCCTTGCCCGTCCAGCAGAAGGTGCAAAGCCGTTCCTTAGGCAATCCGATAGCCGCGACGAGGTCGTCGACCGTCTGGAAGGCCAGCGACGTGAGGTTCAGCTTGCGACGTATGTACTCCACCATCTCCCTGTACGGAGCGCCGCGTTCGTCCTGGTACTTGTCGACATCGGCGCCCTCGCCCTCGTGGTCGCGTATGTAGCGGCGCGTGATGAGATCGTATTCGTTCTTGGAACGGGAGAAGTTTATGAAGCGGCAGGGGTAGAGGAGCGGCGGGCAGGCGATCCTCACGTGCATCTCGCGGCAACCCTCGGAATAGAGGCGGTCGGCCTGCCTGCCGAGCTGGGTGCCGCGCACGATAGAGTCGTCGCAGAAGACGAGCCTCCTGTCGCGTATGAGGCCGGGAATCGGTATCAGCTTCATCGCCGCGACCTTCTCGCGCTGCTTCTGGTCGGACGGCATGAACGACCGCGCCCAGGTCGGGGTGTACTTTACGAACGGACGCGCGAACTTTATGCCCTTCTCGTGGGCGTAGCCGAGCGCGTGCGACGTGCCGGAGTCCGGAATGCCGCAGGCGGCGTCCGCCACAGTGTCGTCGCGCTTCGCCAGGGCGCTGCCGCAGCGGTAGCGCGCCATCTCCACGTTCCGGCCTTCGTAGGACGATGCAGGATAGCCGTAATACACCCAGAAGAACGCGCAGATCGCCATCTTGTCGCCGGGCTGGACAACGGTCGAGACTTCGCCTTCGGGCGTCAGCTCCGCCATCTCGCCGGGCCCGAGGTCGCGAACGTACTCGTAGCCAAGGTTGGGCAGCGCGCAAGACTCCATGAGTGCGATCGTCGAGCCGTCCTTGCGCCCGATCACGATAGGCGTGCGCCCGTAGCGGTCGCGTGCGGCGAAGAGCCGACCTTCCTCCGTAAGGATCAGTATCGAACAGCTGCCCTCTACGCGACTCTGCACGTAGCGCACGCCGTCCACTATCGACGGCTGCGTGGCGATGAGGGCGCTCACCACCTCCGTCGGGCCGACCATTCCGCTTGTCGTCGAATACTGGAGCTGGGCCGAATTGCCCACGAACAGTTCGCGCTTGAGTTCCTCGATGTTCGATATAAGCCCCACGGTGACGATCGCGAACATGCCGAGATGCGAGCACATCACGAGCGGCTGGGGATCGGTGTCGGAAATCACGCCGATGCCGACGCGCCCCTCGAAACCGGCTATGTCATGCTCGAACTTGGAGCGGAACGGCGCGTTCTGTATGTTGTGAATGGACCGCTGAAAGCCTTTCTTGCCCAAAACCGCCATCCCGCCGCGATGCGTGCCGAGATGCGAATGGTAGTCCGTGCCGAAGAAGAGATCGATTACGCAATCCTCCTTCGAAATGACTCCGCAAAATCCGCCCATGCCTCCCCCTTGTCTGTATGGATGAAGATATTATACCAAAAAATCGCGTATGGTCCGCAAGTTCGGAATGGTCTCCAGCGGGTAGTGGGTGCCGAAACGCTTCTCGGCCTCCATCACCAGGCGAAGGTGGTTAACGCTGTCCCAGGCGGGGATGGAGCCGTAGGCGCTGTCGGGGGCGAGCGATGCGCGGTCCACGCCGAAAAGCGAGGCGGCGAAGGCGATGAACGCCTCGCAGTAGAGGTCCCCGACAGTCCGCATCGCGTTCAGCCGCACGATGTCCAGCGGCGCGCCCCAGTCGTTCTCCATCAGCACGAGCAGCCCGAACGCCTGTAGCGAACACCAGCCCGGCACCTGACGGAAATCGGTGTCGAAGCCGACCTCGTCCACTTCAAGCACCTGAGCTACCGAGCCGTAGAACAAGTTGTTCATGATATCTCGATCCTCCTTGCATCTTCGCCCTCCAGGCAAGCGAACGAGACGTGCACCGCGTCTTCCGGAACGAGCGACCCGGCTCGCTCCGGCCATTCCACCGCCAGGATCGCCCCCCTGGCGAGAAAGTCCTCCCAGCCGATCGCAAGAACGTCGTCCTCGGACGCCAGGCGATAGAGGTCCATGTGCACGAGAAGGCATCCGTCAGCCGACCCGTGCTCCTGCACAAGGCAGAACGTAGGCGAGGTGACGCGCCCTGCGACGCCGAGCGCGGCGGCCAGTCCCTGCACGAACGTGGTCTTGCCGGCGCCAAGGTCACCTTCGAGACATACGACGTCGCCAGGCTTAAGCTCCGCCGCCAGCCGCCGCGCCAGCGACCACGTCTCCTCGACCGAACCAACCTCAAAAGTCCCTTTCACGAACCTGGCCTCCAAACCGCATTCCTCTTCATGTCAGCGGACCGCCGGGTTGAGGTATATCGGCAACGGTTCCGGACGAAGGACCGCCGGGTTTGCCTCGGCGAATCGGCGGAGCCCATCGTCCGTAGGAATCCTCCCGCCCAGGTAGCGATCGCCGAATGTTTCCTTCAGCAGCGCGTCGATGCGAGCGGCGTCAGGCGTCGTCACCGCGTGGTCGGCCGGAACGGCCGACGCCAGTTCCGCTTCCCCGACCTGGAATATGTCACGCTCGGGACGGAACCCGTCGAAGAGCGCCACCCAGAAGCATCCGCGCCTGGCGTCCCCCACCACGGCGAGCAGGCCGTCGCCTGCCAGCGCGCAGGCTGACGGCAGGCCAAGCACCTCGCACCGGCGCCCGAGGGCGTAGCCCTGCGCGAACGCCAGTGCGGAGCGTATGCCTGCGAACGAGCCCGGGCCGGTGCCGACGACTATCCTGTCGACGCCTTCAAGGGCAAGCGACTCGACCCAGTTGCCGCGGCTGCCGTCGCTGACGGACCTGTCTATGTAGAGCGTGCTCATCGCGCCTCCTTCACAGTGTAACGGCTCTCCTGCCCGTAGGGGAAGTAGGACGGAACGTAATTGCCGACCCGCTCGCGGGTCAGCGAATGGTTCTTGTTGAAGTTGGTGAAGATCCAGGGGCAGTCTTCGCGGACGATCTCCTGGCACCGCCGCCAGTGCGCGTTGCGTTCCTCTTCGCCCGCGGCGTCGAGCGCGGCGTCGTATTCGCGGTCGAACTCCGGGTTCTCGTAGTTGGCGTGGTTCGGCCCGGGGCTGACGTTGCGGGAGTAGAACAGCTGAAGCAAGTTCTGCGCGTCCGGGTAGTCCGCAACCCATCCCATGCGGAACATCTGCACATGGCCCTCGTTGACCGCGCGCAGGAACGCGTCCCACGTAAGGTACTGGAGCTCCAGCCTAATGCCGACGCGGTCGTAGAACGAGGCCATCAGCTCGCCTGCCTCGCGGCTGTCCTGCGTAGGACGGCCGATGGTCAGCGTGAGCGAAAGGCGGCGCCCGGTGGCAGGGTCGGCGCCGCCGGGGTAGCCGGCCTCCGCCAGAAGGCGTTTCGCCAGCTCCGGGTCGTAACGGTACGGGAACGGCGTCTCAAGCCGTCCGCCGACGCCCGGCGGGACAGGCCCGTCGCACTCCCTGATGCGGCCGTTGTAGAAGCGCTCCCAGGAGGGATAGTCGAACGCCGCGTTCAGCGCCTGGCGCAGGCTGCGGTTGCCGCCAAGCACGCGGTCGCGCATGTTGATGCCGACGTAGAGCACGTCCAGCGACGGCGTCGAGTGGAGGCGCACCCCCATCTCCGCCAAGGACGGCAGGAGGCGTCCGTCACGACCGACGACGGAATCCCAGTTGTCGCGCGAGACCTCGCCGAGAAAGTCTATCTCGCCCTTCAGGAACATCAGCCATTGCGTGCTGGCGTCATCGATGACCAGATAGCGCACCTCGTCGAAGCCGTCTCCGCCGGGCTGACGCCGCTTGAACACCATCTCATGGTTCTTCCGCCACGACGCAAGGCGGAACGGACCGGTTCCTTCGCCGTTCGCGCCAACGATCCCCGCCGGTGCCATCGCCATGAGCCAGGGGAAGTAATGCGTCCGCCGCTTCAGCCGAACCTCTACCGTGGCGGAGTCGGGTGCGCTCACGGACGCGATCTCCTTCGCCATCCAGGCGTTCGGCGAAGTCAGCGACGGGTCGCCGAGACGCTTCAGGGACGCGACGACGGCCTCCGCCGGACCGTGCAGCGCACGGAACACGTAGCGCAGCCCGTCGTCATCCACCTTCGGCAAGTCACAATAGCCAGGCGCAAGGCGATATGGCCGCGCCAGGTAATCGACAGTCAAGGGAGTCTCGTAGACCAGCTGGACGGCATGAGCGTCGTACATGCTCTGCGTCATCACGGGGTCCATCGTCGAGACGCGCTCCATCGGGCGCGAGAAGACTGCGGCAAGAAGCGCCGCGATGAGCGATGGGACGCCGCTAGGCATGGATCTCCAGTCGAAGGTCTATGCGCTTGGGAGCCCCTGGCAGCTGCGCCAGGCGCGCCGCGACGGAACGCAGACGCGGACGCACCGTAAACGCCGTCGGCGCATTGCGCACGTAGACGAATATCTTGCCGTCCTCGTAGCGGCCAGGCACGGCCGGCAGAGACGGGAAGAGCCGGCCCCAGTTGTCCGCAAGCGAGTCGAAGAACGCGTTGCGCTCCGTGACAAGGTCCTTGAACGCGGCGTCAAGTGCCGAAGAAAGGCTTGCGTGGCGTCCGCGCTGGTCGGGTGCCAGGGGCTTCCAGTCAAATCCGTTCTCGAACGCCACCGCAGACCTCGCAGACGCTATTTCGCCTTCATCTGGAGCCACGCCTCGATGAAGGGCTGCAGGTGCCCGTCCATCACGCCGTTGACGTCGCTCGTCTCGTACTCGGTGCGGAGGTCCTTGACCATCGTGTACGGGCAGAAGACGTAGCTGCGTATCTGGCTGCCCCAGCCGTTCTCGCTCTTCGCGCCGTAGAAACGGTCCATCTCGGCCTTCTTCTGGTCCTCGTAATACTCGTAGAGCTGGGCGCGCAGCATGTTCATCGCCTTCTCCTTGTTCATGTGCTGCGAGCGCTCCTTCTGGCACGCCACGACGATGCCGGTCGGCAGGTGCGTGAGGCGCACGGCCGAGTCCGTCTTGTTGACGTGCTGCCCGCCCGCGCCGCCGGAGCGGTAGGTG
>JAFWKK010000072.1 GCA_017514235.1 Kiritimatiellia bacterium | reverse complement strand
GAATCGCTAGAAGGTCATTATTACATAATAAATTATTCTGTACGTTAAGGTGTGTGCCAATGGTGTATAATATGCACCATGGCAACGGAGAAATCAGGTAAAACAACAAGGCGCGGATTCGTGACGGGCCTGGCTGCTGCGGCGGGCGTAGGCGCGGCGTCGGGGTGTCGTTCCCTCTTCGGAAGTCCTTTCTACGGGCCGACGATACGCGACAGGCTGTGGATGTGGGGGCATCATCCCGACATGAGCCGGCGGTCCGTCGCCAAGGGCGCGGTTTGGCCAGGCCCGGCGGTGGATCAGGCGGAGGGCTGTCGGCTTATGGGTGTTCCGAACAACTGCGTCATCCGCTGGGGCAACAAGCCTGCCTATCCGTGGGGCGACTACTTTGAGCAGTTCAAGTCGCTCAAGCGCGTCTCGTTTGGGATTGCGGATGCGTCGAAAGGTTCCGTGAAGGACAAAATGCGGCTTGCGTTCGATGTTCTTCAGCCGACGATGCCGAACCTTACCGGATGTTTCCTTGACGACTATTTCTGTCCGGCGGACATCGGGCAGAAAGGGCTCGACCTTCGGATGGTGTCGGATGAGGTTCATGCGCATGGTCTGCGCCTTTCGGTTGTGCTCTACTCTGACCAGAACGGGTTCCGCAAGGAGTACAAGCGCGATCTCGACCTTTGCGACGAAACGAGTCTGTGGTTCTGGAAAAGCGCCAATATCGAGACGATGGGTGACCAGGTGAAACGCTGCCGAGAGTTCATCGGATCCGAAAAGGATCTGTTGCTGGGGCTGTACATGTGGGACTTCGATGCGTATGCGCCCGTATCTGCCGCCCGCATGGAGCAGCAGCTTGCGTTTGCGCGTCGGTTTCTGGCGGACCGAACGGTGACGGGGCTTATCTTCCATCCGTCGTTTGCCGCCGCCCTTGACGTGCCCGCCGTGAAGCTTGCAAAGGCATGGATCGCTTCCTGCGGCGATGACCTTTGGGGCGTGTAGCAGATATTGATGGTGCTGAAAAGTGTATAATACGTGCCATGAAATTTGACAAGGGATGTGAGTGTTTGATTAAATGATTGCGACAACTTGTGCGCTGTTGGCGGCGACGTTGTTGGGCATCTCGAACGAACAGGCGGTGCAGCGCCTTCTGGAGCTGGCGCGAGACGCGGGCGGCGACGGCATCACGATGGAAGTCGTCGATTTCAACAACTACTCGCCAGCCGTCTGCAAGTCTCTCAGGGAGTTCTGATTTTGGTATACTATGCGGCGATGAGGCTTAATGCTGTCAGTTGCATGATGTTCGCGCTTTGCTGCGGATGCGTCGGCGTCCGCAGCGGTTCCATCGAGGTCGCTGACGTGGACGGGTCCGGAGACCATCGGATATTCCGCGTCGGCGCGATCACGCAAGTCATGATGGAACCGGTGCTTTGGCGTCTGGAGGATTCCAAGACAGTCAACTTCGACCGTCCGGTCACGGCCTGCCTGAACGACAGCCTTCCTCCCGAGTTCGAGAACATCACCCTGCGGCAGCTGCATGACGGCGCGACGGGCTTGCCGCGGACGTTGCGCGACCCGTGGTGCCTTGCGGACCTGCTGTCGGTGTGTGCGTTCCGCGGCGCTGGGTTTGGCGTCCCGTCCAAGTACGAGTCGCGGCGCGAGTTCGTGCGGAGCCTCTGGGACGTCCGCGTGCGCGTTGCGTTGCGGCGGAATCCGCCGGGACGCTCCGAGGTCGGCTATGCGCTTCTGCTGATGGCGGTGTCTGACGTTACGGGACGCTCCCTGGAGGACCTGTGCCGAGCCTATCTCGTAGAGCCGTACGGGCTGCGCGACACGTCGTTCGCGCCGCCGCCAGGCATGGTGACGCGTCTGGCAGAGCCGCGGACAGCGCTGCTGCCGTGGCTTCTTTGCCTTCCCGGTCTTGACGTTCTCCGTGTGGACGACGCCACCAGGTGCGTCGGTGGACTGTTCTCGAGCGCATATGACGTCCTTCGCGTCTGCTACGTGGTGCTGCCGCACCTTGACCGGATGCGCCAGCTGCTCGACGAGAGGGAACTTCCCTGCGGACGGAGGGTCCTGTGCCGGACTGACGAGGGTGGCCCGTGCGGGGCGTTCGTCGGATTCGATGCTACAGACCGTCATGCGGCGCTGCTCTTGCGGAATGTCGTCGGCAGTCCGCTCGGAGACGGCTTGGACATGATGGAACGACTCGCGAATCCGCCCCAAGACTGAGCCGTTTTTTGGTATAATAACGGCATGAGAATTCTTACGGGAATACAGCCGTCCGGAAAGCTCCACTGGGGCAACTATTTCGGGGCTATGAAGTCGATGTTCGACCTTCAGGAGAAGGGGCAGAACTTCATGTTCATCGCGAATTTCCACGCGATGACGACGGTGCGCGACGGCGCGGCGCTCAGGGAGGCGACGAAGGACGTCGCGCTCGACTACCTCGCCTGCGGACTCGACCCGGCGAAGACGGTAATGTACAGGCAGAGCGACGTGCCCGAGGTGCAGGAACTGGCGTGGTATCTCTCGTGCCTCGCGCCGATGGGCTTGTTGGAACGCTGTCACAGCTATAAGGACAAGATGGCCCACGGCTTTGACGCAACGCATGGCCTTTTCGCGTATCCGGTACTTATGGCGGCCGACATCCTCATAATGCAGGCCGACCTCGTGCCCGTCGGGAAGGACCAGAAGCAGCATCTGGAGGTGACGCGCGACCTGGCGCAAAAGTTCAACAACGCCTATGGCGAGATATTCAAGCTGCCCGACGCCTACATTCCCGAGACGGTGGCTACGATCCCCGGCACCGACGGGCAGAAGATGTCCAAGAGCTATCACAATACAATCGAGCTCTTCGAGCCGAGCGGGTCCATCAAGAAGAAGGTAATGGGGATTGTCACCGACTCCAAGACGATGGAGGAGCCGAAGGAACCGGAGGGCAATTCGATTTACGAGCTCTACAAGCTGTTCGCGACGAAGGAAGAGGTCGAGGCGATGGCGGCGAGCTTCCGTGCCGGCAATTACGGCTATGGCCACGCGAAGAAGGCGCTTCTCGAGGCGTATCACCGTCTGTTCGACCCGTTCCGCGCGAAGCGCGAGGAGTTGGCGAAGGACGAGTCGACGTTAGAGGACATACTGCGCGAAGGTGCGCGAAAGGCGCACGAGTTCGCCGCGCCGACGATGGAGGCCGTGCGCCGCGCCGTCGGCCTGTAAGAGACCGAAAGTTCGCACGCGGTCGCGCTTTTTTGGTATAATACGGGCGGTTTCAAAGAAGTTTGGAAATGGCTGAGGCAGAGAACAACTACAACGCCGAGAACATCCAGGTCCTGGAGGGCATGGAGGCGGTGCGCAAGCGCCCCGCGATGTACATCGGCGACACGGGGGAGCGCGGCTACCACCATCTCGTCTACGAGGTCGTAGACAATTCCATAGACGAGGCGCTCGCGGGCTACTGCTCGCTCATCGATGTCGTCATCAACAAGGACGGATCCCTCACAGTGCAGGACAACGGGCGCGGCATCCCGGTTGACATGCATCCGACGCAGCACAAGCCGGCGATAGAGGTGGTGCTCACCATCCTGCATGCCGGCGGCAAGTTCGACGGCTCGAACTACAAGGTCTCGGGCGGTCTCCACGGCGTGGGCGTGAGTTGCGTGAACGCGCTTTCCGACTGGATGAAGGTCGAGGTGAAGCGCGACGGCAAGATCCACCGCATAGAGTTCTCGCGCGGTCACGTGACGAAGCCGCTTGAGATCGTGGGCGAGTGCGGCGATGAGACCGGCACGAAGGTTACGTTCTTTCCCGACCATACGATCTTCACCTGCCATGCGTTCAAGTGGGAGACGCTCTGCAGCCGCCTCAGGGAGCTCGCGTTCCTCAACAAGGGCGTGACGATCCGCTTCCGCGACGACGAGGGCGAGACGCACCACGAGGAGACGTTCCACTACGACGGCGGCATCGACGAGTTCGTGGAGTGGCTGAACGCGAACAAGAAGCCGCTTTCGCCGATCATACACTTCGAGGGCGAGCGCGAGGGCCTCACGGGCATGGTGCAGGCCGAGGTGTCGCTGCAGTACACCGACAGCTACTCCACGCTGGAGCAGACGTACTGCAACAACATCCACACCATCGAGGGCGGCACGCACCTCTCGGGTTTCCGCGCGGCGCTGACACGCACGATAAACAAGTACGGCGCCGACAACAAGCTGCTTAGGGAGAAGGACAACCTGACCGGCGACGACATGCGCGAGGGCCTTACGGTCATCGTGAGCGTGAAGGTGCCGCAGCCGCAGTTCGAGGGCCAGACGAAGACGAAGCTCGGCAACGGCGAGGTCGAGGGCATAGTCGGGTCGATCGTCGGCGAGCGGCTGATGACATTCTTCGAGGAAAACCCGGCCGTGGCGAAGACGGTGATAGAGAAGACCCTTCTCGCCGCCCGCGCCCGCGAGGCCGCCCGCGCTGCCCGCGAATCGACGCGCCGCAAGGGCGTCATGGACGGGCTTTCCCTGCCTGGCAAACTGCGCGACTGCTCCGAGCGGGACCCGTCTAAGACCGAGCTCTTCCTCGTGGAGGGCGATTCCGCCGGCGGCTCGGCCCAGAAGGGCCGCGACCGCGCGACGCAGGCCATACTGCCGCTCCGCGGCAAGGTGCTGAACGTCGAGAAGGCGCGGGTCGACCGGATGCTCGCCAACGCCGAGATACGTACGCTCATAACGGCGATAGGCTGCGGCTTCGGTGAGGAATGGGACGTTTCGAAGGCCCGCTACCACAAGATCGTCATTATGACCGATGCCGACGTGGACGGCGCGCACATCAGGACGCTGCTGCTTACGTTCTTCTACCGCAAGATGCCTGAACTGATAGAGAAGGGGTACGTCTACCTGGCGCAGCCGCCGCTTTACAAGGTGGAGCGGAAGAAGCGGAGCGAATACGTGCTGACGGACGGCGAACTCACCGAGAAGCTCCTGACGCTAGGCCTCGACGACTACGAGGTGAAGGACAAGTCCGGCGCGACGCTTGACCCAGAGCGCGCACGTGCGCTGCTCACGCTCCTCGCGGAGATCGAGGCGACGGAGAAGATGGTCGGCGAGCGCGGATTTTCCGCCGCGGAGCTGCTGAATGACGAAGCCGCCCAGGGGTCCGGCGCATCGATGCTCAAGAAGGAGTTCTCGTCGCTTTCCGGCTACGGATACGGACCGGAGGATTGGTTCGGCGGCGAACTTAAGAAACTGCTCGACGACGTGCGGGCGCACGGGCGTCAAGGCCTTAGCATCTATCGCTTCAAGGGTCTCGGCGAGATGGACGCCCCTGAGCTTTTCGACACTACGATGAACCCGGAGAAGCGCCGCATGCTGAGGGTTCGACTTGACGATGCGGCTGCTGCGGATCGGATGTTCACGTTGCTCATGGGCGATGAGGTCGCTCCTCGCCGCAAGTTCATCGAGGACAATGCGTTGAACGTGCGCAATCTTGATTTCTGACACACCAAAAGGAAAGGGAGGCTCAGAATGAAAAACCTAGTCATAATCATGATCATCGGCGCATCGTTCGCCGCATTGGCGGCGCCTCCGATGCCGCAGAGGGCGGCTGCCAGGCAGCAGCAGGCAGCAGCGCGTGCTTCAATGCACCAGCAGCAGGCGGCGGCCAGGCACCAGCAAGCTGCGGCAAGGGCGTCCATGCAGCATCAGAAAGCTGCAATGCATGCCACTGCACAGCACCAGAAGGCGGTGATGCACGCCAACGCGCAGCATCAGAGGGCGGCGATGCACGCCGCTGCGCAGCATCAGAAGGCTCAGGCTCACATGATTCATGAGCAGCAAAAGGCGCAGGCTCACATGATCCGCGAGCAGCATCGTGCGCAGGCACGCGTCATACGCGCGGGAGGCAGGGCTGCGATGCGCGGGCCGCGCTTTGCGAACGGCTACCATGTGCCGCCTCCGGACTTCCGCGGGTGGTACCGCGGGCCGCGTCCGCATGCCCACTACCGCAGCGTTTGGATCGATGACGTCTGGTATGACGCATACGGTTATCCGTTCTATTCGCCTGCCTATCAGGAGGTGGTCGTCATTCCGTCTGATGCTGTCCTGTACCAGGCGGGCGCCATGGTCGCTCCGGCGCCGGTGGTCGTTACGCCCGCTCCTGCCGTCATTACGCCTGCGCCGGCGGTCGTCACGCCCGCTCCTGCTATCGTTACGCCTGCGCCGACGACGGTCGTGGTCCCCCCCCCTCCTCCTCCCCCTCCGCCGACGAGGACCGAGCGCATAGTAAACGCCATACTCGGACCCTGACGGGGCCGAAAAAGCTGGCGTATCATGGGCGGCGGCAGGAAAACCGATCCAAGACGGCCCCTTGAACTGCCGTTCAAGTACTGTGATACGCCGGAACTGCGCGTACTCGACTTGTCCAGGGACGGAATATGGTGCGTTCCGGTGCTCGGACGCACCAGCCTGAGCAAGGCGCGCCTGATGAATTTTCTCGGCGAGCACGTTCATCACGAATGCATCGAGATATCCTACTGCCAGCGCGGCGAACTTGCATTCGAAAGCATGGGTGAGAGATATCCGTTCAGGCCTGGAATGGTATTCGTGTCGCGGCCGGACGAGCCCCATGCCCTCTGCCAATTCCCTAGGCGCATGTTGATGTACTGGATGTTCTTCCGCATTCCGGCGAAGAACTTCCCTCTCCTGTCCCTGCCGCAGAAGGAGGCGCGCTGGCTTGCGGGCTCCCTTCTTGACATAGGCAAGAGGCTGTTTCACGGCGGTGACTCAGTCCGCACCGCGTTCCAGAAGCTGTTCGCCGCGTACGACACTTTCCCGCGTCGAACGCCGCAGCGCACCATGAGGCTGCGTCTCGCGGTCATGGAACTGCTCGTTGCGCTGATAGATGCATCGTACGGTTCCAAGCCTGCGCCCCCCAGCAGTCGCGTGGAACAGGTTATAGAGGACATACGCGCCAATCCTGTGGCGACTTTCACCATCGGTGACCTTGTCGAAAAGCTTTCCATGTCGCCCAGCAACATCATCGCGAACTTCAAGCGGCAGACCGGATTGCCGCCGCTTGCGTTCCGCAACTCCTGCCGGATCGAACTTGCGAAGAAGGAGCTGGCGAAGGGCAGCGGACGCACCATCGCGTCGGTCGCAGCCATGCTGGGGTATTCGTCGGCGCAGAACTTCGCGACGCAGTTCCGGCTCGCAACCAAGAAGACGCCGCGGGCGTGGCGCGACTGGCGATAGGAAAAATCGTGTCAGATTCATCCGGCACGGTTCCCTAGATTCATGTAAAAGGGAAAGGAGCCTAAAATGAAGAAATACCTCGTTGCATTCTCCATCCTGTCGGCGGTCGTGTGCATGGCCGACACCAAGACGACCTGGCGCGACGCGCAAGGGCGGATTCAGGGCACGATGACCACTGACCGCTACGGCAAGACCACATACCGCGACGCGCAAGGGCGCCTCCAGGGCAGCGCCACCACCGACCGCTACGGGAAGACGACCTATCGCGACTCCATGGGGCGCATGCAGGGCACGGTGACCACGGACCGTTACGGCAAGACGACCTATCGCGACTCCATGGGGCGCATGCAGGGCACGATGACCACTGACCGTTACGGCAAGACGACCTGGCGCGACGCGCAAGGGCGCCTCCAGGGCAGCGCCACCACCGACCGCTACGGAAAGACCGTCTATCGTGACTCCATGGGACGAATGACCGGAAGCAAGACCGTGAAGTGACGCGCCGCACGCTCTCCTAAGCCCCCCCCCTTGACAGGCTCGGGTTAGATTTGGTAAACTTTGCCTCGTCTAACGAAATTAGAGGAGTTGAACAATGACACTTGATGCAGTCAAGGAAGGGGAGCGGGCGCGGATCGCCCGCGTGAACGGCGACGAGGCCGTGAAGCGCCACCTCGGCGCACTTGGCTTCGTGGCGGGAACGGTCGTGAGGGTCGTGGGGACGTCATACGGCAACATGATCCTTGCCGTGCACGAGAGCCGTATCGCCGTGAACGACGCGACGGCAAAGGACATTGAGGTCGAGGCCGTCTGAGCCCGTTTTTTTTTGAAAAGGAGATTAGTCATGGCTAACAGCATGAAGATCGCCCTCGCGGGCAACCCGAACAGCGGCAAGACGACGCTCTTCAACGCGATTACGGGGTCGGAGCAGTACGTCGGCAACTGGCCGGGCGTGACGGTAGAGAAGAAGGATGGAATCCTTCACGGGCACAAGGAGGTCGTAATACAGGACCTGCCCGGCATATACTCGCTCTCGCCTTACTCCATGGAGGAGAAGGTGTCGCGGAACTTCCTCGTGGATGAGAAGCCGGACGCGATACTCAACATCGTGGACGGCACGAACATCGAGCGCAACCTGTATCTTTCGACTCAGCTTGCCGAACTCGGCATTCCGATGGTGATGGCCGTCAACATGATGGACGTCGTGAAGAAGAACGGCGACAAGATCGACTTCGAGAAGATCGGCAGGGCGCTCCGCTGCGAGGTAGTGGGCATATCCGCTCTCAAGAAGGAGGGGGACGTAGAGGCCGCAGAGATGGCCGTCAGACTTGCGAAGAAGGGCTCCGTCGACAAGGGCCCTGACAAGACGCCAGACGTCCCGCATGTGTTCTCCGGCTCCGTGGAGCATGCGATCGCGCACATTGAGGAGTCCATACAAGGCAAGGTTCCGTCACGGTCGATCCGCTGGTATGCGATCAAGATCTTCGAGCGCGACCGCGAGGTCATAAAGAACCTCGGCATCGGAGTCGGCGAAATGAAGCACATTGAAGAGCATATCCGCGACTGCGAGAAAGAGCTGGGCGACGACGCGGAGTCCATAATCACCAACCAGAGGTACGACTTCATCAAGAGGCTGATGGACAAGTCGCTCGCTCTGAACGAGAAGCGTCACAGCAAGGCTACTCTCTCGGACAGGATCGACAAGTTCGTCACGCACCGGTTCCTTGCGATTCCGATTTTCGTCCTTTCGCTCTGCGTCATGTGGTGGCTTGCCGTAGCCGAAAACGGTCCGGGCACGTTGCTTACCGACTGGGCGAACGACGGCTTCCTTGCGGACGGCTGGCACCTGCCGTTCACCACGCACGAGGTTGACGGCAAGGACTATGACACCGCGAAGGAGGACTTCGCGAAAGCGGAGGCGACCGTAGCGGCTTGGGAGGCAGGAGAGAAGAAGGCGTCGATCGAAGACGAGGAGACCGGCGAGGTCGCGGACGAATGGGACATCGACGAGGCGGCGTACAAGGCGGCGAAGGAGGTCGAGGAACCCGACCCTTCGAAGTACGGCGTCTGGGTTCCAGGAATAGGCGCACTCATAACTGGCGCGCTTGAAAGGGCCGGTGTGGGCGACACCGTGAAGAGCCTTGTCGTGGACGGTGCGTGGGGAGGCGTCGCGACTGTGCTCGGATTCGTGCCGGTCATCTTCATCGTGTTCCTCTTCCTCGCCTTCTTGGAGGACTGCGGATACATGGCGCGCGTGGCGTTCATCATGGATCGCATCTTCCGCAAATTCGGACTCTCGGGCAAGTCGTTCATTCCGATTCTGATCGGAAAGGGCTGCGGCGTGCCGGCGGTCATGGCAACCCGTACGATCGAGAACGAGCGTGCGCGGCGCATGACGGTGATTCTTGCGACGTTCGTGCCGTGCGGCGCGAAGACCGTCATCATCGCCATGTTCGCGGCGCTCTTCTTCCGCGAGCAGTGGTATGTCGCCGCGCTCATGGACGTCGTGGGCATCGCAATCATCATCCTCGGAGGCATTGCGCTCAAGAAGACGCGGCCCTTCTCCGGCGAGGCGTCGTCGTTCGTGCTGGAGCTTCCGGCCTACCACATGCCAACGGTGTCCGGAGTCTGGCACCATACGTGGAACCGCCTGAAGGGGTACATCCTTAAGGCAGGGCTCATCATCTTCCCGGCCTGCGTGTTCCTCTGGTTCGTGATGCACTTCGACTGGTCGCTCAACCTTCTCGCCGACGAGGAGATCGAGAAGTCGATCCTGCACGACCTTGGCAGCTGGATCGCGTGGTTCTTCGCACCGCTCGGCTTCGGTTCCTGGCAGGGCGCGGCGGCGTCCGTCTCGGCTGAGATTGCGAAAGAGCAGGCTACTGCGACGCTCGGACTTGTCGCGGCTAACATGGACGGCGCGACGACCGGGTCACACATCCAGGCGTTGTTCGCCTCGGTGAGCGCGTTCCCGAAGCTTGCGGCGCTCTCGTTCATGCTCTTCAACCTGTTCGTGCCGCCGTGCATGGTGGCTATCGCGGTCACGTTCCGCGAGATGGGCTCTAAGAAGTGGGGCTGGTTCGCGGTCGCCTTCCAGCTGTTCGTAGGCTACGTGATCGCGCTGAACGCCTACCGGCTCGGTGTGCTCTTCGCAGGCGGCGGGTTCGGCATCTGGACTGCCGTGGCGATTTTGATCGATGTCTTTTGCATCTGGATGATCTTTCGTCCGGCGCGTAAGGAAGCAA
Source organism: Kiritimatiellia bacterium (assembly GCA_017514235.1). Classification (GTDB taxonomy): domain Bacteria; phylum Verrucomicrobiota; class Kiritimatiellia; order RFP12; family UBA1067; genus UBA1067. The sequence goes on along the minus strand of JAFWKK010000072.1, from coordinate 60,521 downwards.
CAGCCAATGAAGGAGCCGAAGTATGAATGCGGCGTCAGCGGTTGTCTTAGGGATTGTTCTCGCGCTTGCCGCGCTCGCGGTTTGGCGCAACATGAAGAAGGGCGCGCCCTGCGAATGCGGCGGCTATCGGAAGTCTTGCGGTGGCGGGTGCTGCTGCCATTGCAACGACGAAGGGTGATTTCACTCAACAACCAAAAAAAGGAGAAAAGAAGTAAATGAAAGCAAAGACCATTGCGCTTGCGTGCACTGCCGCAGTCTGCGGTATGGCGTTCGCTGGTGAGGAAGAGAAGTCCGAAGGCTGGGCGTACACTCCCGGCGAAGGCGTCTCGTTCAACGAGACCCCGATAGTATCCGCCGAGGCGTCGCTCGCGTTCGACTCGAAGTACCTGAGCTACGGTTTCGTCGACAACAAGGACCCGATCCTCACTCCGGCGGGCGAGATCACGTTCTTCGACTGGGTGACGCTTGGCGTCAGCGCCATCTTCGACGTAACGAAGTACGGGCGCCGCGCCGGCTACACGAGCCGCCAGTTCCAGTACACCGAGCTCCATCCCACGGCCACTTTTGGCCACACCTTCTCGTCCGACGACTATGAGTGGCTTCCGACTTCGGTCGAGTTCGCAATCGGCTACGACTACGAGTTCCATCCGAACTCCAAGGCCAAGGGAGTGACCCCGTGGGACAAGTCCATCTCCGAGGACACGCAGTTCGTCACGCTTGAGTTTGGCCTGCCCGACCTCTGGTTTGAACCTGCGTTCCTGTACGAGCGCGACATCATGCGCGACAACGGCACGTACCTGAACCTTGAGATCGGACATGCCTTCGCGCTCGTCGACGGCGACGAGGAAGGGGCGGACCCCGTTCTTTCGTTGCGTCCCTCTATCGCGCAGGGCTTTGGCAACGCGATGCGCGTAAGGGCGTATGCGGCGAAGCCGGACGGCGATCCCCTCGACCATTCGGGTCTGATGGACACGATGGTCAAGGCCGAGCTTGAGTGGAAGGTGTGCGACAATCTCAAGCTTTCGGGGTATGTCGGCTACTCCGACTTCCTGTTCGACCGCAAGATACGCGACGCCTCCCGTGAGTACGAGGCGACCGGCAAGTGGGACCACAGCTGGAATTTCATAGCAGGACTCGCGCTTACGCTCAATTTCTGATCTGAGCGCTCCGGAGCCGGTCGTCGTGGTGGATGCGGCAGCCGGATATTGCGGAATCGGGGCGATGCCCCGGCAGGCGTACAAGCGGCTTCGCGGCTCCGTCGCGAAGCCGCTTGCCGTCTGCCTTACAATCTCTGCGCCTGCCACGGTGCTTGTCTCTCGATTATACAGTGAATGTGATTGCTTGATGTTGCATCTTACTTTAGAAAAGCGCATCATATCGCCTGACGGAATGGAAGTCTGGGAAGAGATCGAAGCGAATCCCGAGCGGGGGGCGCGGCGGCTGATTGACGAGTACGGCAATCGGCTATATGCCGCTGCCATGGTGCTTTGTTCCAATCAGGCGGATGCCGAAGAACTTGTATTTCGCACGTTGGCTCAGGCGGTGCGCAAAATTGCGCAGTATCGCGGACGGGCTCCATTCTTCAGCTGGCTATATCGCATTATGCTTAACTTCCGGCGCATGGACTGTAGGGGCAAGGAAGTGGAATTGGTGTTTTCTGAGACGTTGCGGGATGCCCCGTACGCAGATGAGGCAAAGTCTGTCCCTTCCGACGCAGGAATGGAGGACGTTGAGCGTCTTTTGGCTGAAGTGGACGCCCCGGCGGTGCGCGCGGCCGTCTGCCGCCTCTCGCCCGTGCTGCGGGAGGCTGTCTTGCTCCGCTATTTCGAGGATCGCAGCATTGCCGAGATGGCGGACATCCTTGGTGTGCCGCAGGGAACGGTGATGTCACGTCTTTTCAACGCCCGTGCCGCTTTGCACGGAATTCTCGCCGGAGAAGGTCCGGCAGGAAAGGGGAATGCGAAATGAACTGCCAGGAATGTCGTTCGCTCGTTGAGCGCTTCTTGGATAACGCGCTAACGGGGTTCGCCAGGCGCAAGGTGAATCTTCACCTGTCGCGATGCGCTGACTGCCGAGGTTATTTCGACCGGCGCAAGCAGAATCAGGCTCTTGCCTATCGCGCCTTGAACGATGCCCTTGCGGGCGAACGTCTGCCAGAGGGTTTTGCCGGACGTTTTCTCGCAGCGCACATCGTGCCGGAGCGCCGGTTCCGGATGTTCAGGTTCGGGCGGCTGTGGAAGGTCGCTGCTGCGTTGGCGGCCATGGCGTCGTTCGTTGGTCTCGCGGCTGTCGTGATAGCAGAGCGACATTCGGCAGACCTGAAAGACGCCGAGGCGGCACATCCTCGAACGACCGACGCCGCGAAAGGAACAGAAGCGACAGAAGGGACGGAATACGTCTCGATCGTCTCTTCCGATCCTTATGTAGCTTCAATCGGTCAACTAAAAGAAGGGGAGCAAAGCATGACAATGAGGAAACCGGTCATGGCCGCCCTTGCAGCGACGTTGACCTCCGCGCCGCTGGCGGCGGGTGCCGACGGTGGCGGCTACACGAGCGCGAGCTACGTGCAGGAAGGGCTTATCGCCCAATGGGACGGCATCGACAACGCCGGAACGGGAACGCACAACCCCCTGTCGGCGGTGTGGAAGGATCTGAAAGGATCCTGTGATATGACGTTGCTCAACAACGGCGAATCATGGGTGAACGGGAAAGCTCTTTATGTTGATGGTGCAGGTGCGGCGGGTTCAACTGCAGCACCGCGCTATACGACAATTGAGGTTGTCTATAAGATGGCGGGTGGCGCTTGTCTGTTCGTCTCTGGGCTGAAGTGGGGGAACACGGATTGGTACATATCGCGGATTGTCGCTTTCAGCGGCGGCACCAGAGCAATTTTCACGAATGCGCATTCCGGGCAAACAATCTCCATCCCTGATGCGAATGGTGACGTCGTCCATTCGCTGTCCGCTGTCTATGAGGACAACAGTTCGGATGTCGTCATATCGGCAAGCATGGACGGCTACGTGCGTGCGCAAAACACAGTGCAGACCTCGTGGTATGACGCAACAGGCGTGGTGATGGTTGGCGACCGCAAAACGACCGCAAGGAGCGAGCCGTGGGCGGGCGAGATATATGCCATTCGTCTGTACGACAGGGCTCTTTCGGTCGGCGAACTTGCCGCAAACCAGAAAGTGGATGAGGCTCGCTTCGGCATGTCGGGATGGTACAGCTGCATTGTATCGGGCGACCCCATTACAGCGGCTAAGGCGAATAGCCATGCAGCTGCGGAGGAGGCGCCGACTGCAGCCATCGAGGCGCGGTACCGTACGCAAGAGTGGTCCGACGGAATTGCGCTTGACGCGACGGACACGCGTTTCGGCATGCTGCTGCAAATTCGTTAAGCAAACAACAATCTAAAAAACAACAGGAAAGGACATCAAGATGAACATCAAGAATGCAATATGCGCGATTGGAGCATTTGGCTTTGCGTCAACGGTCTTCGCTTCGTCGACGCCTGAGGTTTCCAACGTCAGGATGGCGCAACCAAGCAATTCGCATCGTGTCACGATCACATACGACCTGGACACTGCTGCTGTGGTCACGCTCGATGTGGAGACGAACTGCGTGGTGAATGGCGAGACGAAGTGGACGTCCATTGGCGGCGAAGCGCTGTGGAACGTGTCTGGCGACGTGTGGGAGAAGGAGGACGCCGGCAGCCATGTCATCACGTGGCGTCCGGACAAGTCGCCGTGGGCAGGGCACAAGATCGCCGCCGGCGGTGCGCGTGCAGTGGTGACGGCATGGGCGCTGGACAATACGCCCAACTACATGGTTGTGGATATCCGACCTGGCGCACAGGCCAACTCCCAAAAGTACTATCCTGCCGCCGACTACCTGCCGGGCGGACTTCTCGCGAACGCGAACTACCGCAAGTATGACCTCGTGATGCGCAAGATCATGGCGCAGGGCATTACGTGGAACATGGGAAGCATGTACGAGAAGTCCCGTGACAGCAATGAGACGATGCATCAGGTTACGCTGACAAATGACTACTACATCGGCGTGTTCCAATTCACGCAGGCTCAGTGGGCGTGCCTGAATTCCTCTCGTCCGACACCCGCGAGCTTCCAAGGCGAGATGCGCCCTGTGGAGCAAGTCAGCTATGACGAGATTCGCCTTTGTGCCGGAGTCGAGGCAAGCGACGCCGAGATAGCGGAGCATTCGTGGCCGAACCCTCCCGCATCCAGTTCCTTCCTTGGTATTCTCAATGCACGAACTGGCCTTGACTTTGACCTGCCGAGCGATGCGCAATGGGAATACGCTTGCCGCGCAGGGAATGGCGAAGGCAGCTGGAACGATGGCTCGACCATTACTGGCGCGGACGAGGACGTAAACCTGAACCGTCTTGGCAGATACAGTCTGAACGGTGGTTCGGCAGATAGCACGGCCGTTGTCGGTTCCTATGAGCCGAACAGCTGGGGACTTTATGACATGCATGGAAATGTTTGGGAATGGTGTCTTGACTGGTATAGCGGGGATTATTCGCCGAATGGCATTCCGAACATCAATCTGGAGGATCCTACCAAGAGGCTGGACGGTTCGTCATGGAAGGTTCGTGTTGCTCGCGGCGGAACCTGGTACAAGACACAGGCCAGCCAGTGCCGGTCTGCACGTCGCGAATACAAGGGTACGAGCGCTCGCGATTCGGAGTACGGATTCCGCGTGGTCTGCCGCGCAGGTCTTGATTGACGCAGATGTGATATAATGTTCTCCTGTCAAGACAGAACAGGAGGTTTACAAAAGGTGAACAGACGTGATTTCGTGAAGTCGGCTTTGGTCGCGCCGTTCGTGGGGGCGGTGGGTTATGCAACGGGCGGGACGCAGCCCTCTGCGACCGTTACGGACGCGATGAATCGCGTCCCTCCCGACGGTTCCACGCATCCGCTGGCGGGAAAGCCGCTGCCGCCGTGGAAGCCGGGCGAGTTTCAGGTGCATTTCATCTACACAGGCGTTGCAGAGAGTATGTTCTGGATTCTGCCGGACGGCACGACGATGCTGCTCGACTGCGGCGACCATCCGGCATGGACGCGCGGCAAGCTCGCGGTGTGGATACTCCCGAACGGCAAGCGGTACGCGGGCGAGTGGATCGCCCGCTATGTCACGCGCGTCAATCCGAACAAGACGGACGTCGATTACATGATGCTCTCGCATCACCATGACGACCATGGCGGCATGGATGGCTGGGGCGCGGGGCAGCCAATCGAATGGAAAGGCCAGAAGATTTGGCGAAGCGGGTTCATGCTTGCGGCGGAGACGCTGAAGTTTCGCTATGGCTTCGACCGGGGCTGGCCGAAGTTCAACGATCCAGTTCCGGACGAGCAGGGTGATACGGCGTGTCTGCCGCATATCCGCAAGACGATTGCATATTTGCAAGAGCGCGACGGATTGGAGATGGTGCCATTCCGTGTGGGCGCGATCAACCAGGTGGCGATGCGCCGGAATGCCGCCGAATATCCGGCGTTCAAGATAACGAACATCTGCGGCAATGGCAAGATCCTCTGCCGCGACGGAAACGTAAAGGATCTCTTCGGCTGGCTGCGAGGCTACAAAGGGTGGTTCAACGAGAATTGCATGAGCCTTGGCGTGATGGTGCAGTACGGTCCGTTTCGCTTCTACACGGCGGGCGACTTCGCGGAGCACATGAAGAAGCCAGACGGCACGAGGCTGTGGATGGAGGATTGCATCGCGCCGGAACTTGACCCGGTCGATGTGGCGAAGATGGGGCATCACGGATGCTATTCGATGGCTAAGTCCATCGTCTCTGCTCTTCAGGCGCGCGTGTGGACGGCGTGCGTGTGGGACAAGGTGCATCTGCCGGAGGTGACGCTGGAGCGTCTTGCTGATCGGTCGATCTATCCCGGTCCGCGTCTGATTGCGCCAGGGGTGTTTACTCCGCTGAAGCGTATCGAGATGGCGGACAAGCCGTTTCTTGCCGACATTGCGCCTGAGTCGTTTGAAGCGGGGCACATGGTGCTGACCGTCGCGCCGGGTGGCAAGACGTACAATCTCGCCTACGTTACGGCTGACGACGAGTCCATGAAGGTGACGGGAGCGTACGATTTCGTTTCGAAAGGAAAAGCATGAATCTGAACAGAAGAGATTTCCTGGGATTGGCGGCGGGCGGCGCGGGCACCATCGTCGCAACATCGGCGTTGCCTGCGTTCGGCAAGGACGATCCGTCGCTCTTCCCGAAGCGCGGGGTCGTGGAGCGTCTCGCAATCGCGTACCATCACATACACATCGGATTGCCGCAGCCGTTCTCCGTGCTGCACATCTCCGACACGCACCTCACGGCGGTGTACGACGACGAGCCGGAGTACCTTGTGACGTTCGCGAAGAAACGCTCCAAGACGTTCGGCGGACGGCAGGAGGAGGCGTTACGCGATTCGCTCGCGTGGGCGCGGATGAACGTCGACTACGTGATCCATACGGGCGACCTCATCGACTTCCAGACGCGGGCGAACCTTGATATCGTCAAGAAGGTGTTCGGCGAGGAGAAGGCGTTGGTCGGATCGATGGGCAACCACGAGTTTCAGCGGCGAATTCCCGGCGAGAAGGTGGACGAAAGTTCCATCGCGACGCTTCGTCAGTATGGTGCGCTCAGCATGAAGCTTCTTGCTGAGACGTTCCCGTTCGACATTTCGCTGCAATCGACCGTAATCAAGGGCGTCAACTTCGTCACGATGAACCAGGTCTGCGGGTTTGTGACGGAGAAGCACGTCGAGCGTTTCCGCGCCGAAGTGAGGAAGGGCCTGCCGATCATACTCTGCATGCATTGCCCGTTCTTCACCGAGGAGCTTGTCCGCGCCTCGCGCAAGTATTGGCAGTTCAACAGGAAGTTCGCCCATGACAACGCCGGACCGATGTGCTCGTGGCAGTGGAAGGATCCCGTCACGCGCGACTTCATCGCCTGTCTCAAGAGCGAGCCCCTGCTGAAGGGCATCCTGACGGGGCACATGCATCTCACGGCAAGCGACCGTTTCTCCCCCACGGCGATGCAGTACATCGTGGGCGGCAACTTCATGTTCCACGGCGAGGAGATTCTTTTCACATGACAGGTTTCGCTCTGGCGGCGGCGTTTGCTGCAGTCAATTTTGTTGAGTGTCCGAAGTGCGACAGGCGGATGCGCATCTCGGAGGACGGCAAGGAGGCGTTCGTCAACCGTTGTCGCATCGATGCATCGCGCAAGGACGAGATGCGGACGAGGGCGGAGCGGCTTCTCGAACGCGGCAGACCCGTCGCGCCCGCGAATCCGCGCACGCCGCTGATGGGATGGTCGAGCTGGAACACCTTCGCTCTCGACATATCCGAGGAGATCATCGTGGGCGTGGCGCGGACGATGTCCACGAACGGACTGAAGGCGGCGGGCTACGTATACGTGAACATCGACGACGGATTCTTCGACGGGCACGGCGCGGACGGATGGCTCAGGATGCACCCCGTACGTTTCCCGAACGGCATGAAAGGCACGGTCGACGGCATCCATGCACTCGGCATGAAGGCCGGTACGTATTCCGATGCGGGTGCCAACACCTGCGGCAGCGAGGGCGGCGACAAGTCTGGCCTTGGCGCGGGACTGTACGGGCACGACGCAGCTGACTGTTGGCTGCACTTCAACGAACTTGGCTTCGACTTCATCAAGGTGGACTACTGCGGCGGGCGCAAGCTCAAGCTTGACGAGCGCACACGCTACACGGAGATCGCTAACGCCATCAAGGCGACGGGGCGGAAGGACGTGCGCTTCAACATCTGTCGATGGGCGTTTCCCGGAACATGGGCGGCGGAGATCGCTGGATCGTGGCGCACGACGTGTGACATCAGGGCCAGCTGGAAGTCGGTGCGCAACATCATCGCCGAAAACCTCTACCTGAGCGCGTACGCGAGCCCAGGCCACTTCAACGACCTCGACATGCTTGAAGTCGGGCAGATCAAGGGCGCGGTGAAGTCCGCTTTCGGGACGAGCGGAGACACTGGCATGACCTTGGACGAGGAGACGGCGCACTTCGGCATGTGGTGCATCCTCTCGTCGCCGCTCGTCCTCGGCAACGACGTGCGCATAATCCCGCCCGCGACGCTGAAGCTCGTGACGAATCCGTACCTCGTGCGCATGAACCAGGATCCACTTGGGCTGCAGGCTTATGTCGCTGCACGTGAAGGGGAGGCATACGTACTCGTGAAGGATGCCGAGACGCGCTTTGGCACGTCGCGCTATGTCGCGCTCTACAACGCGGGCGAGACGGAACATGAGTTCACGGTGTCGGCGCGGTCGCTGGACTTGGGCGGGAAGATCGCGGCGTTCGACCTCGTGGAGCGCGCGGACGTGGGCGAGTTCGAGGGCGAGGTGGCGGTCAAGGTGCGGCCGCATGCGGCGAAGTTCTATCTTTTCGATGCGGAGTGCCGGCTTGACCGCGAGGTGTACGAGGCGGAGACTGCCTATCTCACCGACTACAGCGAACTGGATGGAACGCCGTACGGCTCGACCGAAAGCTGCCGCAAGCAGGGCCGCGCCTACTACGACGCGGCGGACAAGGCCTCTGGTGGAATGGCGGTTGTTAATCTGGGAGGACGCGAGACGAACGACCTCATATGGCGTGACGTCAGCGTTTCGTCGTCTGGCGAGAGACGCCTTGTCTTCAGATGTGTCACTCAGGATGAGCGGATGTTTTTCGTGCAGATCGACGGTGGCGAAAAGATGCCGCTGACCGTTTCTGCCGCGGCAGACGGATTTGCCGGGGCGTCGATTTCGGTGAAACTTGAAGCGGGCGTCCATTCCATCAGGCTTTCTAATGCTGCCGCGCCAATGCCGGACATCGATTTCATGAGAATTTGTCTCTGACGGCCTCGAATCCGCCAGACCCGTCAACATGGGATACAAGCATTGAACCTCTTTGACGAGCCTGCACGCCCGGTTCGAAGTCGACGGCGGCAGGCTATTGCCAAGCCGGATAAATTTGGTATAATACCAGCCCATAACCAAGTCTAACAAGGAACAAAGGTAAGGAAATGAAAGCAAAGACCATTGCGCTCGTTTGCGCTGTTGCAACCTGCGGCGTCGCGTTCGCTGCGTCGGAGGCGGAGGAGGAGACGGCCGAGGGCTGGGCGTACACTCCCGGCGAAGGCGTCTCGTTCGATGAACAGCCGATAGTTTCGGCCGAGGCGTCGCTCGCGTTCGACTCTAAGTACTTGAGCTATGGCCTTGTGGACAACAACGAGCCAATCCTCCGGCCGTCCGGCTCCCTGACGTTCTTCGACTGGGTCACGCTCAGCGTCGAGGCGTACTTCGATATCACGAAGTACGGGCGCCGCGCCGGCTACACGAGCCGTGCGTGGCAGTACACGGAGCTGTATCCCGGAATCGCCATAGAGCATAGCTTCTCGCCCGACGACTACGAGTGGCTGCCGACCACGATAGACCTTTCCGTCAGCTACCAGTACGAGTTCCACCCGAACTCAAAGTACAAGGGCGGCGACGGTCCCGACGGGCAGGCTGACGATTCGCAGTTCTGGATGTTCGAGATAGGCCTCCCCGACCTTTGGTTCGAGCCGACGTTCTACTACGAGCGCGACGTGATGCGCGACGACGGTACGTACCTCAACCTTGAGATCGGCCACACATTCGCGCTCATAGACGGTGAAGAGGAGGGCGAGGATCCGGTTCTCACTTTCCGTCCTTCGGTCGCGCAGGGTTTCGGCAACGCGATGCGCGTCAGGGGCTACCTTTCCCGCACGAATTCCGAAGGCGAGGAGGTGGCTCTCGACCACTCCGGTCTCATGGACCTCTGCGTGAAGGGCGAGCTTGCATGGCAGATCTGCGACTACTGCTCGCTTAGCGGCTATGTGGCCTACAGCGACTTCGTCTTCGATCGCAAGATCCGCGAGGCCGCCCGCGAATACGAGGCGACCGGTGACTGGGACCACAGCTGGAACTTCACCGCCGGCCTTGCGCTGACCGTGAACTTCTGATTTCCTGTCGCGAGCGTGCGCAACAACGGAGCCTCCGCATTTTCCGCGGAGGCTCCGTTGTTGTAACCGGCGTTGCCATGCCGATGGCCTTGTCGTCCGCCCAGATTGAGGCAAACGGGACTTTGTATAGCGACACGGCAAAAGCGAATCTGACGTGTGCGCATATGGGGCGAGTTTTTTTGCTGAGATAGAGCGCCCGTTGACATTCTGACCCAATTGTCCTATAATACGTGGCCAGAATGAGGCCCAAGAGCGAATTCAAGGGGATTCCATTTGCGATAGACCGCTCGCGCAGGGGCGATCTTGCCGCTCAAATTGCTACTGGCCTGCGTATGGCCATAGACACGGGATACTACAAGGCGGGCGACATTCTGCCGCCAGTTCGAGACTTGGCGCCGATGTTGGATGTAAGCAAGGGGATCGTAGAACAGGCGCTGGCACTTTTACGCGAAGAGGGCGTAATCAGCCCACGCCCCCGCGTTGGCTGCGTTGTGCTGGATCGCAAGGACAGGCTCTGGAAAGGCCACGTCGTGGTGGTGGTGCCGCCGGGACGCGGCAACCCGCTCGACAACATGATCCATGTCACCGTTCGCGACAGCCTTATCGCCGCAGGATACCTTACCACTTCGGCTTCCGTGGGAGAGTCCGCGCCAGGCAAGTTCGATGACTTCGCCATCCTGGACACTGTCCTGCGGCAACCTACAGACCTTGTCGTGCAGATACAGGGACAGGAGTGCGTGGCGCGATGGCTTTCACGGCGTGGAATCCCGTTTGTACGCCTCGGACTCACCGACCTGAAGCCGCAGAACTGTGTTGGGCTGGTGCGTCGCGACGACAACCTCGCCATGGCGGACTTTGTCGCCCACTGCCGTGAGACCGGCGTGAAAAGCGTGACCCAGATCTCCGTATTCAACCGTTTTGATGTCGCGGAGGCTCTCGCAGCCTGTGGCATTGAGGTCAGAACCATTCGCGTCCCCAAGTCGATGGACTTTGCCATTGGCTATGAACTGTCGCAGTGGGCGATGTCGCTGTTCCGGTCGCGTCTCGCGTCGAGGAGCGCGAAATGGCTTCCGGAGCTGATCTTCTCCAGCGACGATCATCTGACGACCGGAATGGTTGTGGCCTTCTATGAGGCCGGAATCCGAATTCCTGAAGCCGTCAAGCTCGTCACCTTGGCAAACACCGGTTACGGCCCCGTGTTTTCGCGTCCGTTGACACGCATGGAATACGATGGCTCGGCAATCGGCAAGACGTTGACAGACTGCATCCTGTCGTATCTGCGTACCGGCGACTTCCCGCAGAATGTCGTCGTCGGGCCGAGGTACGTGCGAGGAGAGACTTTTTGACAATAACCACCAACCAATGAAGGAGAAACGGAAGATGAGTGCAAAGATGTTCACTGCTGTCTGCGCGGCTTTTGCCGCGACGGTGGCAAGTGCCGCGACGGCCTACCTCACGGCCAATGATACGTACGAGAACTCGTCGTTCACCAATCCGGCCCCGTGGTCTGTTTACGGGGTGCCGTCTTCGGACAACGACTACGTGGTCAAAGACGGTCACGTCATGAGCCCGCCGATGTCGTCGTCGGCCGTCTTCAACGGGAATTTGCTGCGCATCGGCGAAGTCGGCGGAACGGATGGCCTCCTGGCGTGCTACCCGACCGCCGCCGATGCCACGGTGACGTTCGCCAACGACGGGATTGTCTTCGCGAACGGAACTTTCTGCAACTGGTACGGCAATCCGATAACCGTCCTTGGCAATGTTGAAGTGACATCGCCAGACACCGCGCCGTTCAGCATATACGCGAATCAGCACGAGAAGAACATCACCTTCGCCGGGGCAGTGACCGGCGCCGCCGGAACGGGGCTGTGGCTCTATTCGCGCGTCGGGCAGGGCAGGGACAGCTGGAGCCAGCAGAATTTCGTCTGCCACTTCATAAACGACAGCCTTGCGGGCTACTATGGCTCCATCCACTGCCACCAGTGGCGCAAGGAATACACGTCCGATCCCCCGTCGTCTGCCATCAGAACCGAGTTCGCTTCAGACACGGGAACTTTCCCCGGAAGGCTGGTGATCGACTACAACTGCGCCGTGCGCGGCGAGACTGCGTCTAGCATCGTCAGCATCGGGACGCTGGAGATGTTGTCCAACGCCTGCATCCAGGTCGTGTACGACAAGACGGCGAAGACAGCCTCGCAGGTGAAGGTCACGGATTCCTTCATACATTCCGGCGGCAAGGTCAGGGTGCTTTTCTCATCTCCGCACTCGACCGGCACATATTCTGACAGCAACGAGGTTCCCGCGCTCCCCATCCTCAAAGCGCCGGCGGGCGTGACGCTGAACGCCGCCGACTTCGCGCTTGAAACGGCAACCTTCCCGTCGTTCTCCCTTTACGTCGAGACGGATCCCGGCGATGGCTTCAGCACATTGTATCTGAAGCAGCATGGCAAGGTCGTCACGCTCACGTCCGATACCGACAACCCTGCCACTAGCGCCTTCGCCCACGGCGACGGCTGGTCTGACGGTCTGGCGCCGAGTCCGGACAAGGACTATTTCGTGGACGGCAAGGCCATTTGGGGGTACCCCGATGCCGGGAACCCGTTTGGCGGACACGTCCTCGCCATGCGGGGCGGAACCTTCCTCCTCAACGACACGGTGAACATTCCAGACTTCCGTACCGTTGGTACGTTCGGCAACGTCCACATTGCCGGCAACGGAAAAAATCTCTACGGACATATCACGCACAACCCCGATACGACAAACCCCCTGATTTTCAGCGAAGGCGCGAACAGGACCTTCGGACTGTTTGCGGAAATCGAGGGCAATGGCCGAGTTGACTTCATGCACACGGGCGCCAGCAGAAAGCCCGTCACATTTTGGCTAGGGACGGCAAATAGGAATTTCACCGGGCGAATATGTTTCTATTCGGCCCACCCCGGATACACGGACTGGTCCATCTGCGCCAAAATAGGCTTCACAAATGTGGATGCGCTTGGCGGCCCGATGAAGTCGTGGACCTACAACGGACACACGCTGGAGCACTACTCGCAGCTCGAACCCAGTGGCGGTCCCCATACACTCAATCGCAAGAACTGCGGCCTTTTCGTAAATGGGAGCGGAACGATAGTTGTCGGCGATTTCACGCTCCTTGAACGGATAACCTGGAACGGTACCCTCCGCCTCTTCGGCGGCAACCCTGCGAATCCGGGAAGGTTCCGGCTCGGCGGCGAGGCACCGTTCTTCACGACCGATGGCGGGACGACGCCTGTGGACGGCAAGAACAAACTCTGGGTAAACGTGGCGACGCTCGTTCCGCTTTCCTCGGAGGTGTTCCAGGGCGTCAACGTTGATTTCAGCGCCAACATGGGCGTAGAGATCACCGTGCCGGAGCTTTCGGATTCCGGCCTTGGCAGATATGGCATGCACAACACGCTGATCGACAACCCGTTCACGTTCGCGGACGAGCAGCTCAAGGTGACGATCGTCGATCCAAACGGATCGGCCACTCCGTCGGTGCAAACGGGGCGTGGCAAGGTGATCGTCCCGATATGCACGGTGAACGCGACCGCAGCCGAGTCGCTGCGAGGCAAGATTCGCCTTGCGAGCCTGCCCTATCCAGTTGTCGCCCAGTCCATTGAAGAGGTCACGAATCAGGACGGCTCCATAACATTCCGCGCGAAACTATCAATGAGCGGAATGTCGATCATCATCCAGTGAATGTCAAAATGAAAATCATTGCACTTTACACAGCTCTTGCCTTTTTGGCAACGTCTGCGGCTGCCGCTGCTGATTTCGTCATAGCCGAAAAAGGAAAGGCACCGCAGGCCACAATCTGGTGCTCCAATGCTGGATCGGAAGTCGAAAAGCACGCCGCCAATGAATTGCGCGATTATGTGCGCCGCATAACGGGTGTTGAGCTTCCTGTTTCGATGGAAAGCAAGCGTCCGTCAGGAAAGGTGATACAGTTGTCCTCCGGCGAGTTTGAGGATGACGGTTTCGAGCTGTCGGCGAAGGGCGATACCTTGCGCATCAGGGGCGGTCGGCGGGCTGGCGTCCTGTACGGCGTCTATGAACTGCTGGAGGCGTATGGCGGGTGCGGCTGGTTCGCCAGCGGAACGGAAGTGGTGCCAACGGCCAAGGTGTTTTCCGTCCCCGGCAACCTGCGCGACAGGCAGGTGCCCGATTTCGTTCAGCGCGACACATGCGCGACGGACGTGATGTACCATCCGGCGTTTGCCACCCGGCTCAGGTTCAACGGAAACCTGTCGTGCCGTGCGGCAACCCCGGAAATCGGAGGGCTGAGCGACTTCCGCTACTGTGCTGAGCTGCCGAACTGCCACACGTTCATGTATCTGATGCCGCCGCAGACCTACTTCCGTGACCATCCCGAATACTTCGCCGAGATTGACGGCATCCGACGCGAGTTCGGCGCGCGGGAGAGCCAGCCGTGCCTTTCGAATCCCGATGCCGTGAAAATCATGACGGACAAGGCGCTGGAGATCGTGAAACGCCATCCCGAATGCAAGTATTTCGGCGTGAGCCAGAACGACAACGGCAACTACTGTCGCTGCGAAAAGTGCAAGGCCGTGGACGAGGAAGAAGGTTCGCCGTCGGGATCCATCATCCGCTTTGTCAACCATGTCGCCGCGGAGGTCGCGAAGATACGTCCCGACGCCGTGGTCGAGACGCTGGCGTACTCCTATTCCATCAAGCCGCCGAGGAAGACGAAGCTGCTCCCCAACGTCATGCCCTGCATCTGCGTCCCCGGCACTGATAGCTACCGCCCCATTGCGGAAAGCCGCAACGAGGACAAGCGGCAGTTCGCCGAGTATCTGCGGGGATGGGGGAAGGTGACGTCCAACCTCTACGTCTGGAACTACGTCATCAACTTCCGCCACTACACGCATCCCTTCCCCAACACGATGGCGCTGGGACCCGACCTCAGGTTCTTCAAGGATAACGGCGTCGCCCACGTGTACGAGCAGCACTCGGGAAACAACGCCGCACATTCGGATTTCGCCGAACTTAAGGCGTATCTGATGGCGAAGTTTCTCTGGAAGGCCGACCAGCCGCTTGAACCTCTTCTGGACAGGTTCTTTGCCGTCTACTACGGCGCCGGTGCCCCGTATGTGCGCGCCTGGTTTGACGAGATCCATGAGCTGGGGGCGAAACGGGACGGCGTGAAAGATCCCCCCTGGATATTCGAACGCATCTGTGACCCTGCTGTCTCGGATGAGGTCTATGACCACGGCGCGGAACTCTGGAGAAAGGCTTGTGAAGCCACGAAGGACAGTCCGGTCCACCACACAGCCGCGCGGTGGGGACTGTTCGGGCTGGAAGTCACGCGTGTCACGCGCGGTTTTCGTGGCGCTCGCTGCGCCGACTACATCTGCACGCTGCATCCGGAACGCGTAGACGCCGCACGGCGGGACGAACTGCATGCAATTGCACGTTCGTTCATCGTCCCGATGTTCGACGAAGGGAACCCGCCGGTCGCCCTTTGCGAGCAGCCCGGAATGAACAGGCACACCATCAAGGAGATGCGAGAGTTTGCGATGGGCCAAAGCCCGTCGGTCGTCTCCAACGTGATCATGATGGAGCATTGGCGGGTCAATCCTACGGCATATCCCGCCGACAGCCGTCGCATAAAGGATCCGCTGGCGGTTTACGGTCACGCCGTCGGCTACCCGTATCGCGGCTGGAATCTCACGCCGTTGGACTCGGTGGGGCTTGACCTCGACGGAAAGTACCGCCTCCGCGCACACGTCCGTATCGAGCGCGAACCGGGCGCGGACGACGGGAATCTCGAAGCCTTCCGTCTTGTCGTAACCCGCGATAACTGCAAGGAGCCTGTCGTCTCGCATTCCGTCAAGCTCGCCGAGACGGGCAAGGGTTACGCATGGTACGACTTTGGCGGGGTCTTTACCCCCAAGGCCGGCGACGACTTCGACATTCGCCCCGGCGAACTCGCCGACCGGATCCACCCGTCCTGCAAGGTCTTCGTGGACAGGGTCGAATGGACTGCCGTGGAATAGCCAACGTGTCAACAGCTTTTCGGATTTCGATGTGCCCATAACGATATCCGAACCGCAACACCTGTGGACTGGCAATAGCCACAACGAACGGTATTTTGGTATAATTGTCACGCGATGGAAAAGCGGGAGAACTACGCTGCGGCGCAGAGGATGATCGCGGCATCCAGGCGGATCCTCGTCTCGGGGCACCTTAGCCCGGACGGGGACTCGCTCGGTTCCATGATTGCGCTGGCGCGTCTGCTGAAGCAGGCGGGCCATGACGCAGTCGCGTCCGCCGACGTCAACGCGCTCGGCAAGCTTGGCTTTCTCGAGGGCGTGGCGGACATCGTTCCTGTGCGTCGCCTGCGCCGACAGCGCCGTTTCGACCTGTTCATCGCCGTAGACTGCGGCTCGTTCGACAGGATGCCGCCAGAGGTGCGTCCTGTGGCGGAAAAGCTTCCTCGCATCTGCATCGACCACCATGTCACCAACGACGGCTCCTTCGCCGACGTCTCGATAATCGACCCTGACGCTTCCAGCGCGGGCGAGCTCGTCTGGCGGTTCGCGAAGTGGTGCGAATGGCCGATCGACCACGCCGCTGCGGAGGCCCTGTGGGTTGCGATCGTCACGGATTCGGGGCGGTTCGCCTACGACTCGACGCGTCCAGGCACGCTTCGCGCGGCGGGCGACCTGCTGAAGCACGGCGTCAGGACTGCGCTCATAAACGACATCATCTACGGCACGTTCACGCGCAAGGCGATAGAGCTGAAGCGCATCGCCTGGCGCTCGCTTCACGTCTGGAAGAACCGCAAGGTGGCTGAGGTGTCGCTCACCCGCGACGACTTCAGGTCCGTACGCGGCACGAAAGCGGACGCAGAGGACATAATCGAGATTCCTCGCTCGGTGGCGCACAACGAAATCGCGCTGTTCTTCTATCAGATTCCGGACCGCACCAAGGAGACTCGCTGTTCCATACGCACGCGCGGCGAATGGGACGCGACGGCACTGGCCGGCAGGTTCGGCGGCGGCGGACATCTCAGGGCGGCGGGCTGCACCATCAAGGCTTCGATGGGAACGGCCAAGCGTCAGATGCGCGCCGCGGTCAAGGAGCTTCTCAGGAGCGCCTGCCGCAAGACGATGCGCATTGACGGCGCAAGGCTGAGGGTGTAAATGCAGGGAAGACAGTTCGCAGGGCGGAGGGCGCTGATCCTCACCGACGGGAAGGCAGGCCACGAGAACCAGTCCAGGGCTTTCGCTCGCGCACTGGGGCTTGACTTCGACGTCGTCGAGGTCCGGTTCAGGAGCAAGCTGGCAAAGGCGGCCAGCTATCTTCTCGACCGATTGGGCATCGTAGCTCCGGGGCTTCTGTCATGGCCAGGGGAACTTAAGGACATGATGCCCTCATGTCGCGCCGTCGTTGGCACGGGTTCCGGCACGTTCTACGCGGCGAAGGCGCTCGCGCGGCGGATCGGGAACGCGAAATGCGGCGTCGTGCTCTATCCTCGCGGCTACCGTCTTTCGACGTTCGACTGCATTCTTGCGCCTTCGTTCGACGGCCCTGCGAAGATGCCGAACGTCGTCGAGATTCCCGCGAACCTTGTCGTCAACGACGCGGCTTTCTACGAAAAGGGAGTCGCCGCGTTCAGGGAGCGCTATTCGGGACCGACGGACAGACTCGTAGGCGTTATCGTCGGCGGCCCGAACAAGTGCGCGACGATGACGGTCGGATGGATGAAGTCGCGGTTGGACGAGATATTCGCGGCTAGTCCCGGCGCACAGCTTTGCGTGACGACTTCGCGCCGCACGCCGCCTGACGTGGAATCGCTCGTCGATTCGTATCCGTGGACCTATAAGCTGATCTATTCGAGAGACCGCTTCAACCCGATTCCCGCTTTCGTGCAGCTCGCGAAGCGGCTGTACGTGACTGCTGAATCGACAGGAATGCTCTCGGAGGCCTGCACGTTCGGAACGGCCGAAGTCGTTGCGCTGGACAACCTGAATCCCGGTCCGCACAAGTTCCGTCGCTTTGTTGAGAGCCTGCGCAGCGGCGGTTACGTGGACGGATGTCGCAAGATAGACCTCTCGGCCGAATTCGCGCGGGCGAAGGGGCTGATGGGCCTGTGAACCCGGACGGCAGGTTCAGGGCCTTGTGCTGCGCGGTCGCGCTAAGCATTCCCACTGTCGCGGTGCTGGCGATGTCCGCCTGGTTCTACGCGGTCTACCTGCCGAAGCTGGTCAAGGACGAGCCTGCCCGCGTTGCGAACGCGGCAAATGCCGTTGCTGACGGGCTGCTGGCGGGCGAAATTGAACCAGATATCGTCTGGAAGCGCGGTGTCGGGATCGTGCGCGGACGCGACTGCGACACGGCTTTTTCCAAGGAGTTGCCGTCGGAAAAGACGTGGGCGGCGTGGCGCCCGGCGGCGAAATACGCGCGCACTCGCGAGAAGCGAGGCTTCCGGGCCCGTGCAGGGGGAATTGCCGTATGGGTGCGTGACACTGCCGCCGGGCACGACGACGACATGGTGCTGGTCAAGCTCACAGACATCGAGGCGCGGGACTACCGGATGCTGTTCTATGGCGGCGGCGGCTTCATGCTTTTCGTACTTGTCGGCATTACCGTGCTGGGGGTGAGGTTCTTCCTGAACTACGTGAAGGAGCGCGACGACTTCCTGGCGGCGACCGCGCACGACCTGACGACGCCGCTCGTCGGAATGCGCTACGCCATCGGTCGTGACGATGCGGACGCGCGGTGCCTTTGCGAGCGCATGATCCGCCTGGTCGCGAACATCAAGGACTTCCTCCGGCTAGGGGGGCGGCGACCGCCGCCAGCGCTCGTGCGGCTTGACCTGGCGAAGGCATGCGAAGAGGCGTATGCGGTCTTCCGCGAGGACTACCGCGACCTGTTCGACGGACGCGACGTGCCTGTCGAGGCTGACGGCGATCTGCCGCCGGCGCTTGCGGACGAGACGATGACGGTACAGATACTGTGGAACCTGTTCGGCAACGATCTCAAGTACGCCGCGCCGTTCGGGCCTGTTTTCGTCAAGCTGTCTCGGAAGGGGGAGTTCGTGTTCGCCGAGTTTGCGGACGAGGGGCCTGGCCTGACTCGAAGCCAGATGCGGCGGGCTTTCGACAGGTATTACCGGGCGAGGACGGCGCGCGAGTCCGGGAAGGGCGGTTTCGGCATCGGCCTGTGCACGGCGCGGGAATTCGCGCGGGCGATGGGCGGCGATCTGACTGTCCGCAGGAACGAGCCGAGGGGATGTGTCTTCACGCTTGCCCTCCGCGCCGCTCCGCAGTTTTCCGGCACCCTTGACGCGGCAACGCCGAAAGTGTAGAATATGCTTGTTTGCTTCAACAACCCTTTCTACAACACAAGGAGTAAGAAAAAATGAAGAAAATGCTGAAGATCGGTGCGGCGGCGCTTGCGCTTGCTGCGGTTTCGCCTGCGTTCGCGGCTGAAGTGGAGGAGGCCGAGACCGAATACGAAGCCATCGGCTGGACGCCGATTGCGCTGGGCATAGCCTCGCCGGTGCAGTTCCCTTGGGGGCGTGCGATGTGGGATGTGTTCGGCCTGGATTTCAACATTCTCTACACTGACGCTCCGAAGATGTACGGCCTCGGCATCGGCGGCATCGCGATGGCGACGCGCAACACCATGGGCGGCGTTCAGGTCTCGGCCCTCTGCAACTGGGCGTCGGCAGACGTGTACGGTGTTCGCGCCACGCTCGGCGGCAACTTCGCCTACGGCAAGAGCTGCGGACTCGAAGCAGGTCTCTTCGGCTATCGTCCCGGCGAGTTCTGGGGGTGGGATTCCGAGTTCCTCGGCAACTACGGCGACTACATGTGGGGCTGCCAGGTCGCTGGCATCTGCAACATCATGATCGAGCAGAGCTACGGTGCGGCGATTGCGATCGGCGGCAACTACGCGAAGAAGGCGTACGGTCTCCAGCTGGGCGCGATCTTCAACTTTACCGACGAGCTCCACGGCTGCCAGATCGGTCTCGTGAACTACGCTCGCGAATGCCCCTGGGGCTTTCAGATCGGTCTCGTGAACCTTATAATGGACAACTGCATCAAGGTCCTGCCGATAATCAACGGCTACTTCTGATCTGTCGCGGTGGCGAAAGGCAGTCCATACCTCAAGAAGGCCACGGGAGTCGCGAAGGCTTCCGTGGCCGCCGACCGTCGGAAGCGGGGGCTCGGGCGCAGCATAGACTTCGGCAAGGGCGTAGACGGCCTTCTTGGCAACGCTGCGGTCTCGTCCGCGCCGGTGTCATCGCCGGCGCCCGTGCCTGCTGCGACAGCTGGTGTCGTAATGGAACTGCCGATCCTGGAGATCGAGCGCAGTCCCTATCAGCCTCGCCGGGATTTCCGCGACGAAGAGCTGCAGGAGCTTGCCGAGTCGCTGCGTCAGAGCGGGCTGGTGCAGCTGCCTACGGTGCGCCGGAACGCCAGAGGACGCTACGAGCTTATCGCCGGCGAGCGCCGCCTTCGCGCGGCGCAGCTTGCCGGGTGGCGAAAGATTCGAGTGTCTGTGGTGGAAGCCGACGACCAGGCGGCTGCGGTCATGACCACCACGGAGAACCTCCAGCGCGAAGATCTCAATCCGATAGAGGAGGCCGTTTCCTACAAGACGCTCCAGGACCGGTTCGGCCTCACGCAGGCCGAGGTCGCCGAGAAGGTGGGCAAGGGCCGGGCTACCGTTGCGAACGCGACGCGTCTCCTTGAACTGCCCGACGAGGTAAGGCATCTTGTCGCCGGCGGTGCGCTTTCGGTGGGGCACGCGAAGGTTCTCCTTTCCGTCGACGACGAGAAGGAGCGCATTCTCCTTGCGCGCGACTGCGTGAACGAGCAGCTGACTGTCCGCAGCCTGGAGAGGAAGGTGGCGCGTCTGCACGCTCCGGCCGAGACCAGGCCGCGCGGCACGCCGGACCTTCCCGATTCCTACGTTAAGAACCTGGCCGAGAAGATGAAGCGCCACCTCGGCTGCGCAGTGCGCATAGTTTCTGGCGCTACGCATCCAACCGGGCGGCACACGAAGGGCGTCGTGGAGATAGATTTCTTCGATAACGACGACCTCGACCGCATCATCAAGATGATCGGAGTGTCGGTCGACTGATGTTTTGCGCCCTTCTCATTTCCGCAGGGCTCGCCTTTACGCAGGCTGAAGCCCGGATTGCATGCGATACGGCTCGCGGCCTTGTCGAACGTTGCACGCCGCGCGACGCCGGCACCATTCGCGGGCGGATCGCCGCGAATCACATTCTGGACGCCGCAAGTGCGGTCGGTGCGAACGTGAGACGCGACGTGTTCCACGCCATGACCCCGCTCGGCGAGAAGGAATTCACCAACCTCTACGCGGAATTTCGCGCCGGTGACGACGACGCGAAGTGGGTGGTTCTGGTCTCGCATTACGACACCAAGCCTGGCGTCAAGTGTCCCGGTGCCAACGACGGCGCGTCCACCTCGGGCCTGCTCGTAGGCATCGCCAACGCTTTCGTGGATTGGACCGAGAAGCGAGGCAACCTTATGCTTGTCTGGACGGACGGCGAGGAGTGCGTCACCGCCTACGGCCCCGGCGACGGCCTCTGGGGTTCGCGCCGTGCTGCGGCGTTCCTTGCGGAGAAGGAGCGCAAGGTGCAGGCTGTAATCTGCCTTGACATGCTCGGCGACCGCGACCTTGCGATTTCGGTTCCGTCAAACGGCTCTCCCGCGCTCTCCAAGATTGCGCTCCATGCGGCACGCCTGGCAAAGCTTCCGGATCTCGTGAAGACCGTTGACGACATTGTAAAGGACGACCATGTGCCGTTCCTGGAGAAGGGTTATCCGGCCATAGACCTGATAGACTTCTCCTACGGCCCGGACAATACGTTCTGGCACACAGAGAAGGACACGATGGATAACGTCTCCGAGGAATCCCTGCTTGCGAGCGGCAGGATCGTCGCGGAGATGCTGAACATCCTGCTGTAGCGGCCCTCCTTGCCGGGAGGGTCTGGAGGAGATCCTAATGAGCTGGTACGAGCCTAAGACCGAGAAGCCTAAGATTCCGTCCGAGAGGGACGTATGGGCTGTCTGCCCCAAGTGCAAAAGCCATTTCGAGAAATCGGCCTGGCGCAAGAACGATTCGATATGCCCTAAGTGCAACTACCACGGGCGTCTTTCTGCGCGCGAGCGCATCGCCAGGATGGCCGATGCAGGCACGTTTGTCGAGGTCTTCAGGGAGATATCCTATTCCGACCACCTGGAGTTTCATGATGTCACGGGCGCGTACCGCGACAAGGTCGAGGCGACGATAGCGAAGAGCGGCGAGACCGAGTCGGTCGTGATGGGGACGTGTGAGATCGCGGGGCATCGGGCGATGCTAGGCGTAATGGACTTCGCGTTCATGGGCGGCAGCCTTGGCACCGGCACTGGCGAGCGCATAGCCAGGGCGTGCGAGCAGGCAATCGAGGAGAAACGTCCGCTTGTGCTGTTCTCCGCCTCCGGCGGCGCGCGCATGCACGAGGGAATACTCTCCCTTATGCAGATGGCGAAGACGTCCGCGGCGATAGCTCGCCTGAAGGAGGCCGGGCTCCCCTACATAAGCGTCCTCACCGACCCGACGACGGGCGGCGTGTCGGCTTCCTACGCCATGCTCGGCGACATCAACATCGCCGAGCCCAAGGCGCTCGTCGGCTTCGCCGGGAGGCGCGTGATAGAGAACACGATCCACCAGAAGCTCCCTGCCGATTTCCAGTCGGCGGAATACCTCGAGAAGCACGGGTTCGTGGACCGCATCGTGGAGAGACGGGAGCTGAAGGGCTTTGTCGCGAAGATGCTGGAGTATTTCGGATTCTGAAGGGCTGAAGCTTATGAAAAAGACTGCGATAGAACGCGTCAAGCTGGCTAGAGACCCGGGCCGTCCGCACTTTGGCGACTTTGTGCGCCTGATGTGCGATGACTTCGAGGAACTGCATGGCGACCGTCTTGTCAGCGACGACCGAGCCCTGATCGGCGGCTTCGCCAGGATCGGGGGCGAGAAGGTGCTGATCCTTGGGCACAACAAGGGCTCCACCGTCGAGGAGAACATGGCGGCCAACTTCGGCATGGCCAACCCCGATGGATACCGCAAGGCGATGCGTCTTGCGTCTCTCGCCGAGAAGTTCCGCGTGCCGGTCGTCACGCTCGTGGACACGCCCGGAGCCTATCCCGGGCGGGAAGCCGAGGAGCGCGGCCAGGCCGAGGCCATTGCGAAGTCGCTGGAGTTCTTTGCGCGACTGCGCACACCCGTCGTGGTAGTGGTCACCGGCGAGGGCGGTTCCGGCGGCGCACTCGCGATTGCGGTCGGCGACCGCGTGCTGATGCTTGAGAATGCCGTCTATTCCGTAATTTCGCCAGAAGGCTGCGCTGGAATCCTCTGGCGCGACGGCGCGAAGGCGCCCGAGGCGGCGGAGGCCTTGAAGATCACCGCCGCCGACCTGAAGAAGCTCGGTGCGATAGATGAGGTCGTGCGCGAACCGGTTGGAGGCGCCCAGAAGGATCATGCGGCGACGGCCGCAGCCGTGAAGGAAGCCGTGCTCGCGTCCCTCAGGGAGCTTGCCGAGGTGCCGTCGGACGAGCTGCTGGAGCGCCGCTACGCTAAGTTCCGGGCAATGGGCAACTTCTATCCATGAGCGCACAGTCCCGCCACGTCGCCTTGCCGCTGAAGTACCGTCCGATGACGTTTGCGGACGTTGTCGGGCAGGAGCCTGTCGTGCGGACGCTGAGGCACGCCATAGAGGCGGGACGTGTCGCCAACGCCTATCTTTTCGTAGGTCCGCGCGGCATCGGCAAGACCACTCTTTCGCGAATCTTCGCAAAGGCGCTCAACTGCATGTCGCCGAACGGCTCCGAACCGTGCGGTGAGTGCGCCAACTGCCGGGAGATCGCAACCGGCCGCTCGCTGGACGTGGTGGAGCTGGACGCCGCCTCGCACAACAAGGTCGAGGACGTCAAGCCGATCATAGAGTCGGTGCAGTTCAGGCCGACGTCCTCGCGTTACAAGATATTCATAGTCGACGAATGCCACATGCTCTCCAACGCGGCGTGGAACGCCATGCTGAAGACGCTTGAGGAACCGCCGCCGCACGTCAGGTTCGTGTTCGCTACGACCGAGGGCGACAAGGTCCTGGCGACGATTGTCTCGCGCTGCCAGCGCTTCGACCTCAGGCGCATACAGACGCACGACATCGTGGCGCGCCTGCGGCACGTCTGCGTACAGGAAGGCATAGATGCCGAGGAAGACGCGCTTCTCGCCATCGCGCGTGGTGCGGAGGGCGGGATGCGCGACGCGCTGTCGTCGCTGGACCAGCTCGTCGCCTTTCGCGGCGACAAGGTGACTGAAGCGGATGCGCTCGGCGTGTTCGGTCTCGTCAGCCGCTCGGCGCTCGAAGGCCTGGCCGGGGCAATCCTACGCGGCGACGTTGCGTCGATCCTCCAGTCCATCGAGATGTTCGAGTCCGCCGGCAAGAACATGCGCCGCCTGTCCGGAGAGCTGCTGCAGCACTTCCGCAACCTTGTCGTCCTGCAGGCGTTAGGCCCAAGCTCTCCCTCGCTCGCGGCGACGCCCGACCAGATTCGCGCGTTGTCCGAGCAGGCGAAGGGCGTAGACCCGAACCGCGTATTCCGCGTCTGCGACCAGTTGGTAGAGATGGAGGACAAGCTCCGCTACGTGCTGAGCGCCAGGACCCTGATCGAAATGTCCCTTATCCGCGCTTCCCGCATCGCCGCCACGGCGACGATAGAGGAGCTGATGCGTGTCGTGCGAGACATGAAGTCCGGCAGAAAGGTCGCCGCACCCCCTGCTCCGGCTCCTGCCACTCCCGTCCCCAAGGTTTCCCCTGAGCCTCCTGCCGTTTCCATTGCCGAACTTTCAGCCCCTGCTTCTGCTCGATCTCCGGAACCGGCTCCTGCTCCGAAGGTCGCTGCAGTTCCGAAGCCTGCGCCTGCCTCTGCTGCTCCGGAGCCACCGATTCCGCCGCCAGCTGATGCGGCGGACATCCTGAACGATCCGAAGTTCAACGACATACTCGGCTCGTTCCCCGGTGCGACGGTCGTCAACATCCGCTGATTCCGCTTTGCCGACGCGAGCTTCGTCCCGCAACGTGCGGCTGGGCGCTTCTTTTGGTATAATACGCGTCAAAGCAATGACAACCGTTACCAAGACAGTAAAGTTCGATGCGGCGCATATCCTCACCAACCATGCTGGCATGTGCAGGAACCTGCATGGTCACACGTACCGCGTCGACATTTCGGCGTCCAGGTCCGACGACGACCCGGGCGACATGGTGATTGACTTCAAGGACCTTAAGCGCATCGCGGTTGAAGTCGTCTGCGACGTCTTCGACCACGCCTTTATCTATAACACGGAATCGCCGGAGGAATGCGAGATCGCGGCGGTCGTGGAGAAGAACGGAATGCGCGTGGTGCCGTTGCCGTTCCGTTCTACGGCGGAGAACCTTGCCAGGCATTTCTATGGCGAGCTTTTGCCTCACGTGCCGGGGCTTGTGTCCGTTAGGGTTTGGGAGACGGCCGAGAGCTGCGCGGAGTACCGTTCGTGAGGGTTACTGGCGGCGAGCTCTGCGGACGGGTCCTCGCTGTTCCTGGATCTGGCGCAATCCGTCCGACTCAGGACAGGGTTCGCGCGGCACTCTTCAACATTCTTGCTCCGGAGATTGCCGGTGCGGAATTTCTCGACATTTTCGCCGGCTCCGGGGCGGTAGGGATTGAGGCCCTGTCTCGCGGCGCCAGGCGGGCGGTCTTCGTTGAACGCGATAGGCGCAACTTGACAGTCCTGAAGGGGAATCTGGAAAAGCTCGGCGTGTTGGAAAGGGCAGAGCCTGTATCCGCTGACGCATACCGTTGGGTTTCATCTTATTCCGGCGGCGGTTTCGGCGTGGCGTTTGCGGATCCTCCGTATGTGCTTGGCGAGGAGCGGGGATACGGAACCTTCCTCGCTACGCTTGCTGGGCGCGGGGTCGTTGTTCCTGGCGGGATATTTGCCGCAGAGATGACAGTGGCGCAGTGCGCGGATGAGGTTCCCGGATGGGAACTTCTCAGGAATCGCGTCTATGGCGGGACGCGTCTTTGCGTCTGGCGCAGGGTCGGGCAAATTATGATATAATACGCGCAGTTGCCTAATGGGGGTGATCCGGTTTCGACGGGACGTGTTGAGGTCGGGTTGCGCGTCGTGGATTCTCGTTGGCCACGTTAAAAAACGGGAAAAAACAGTAATTGCGAACAACGATTACGCTCAGGCCGCCTGAACATAGGCCGCCATGTCGAAGCGCCGATGTCTGCTGAGCGCCGAGGCATAATTTAGCAGGCCACGCTGCGGGGGGCTCCGTTCGCTCGCCGCAGGGTGCCGAACCGAACGGGTGGAAGGGGATAAGCCTGCCTGGCCGGCGTACTTCTTCCGAGATCAAAGACCGGCTACACGCGTAGAAGCTCGGGTGACGCCGTTTCGGACGCGGGTTCGACTCCCGCCACCTCCACCAGCCTTCGCTCAGCGAAGCTGAGCTTCGGCTCGGCAAGCCGTAAGGCGAAGACGGGACGAACCCGAAGGGGAAGGCTGGTGCCACGCCGAAGCTTCGAAGAAGCGTAGGCGGGCGGTGGGCTGAACCATTGGCAAGCCGTAAGGCGAAGACGAGACGAACCCGAAGGGGAAGGCTGGTGCCACGCCGAAGCTTCGAAGAAGCGTAGGCGGGCGGTGGGCTGAACCAAAGGACGGATGAGGACAATAAAGGATTGACAATGACCGGATTCTATTATGTTTACATGCTTTCGGATGCGGCAACTCGCACACATCACTATGTTGGTATGACTGAAGATCTTGAATCAAGGCTTGAAAAGCACAATGCCAAGCAAGTGCCTCACACGTCAAAGTTTGCCCCATGGACAATCGATGCCGCTATTGCCGTTCGTAACAAGACGACCGCAGCGCGACTTGAACGATATCTCAAATCCGGCTCAGGCCGCGCCTTCGCCAACAAGCATCTTTTCCTACTAGCCTTCGCTCAGCGAAGCTGAGCTCTGGCTCGGCAAGCCGAACTCATCAAGCTCCGCAAGAGAATAAATGACAGAGGTAGTTGCAAAACCTGTTTTGGTAGCCGTGTAGAACGTGTAGAGCGTGTAGATTTTGATTTGGGGATGTCCCATATGGTGCGCAAACAGAATTGCTCTGACTGCTGTACATCATGGCGAAACTTTACAATGGGAAGGATTCGACGGCCATTATGCAGAGCTTACTGATCTGTCGGCATACGCAATTGGCATTTGGTATATGGATCATTGCGCTTGGAAGCGAAAATCTATAAAACAATCTGATGCTAACGATGTCAATGAAACGCAACAAAAATAAGTTGTGTCTATTTATCCAATGACAAGCCAAACCATATAGAATCAATGGTTCCTATTTTTGTGCGTTCCGTTTGAGAGTCCCCACCTCCACCATTAGGGAATAGGTGATAGTGAATAGGTGGTGAATGGGCCGTCGATGACCTATTCCCTATTTTGGAAACTGTTCGTTACTCACTATAACCTGCGGCGAAACGCAAGAAAGAAGAACATCTGATGAAAGACAGCATCTTGCTCACGAAGTCAAAGGCCTTCGCACTCCGCATCGTGCGCCTATGATCTCCTGCCTCGCTGCCGGTTGGCTATGGCATGCGATAGGACAGCCAGCGACTGTGCGAGATCCACGTTTTGCACGATCACGTCGTCAGGAACGGAAAGCTGCACGGAGGTGAAGTTCCATATGCCTTTCACGCCCGCCGCCACAAGCGCCGACGCGCACTCCTGGGCGGCGGCGTCCGGCACCGTGAGGATTCCGAGCTGTATCCGCATCCGGCGGACGAGACGGCCGATCTCCGTCATGGGGCGCACCTTCACGCCATGGACCGTCTGCCCCTGAAGTGCCGAATCCGCATCGAACGCCACTACGATTGAGAGGTGCTGTTCGGCAAATCCGCCGTAGCCGACAAGGGCGTGGCCCAGCGAACCGCAGCCGACCAGCGCGGCGTCCGTTGCGTTGTCCCACCCGAGCGCACGCTGAATCGCCTCGACAAGTTCCCGCGCCGGATAACCCCAGCGCGGACGTCCGGGGATGCCCATCATCGCAATGTCCTTGCGGGCGAGAACGGGGTCGATCCCTAGCGCTGCGGCCAACGCCGCGCTTGATATTTCCTCGTCCCCCGCCGCCATGCGCTCCCGGATCAGACGTAAATACGCCGGATACCGTCGGATGGTCGGCAGCGGAAGCGGACTAAGTCTGTCGCCATCGTTCATAACTTGACCATTATACCAAATTTGACCGGCGTGATACACGGTGCCGTCAAAATATAGATACTTTATTATCGCTACTTGACTATCGCTACTTAAAGTGCTATACTACGCGCGGTTTTCCCCCACCAGGGGATTTCGGGAACATACCGAGGAAAGAAAGATGAACGAAAACGACAGACCGGACGCCGCAGACGGCGGCGTCGCTGAACTGGAGGCACAGATTGCGCGCGTCCGTGCGGCGCAGGCGCAGTTTGCGACCTATACGCAGGAACAGGTGGACGCCGTGTTCAAGGCGGCGGCCATCGCCGCCGACAAGGCGCGCATCCCGCTGGCGAAGATGGCGGCGTCCGAGACGGGCATGGGCATCGTCGAGGACAAGGTGATCAAGAACCACTACGCGGCTGAATACATCTACAACACGTACAAAGACGCGAAGACGTGCGGCGTGGTGGAGGAGGATGAGGCCGCCGGCATCATGAAGGTCGCTGAGCCGATTGGCGTGATCGGCGCCGTCATCCCCACGACCAACCCCACCTCCACCGCGATCTTCAAGACGCTCCTCGCGCTCAAGACGCGCAACGGAATCGTCATCAGCCCCCATCCGCGTGCCAAGAACTGCACGATCGCGGCGGCGAAGATCGTCCTTGACGCGGCGGTTGCGGCAGGTGCGCCGGAAGGGATCATCGCGTGCATCGAGGCGCCGAGCCTGCCGAAGACGAACCTGCTCATGAAGGAATCGGACATCATCCTTGCTACCGGAGGCCCGGGCATGGTGAAGGCCGCCTACTCGTCGGGTACCCCGGCGCTCGGCGTGGGCGCGGGCAACGCGGCGGCGATACTCGACCCAAGCTGCGACATCGTGAACGCCGTCAACTCGATCATCCACTCCAAGACGTTTGACAACGGCATGATCTGTGCGACGGAGCAGACTGTCATCGCCGATGCGCTCATATACGACGACGTTAAGGCCGAGTTCAAAAAACGCGGCTGCCACTTCCTCGACAAGGAGGAAGCCGACAAGGTCCGCGCCACAATGCTCATCAACGGCGCGCTGAACGCGAAGATCGTGGGACAGCGTCCGGTGGCGATCGCTAAGATGGCCGGTTTCGAGGTTCCAGAGTCCACGAAGGTGCTCATCGGCGAGGCGACATCTACGGACAGCTCCGAGGCGTTCGGGCACGAAAAGCTCACCACGATCCTCGGCATGTACAAGAGCCGCGACTTCGACGACGCGCTCGACATCGCGGAGGCGCTGCTCGTCAACAACGGCGGGCTAGGCCACACGTCGTCGCTCTGGATCGACGAGCTGGGCGAGCGCGAAAAGCTCGCGAAGTTCGCCGAGCGCATGAAGGCGTGCCGTCTCCTGGTGAACACGCCGTCCAGCCTCGGCGGCATCGGCGACATCTACAACTTCAGTCTCGTTCCGTCGCTGACGCTCGGTTGCGGCAGCTGGGGCGGCAACTCCGTCTCCGAGAACGTCGGCGTAAAACATCTTTTGAACATCAAGACAGTGGCCATGAGAAGGGAAAACATGCTGTGGTTCCGTGCGCCTGAGAAGGTGTACCAGAAGAAGGGATGCCTTGCGGTGGCGCTCCGGGAGGTCGGCGGCGAGCTCGGCAAGAAGAAGGCGTTCATCGTGACCGACACTTTCCTGTACGCGAACGGCTACACGAAGCCGATCGAAAAGGCGCTCGAGGCGCAGGGAATCATGTTCACCACGTTCTCGAACGTGGCGCCCGACCCCACACTCGCCTGCGCGAAGGAAGGCGCCAGGCTGATGGCCGGCTTCAAGCCGGACGTCATCATCGCCGTGGGCGGCGGCTCCGCCATGGACGCCGCCAAGATCATGTGGGTCCTCTACGAGCACCCGGAGGCGGACTTCATGGACATGGCCATGCGCTTCATGGACATCCGCAAGCGCGTCTACACCTTCCCGAAGATGGGCGAGAAGGCGTACTTCATCGCCATCCCCACATCGGCGGGCACCGGTTCCGAGGTGACTCCGTTCGCCGTGATCACTGATGAGACTACCGGAACGAAATATCCGCTCGCCGACTACGCGCTCATGCCCAACATGGCGATCGTGGACGCCGACATGCAGATGATGGCGCCGCCCGGCCTCACCAGCGCTTCCGGCATCGACGCGGTCTCCCACGCGCTCGAGGCCTACGCTTCCATGATGGCGACCGACTACACCGACGGGCTCGCGATCCGCGCACTGCAGGTGATCTTCAAATACCTGCCGCAGTGCTATGATGCGGCGGTCTCCAAGACGGCCAACCCTGTCGCCCGCGAGAAGATGGCTAACGCCGCCACCATGGCCGGCATGGCCTTCGCCAACGCCTTCCTAGGCGTGATGCATTCGATGGCGCACAAGCTCGGCGCGTTCCACCACATCCCGCACGGCATCGCCAACGCGCTGATGATGGAGCAGGTGCTGCGCTTCAACGCCGATCCCGTGCCGCGCAAGATGGGCACGTTCCCGCAGTACGACCACCCGCACACGCTGGAGCGCTACCTCGAGATCGCCGACGCGCTCGGCATTGCGGGCAAGTCCAGGGGCGAGCAGTTCAACAACTTCATAAGGGCCATACGCGAGCTGCAGGCGCGCATCGGCATCAAGCCGACGATCCGCGACTACGTGCCGGACGAGAAAGACTTCCTCGACCGCCTCGACGCGATGGTGGAGCAGGCCTTCGACGACCAGTGCACCGGCGCGAACCCGCGCTATCCACTGATGTCGGAGATCAGGCAGATGTACCTCAACGCCTACTACGGCAAGCACGAGGCGGTGTGAGGGATTAGTGGCTAGTGGTTAGTGGCTAGTTGCTAGAAGTTAGAAGCTGAAAGGAATTTAAGAAAATGAAGACCAAGAAAGAGAAGAAGACCGCCGCGAAGGCGGAGCCTGTGAAAAAGATTCCCGCCAAGCGCGGCCGGCCGCGCAAGCAGGACCGAATCCTACTCGAGCGCACCGACAAGGTCGTGACGAAGGACAAGGGCACGGTGCTCAAGGTGTTCGGACCGAGCTACAAGGTGAGCGCGATCCTGAACGAGGCGATGAACGAGGCGCGCGCCGCCGAGACGGGGCTTCCCGTCGCCAAGGTGCTGGAGGTGCTGAAGGTCCGCGACCACTGGTGCATCCGCCGCGAATGGATCGAGGGAGAGACGCTCGCCGACGTCATGGCGAAGGACAAGAAGAACCTCGTCAGATACTTGAAGGAGTTTGTGGCGATCCAGTGCGAGATATTCAAGAAAACCTCGGAGCGCATGGGCAATCTTGCCGACAAGCTCGACAAGCAGATCTCCGCCTCGCCGCTTCCGAAGGAGACGCGCTACGACCTGCACATGAAGCTGCAGTCGTTCCCGCGCGGCAAGGCGCTCTGCCACGGCGACTTCAATCCGACGAACGTGATCATCACGCCGAAGGGCGACTGGCGCGTAATCGACTGGAGCCATGTGCGCCTTGGTGACCCGCTCGCCGACGTCGCGCGCACTTACCTTCTCTTCTGGCTCTCGGGCCACATCGCGGCGGCCGAGAAGTACATGGCGTTCGCGTGCGAGGCGCTTAAGGTTAAGCTCCCCGACGTGCAGAAGTGGCTCCCGATCGTCGCCGCCGCGGAATCCAGCCGCGACCAGACGCCGAAGAACCACGAGCTGCTCGTCCACTGGGCCAGCGTCGTGGACATCGAGTAGTCTCAGCGTGACAATGTGATACTATGGGGGCGGCTCCCCATAGTATCCAAGCCGCCCGAATACCAATAATGTCTGGGCGGGCGCGGCTTCATAGTCATAATGGGCAGCGCCGGCTGTGGGCGGCGGCAAAGGCGTGACGTTTGAGGGGCGCCACCATGCCATCAGGCAGCTGGGCTAGGGCTGGCATGGGCGCGATTACGGTTCGCCGCCGGGGTATGGTATAATATGCGACTGAAGGGCAAAGCCGAATGACCGCGAGCGAGAGCCAGATTGTCGTGTACCATCCGAACAAGACTGTCCGGTTAGACGTGCGTCTTGAGAACGAGGTCCAGACCAAGGAGCCGCCGTTGCAGAGCATCTTCTACCAGAACAAGTTCTGGGACGCGAAGTCGCTCTTGATCAAGTTCATCCGCCGCGCGAATAAGGAGCTGATCGTGATTGACGCCTATTCAGGCATGGCGACCTTGGACATGCTCGCGAAGCGCGGGCGCGGCGTGGAGATCAAGTTTGCAGACTTGAAGTCGCAGATTGCGACTTCAACAATAGATGTAAGGGAGGCGGCATGATGCAGAATGGGGATGTCATTTCCGACCAGCAAGCGCACATTGTTCCCGTGAGTGATGATGGCAACATTCAGGCATTGATCAAGCCTATTCGTGGTGTTCAGGTCATACTTGATCGCGATGTGGCAAGATTGTATGGCGTGGCGACCGGGGCATTGAACAGGCAGGTCAAGCGCAACGAAGAGCGATTTCCAGAGGATTTCATGTTCAGGCTGTCTGCCGCGGAATGGGACAACTTGAAATGCCAAATTGGCATCTCAAGTTGGGGTGGCGATCGTCAGCTCCCATACGCCTTTACGGAAAATGGCATCGCCATGTTGAGCAGTGTCCTTCGTTCACCTACGGCCATCGAAGCGAACATCCGCATTATGCGGGCTTTTTCCGCAATGCGCCGGTTTTTGCTTGCGAACGCGCAGATGTTTCAGCGAATCGAGGCGGTAGAGAAGCGGCAGATTGCCACGGATGCGAAAGTGGACTCCATCCTTCAGCGCATCGACGCGACGGAGACTCCTATTCAGGGCGTGTTCTACGACGGGCAGCTGTGGGATGCGCGGGCGCTGGTGCTGAAGCTGATCCAAAGTGCGAAGCGGTCGCTGATCCTTATCGACAACTGGGCGATGCCGGAAACGCTTGATTTGTTTACGAAGAAGCGCAAGGGCGTGAAGGTGACGATTTTCACCTCTGAGCACTGCGACAAGAAGCGCGTGCCCCATCGCAAGATTTCCCCCGCCGACATCTCGACCTTCAACGCACAGTACCCGAAGCTCGCCGTCCGCTACAACGAAACTTTCCACGACCGCTTTCTCATCATCGACGACAAGGAACTCTACCTCATAGGTGCGTCGCTGAAAGACCTCGGCAGCAAGTGCTTCGCCTTCACGAAACTGGACGCGGGCGAAATCCGCCGCATCAAGAAATCGGCGTTTGGGGTGGGCAAAAGTAGGACGTGAAAGGCCAATGTCATGTCGAATATTAATGTCAAACTATCTGGTGTGCGCATTAGGAAAACGGAAGAAGAGGGTTATGTGCCCGGTGGCTATCTGATTGAACCAGAGAAAGTACCTAATTTGCCTTCAGGAGTAACCCAGGTTGAATACTTTGAGTTGTTGGCTCCTAAATTGTTTGCTCTTGACTTTAAAGGCGCTGACTTACCGAGAATTCAAAAACTCCTTGAAGAGCGTGACTCAAATCATACAGCGCATATTGTACCGCAGAAGGTAAAGATATCTGTTGATGAATACAGATTAATTTTGCCAGAATCACTCTTGAATATACTAACAAAACGAGAACAGGCTAGGGCCAAAGTATTTGTTCCTCCTGCTCAGATACAGTATCAACCGCCAGTATTGTATCGATTCATAAAAGGTCGTTATGCAAGGGAATTAATGGAAGAAGGGAAGATTCGAATTTCTAGTTTTCTAAGGTGTCGCAAATGTGAGAATGGATGTGGCGAGCGCTTTGATCAAGGTGAGGGGAAGGGACTGTTCGTTGTTCAAGCAGGTGATTGTACGGCAGAATTTATGTTGCAAGTAGGTGGCAATCCTCTTATGTTTTGTATGGCATTGAGTCCCGATGCAAGAAAGGAGAGGAATGATGTCTGCATTGAGATATTTGATTTACCATTATTAATCAACGCAATCTCAGCGAGTTTAGCAAAAGAAGGCATAAAAATAAAAAGAGTCATGCATGGCCCATGCTCGTATTCTGATAGATTATTTGTGCGAAGATGTGTGAGAGCCGGATATGAATTTGAGGAGTTTATAGACCGATTGATAAGTGGCAGAGGTTTGGATTTTCATCGTTGCGGTGAAATACCCTTAATGGAGATTGGTGATAGACATTACTTCACAAAGCCGATGCGTTTTTCTGATGAACACGAATATAGGATTGTGTGGGATTGTGATTCAGTTCCTGAAGATGGCAAAATGGATATAGTGATAGAGGGTGCTCAATCGTTTTGCCGACTGTATGAAAAACCATGTTTAACAACGGGTAAGCACAAGGAACGGCCATTAAAAGGTTTCAAGGAAATGAAGCGTAGAAACGTTCGCCGAAGTCGTAAAGCGGGAATGTGAAAGGCAAGATTAGGGAAAGCATTATCAACGAAACTATGAAAGAGAATGAAGCTGTGAAACCGAGCGGGCGCGAAGAAGGCTGCATGAAGTTTGACTCTCGTGTCAGAAAGACAGTGACTGGGCGAGTGTACAATGATTAACGGAGGAACCGAAAATGAAAAAAGAAGATGGCGTGAAACTGAGCAAGAGGACGGCTGATGGGAAGATTGCGTATCTGATCAAGCCCATTTTAAAGGTGTTGCAGGACGCGGGCGGGCAGTTGGAGCGTTCGGAGATTAAAGAACGTATTGTTGATTTGGACGATCAGATTGCCGAATATGCAGAGAGAGTAACGATATCTAAAAACAAAGGGAATACCTACAAAGAGTTCAACTTCAAGTTCAATTTTGCGGTCAAGGATTTGCTTTTTAATGATTTGGTGACATTCTCGCGTTTGTCGCCTGTTGTGCTAACGGAGAAAGGCGAAAATCTTGATCTGGACAAACTGGATGTTTGGGCCATTATTGAGAAGTCTAGAAAGCATTGGGAAGAACTTAGCAAGAACAGGAAGAAGAAAGATGTTGATCTGAACGACAGCGAAGAGGAACCCCAGGCAGAGGAAAAGATCAAGGACGATTTCAAGGAAACCCTGCTTACAGCTATCGCAAAGATGTCGCCCAAGAAGTTTGAGGCATTTTCAAGGGCTTTGTTAAACAAGATGGGGGTGGAATTTACGGAAAAAGGCGTTCAAGTCAGCAATGACGGTGGAATTGACGGATATGGTTATCATGTTGATCGCAATGATTTTCGGACAACGCGCGTAGTGATTCAATGCAAACGATATAATGTAGGCCCCGTGTCCGAGCCGGAGATCAACCAGTTCTTGGGGGCGATGAACAAGTATCAGGCGGATTATGGCGTGTTCATTACAAATGGAAGGTTTACAAGTGCGGCAAAGACCGCCGCAAAAGAAGGTTCGCCGATTACCTTGATCGACGGCAACGAATTGGTGAGACTGGTCATCAGATACGAATTGTATATCAAGCCTGTTCAAACTTATGTGCTAGATGACTTTTATGATTCAGACGAATCAATGTGAAAGAGACTCTTCATAATAATGACAACTAGCGCTGATTGTGCGAGGGTGAAATGAAAATTAAGGAAATACATGTCAGCAACTATTGCTCGTTCGGGTATGAAGCCTGGATTACATTTAATTCAAACATCATGGCGTTGATTGGACGCAATGGTGTTGGCAAGACGAATGCCCTTGACGCCATATCGCGCATGTAATTTTTCTGCAACGAGGTCGAACATGTTGTACCGGCCCGCGCGGTCAATCAAAATACGAATGAGTCACCGGTTCTGAAGATTTTTGCAACTCTGGATGGGCAGGATATAGCCGATATAGGTCCCGAGATTGTCGGCACGGAAGAAAACCGTGATGTGGGATATATGTTCGACTACGACAAATCTACACGGCGAACGAGATTGTCGTACATAGGCTTTTTCTTTTCGGCCATGCAAAATATCAAGGAATTGGAGCATATCCGCGATGATATTAAAGAGCTTGGCGATTACCTTGCGAAAAAAAGGATATTAAATGATGACAACTATCAGCGTCTCGTATGGGCACTTAAGGAATATGGTAGATTTTACATTCCGAACATTTCAGGACTTGTGTCTTGGGCATTGCAGAATCTCATCCATCATCTTGAAGAGCCTCGCAAGAACAAATTGAAGATGCTGTTGGAGTCATTGCGAGACGCGCTGGAAAAACGCTATTCGGCATTTAGGAAGGTGTCGCCGCAGATTCATCTTTTCGAAGATGCCGCCGAATTCCCCAATGCATACAATGTTGATGAAGTCATGGCGTGGGATCATCGGATTAGCCGCGACAAGAAAGTCGCGCTTGAACGTTTTCTGGGCGCGGTTGGCAGTTCTCGTGAAGAGCTGATTGCGGCATTCAGCGAGAAGAACGAGAGTGTGCGTAATAATATACAAGACCGCATCGCCAAGGAAACCAGAAAGCTGATGCGGGAATTTAACGAATCCTACCTGAAAGGTTCGGCTGAGATTGAGCTCAATGTCAAGTTCGACGGATCGTATCTCCGGTTCACCATTTGCAATGCCGATACGACCGGCAGTGTTTTGTGGTCTGAGGCAAGCTCTGGCGTGCGCTGGTATCTAAGTGCGTTCTTTGAATTGAAGCGTGCGTTGCATTCCCGTAATAGCATCATTCTGATTGATGAACCTGCGATACACCTACACATAACGGCGCAAAAGGAGGTCCTGAAACTTCTTCAGACTTTGGCGCAAGGGACAAAGTACGTTCTGTACACGACGCATAGCCCTTATCTCATTGACAAGAACAGGCTTGGCGATGTCGAGGCGATTGTTCGCCAAGCCAACACGTCGATCATAGAGAATTTGACCGCTATCGAAGATTGCCCTAGCCGAATGGAAGTTCTTACACCGGTCTGCCATGCGCTTGGATATGACATGTCCATGAGCTTAACGCCGCAGACCTCACGTATGAATCTGGTCGTCGAGGGAATATCTGACGCGTATTATGTCAATGCAATGCTGACATTTCTGAAGGTTCCTGATGAAGATAAGCCTTTCGTGATTCCATGTCAGGGTGCGCCATCTGTACCCAATGTCCTTTCAATTTTACTGGGATGGGGCTTGCCGTTTTCCGTCCTGCTCGATTACGACGAAGAGGGACTTAAAACTTCTAAGAAAATTGATGCGGCTTTTGGTGAAGTCGGATTTCACGTCTGCATGGTATCGCGTGATCGAGGAAACCAAATAGAAAATCTGCTTTCGTCAGAAGACTATAGGAAGGTGTGCGGGAAGGATTTCGACCCCAAGGATATTAAAAAGTCGAAGGTCGCTAAAGCAAAACGATTTGCTGCGATGGTTGAGTCTGGTGAATTGATTCCAGATGAAACAACAATTAAGAACTTCAATCGAATATTCGATTGGCTTGAAATTCTTGATTGGGAAGGAGCTTTTGATGATGAACTTGAATGGTATGACAAACATCACAATAAAGTGTAGTTTGATTTTTGTGGCCTTGACCACTTGGAACCTGTTTGCTGAAGGAGAACCGAAAATGCCAACGCTAAATTGGATGGGTAGGGAAAAGGCGACGAAGTCCGTCAAGGACGTCGTCATGAAGATTCTGCGCGAGGACAAGTCGCTGTCGTATGGTTCGGGCGACAATGTTCTTGTGCATGGCGATAACCTGGAGGCGCTGAAGGCACTGCTGCCGTTCTATGCCGGACAGGTGAAGTGCATCTACATCGATCCGCCGTACAACACCGGCTCCGCGTTCGAGCACTACGACGATAACCTCGAACACTCCACTTGGCTCAACATGATGTACCCGCGCCTCAAGCTCCTGCGCGAGTTTCTACGCGAAGATGGAAGCATCTGGATTTCCATCGATGATTCTGAAGCGCATTATTGCAAAGTGATTTGCGATGAGATATTGGGCAGGAGATATTTCATTGCTGATGTTGCCTGGGAAAAGTCTGATAGTCCCAAAATGGATGCAAAACTGTTTTCCACTAGGTATGATCATACGTTGGTTTATGCGAAAAATGTAACAGAACTTCGCATCAACAAAGTGAAAGTTGAGGAGATCCCTGCGCATTATGATAAGGTGTCGAAAGATGGGCGGCGATATTATTTGAAGCCACTTCGATCAATGGGGCAACAAGATGCACGAGCTGACAGGCCAAATCTTTATTATGGCATAGTAGCCCCGGATGGGAAAGAGGTGTTCCCTGTTCGTGCAGATGGGTCTGATGGTCGGTGGAGATGGTCTAAATCTGAAGTTGAAAATCGCCCGGAAGATATTGAATGGGTGAAAGGTCGCAAGGGCTGGTCTCCATACTACAAGATTTATGCCGATGCAAATGCGACTCGTCCGCCTGAAACATTGTGGTCATTCGCTTATGCAGGGAGTAACCGCAACTCACAGTCGGAACAGACCACGTTGTTTGGAGCTCAAGATGCTTTTGACACGCCAAAGCCAGAAAAACTGTTACAACGGGTTTTGGAGATTGCGACTGACGAGGGGGATTTGGTGCTTGATTCGTTTCTTGGCTCTGGTACGACAACGGCGGTTGCTCACAAGATGGGGCGGCGGTGGATCGGCATTGAGATGGGAGAACACGCGAAGACGCATTGTGCGGTGCGGATGAAGAAGGTCGTTGACGGCGAGCAGGGCGGAATCTCCAAGGCGGTGAAGTGGCAGGGCGGCGGCGGTTTCCGTTACTACGAGCTGGGCGAGGCGATCTTGAACGAGGACGGTTCGCTGACGTGTGACATTCCGTTTGACGTGATGGCGGCGCATGTTTGGTTCACCGAAACGAAGACGCCTTATATGGGCGGTAAGAAATCTACCGTTCTTGGCGTACATGAAGGAACGGCGTACGTGCTGCTGTACAACGGCATCCTTAAGGACAGGAGCGTGAACGGCGGCAATGTGTTGACGCGCAAGACGCTGGAGGTGATACAGGCTGACTTGGCCGGGCGAGACCATGAGAAGATTGTCGTCTATGGCGAGGCGTGTCGTTTGATGGCGCCGACATTGGAGGCGTTGAAGATCGATTTCCGCCAGACGCCCTACGACTTGGTGACGAGGAGGTGAGGTCATGAGCATGACATTAACGAGATATCAAGGCAACACGCTGGCCGCAGTCAAGGCGTATTTCGAGAGGTGCGCGTTCGAGTCGCCGGAGGCCGCCTACAAGACGGTGACGGCGGAGGGGGACGTGCGGCTGCGTCTGGGCGCGGACTACGGCTACAAGTCGCCGAAGGGGATGGAGGACGTGCCAACAGTCTGCATCAAGGTTCCGACGGGCGGCGGCAAGACGATCCTCGCGGCACATTCGCTGAAGATCATCGCCGAGGCGCAGTCAAAGGATTGTCCGTTCGTTTTGTGGTTCGCGCCGAGCGACACGATACGGAAGCAGACGGCAGATGCATTCAAGAACGTGCTGCATCCCTACCGACAGGAACTTGACCGTCAGTTCGAAGGGCGCGTCAAGGTGTTCGACCTTGACGAGAAGTTCCAGATATTGCCGGAGGACATCGCGGACAACCTCTGCATCGTCGTCAGCACCGTTCAGGCGTTCGTCCATGAGGAAACTGGCAAATACAATGTCTATCGGCATAACGAAGACATGGAGCGGCATTTCGGCGACATTGCGCTTGAACCCGGCATGGAAGCGCAGGACGAGGCGGTTGGCGGCGATCCGACGAAGCCTAAGTTCTCTTTTGCCAATTTCCTGTGCCACATACGCCCGATCATCATTGTTGACGAGGCGCATCACATGGTGACAGACCTTTCGCAGAAGTCGTTGGTGCGTCTGAATCCAAGCGCCGTTCTGGGCTTGACGGCGACGCCGGGACGTGACAACAACGTCCTTTACAGCGTCTATGCGCAGGAGCTTTTCGACGAAGAGATGGTCAAGTTGCCGATTGAGCTGACGGAGTACAAGCTTGACTGGGAAAAGGCCGTCGTGTCGGCAAATGCCAAACGCGCACAGTTGGCAAAACTAGCGGTGGCGGAGAATGCCGCAAAAGAGGGCAAATATGTCCGGCCGATCGTTTTGTTCCAGGCGACGCCGAAGAACGGTGACGTTCCCGTCGAGAAGCTGAAGGAGTATTTGACGGATACGCTGAAGATTCCAGAAGAGGAAGTCAAGATCGCAACGGGCGACCAGAAGGAGTTGGACGATGTCAATGTCATGGATCCAGCCTGTAAAGTCAATTATGTCATCACCGTCCAGGCATTGAAGGAAGGGTGGGATTGTCCGTTTGCATACGTTTTCTGTTCGCTCGCAAACGTTGGTAGCAGCAAGGACACGATCCAGCTGTTAGGACGAGTGATGCGAATGCCGTATGCAAAACGGCGCAAGACGCGCGAATTGAATCGTGCGTATGCGTTCGTCATGAGCAAGGAGTTCGGTTCCGCCGCCAAGGAGCTGACGGAAGGTCTCAAGAAGAAGGGCTTTTCGGAGGTTGAGGCGTTCAAGGCCGTGCAGGAGAATCTGCCGGAGACAGGCGGCCAGGGTGATTTGTTCTCCGTGCCGTCGGATGTAGTCAAGTTGGACAAGGCGACGCTGGATGGACTGGTCTTGCCTGCGGGAATCAAGGTTCAGGATTTTGCAAGCGGTGATGGAGAGATACAGCTTTCTGGCGCCGAGGATGACGGAGAGATCGAGCAAGTGGCCGTGCAGCTTGCAAAAAATGGCTTGCAAGAAAAGGCGCATGAACTTAAGCTCAAGCACCAGAAGAAGAAGGCGCAAGTTGCGGCGCCGGTCCCTGCAAAGGGCCATCCTTGGAGGTTCCCGAGACTTGTCGTTGAGATAGACGGTGACAATCTGTTTTCAACGGACGCTGTATATGAGACGATTGGGGACTCTATTCTTGGTTTTCTGCCGGAGGCGCTATCGGCGAACGAAATATCGATTAGCGGAAACGACGGAAAGACATTCATACTGAAACTGGACGGTAACGAGATGACCGCACGGTTTGCGGCAGATGCGCATACCGAGTATCTAAAAGGTTTCTCGGGAAAGATTGAAGAGGCCGATGTCGTGAACGTGTTGGACGGCATTACTAAAGATTGCGTGTTGTTGTTGCAGTCTGAAAAACGACATTGGTTGACACGGATTGTTTCCGATCTTCGGATCAATCACGGCATGACTTGTGAGCAGATGGTTTTGGTACGCTTCCAGATCAAGCAACGGCTGGAATGGCATTTGAGCGAGGCACTTGGCAAGGCAAGGCGCAAGGCGTACCAGAAAACCTTTTGTTTGGGCGGCGATTACAGGCTTGCTTTGGATCTGCCCGGAGGGTTTACGCTTGACGAACATATATACGCTGGTAATTCTGATGTATACAATGGAAGCTGGCGATTCAAGAAACACTATTTGGGGACTTATGGCATACCGAAGTTTGACGGCAAGAAGCCATTTGGAGAGGGTGAAGAATTTGAATGTGCAAAGCTGATTGATTCTTCGCCAAAGGTCCTTTATTGGCTCCGGAACAAGGATTCCGATTCAGCTTCGTTCCGCTTGCCAATGGGTGGCAGGACGGAGTGGTTCTATCCTGACTTTATCGGGGAACTTGTGGACGGTCGACTTTTTGTCTTGGAATACAAGGGAGAGCTTACAGGGCAATCCGCCGATACAGTCGAAAAGACGGCTATCGGGAAACTCTGGGCCGCGCAAGATGCATCGCGCTATGTCTATGCCACGATATACGGTTCTGAACCAAGCGGCTTGACCGTGGCCCAGCAGATAGAAGAGGCCTTCAAGCTTGCATAGTGGTCCAGAGTAGAGTTGATGTCTGATATGGAGCCGGAAAAACCAAATGACTGGCCGATTAATGATCGCGAACGATTTTTTGATGAGGTTGTTCGTCTGTTGAGATCATATATTGCGCACCCCTCATATAAAACGAAGGATGCGCTTGTTGACCTTTCTTGCAATTACGACTATCAGCAGAAGCCAGTGCTCGGAATATGTCGGGTAACTGACTATGAAGTCATGCTCATTAATTCCATTTATATGGAAGCAAGTCATTACTTCTTCTGGTTTCTCAAGT
Source organism: Kiritimatiellia bacterium (assembly GCA_017514235.1). Lineage (GTDB taxonomy): Bacteria > Verrucomicrobiota > Kiritimatiellia > RFP12 > UBA1067 > UBA1067. The sequence continues at coordinate 18,245 of JAFWKK010000072.1, read as the reverse complement.
CTAGATTATATGAGATTGTCGCTGATGTTGCGTTGATGGAGAAGTTCCGATATATGGGGGAGGCAATGATCTCTGGGTCAGAGCCGAAAAGATTTGAACCCATTGAGGCGTATAGGAGGTTGTTGAAGCAGTTGCGGCTGTTTTATCTTGCATATCAGGAATATGTTTGTTGCAAAGGTGGGCGGTTGTCTAAATATCTAATTCGAAATGTTCGACATTTGTACGAGCGTGACTTTTCGAAAGGGCGAATGGCTGAGATTGCAATGGTCTTTTCGATGATGCTGACTGATTTAAGCTTCATGCGAGGTACGCCGAACGAACACGAAATTCAATTTGACCGAAAGGAACTTGCCTCGCTGTTTGGCGAGGAGTCCAAATTGATAGCATTGTCGGGTTTGTCACCTGCCGTTAGCCCATTCTTAGGTATCCTGAATGTTCCAGATCAGTAATTATATTTTACGCTCGCGTAACGGCTATCACGACGGAGTGTCTTATAAGTGTATCCATACTACGGATGCAAAGAAAAGCTGGGAGAATGGACAGTTGTGGATACGTAAAACAGAGTTGTTGAATGATGGCCGTGAAAGTGTGTGTTTGCGGGAGTTGATTGATGAATTGCCAGAGATGGGTTATGCGTGGCTCAAGAAATTTGACATGAAGCCGACCCGACGCTACTGGGTGGCCTCGTTCACTAAGAGGAATCCAAGCGAGGAGTTCCGGGAAAAATATGGGCACGCCGTTTATGGGTTTAAGGGGGATCGCACGGCTGAATTGATTGCGCCATTGATGAAACGTCATTGGGTAAGAAGCGATGGCAATGACAGCTATGATGATTATGCATTATTCCAGGTCGTTTGTATGGATGTCATTTATGGCAAGGCGAAAGCTAAATCAGAACTTAGGTTTCTGTGTTCAATCGTGGATCAATTTAAAATGTCGACAGACGAGAAGCAGACATTTCTTGAAGAGATTCTGCAATATTGGATGTTGTCAGTAAAGGATCCGAAATGGAAGGAAGAGAATGAGCGTCGATATGTTCTCTTTAACCATTTTGGCGATGAGTATTTAGATGTGGACGTAGATGAAACATTTTTCAAACTGAAAACCGATTTGCTGAAGAGCCCCGACTTTGTAGTTCCACCGCATCCGCTGAAGACGAAGTTGGACGGGTACATCGGTAAAAGAATTGCCAAAGAGTTAGGTCCATGCTTCTATTGCGCGGATTGCCTAAACCGTGATTATGATGTGTCAACATTGAATCGCAAGGATCGTAAGTGCTCAATCTGTGGTTCCCATCGATTGCGCCTGGTGGGTGGAGATGAGAATGTCAGGGGTGGATGTTAGAGGTGCAGACCCATTGGTGGACAAGAATGGAGGAGTAGAGACTATGGCGATGCCGCAGAGAGATGATACGATAGAGGCGATCAAGCGACTTGACGCCTTGCTTGAATATGTCGGTCAGCATGGAGACGAAGCCGGGGCCGAGCGCATACGCGAAGAACTGCGCAAGTTGACGGATGAAGTTTGACAGTGGTATGGAGAAAGTGTGGTATAGGACAAGGGGTGAATTATGGCTGAAGAGGAACACAAAATTATACTCGCTACGACATAATGCATAGGAGTTGTTTGAAATGAGTGAGCATAACATCGATTTGCCAGGGCGATTTGCCGTGTATGGGACAGTCGGCGGAAAGTCGGCTGTCGTGGCGCGGTTTGCAGACAATGACGTATGGCTGACGCAAAAGCAGCTCGCCGACCTTTTTAATACGACAAAACAACTTGTGAGCCATCATATACGGCAGATTATAGATAGCGGCGAGTTGGATAGAAATCGAACTGTCAAAAAATATTTGACAGTTCAAACCGAGGGAACACGTTCGATTGGGCGGCATGTCGACCATTACAATCTCGCCTTTGCCGAATACAAGGCATTGGCGGAAGAACCCATGTCAATGTCCGATTGGGTTGCGGCTCTCGACGACCAGTTGAAGCGGTTGCGTGCAAAGTTGCTCACAGGCAAAGGAAAAGTTTCGCATGAAGATGCGATGGAAAAGGCGGAGCATGAATTTACCATTTATCGTCAGCGGGAGATGCGACAGTTGAAGTCGGACTTTGACAAGGCGGTAAGGGGATATCTCGGCGGGCCAACGGCTTCAAAATGAAATCTTAATATGAAGCGTGACGAATCTCAGAACGTCAAGATCGTTTCTGGTGGTCAGACGGGCGTGGATCGCGGCGCATTGGAGGCGGCGATGGCCCTTGGCCTTGATTTTGGAGGATGGGCACCGCACGGATGGATTGCAGAAGGCGGGACGATTCCGGCGCAGTATCGGGAGAGGATGCAAGTGTCTTCGGCATTGGTATTGAATGTCGCCGGCCCGCGCGAGTCGAAGGTGCCCGGCATTCTGGCAAGGGCGAAGGCGTTCTTGGAAGAGATGCTGTGGGAGGCGTGACCAAGGGCGGAGCCGCCGAAGGATGCGGTTTTGAAGGTGATTTGGTAATCGCAACTACACACGATCGGATGCGTCCAATGTCCGTCTGACAATTCCATCTCGGCTTCGGTGGGACTGCCGCCACCCGCGTGTCAGTTGTCTGTCATTATTTCAGACGTGTTCGTGCCCCATGACAATCCGGACTGGGAATCCGACTTTGTCCTCTTCCGTGATATTTCTCAACACACGGCATGGATTGCCCGCAGCCACAACCCCCGGCGGGATGTCGCGTGACACGACGCTTCCGGCGCCGATGACCGCGTCGTCGCCGATGGTAACCCCGCTGAGAATGGTGCTGCCGCCGCCGATCCACACGCGGTTGCCGATGGTGATGGGTTCGGGAATCAAGGCCCCCGTGATCCGCTCCGCGGCATCCAGCGAATGGTTCGCCGAATACATGCTCACGTGCGGCCCCAACAGCGTATGGTCACCGATCGTGATCTGCCCGCAATCCAGGAGCGTGCAGCCGAAATTGATGTACACGTCGCTCCCGATGGTGATGTTCTTGCCGAATTCGCACGTGAATTCCGGCTCCATCCAGACGCGCTCGCCGACCTTCTTGAAGAGCTTCCGCATGATCTCCTGTCGCCGTTCGGTTTCTTCATCTTCCGTGCGGTTGAATTCCCGGAACAGCTTCTTCGTCACAACCCTCCGGTTGAACAAATCCGCGTCGAAATCGTTGTAGATTTGGTGCGCCTGCATCTTGTCCCATTCTGTCATGATTCGTTGTCTCCTTTTCTGCGCATTAGCATCCCATTCGTTCGTCGAACGAGACATAAAGTGTCGCAACTGAGAGGTGTTTGAGGTAACCTACCCCTATGCAAAAACAACAACTCTCAAAAGCAACGCGGACAGTATACACCATCCTGCGTCAGATAGCAACGCTAATTCCTCGCGAATTCGGGCAAGGACGCCGCCGATGTCACTTTGAGTTGAAGGAGCCCTTCAACGTCGAGTAGGTGCGGCGGGGAACGGGAAATTGTGGTATACTGTTCGCAATAAGACTGGCAGCCGCAATGAAAAGGATATCATGGCTAAACCAAAAATAGTCATCTGCATGGGAAGCTCCTGCTTTGCACGCGGGAACGAGAAGACCGTCGAGGCGTGCGAGAGCTTCCTCGCCGAGCACGGGCTCAAGGACGAGGTCGACGTTGACCTCGGCGCGAGCCTGTGCACCGGCAACTGCGCGGACGGACCGATCGTGGTCGTGGACGGAAAGATATACAAACACGTGGACCCGCTCGTGATGCGCGACATCCTCAAGGCGACCTTCCCGGAGAAAGGCTAACGCAATGGTCACAAGCCCAGTCTATACGACGGAAAACGAGTGCCAGGACTGCTACAAGTGCGTCCGGCACTGTCCTGTGAAGGCAATTCGCATCGTGGACGGCAAGGCAAGCGTGATCCCGGAGGCGTGCGTCGCCTGCGGCGAATGCGTGAAGGTGTGTCCCGCTCACGCGAAGAAGATCAGGAGTGACCTCGCTCGCCTTAAGGAACTCGTCGCGTCCGGCGCGAAGCTGTACGCGTCCATCGCGCCGAGCTTCGCCGGCTACTTCAAGGGCTTGACGATCGGACAGATCGCCGCCGCGCTGAAGGCGGCGGGTTTTGCCGGGGTAAGCGAGACGGCGCACGGCGCGGAGTCGGTGAGCGCTCATGTCGCGAAGCTTCTCCAGGAAACGAATTCCCCGCTCGTCATTTCGTCCGCCTGCCCGGCGGCCGTGGACATGGTGCGCAAGTACCTGCCCGTCTACGCCGAATTCATCTCGCCGCTTCCATCGCCCGTGCGGGCGCACTGCCGCCTTATCAAGGAGAAGTACGGCCACGAGGCGAAGGTCGTGTTCTTCGGGCCGTGTGCGGCGAAGAAGAACGAGTCCGATGCGCATCCCGACGAACTGGCGCTGGCAGTCCTGTTCCCCGCACTTGAGCAATTCCTCGAAGAGAAGGGGATTCGTTTTGGCGAGGAGGCGGAGCTTGCGCTCGGACCCGCCGAGGAAGGGCGCTTCTACTCCGTCGAGGGCGGCATGAACGACACGTTGCGCGACGGCAGGACGGACGTGCGGTATGTCTCCGTGTCAGGCCTTGAGGACTTCCGGCGGATGCTGGAAGACTTCGATCCCGCCGAGTTCAGGCTCCGCCCCGAGAAGTTCCCGCGCAAGCTGTTCGTCGAGGTACTGGCGTGTCCGGGCGGCTGCGTGAACGGTCCGGCGATGCCGCGCGGCGCTTCGGGCCTGGCGACGCTCTTTGCGACGGACGCGACGGCGCCGATCCGCGCGTCGTCTGGCCGGTGCTTCGCGCACTGCGGAACGTCCGCATATCCTGCAGCGGCCGTTGTGGACGACGAACCGGACGAGTCCGCCATCGCCGGTGCGCTCGCGCGCGTGGGGAAGGTCACGAAGGCGGACGAGATCAACTGCGGCGCGTGCGGCTACAACTCGTGCCGCGAGTTCGCCAAGGCGCTCCTCGCCGGCAAGGCCGAGGAGGCGATGTGCCACATCTATCTCAAGAAGAACTTCCAGAGGACGTCCAACGCGCTCATCAAGTACATCCCGGCAGGCGTCGTGATCGTCGACGCGAAGGGGCTGATCGTGGAATGCAACCGCCTTTTTGCCGAGATGGCCGGCGCCCTTGGCGAGTACGACGCGCTCGGCAACCTCGACGGGCTCGGCATGGACGCCTTCATGCCCGACTTCTCTGAGCTCTTCGCGGGCGCCGTCGCGCATGGCAGCGAGATCGTCAAGTACCGCCAACCGTGGAAGGGCCGTATCGTGACAATCAGCGTCTTCCCGATCAGCGTGGGCAAGTTCGCCGGTGCGGTTGTGCAGGACGTAACGAAGAACGAAGGCCGCCGCGAGGAGATCGCCGCCAAGGCGCGCGACGTGATCCGCAAGAACGTGTACACTGTGCAGCAGGTGGCGCGGCTATTTGGCGAGCATATCGCCGAGACGGAGATCATGCTCAACGAGATCGCCGGCGCGTACGAGTCGCAGACCGTCGGCAAGCGCCTCCGCGAGGGCGGCAGCGAGGAATACCTGAATGGCTGACGCACCTACGCAAGGCTACGGCGGTGCCGGCGACCTCTTCATCGAGATGGAGGCCGCCCAGTACACCAAGACCGGTCAGGGAGCCTGCGGCGACGACGTGCGCTTCATGACCGTCGAGAAGGAGAACCGGCATCTCGTTGCGCTCTCCGACGGGCTCGGCAGCGGCGTGAAGGCGAACGTGCTCGCCACGATGACCACGTCGATGGCGATCAAGTTCCTGGAGTCGAACGTGCCGATGCTGGAGGCCGTCGAGATCATCATGGATTCCCTGCCCGTCTGCGAGGTGCGGAAGATCGGCTACGCCACGTTCTCGCTCTTCGACTTCCGACTTGGCGGCAAGGCGCGGATCAGCGAGATGGGGAATCCCGGCTACATCCACCTGCGCGGCACGGAGGAGATCGCGCCGCTCAAGGACGAGCAGATCGTCTCGTCGCACTGGCCCGACCGCGAGGTGCGCGAGTGCGAGGCCGATTTCCGGTCCGGCGACCGCATCATCCTCTGCTCGGACGGCGTGACGCAGTCCGGCCTCGGCGTGCGCAAGGACATGAAGTTCGGCTGGCGGCGTTCGGGCGTGCTCGGCTTCGCGCGCGAGAAGATCGCCGCCGATCCTGACATTTCGGCGCGGGATTTGAGCGAGGCCATCGCGCGAAATGCGCTCTACCTCACGCCGAATGGCTGCAAGGACGACATCAGCTGCGTTGTCTGCTACCTGCGCCATCCGCGCGTGATGCGCATTCTCACCGGGCCGCCGTTCTATAAGGAGCATGACGCGGAGTATGCCCGTCAGGCGACGCTCGGCTTCGACCATGTCGTCATCTGCGGCGGCACGACTGCGAACATCATGGAGCGTGAACTTGGCGTGAAGGTGAGGGTGAAGCTTTCCGACATGCGGACGTCTGGCGGGCTCCCGCCTGTCGGCACTATGGATGGCGTGGGCATCGCTACGGAGGGCATCCTTACGCTCGGGCGGGTCCTGACGGCGCTCGAGCAGATGCGCCCGGCGGACCGCGAGCCGGCCGCCGCGCGGGCGATTCTCGAGCGCATGATGCGCCACGACAGGATCGAGTTCGTGATCGGCACGAAGGTGAACGAATCGCACCAGGACCCGAACGTCCCGCAGGACCTCGAGCTGAGGCGGTCCGTCGTCAAACGCATCGCCGCCGCCCTCGAAAAGAACTACCGCAAGAAAGTCACGATCGATTACTACTGAAATCTGTTATAATATCGACATGTTATGATACATTGAAACTAACGGCTACGACGAAAAAACGAAAGAGAGAACTTCATGGAGAAGATCAAGGTAGAGATTTGCTGCGGAACCGCCTGCTATCTGCTGGGGGCGGCGAACCTCATGTCGATCGAGGACGAGATTCCCGCCGAGTTTCGCGATAAGGTCGAGATCGAGGCGCGCACGTGTCTCGAGCTGTGCGAGAAGGAAAACCTCGGCGGTGCGCCGTACGTGCGGTTCAACGGCGAGGAGATCATGGCGCAGGCGACGAGCGAGAAAGTTCTCGCGCGCATAGAGGAACTGGTCGGAGGGGCCGCCTGAAATGCTGAACGGATCGACTTTCATCCGCCGCGAGCTGATGATCCGCATCGTGCGCGCGTTCGATGACGGCACGCTTGAGACGGAACTTGACCAGATTCCGATCAAGCTGAGGCCGAAGAACTCGGTCGCGTCGCGCTGTTGCGTCTATCATGACCGCGCAATCCTAAAGTACCGCCTGATGGCGTTGCTGGGCGTGTCCGTGGAGGATGAGACGGATGAGTCGAAGTCGCTCTCTGCCTACTACGCCGAAAAGGCATGGGGCGGTGGAGTGGCGGGCCATGCGGATGCCCCGCACACGCCTCTCAGCGTCTGCGGCCCGGCATGCAGCGGCTGTCCGGACGCCAAGGTCGTCTCCACGCCGAACTGCCGCGGCTGCTTCGCGCGTCCGTGCGTGTACAACTGTCCGAAAAAGGCGATCTCCGTCGTTGGCGGGCAGTCCGTGATCGACCAGTCGCTCTGCATCAAGTGCGGCAAGTGCATCACGGCATGCCCCTACCACGCGATCGTCAAGACTACGGTTCCGTGCGAGGACGCCTGTCCCGTCGGCGCAATCCGCAAAAACGAGCACGGCGTGGCCGAAATCGACTTTGCCAAATGCATTTTCTGCGGGAAGTGCTTCGCCGCGTGTCCGTTCGCGGCGGTGATGGAACGCTCTCAGCTTGTGGATGTGCTTGCGGCGATGAAGCGTGGCGAGAAGCTCGTCGCCATGGTCGCGCCTGCGGCTGCGCGGCAGTTTCCAGGAAAGATAGAGCAGCTTCTCGCCGCTTGCGCCAAGGCGGGATTTGGCGACGTTATGGAAGTGGCGCTTGGCGCGGAGATGACTACCGCGCACGAGACGGAAGAGTTCATCGAGCGCATGGAGAAGGATCCAAAGACGTTCATGACCACCTCGTGCTGCCCCGCTTGGGTGAATCTCGTGGGCAAGCACCTCCCGGCGCTCGTGGACCATGTCTCGCTCACTCCCAGCCCGATGGTTTACGCGCGGGAAATCGTGAAGGCGAAGGATCCTGACGCGAAGACCGTGTTCATCGGCCCGTGCGTCGCAAAACGCAGCGAGGCGAAGCGGAAGGATGTGGACTACGTCCTCTCCTTCGAGGAGCTCGGCGCCATACTCGCGGGGCGCAAGATTGACGTCATCGCATGCGAGCCGTGGCCGGTTGAGCGTCCTGCCAATCCCACGGCGCGGAACTACGCGAAGAGCTGCGGCGTGACCGAAGCGGTGCTGACCGAGGCCACGGCGAAGATTCCAGGCTTCAAGCTGGACGCGAAGCAGATCAACGGAATCGACCGTAAGACTTGCGCGATGGTAAAGCTGTACGCCGCCGGGAAAATGCCTGTCAACTTCCTTGAGGTGATGGCCTGTCCGGGAGGATGCCAGAACGGCCCCTGCTCCCTTGCCTGACGGACGAGGCGCCGTTTCAGATTTGCTTGATGACTTTTGCCGGCACTCCGGCGACGACTGTCCTGGGCGCTACGTCCTTCGTAACGACCGCGCCCGCGCCGACGATCGCTCCTTCGCCAATGGTCACGCCGGGGCAGACGGTCACCCTTGCGCCAAGCCATGCCTTGTCGCCGATGACGACCGGCTTTGCGAACATGCCGCCGCGCTTGTCGGGGTCGGGATCGTGGTTCAGGGTCACCATGATGGTCTGCGGGCCTATCAGCACATCGTCGCCGATGGTGATGCCTCCCTGATCCTGGAACTGGCATCCGGCGTTGATGAACACTCGCTTGCCAATCCTTATGTTCTTGCCGCAGTCCGTATGGAATGGCGGGAAGAGTCCGAACGATTCGTCAATATCGCTCGCCGTCAGCCGCGACATGAGTTCACGCACCTCTTCGGGCGCATGGTACGAGCCGTTCAGCTCGGCAGTGAGCTTCAGCGCCTCCTGCGAAAAGGCATGAAACGCAAGATGCAGTTCGCTCCCCGCAGGGATGTAGTCCACCTCCGCCATCGCCTTTCTGAATTCCTCGACCGTCATCGTCAATCCAGCTCCGCCTTGAGTTTGAAGAATCGGCAGCTTGCGCATTCCGTGTCGGTGAGTGAGGCGTAGTCCTTCCAGCCGCTTTCGTCGTCGGGAAGGGTGGTGGCTGCGAGTTTCGTGATGGTGACGCTCGACGGAAGGTTCGTCTCGACACCCACTTCCGGATTAGCCCCGTTCATCTTGATTGTAGCCTTCAAGACTGCCTTCTCAAACGTCACGGACGCCGAGCCTGAACCGACCGCCGCCGCCAGCCCGGCTGTAGAGACGAGCTTCCCGATCCGCGTGTAGGAATAGCCGCCTGCGGAACCGTAGAAAAGCACGAGGCAATTTGAGCCGTAAAGCATAAGGTCGCCCGCCTCGATCTCGCTGCAGTATTTTGCGGCGGTCGGCAGTGATACGCCGTAGTGGTACTTCTCGTTGCCGTTGAGTTCTGTCATGGAGACTGTTAGCGGGAGCTTGGCGAGAAAGGCGCGGCCTGTTTCGGTGTCCTCGACTTTCGCGGCGAAGCGGCTCCCCCCGACGGACACGACTATCGCCGTATTCGCCAATGCCGCTCCAACCATCCCCGCAGAAGTGATTGCGGTCATTGCCAGTTTCGAGAAGGAATTCATGGCTTCCTCTTACTTGAGATTCTTCCTGTAGAACGCCTCGATGCGGTCGAAGGGAATTGCGCCCTTGCCGCCGCCGTCGTAGAGGTCGCAGTGCGACGCGCCGGGGACAATGACAAGCTCCTTGTTGTCTCCCTTGAGAAGCTTGAAAGCATCTTCTCCGAAGTAGCGGCTATGCGCCTTTTCGCCGTGGACGACCATCACCGCGCTCTCGATCTCGTCCGCGTAAGCAAGTAGTTTCGCGTTGATGAACGAGAGAAACGACGTCTTGCTCCATCCGCCGTTCGAGTTGAGCGAACGGTTGTGGTAGCCGCGAGGCGTCTTGTAATAGGCGTAGTAGTCTTTCACGAACTGCGGCGCGTCGTCCAGCAGTTTGTCGGGAACGCCGCCGCCAAGCTCATACGTGCCGGACTTGAAGTCCTTGATACGCTGGGCGTTCATCGCCTCTTTCTTCGCCTTGCGCGCCGCCGCGCTGTCCTCCTTGTCGAAATAGCCGTTCGCGGTCACGCGGGTCATGTCGTACATGGTCGAGGCCACCGTAGCCTTGACGCGCGTATCGACCGCCGCCGCATTGATGGCGAGCCCGCCCCAGCCGCAGATGCCGAGGATCCCTATCCTCTCCGCGTCAACATCGTCGCGAGAGATGAGATAGTCGACCGCCGCCTGGAAGTCCTCCGTGTTGATGTCGGGCGAGGCCACGTAGCGCGGTTCGCCGCCCGATTCGCCTGTGAACGACGGGTCGAACGCGAGTGTCAGGAAGCCCCGCTCCGCGAATGTCTGCGCATAGAGTCCGCTCGACTGCTCCTTGACCGCGCCGAACGGACCGGACATCGCGATGGCCATGAGCTTTCCCGTCGCGCCTTTCGGCTTGTACACGTCCGCCGCGAGCGCGATGCCGAAGCGGTTGCGGAACGTTGCTTTGCAGTGTTCGACCTTGTCGGACTTAGGAAACACCTTGTCCCATTCCTGTGTGAGCGGCAGGGCCGCGTCTCCCGCGTCCACAGTGCAGACGCCGCCCGCGACCAGAGTCGCCAGTGTCAGTTCTTTCATCATTTCGTTTCTCCTTTGCGCTTGCCTTTTTCTGCTTGAAAAGAATACGCGGATATTGTAGCCCGCCGTGTAAGAAATAACAAATACATATTTTATATGTAAAGTCATAATTGAAACTTATGTCTGAATGTGGTATATTATGCGCCATGGACATCCGAATACTCAGATACTTCATCGCCGTTGCCGAGGAAGGCAACATCACTAAGGCCGCCGCGCGGCTTCACCTCTCGCAGCCTGCGCTCTCCACCCAGCTCGCCTCCCTTGAGGATGAACTCGGGCAAAAACTCTTCGAGCGTGGGCCACGGGGAATCGAACTGACCGAGAAGGGACTTGTACTGAAGCGGCGCGCGGACGATCTAGTTGATTTTGCCGAGCGCATCGAGTCGGAGGTGAAGGCGAACGGAGGCGCAGAGCTTGAGGGAACGGTTTCGATAGGGGCCGGCGAGACGCCGGCGTTCCGCTTCGTCGCACGCGCCGCCACGCAGCTCGCCCGCGACAATCCGCGCCTTCGGTTCTCCATCTCTTCCGGTAACGGCGAGGACATCCTCATGCATCTGCGCGAGGGCGTCCACGATCTCGCCTTGCTCGTGGGGCCGGGTCGCTACGAGGGTTTGGACTACTTGACGCTCCCGCACACGCATCGCTGGGGTCTTCTCGTCGCTTCCGATTCTCCGCTTGCCGTGAAGAAGCGCATTGCCCCGTCGGACACAAGGGGAATTCCCCTCGTCAGTTCGCGCCAGGCTATGGTGCGTGAATTCATCTCCGGATGGCTTGGGTTTCCGTATTCGCGCCTTGACGTGGTGGCGACCTACAATCTTTTCTACAATGCGGCGATGTTCGTAGAGGCTGGGCTTGGCGCGGCGGTCTGCATCGACGGCGTGGTGCCGCAGGAGTTCGCCGCCAGCGTCGCGTTCCGCCCGTTCTCGCCCGCCCTCGTCAGCGACGTCTATCTCGCCTGGCGCAAGAACGCCGCACTTTCCCCGGCCGTCGCCGCCCTTGTCGAAACCGTCCGCAACATGGCGTCAGGTCGTCAAATGTGAGTCAAGGCTTTTTCAACGAGCCGTTTGCCGAGGGCCCGGGCGTTGGCGAGGTCAATAGGGAAATGCGCGTCGTGATGGGCGCGTTTCGCAGCCTCGTCAAAGAGGGTCACGTCGTATCGCGAGTAGTCTGCGAACTGGTAGGTGTCGCAGGCGTAAATTGATTCGGATGCGCCGAAGACGGTCTTGAGCGTCTGCGTGTTCGATTCGAGAACCTGCGGATATTTCCACTCGTCCAACCACTTTTCAGGAATGTTCATCGTGAAGATGCTTGCCGTCTCAATCACCTTGTCGCGGCAAACGAGGGGCTGCCCGTTCTCGTAGTGGTAGCTGTACACTGGGAAGGCGAGGCGCTCCAGGAAGGCGCGGTAAACGCCAGTAGGGTAGCCGAAGTAGATCGGCGAACCGAGAACAAGCACGTCCGCCTGTCGCACCCGTTCGAGAATCGGGCGTAAATCGTCGCGGATGGCGCACACGCCATCGGTTTTGGCGTTCTTGAGCTTGCAGGCGAAGCAGCTCTTGCAGCCGGGGAACTTGATGTCGTAGAGATTGACGAGTTCCGTGACGGCGCCCGCCTCTTCCGCTCCGGCCCTGGCCGCTTCAAGCATCTTGTGCGTGTTCCAGCCCTTGCGCGGGCCGGCGTTGAAAAACATCGCAAACGGTTTGTTGCCTGTCATTTTGGTTCTCCTTTTGAAGTTCACTTGAAAATCCGATTCAGCCATTCCACCACGTCGTCTTCGGTATGATGAGATGTGACGCCCATGCCAAGGCGGCGCTCTATCTGGTTGGATCCGCGAATCGTCAAGCCGTCAAGCACCTTTGCGTCGGGACACGTCTTGCGAACGTCGGCGAGAAAATGCCCCGCGCCACCGCCGCCATGCGTGCAAAATGGCGCAAGCGTCTTTCCGGATAGCTTGCATGCGCCGAGGAACGTCGCCACAGGCGGTGCGTAGGTGCCGTACCATATGGGTGAACCGAGAAACACGATGTCATATCCGGCCAGGTCGGGAATGCCTTTCAGTTGCGGACGCGTACCTTCCTCGTGGTGCTTTCCGGCGATCTTCAGCGTCTCCCTGTATGGTTCTGGATACGGCTCGACCATTTCCAGCGGAAAAAGGTCACCGCCAACTTGTTTTTGAATCCACTTCGCGATGAGCGCCGTGTTTTGCACCTGCGACTGCGAGTAGTACACGATTGCCATCTTCCCGTGCGGGTTCACCGTCAGCGGAATCGTCGCCTTCGTGTCTCGCCTGCCAAATATCTTGCATCCCGCCACTGCGCAGGCGAGGATGACGGCAACTGCGACGGCTAGTGTCAGTATCAGCTTCATTTCGTTTTCTCCTTTTTTAAGAATGTCAATGTTGCTTGCCATGTCCCATCCTCAGAGGGCGCACCAGGTTGTAAACCATCATCACGGCGAGTAACGCGGCGCAAATCCAGTGTACGATGGAAAGCGAATGGCCGGCGGTGGCGATCGTGGCGGACGCGGGTAGCGCATTGGGGAGCAGGTTGATTGCGATGCCGCAGAGGATTGCGCCGGCTATTATCACTGCGACGTACGCGGCGGCGGCCTTCCGTCCGACGAGGGCGGCGACGGTCGTGAGTGACATCGCGTTCATCGCGGGCCCGACCATCAGAAACACGAACGCCGCTCCGGGCGAGACGCCCTTGGCGACAAGCGACGCGGCGATCGGAATCGACGCCGTCGAGCAGACGTACATCGGGAAGCCGACAAGAGCCATCACCGGCATCGCGATCCAATCGCTGTCGCGGAATACGTCCGTGAAAAAGTTCTCGGGCACAAGCACCGTGACAAGCGCGGAAACGGCAAGACCTGCCGCAAGCGGCTTTGCGACTGATCCGAGAAGCCGTCTGTACGCCTGCCAGAATATCGCCCTTATCCCCCGCGCTCCGGCGGATTCCTCCTCGACGGCCACGGCCGCCGCATCTTCCCCGCCAACTGCCGATACCACGGCCCCGCCCACGACGCCCGTAAGCGCGGCGGCGATGGGACGCGCCACGGCAAAGACAGGTCCAAGCAGGGCATAGGTGGCAAGGATGGAATCGATGCCCGTCTGCGGCGTGGATATGAGAAGGGCGGCGGTCGGACCTTTCCCCGCGCCGTGCTTGCGCAACCCGGTTGCAATCGGCAGCACGCCGCACGAGCAGATCGGAAGCGGCACGCCGATTGCGACAGCGCGTAGGATGCCGCCGAAACCGGAGCGCCCGCCCATCATGCGGTTGACCAAGTTGCGCGGAATCCAGACGGCGATGATTCCCGCCATAAGAAAACCAAAGACGAGCCATGGCGCCATCATGGCGAATACATGGACAAAAGCAATCAATATGTCTTTCATGTCGCGAATCTCGCTTACGCCATCTTCGAGAAATTTTCAAGGGCCTCGGCGAACGATTCGATCGTCTCGTCGGCGTTGCCCGTTTCGATGCCCTCGCGCACGCAATGGCGCAGGTGTCCGTCGAGGACGATGAATGACAGGCGGTGGAGCGCTCCGTTCGCCGCGTTGAGCTGCGTAAGGATGTCCTCGCAGGGGATGTCCTCCGCGAGCATCTTCTGGACGCCAGTCAGCTGTCCGATGATCTTCTTCAGCCTCAGCTGGAGCGAAGTCACGTCTTCAATGCATTTTTTCATCTCTTGTCCTCTTATGTCCCAACGGCGGCATATTATACCATACCCCCGTAGGGTATGCAAGCGACGGTGAATCTTCACCTTGGTGTCACATCGCTTGCATTGCGCACTCTCTCGGCGTCATTGTCTATGAGCACGACTTTGTTGCGCTCCAGCACAAGCATCTTTGCCAGTTGCATGCCGGTGAATCCGGCGCCTATGATGAATATGGTCATGCGCGTTGCCTCAGAAAGCTTTCGTTCCGAAAACTGACTATCGATTCGAAACTGCACGTATTATAGCATTTCCCGACGGTGCGAGCAGTGCGCTGCTTTGAAAACACTTTCCTCGTGGTTCAGAGTTCCCTTAAAATCTCGGAAACTCTCTTGCGGAGCGCGTGCAGAGGCGCGGGCTTTGCCGCCGGGTCGGCGTAGCCAACCGGGAAGATGGCAACGAGATCGTAGCCGGAAAGCTCTGGATGCCGTGATGCTCGCCGATTGCACCGTTCGATTTCCCGTGCCATGTTATATCTCACGCTGAGGCGAGGAGGGACAGAGAGCGCAGAGATAATAGTCATACGCGTGTCAAGCGTTCAGCCCGGCCTCGTACGCTTCGCGCATGGCGGGGAGTTTTTTGACCTCGCCTTTCTCGTATGCGCCAGTGCCATAGATCACGCCGCGCTCGATGCTGCCTTCCATGCAGTCGCGCATGAAGCCGCGCAACCCCTCAAGAGTTGCGTTCATCATGTCGTGGTTCGTGTCCGCGGCGGTGACGATGTGCCAGAACTCCGTGCCCTTGAAACGTCCGAAGTCGTCCCAGCGCGAAACCGTGCGGTCGATGAGCGCCTTGAGCTGCGCGTCCATCGAGTAGAAATAGACGGGCGTCGCGAGAACGATGACGTCCGCCGAGAGCATCTTCTCGACAAGCTCGTTGGCGTCGTCCTTCTGGACGCATTCGTGGAGCTTCTGGCAGGCATAGCAGCCCGTGCAATAGCCGACATTCTTTTCGGCGAGACGGATTTTCTCCACCTCGTGTCCAGCTTCCCTTGCGCCCTTTGCGAACTCGTCGCAGAGGATGTCGCTGTTGCCGCCCTTGCGCGGGCTGGCTGATATGATCACTACTTTCTTCATGGTTTTGTTCTTCCTGTTAAGTGTCTTTATGTTTCACGCGATGATTTCTTGCTTTAACCGTAAAGATCGATTCCAGCCATCCTCTTTTTCATGGTTTCCTCTGCCGTTAACACCATCATTTCGCATTCGCTATGCCGCAAATCACATCAACTCCTTGCCGCAGGAGAAAGCCTTGGCGACGGTCTCGCCCATGAGGCGATAGACATGCTGGCAGGTATCGAAGCAAATGGGCCTCATCTTGTCCGCGTCAGGCTTGCCGTCCGTCATGGCGGACTCTTCGACGGCGCAGTTTACAATCTTTCCCACCACGTTGCAGTTCTCTTCGTTCATCGAAACGAGTTCGCATTCGAGGACGAGCGGCAGCTCATTGACGATGGGCGCATCGACGAACTTGCTCTTCGTCACGGTGAGACCGCTCTTCGTCACCTTGCCGGGCGTCTTGTTGCCGCTTGCGATTCCAAGGTAATCGCAGGCCTTAACGGCATTCGCCGTGCCAAAGGCTACGGTGAACGCCTTGCGCGAGGCGATGTTCGCCCATGTCTTATGGCCGGTGTCGATGCAGATCGTGATCTCATCCTCGAGCGTGATCCCGCCCCATGCGGCGTTCATCACGTCAGGCGTTCCGTCTTCGCCATACGTGCCGATCATCAAGACCGGCATCGGGAACATCCAGTTTTTCTTTCCAAGGTTCTTTTTCATTTTCGTTTTCCTTCCTGCCTTATGGCATTACATTGCGTTCCTGCCGAAAAAAGGTCATTTGATTCTCTTGCCCAGCTATCGGGATGTCGCCTCGGCGTATGCCTTGTCGTCCACGGGTTCGCACCATTCGTTGGACTGTTCCGTGCCGGGCACTTCGAGCGCGATGTGCTGGAACCATGAATCGGGTGCGGCGCCATGCCAGTGCTTGACGTTCGCCGGGATGTTGACGGTGTCGCCTTTCTTGAGACGACGCGCCGGCTTGCCCCACTCCTGATAGAACCCCTCGCCCGCCGTGACGATGAGCATCTGTCCTCCGCCCGTCTTCGCGTGGTGGACGTGCCAGTTGTTGCGGCAGCCCGGCTCGAACGTGACGCCGAACGCCGGCACCTGGTCGAGCGTCAGCTTGTGGAGGTAGCTGTTGCCGATGAAGTATTTGGCGTACGCCGTGTTCGGCTCGCCCGCGGGAATCGGCGACCAGTCGTGCGGCAGATCGGCGGGATTGCGCGGCAGCTGCACGCGCCGCACGATCTCCGCCGCCTGCGCGTCGGTGACGCCGTTGTTCTTTCCGATGGCGATGTGCGCCTTCATCTGCGGCTCCGTCTCGGGACGTGCCGCGAGCGCGGCAATCGTGACGATTTCGCGCGTCCGCCAGTCGAGGATGTCGCGCGCGAAGATGTCGCCGAAAAGATGCGTCTTCAGGTATTCGTCGAGCTGCGGATGGAAGTCGAAGAGCGCGCCCTTGACCGGTCCGCCGCACAGCTTCGTCTGATTCGCCGTCCAGACCGGTAGGGCTTGTTCGCCGAGCGAGCCGCGCGGCATATTCGCCGCGGGGCCTTCCGTTGGCTTGACGTCTCCAGCGACCTTCATCAACGTTCCCGCCGCATTGAGCGCACGCGGGAAGCCGCAGTAGGCGTAGAGTTGACCGACAAGTTCTTTCGCCTCGTTGAGCGTGAGCCCCGCGTCGAACCCTGCCTTGAACGCCGCTCCGAGCTTGTCTTGCTCGCCACGCGCAGCCGCCGCGCCGATATCGACGATCGCGTTTTCCTTTGCCGTCAGTTCGGCGGCGTTCCCCGTGATTGCTATCGCCATTGCGATTCCTCCTGTTATCAACTTGTTCACTTGTTCATCGCTCCTTTTTGAAGATGAGGTTCATGTGCTCTGCATCGAGCGGACGCATCGGAACGAGTTCGAGCGACTTGATCATGTGCGGCGTGCCCTCTTTGTATTTGCGGAAGTGCGGCGTCGCGAGGTGTGCCTTGTACGCCTCTTCGCTGCGGTAGATCTCCACGATGCGGATGGATGTCGGCGACTCCTTCTTCTGCATCGGGAAGATGCAGATTACGCCCGGTTCCTTCGCGACCGATTCGGCACCGACCGTCCCGGCGGCGGTGAGATATGCCTCCAGCCATTCGGGATGAACCTCGATTTCGGCGATTCTTACCACGAACATGTTTTTCTCTCCTTGCTCCATGTTTTGCCGGTCTGCCACGCCACAGGAAACGCATCCCGTGAGCATCGCTGCGCCTGCGACCGAGCAGACGCCCCTGATAAATTCTCTTCTCTTCATATCATTGTATCCCTGTTATGATCATGATCGACAAGTCCTCGCTCCAGTTCGGCGGAGGGATGCCTGTGGGAGTGTGTGCCCCCCCGTCCCGCAGAAGCACCTTTGATGCCGGGATGTTGATGGTGTAGAAAACCGCCGCCAGAAATGCATAAAGCATGGCTCTCATGGAAGCGCGCCAATGCCTTGCAGGATTCCCGCGATGCCGGTTGCGGCGACGTCCTTGCAGATTTTGCCATCGGCATCGAACGAGTAGAAGTTCATGACCGTGGTCGAGAAGCGGCGTCCGTTCGGCTGGATGCCCGCGAACGGCGCTTCGCCGTTGAACGTGCCGGAGCATTCCCACTGGACGGCGACCGTCTTCTCGTCCGCCACCATGTCGACAAGCTTCCACTGCACATCCGGGAAACTCTTCCGCATGAGGCTGACGACGCTCAGGTATCCTTCCGCGCCGTAAAGCGGCG
>JAFWKK010000010.1 GCA_017514235.1 Kiritimatiellia bacterium | reverse complement strand
GCCCGCCCCCGCGCCGGAGCCGCCGCCCGCACCGGAGCCAGCCCCGCCGCCGGTAGCGCCCGAGCCTCCGCCACCCCCGGCCGCGCCGCTCCAGAACACCCAGAGGGAACTCTACCGCAACCTCATGAACGCCCTCTACGACGCGGTGATGCTGGTGGACGAGAAAGGCCACGTCATCGACAGCAACACCCGCGTCGAACACACGTTCGGCTATACGCCCGGCGAGATGTGGGACATGTCGCTGCAACAGCTCATCAAGGGCTTCGGACCGCACGTGCTGGCGCAGCTCGCCGGACCCCTCGGCGAAGGAAGGCCGGTCATCATCGACGGACGCGGCATCCGCAAGGACGGCTCACTGTTCAGCGCCGAAGTTACAGTTGGCAAGGTCAAGCTCGCCCGCACCGAAAGCATGCTGTTCTCGGTCCGCGACATCAGCAAGCGCATTCTCGCCGCACAGGAGAAGATGCGCTCGCAGCTTCAGTCGGCCAAAACGGTCGCAGCTCCAGCCGCCGCGCCGGCGAAGAAGGTCGTGCGCCTCGTCCGCAAGCCGTCCTGACCTTACTGGGCCTGGACGGCAGTCATCGCAACCGTGTTCACGATGTCGTCCACGGAACAGCCGCGCGACAAGTCGTTGCACGGCTTGGCCAGACCCTGCAGAACCGCGAAACAGTCCGCCCCTCCGAGCCGCTGCGTTATCTTGTAGCCTATGTTGCCGGCCTGCAGGTCGGGGAAGACCAGCACGTTAGCGCGCCCGGCGACCGGGCTCTCCGGCGCCTTGAGAGCGGCAACCGCCGGCACTAGCGCAGCGTCGAACTGCAGTTCGCCGTCAAGCAGGAGACCGGGAGCAAGGGCATGCGCCATGCGCGTCGCCTCGCGAACCTTCTCGACAAGCGCATGCTCCGCACTTCCCTTGGTGGAGAACGACAGCATGGCGACACGCGGCTCCTCAACGCCGCACAGCCGCCGCGCCGTGTCCGCCGCAGCAACCGCGATGTTCGCGAGCCCCTCGGCGTCCGGACACGGGTTCACCACACAGTCCGCATAGACAAGCAGACCTTCCTCGCCGATCTCCCGATTCGGACACTCCATGAGAAAGCTGGACGAGACAAGCTTCATTCCCGGGGCGGTCTTGATTACCTGAAGCGCCGGGCGGAGCATGTCGCCGGTGGAATGCACAGCGCCGGAGACAAGTCCGTCGGCATCTCCGCACTTTACCATCATCATGCCGAAGTACATCGGGTCCGCGACGAGAGCGGCAGCCTTTTCCTCCGTCAGCCCCTTCGCCTTGCGAAGCTCGTAAAGCGCCGACGCATAGGCGGAAAGCCGGCCGGCATTCTCCGGCGCGGCAATCAGTTCACGAGTTATGAGCACCGGATCAGCCAACCCCTCGGCCCGTACGATCTCGGCCGCCTTCACGGTGCGCGGTTCGTCGCCCTCCGGCAGCACGATGCGCTTGACGCAACTCCGCGCCTTCTCCCTGATGCGATCAACAAGACTCATCTTCGTTTCTCCTTTCCAATCTCATCACCCGCATGACCGGCGTCGCTGCACCACCCAGGCAAGCAGCAGAACGAGCACAATGACTGCGACGATGCCGAGCCTAGCCCGGCGAAAAGCCGTCTCCGCATCGACGGGGACGGGGGACGGCGAAGGCGGCGGCACGGCAACCGTCGCCTCGGACGCGGCTGCCGCCTGCGCCTGCGGAGTGCCCGGAACGGGGGGCGGCAACTTCAGTTCGCCGGACGCCGCATCTGCCGCGCGCTCCGCCATCGCCTGCTCTTTCGCAACCCGCGTCTCGCGGCGTATCTTCATCGTTACCGCCGTCGCGTCCTCATTCGCCTCGACCATCGCACGTCCTCCTAAAACCCATCACTCGAAATTGACAACGCCAACCGGAAGCAGACGCCAGTCCACCGTCGTCGGCGGACTGTCGGACGCCCTTGCAAGCCCGACGGCGTCGTTGTCCACAGACTCAGCCGACCCCGAGTAGAGGCGCATGTCCCAGTTCAGGTAAAGGTTGCTCGTGTACTGCAGGCCCTCGTTGCGGCAGACGAGCGAACCGTTGATGGTGCACTTGCCGAGCCGGCCGAAGATGCCGTGGTTGTTGTAGAGGACCGCGTCGATCCGCGTGATCGTCGAGCAACGCGAGGATATCTCGCTGTCAAGGGCGACCGACTCGTAATACTTCCGGTCGTAAGTCGTGCCCGGCGCCTTGACCTCCACGTTCTGCCACTCGTACCTGCGCGTCCAGGAGTTGTACACCTGCTGTTGCACGTACTGCCCCGTCCCAACCTCACGCACCTTGCCGAACTGCCCGGTGGACGAATCCCACCCGCCGGGGGCATGACTGGCATCGGAGCCGGTTCCCATCGCCGTCACTTTCTCCGTCGCAGCGTAACTGCCGCCGAACGTCGCGGGGTAGCCGATCAGGTCGTCCGTGGAATCGCAGGCATATCGCTGCACGTAGGGCTGGCTGGTCAGGTAGGTGCGGATTGAGCTAAGCCAGTTAGAATCGGTGTAGTCGCCCATCACTATGTTGCCCTTCGCCATCAGCCCCAGCAGGTCTTTCGAGGAATTCGAAGCATTCGGACGCTTGTCCGACCAGCTCGGCGGGTTCACGTACTGGATGTTGCCGACGATATGCACGTTACGCCCGGAATAGATGGTGCCCTGCCCCGTGACATACCCCTTGATGATCACGTCCGACTCGACCACGACCGGCCCCTTCACGACGATCGGATTGGCCTGCGTGCCCTCCAGCACAAGCACTCCCTTGTCCGCCAAAGATGCGTCGCCCGACGGCCCAACGCCATTGTAGTACTTGTCAACCAGCACTGTTCCGCCCTGCGTCACCTTGCACATCGACGGATCGGACTCCCTCAACTCGTCTATCCACATGCGGTAGTCGCTGTCCTCGGACGTAAGGTCGCCGATGAAAGGCATCTCCGTCTCACGGTCCTCGTTGGCGTGCACGCGATCCTGCTTGTCTTGCGTAGTGACGTTCACCGGCGCGTCGTAGCCGCCTGCGACCGTGTCGCCCGTCATGGGGTCGGAAGCGAGCGGACGCGCCATGCCGTTGACGCCGTAGACGGAGTTGCGATAGGTTGCATAGTTGTCCATCGTGCCATAATTCGTAACGTCGCCGTTAACCCGCAGCTCCTCGTTGCGGGCGGCGAACACGCGCCCGTTGATCTTGCAGCGCGAGTCGAGGTACATGTCGCCGTTCGCCCTCACGTCGCCGTTGGCCGTGCAACCGGACCCCTGGAACCAACCGTAGTTGTTCACGAAGTAGGCGTTGTTGAACACCTTGGAGCGCTGCTGAGCGAAGCGAACGGTCTCAGCCACGACCTGCCGCGACTCCGTGCCGCCGGGATTAGTCCGCACCGCCTCGGCTACGAGCGTGACCTCGGCCCACTGCATGTTCGCCGGGTGCCGCACGCGCCCGACGCGCACACGCACAGTGCAGCCGCCGTTCTCCGCCGATTCGCTGAGCGTAACAGCCGTGCCAAGCCCGTTTTGCGCACCTATGGTGCGCGAGACAGTCGTATTGTCCCCTACGCCAAACCAGTCGAAGGAGCAGACCGAACTGCCCATGCTGCCGCCGACGATGCGGCCCCTGCGGGCTATCGCGCGGTTGAACGCATCGTTGATGGCGGATTTAGCGAGCTCGATCTCGCCCTGCGCCGCCAAGCGGCAGGCGTTGTTGCCCACGTGAACCGCTGTGAGCCGAGTGGCGTGGGAGACATAGCCCAGCACGCCCCCGAGGACAATCGCGCACACTCCGGTCATAACGAGAACCGTGATCAGCACCACGCCTCGCCTGCCGCCGCGCCATTCTGTCAACCTTCGCTTCATCATGACGCATTGTAGCACATTTCGCCGCGCAAGTAAATTGGAAATGCGTCAATAGCCGCAGTTCATTATCGCTTCCTCGTAGCCGAAGGTCGAGGCTATCAGCGCTGCGCGGATCCACATGCCGTTGCGCATCTGGCGCCAGTACATCGCTCGCGGATCGCGGTCGCAGCACGTCGCTATCTCGTCACGCCGCGGCAACGGGTGCATTATCACGCCCTCGGGCTTGAGAATCGCAAGCTCTTCCGCGCCGAACTTGAAACGGTGCGTGTCGATCTTCGCGGACGCACCCTTGGACGAGTCCCACTCGTCCTGGATGCGCGTCATGTACACCGCATCGGCCCTTGCGACGCATTCGCGGAGATCGCCTGATATCTCGTAGGCGACGCCCTTGCGGTCAAGGATAGCCGTCACGTCAGGCGGCACCTGAAGCTCATCCGGCGCAACAAACAGCTGACGCACCCCGGAGAACTCGGTGAGAAGATAGCTGAGCGAACGGACGGTACGCCCGCGCAGCAGATCGCCGCAGAACACAACCGTGCGCCCGTCCACCCCGCCGTTGTTCTCGAAGGAGCGCATGAGCGTATACACGTCGAGCAGGGCCTGCGTCGGATGCTGGTCCTTGCCGGAACCGGCGTTCAGTATGGGCACCGGGCGCGAGGAGTTGGAGAGCTCCCACGCCATCTTCTCCGCCAGCCCCTGCTCGGGGGAGCGCATTATTATCATGTCGAAATAGCTGGAGAACGTGCGAATGGAGTCTTCCTTAGACTCGCCCTTGAACTCCGACGACGTGGCCGCGTCGCGCACCGATCCGGTAGTTATGCCTAGCAGCTGGCATGCGGCAAGGTGAGAGAGGAACGTGCGGGAGCTGGGCTGCGAGAAGTAGAGCATGGCTCGCTTGTGCGCAAGCACGCTCTTCAGGTAAAGCGCACCTTCCTTCGACTTGTTTATGAAGCGTATGCGGTTGGCCAGCGCGCAGAGCCTTTCAAGAAGCGACCGGTCGAACTGCTGCGCAAAGAGCGTGTGGTACGGCATCCCGTCCTGCCGCGCCAAGTACGGCCGCTTCGATTCAAGCGACAATGAGGTAAACTCGTTCCATCCGATCTCCGTCAGCCTGGCCATTATCAATCCTCCGAGGTTTCGCGGCGCATGCCCGCATGCACGCCGCAGCAACGGAAGAATTATACATCAAAAACGAGAATGATGTCAACGCAGGCTCAGGCTGACCGGTCCCAGAAGGCCGGAGTCGAGAAGCGGCGCGTCAGCCCCCCAGAACCGGCATGTGGAAAACGCATGCCGCCCGGTTGGCGACGGTTCGCCGCGCAAAAGCCACTCCGGCCATGCTCTTACGAGAGGATAGCCCTTGCTCTTGCTCCCATCATCCCACTCGCAGTCGTCAGGCAGCTTCGCATCACCGATAAGCCTGTTCGGCCAAAGGTTCGTCACCTTGATCTCCAAATCAATCGGAACCTCGCCACCTGCATTTCTCTTTTCAGCCCTTAGTTTTTCAACCAACTCCGTGATGTCGACCCGGTAAGGCGGCTTCCACAAAACCGGATACGCCTTGCCGTTCACAGTAACCTCGGCAATCTCCTCTACCCTACCCAGATCCAAAACGACTCTCCGTCCGCCAGTACTCGGACACGCCACGGACGCCTTGTACGTAGCAGTTCCAGAGAAATAGCGAATGTCAGGGTTTTCGACTTTCGTCCAAGAAACAAGACTGTCAAATGTCACAGCGGCAACATCGGAAACGGCGCCTGGTTCGCGGAACGTAACACGCCACGGACCCGCCACGGCTACCTTACGCAAGGCATCTTCCTCGCACACCGCACGTTGCTCCTCACGCTTGCCGTTGCGCCGGAATACCACGAAGATAGAATGCATCGGCTCGCAGTCGAGGGTAATCTCCGTGCGATCACCACTGACCGAAAACGGCGTAGCCGAGATTTCTCCGGTAACCGGGTTCCAAAGTTCCGGCACGCGTTCGACTCCGTCGCGGAACGAGCATTTCACCTTCTTCGCCTCCTTGTTCGGCACGGCTACAAAATAAAAGTCGTCCGTACCGGCGCGGCGGTGAATCCACTTCACGTCTCGGTCGTCGCAGATGAAGTCGGGCGAACAGCCAAGACGTCCGAGCGCGGACGCCACCTCGCCGTATCCGACGACCGTCGCCCCGGTCTTCTCAAGACGGGTGAGCGCATCATTGACCTCGGCCCTAAGCGTCTCGCGCGGCGG
Organism: Kiritimatiellia bacterium; assembly: GCA_017514235.1. GTDB lineage: Bacteria > Verrucomicrobiota > Kiritimatiellia > RFP12 > UBA1067 > UBA1067. The sequence goes on along the minus strand of JAFWKK010000010.1, from coordinate 31,861 downwards.
CACGCCGATCACGCGGTAGCGCGTGCCGCCCGGCACGACCACTCCGCCGCCATTGGCGACCTTGAGAGCCCCAAGCGCCGCCGGATGGCACCTGTCGCCGTCATACCCCTTCGGAAGCTCCCCTTCGGTGCCGTAGCCAGGCGCTTCGCCAGACGTGCAAAGAAGCACATCGCCGACAAAGGTTCCCTGCTGAAGCAGGTGTTGTGCGCGGGACATGTACTCGAAGAACTCCTTCGCTCCGTGCTCCCACCATGTCTGCGTACGGTCGAAGTGCGCCCCGTAGGCCGCCATCGTCATGCCCGGATAGCGCACGGGCGACGTCCACGGCTGATGGACGAACCTGTGGAAGATCATGCGATTGACGCCCTCGGCGAACACACGATCACACTGGATCTTCATTCTCCGCGGAGAATCCGCCCAACAGCCTGACGCCTCGTCCGGATACGACGTGAACGCCTCCGCGCCGACGATGCGCCGCCCCCATACGTGCGCAGTCGAAGCGATGGTCTTGGAGTTGCCCAGCGGCTTGGATCCCCACCGGCACATCATGTAGCCCCCTCCGCCGGCCCGCTCAAGCGCCGCCAGGTCGCAGCCGGCGTTCCTCGGGCGCCAGAACTCTGACATCGGAATGTCGCACTCACGCGCAAACTCCAGGTCGTTGAACGGACCATTCCCATAGGGCTCGCAGTAGAATTCCAGCCCGTTCGCGTGGCAGCGCTCGCGCAAGCGTCCCGCATAGTTCCGCGAGAAAAGCGTCGAGATCACACGACGGAAATCTTTCAGGAACTTCTCCGTCTCGGCTGCGCTTCCGACCGGATACCCAGCCAAAACCGGAAGGAAATTTGTGATCGAATAGCCGGCCCCGAGCGCGAAGGCCCGGTCAAAGCCGCGCGTCCAGTTCTGTCCGAACACCTCGTAGCTGTCGAGCAACACGCCCTTCAGCGCACGATCTTTCGGCAACAGCTTAAGCAGCCTCCCCACGTAAGCGTCGAAATGAACGTCCAGCGCATGGGGGTCGAGCTTGTCGCATTCCAGCCCCAACCCAGAACCCGACGCACTGCGGTTCGTGCGCCCGTTCGCCATGTAGCCGATTCGGAGAACCGTCCAGGACGCATGGGACGGCGGAGCACTCCATTCAAGCCGCCCGTCGGGGCGCAAGCTCGACGAAATATCTATGATGCCGCCATGCGCCACACAAGCTTCCGGCGGCGCAAAGGAATCCGTAACGGCCACCGGCATCTGAGGACCGCCCTCCTGTGCGCCAAGCCTGAAGCTGCCGCGCCCCCTGAACGTCTGCAAGTCGAAATCAGGAAGGCCGTACAACGCCCCAGTGACGGCAGGCGTAGGGAACGCAAGGACGGCTATGTCCTCGTAAAAGCCGTTGTCGTCCGCCGGGCGTGGCAGGGCCCCGTCGAACCGATCGCCGCCTTTCACGCGGACAGCTGTGTTCGTTACGTATTTCATTGAAAGTTCCGGCGTAATCCAAGGCCCTCCGGAACTCGTCCATCCGCTGCAGTTGGCAACGCACAGCTCTATCCCGAGCCGCTTCGCCTCGCGGTCGGCGTGGACCAGGCAGTCGAACCACTCGTCCGTCGCAAAATCCACGGGGCCCTTCGGCAAGGCAAGTCCGGCGTCGAATATCTGCGCACCGCCGATTCCGGCGCGAGCCATCGCCTCCAGGTCGGCGGTGATGCCATCCTTGGTGACGTTGCCGTTCATCCAGTGCCACCAGGTGTGCGGCTTCGCCTCGTGCGGCGGCGAACGGAAATCTTCAGGCGACAGCCCGGCCGAAAACGCCGTTGTCGCCACACTCGCGGCAAGAACAAGACTGCATGTCTTAATCATTTTTCCCCTTTCGGCTTCTGATTCCGTCATCATCATTTGCAACTTTCATGAGGCCGCATCTCTTCGACTTCGTAGAACGGCGGACAGGTGTAGCCGCGCCATGTGCCGTCATAAAGCCGCTCCACCTGCTTCTCGGCATGGTAGATGTTCGTCAGCTCCGCATAGGCGGAAAGTGCAGCGGCGGTGCGGATGTCGCGCGTGGCGTACACGGCCTCATCGATCTTCGCACGCAGGTAGATTTGCCGCCACCGCCAGCTGCGGCGCATGCGCGGCAGAATAGCGCCGTCAATCGTATCGGCGAGCGCCGCCGCCTCATGCGCCACACGCGCACGGCGGGACAGCTCCTCGTCCTGCAAGGTCTCCTTCAGGTAACGGGACATGCGATGCCCCTTGCGTCCCTTCTTCCTGTTCAGGCTTTGCGTTTCGTAGATATCCTCCAGCTTGGCGCAAAGGGAGACGAAATCCGCTTCGGCGCAACCAGGCAGCTCCCAGCGCGCATACTCGCGCAACATGTCGCCGTGCGTCCGCTTCGGATCGACATAAAGGCCATTGATGACGATCTTATTCACGTCCTCGTAGATGCCTTCGGAATAGAGCATGAAGCCGCTGGCGATCGCCTCGCACTGCCGGTAGAGCCGCTCGAAGCGCTCCGGGAGCGGATTCGCGCCGGTACCGCCCCACGGAAAGCGACCCCACATGCTGATCTCAGGAAACGTGATGACTGGAATATCCTTCGGAAGCGGATGCTCAAGCGGATACCTCGGGAAGTCACCGCCCGAGTCAATGAGCAACGCGCCGATCCAGTCCTGGCTCTTCTTGAGGTAGCCGTAGAACGCCTCCCAGTCGTCGTCGCGGAAGAACCATGTGGAGACGATGTGCCGCACGCCCGGATACGTCTTCTCGTTGACGTCCCGGAGCCGTTCGATGAGCTTCACGTACCCACGCCCGCCCCACGGCGCACACTTCTCGCAGGCGCAACCGCCCTCGTCGAACGGCCAGTACACGACCCCCGACACGGGAATGTGCTTCGTGCTGTCGTTAGCCGCCTGCCGCAGCTTGAGCAGATAGTCGAGCGCGCCTGGCTTTTCCGGACACACGTTGTATTCGTCTGCGCCGCGGCTCCCCTTCGGATCCTTCGTGGCGCGGAACTCCGGCGGCATGTCCTCCGGCGCACAGTTGCTGCCGCCGGAAGTCGAAAGATCCACGTCAAGCGCACGCGCACGTTCGCCCAGCGCGACGGACGCCGCCGCGAACACAGCCCTGTCCCCTTCCGTTGACCACACCATGTCCACAACCGGATAGGCCAGCTGCATGTGGAAACCGTTGATGCCCCACAGCGCGAGGTCTTCCATGTAGCGCACCAGTTCGTCCGCGCCGGCCTTCAGGTACCAGTTGTTGAAGTGCCGTGCGAAGTAGGCGATGCGATAGGGCTTGGAGGGCGAGAAACGATATTCGCCGTCATCAAGCTCGAACGAGTCCGCGCCGTAGCGGATCGCACGCAGAAGGACGCCTGTACCGAACACTATCGAGCGGAAGCGCCCGCCGCGCACGGTCGCGACGCCGTTTGTGACGGTGACGACGGCGTTCTCGCCGGAAAGCGAGCCGTCCAGAACGAACCGAATCCCGAGCGGAGCGCCCGGCGACGGCGGCGTGCGCGCCCTGACGCGCGAAAGCAGCAGGTCCCTGACAAACCTCTTCTCCTTCGGAAGCGCGGACACGTCTACAGACAGGTCCGAATATGTCGCCGCCCGGACTGCGCCAACAGCGACCATAACCATGCAGGAAAATGCAACTAGCCTATTCATGACATCATTCCCTTTCATCCGCATAAGAACCGGCGCACCGACAGCACGCGCATGGACTCGTCAGCCGCCGCGACTGTCGCCACCGTGTACGCAGCCCCGCCTGGCTGTACGTCTATCACCACATGCACGCCGTTCGCGCAAGTAGGCTCCGACATGGCGATCCAAGGCGAGCCGGCATCCTCCTCCAGGCGGTGCGACGGCAGGATTCCCGGCTCGAAGAGCGGCTTGGCGCCATCTCCATAGAGCGACAGGTCGGAAAGCCGCGCCATCGTACCTTTGGTAAGATGGCGTTGCTCCCATACGCCCGCCGTATAGACCTTAGCCTGTAGCGCGGCAACAAGCGCCTTCGGCATCGACTCGTGCCCGTGGTGGTTCATCTTGGCCACCTCCACGCGGCCCACGGCCTTAGCCATGTCACTCTCAAGGTCGATGCGCCGCCCGTCAGGCATGTGCGCGATACCCTGCATGTCACCGGCGGTGTAGTAGGCGAACTTGCCGTACCTGAAGTTCATGCCTATGGACATGGCGTTCTCGTTGAATGACTTCGGCTTGACCTCCGCAAAGTACTCCTTGAGCGGATCATGCACCGTTCCGTCAGGCATAAGTATGCGGCCGTTGGAGCAGAGCGGCTCGACAGCGAACCCTGCCGCCTTCCCGTGGCGTGGCCTTATCTGGTCGGAGCCTTTCTCCAGCCTGAACTTCTCGACCGACGTCCCGCGCCGCTCAAGCTCCTCGTAGAGCGGCCGCATGTTGTCCACCACCCCGTTCGGCAGAAGCGGAATTGGATCGGCGAAGTCGGGCCACGCCCTGTCGATGGCGGTGCCGAACGTCAGGAACTCCGCCGCCTGGCCGAATCCGCTGAGAAAATACTTGCCGTCAGTCGCCTTGCCGGCATGGAACGAGACACATCCGCCATGGTCGGCGTGGTGGTGCGTGAGCAGCATGTAATCGACGTCACGCCCGTTCGGATTGACCCGCTGCACGTATCGTGCGATCCACTCGCCGCTGTGTCGCGTCTGGTCGGGCAGTATCGGCACGCAGTGCTTCCCGAAGTTGCACGCGGGGTGGTCGCCGCAGTCGATCAGAAGCGAAGTGCCGTCCGGGAAAAGCAGAAGCTGCGACTCCGCCACGCCAGTGTATATCATGTGTACCTGAAAGTGCCCGGGACTCCATTTCGGATACGTCTCGCCGACAACCGCGCCTTTCGCCGCCGCCTTGCGTCCGCATCCCGAGAATGTCATCCCTGCGGCGGCCAATGCCCCCGCCGCAAATCTCCGCCTTGTCATCTTCACTGCCATAACTCCTGTGCTTTCACTTGGTCGTTGATAAGGTTGAGAGCTAAAAAGGTTTATGGCGTGTGGCAAGGGCTTGCTGAACCTTGGTGACAATCGCCATCGCATCCCGCTCGTCAACGCTGACGTCCTTGGCCAGGCGAAACAGATCGGCCTCACCCGGATTCTCGCCCTCTCCCGCAACGGAAAGGGTCTGCCAACCGTTAGGCCCCTCCGAATACGTGAAATCATAAAAGGGCGACAGTCTCCAACGTCCCATGTCATCCATCAAGAAACCGAAGTTCTTCAGATGATCGTCGCGATTGTGCGCCAGTACGTTTAGCGCAACGCGCCGAAACAGTTCCTTGCGCGCCGAATAGTCGCGCGTGAGAGCGTCCGTCAAACGAAAGAGCACGGCATACTCGTCACCCGGCGCACGGAAATTCGCGTGGAGAAGTCCGGCGGCGGACGCGAAATGCAGCCTTCCTCCATCCGCCGTCCTGTCAAAACGCCGCGTCGCGAAAAACTTTCCGGCTAGCGTCTCAATCAGCCTACACGGTGACATCTCAACGCCAGACGCTACGGCCATCAGATGATAGCGGTATTCCGTCTCGCCGGCCGAATCACCCTCACGCCGCGTGTTGAACTTGACAAGCCAATGCTCGAATCCAGACGGCAAACGCTCTCTTTCTGCGCACACCTCGCCACTTTCTGGATTAAACCCGATGAACGCCTTTGGCCGCGCTCCACCGGAACTGCCACCCGCCCTGCGCACTTCGGGCAGGACATCCTCCACCAACCCGGCATCGAAATCCATTGCATCTGCGGCAATCTCGGACAAATCAAGATCCTCAGGCACAGACGAATCGCCGTCCGCCGGTTCATACACAAGTGCCCCCATCCCGTTCTGCCCGACACATGCAAGCCTCTCAAGTGCCGTCGGGAGGCGCCCATGCTTCTTGCGGAACGCCGTATCGACAAGACGCCGACCCCAGCCGTCCGGCATGGAATCTTCAAACATGCCGAAAGTATCCATGTCGCCAGATCGATCAAACACCGTCACACCCCGTCCGACAGGCAGACGTAATGGAGCTGGATTCAGACCAGCCGAAAGGAATGACAGATCATATTCAAACGCCGTGTCGCGTCCGCTTTCCGAAAGAGTCCCAACAGGAATTGTCCTGTCGGCGCTGAAACGTAGCGAAACGCGGAGCGTCATGCGCGTTCTCCTTTCCTGTGACGAACACGCAACATGGGGCGAACGGCAGACGTTTCAGCGACATTATGCAGAGTTTCGGGGAATGACGCAAGACGTAACCGCTCCTTAAGGAAATCCTGCAGCGCGTCAAGCCGATTCAAGGCAAAGAGAATGCGCATGATTGCATCGGTTGAAGCAAGCCCAGTCCGCTCCAACCGGGAGATCGTCGTCGCAGGCACATTTGACTTGTCCGCTAGCTCTGACTGCGTAAGATGGGCGCGTTGACGCTCTCGCTTCACCCATTCGCGAAGCGAGAGCAACACATCCTTGGCCTCAACAAGACTTATCGCCTGCATACCTTCTCTCACTCCGCAAATTTTACCACAATCTCTTGCCGATATCAACCGCCATGCGCTCTTATGGCAAAATATGGCCGCTATCTGAACGAGATGCACATTCCCATTATGGCATCGTGCAGATAACCGTTGGCGTCAAGCTTCACCCGTACCTTTCCATGTCGCAGACGCTCCAACTGCAGCTTTGTCAGGGCATTTTCAGTCGTGCCGAATCGAACGGCTCCAGAGTCGCTGGTGGCAACAGTTCGCGCATCGTCAAAATTTGGGTTCCATGCCGTTCCCCTGTTGGGGATGTTTTCATCATACACCGAATATTTCCCTACTATGGCAGTTGCATTTACGCCGCCACTGTTCTGGATTCGCAAGTATCCCGCCTTGAGGACGCTCGCTTTGATGTTATGCGTATTCTGTTCGATGGCCAACAGCACGAAGCGGAGAGTTGTCTCGTTGACGGCAGCATAGTGCCTTTATGGCGAAATGATATTTGTGGTCAACCCTTTTCGCCTGTCCCCGCTTGCTCCGGACGCACGAAAACGGCATCATGAGAAACACCATCAAAAGGCCTTAATCGCTGCCGCTGACACATCAAGAGCGGCTATGCCAATTGGTGCTGATTCGACACCAGATCGTATGCCCCAGTCACCTTCATGGACTCATCGTCCGCCGTGACATAGGCGATGCTGTACGTTGCCCCACCCGGTGCAACGGTAAGCACAACATGCCCGGCGTCAAACGATTCCGGCGCGATGTCCGCAAGAAACGGCTTGCCGGCGTCCTCGAAGCGGCGCGACGGAGAGAAGACGCCCGGCGCCACCAGGCGCGGACCTGGATACGCGTCGCGGCTAGAAAGCCGTTCCAGCGTATCGGCGGTGACGTGAAGCTGGTCCCACATGCAGGCCGTCCACACGCGCGCCTGAAGCGCGGCGACAAGAGCCTTTGGCATCGAATGATGCCCGTGATGGTTGACCTTCGCAACGTCCACCGGATCAAGCTCCCTGGCGATCTCCTCTTCGATGCTGCGGACCGACTTGTCGGGCAGGCGGAAGCGGTCGGAAAAGTCCCCGGCCGTATAGAAGCGGAAAGGACCGTACTGCACCATCAGCCCGAGGCTCATGCCGTTCTCGTTCAGGCTCTTCGCGCCGTGCCGCTCGGCATAGAGGTCTCGGACGCTTCCGTCGCGGCAGAGTATCTTGCCGTTTCCGGCGATGTTCGTGACGGAAAATCCGGGGAACGCCTCGGCCTTGCGCCTGAGCGCGACCTGCCCGACCGCCCCGACCTCGAACTTCTCCATCTTCATGCCGTCACGCTCCGCCAGGTACGCGAACGTGTCACGAAGGTGCCGATAGGCGACGGTGTCGCACAGTTCGTTTGGAATCGGGTCGTTGAAGTCCGGCCAGCCGCGGTCGAAGCACGTACCGAACTTCAGCCAGTCCGCCGCATGCAAGACACCGCACACCGAAAGCTTCCGACCGTTCCATTCGCGCTCGCCTGCTCCCCAGCCCTGCATTCCGGCATGGTCCGAGTGATGGTGGGAGATCATCAGGTAATCGACATCCTTCTTGCCGGGGTTCACCCGCAAGACATACCGGGAGATCCACTCGCTGGATTGGCGTTTGCCGTTCGGCAGCACCCACAGGGCCAACTTGCCTCGCGTCCATGCCGGAAAGTCTCCGCAGTCAAGAAGCATCGTGGTGCCGTCGGGCATTATCCAGAACATGCTTTCGGCAACTCCGGTGTAGATGAAATGAACCTGAAACTCGCCAGGATTCCACGGCGGCAGTTTCTTGCCGGCCAGAGGATGCGAGCGCCCGTCGGCGGGCACGGCGGCACCAGCGGACACGGCCGCCGCACCAACAAGAGGCACGGCAACAGCGGATTTCAGAAACTCACGTCTGCTTCCCTTCATCATCATAACTCCCGTTGACTACGCATCATCGGCAACCGGACAGCTGTCTGCCTTTACCGCCATGTCTGTTTTCATGCCGCAGATCATATCAAAACTGAGGAACAAGAACCAATCGCAATATCCGCACTCGCTTATCGCAATATGATAGCCGAGCCTTTGCAGGAAAGATAAACTGCCTTATCCGTGTACAAGACCCTCCAGCCGCCGCTCAAGCAAGACTCGTCAAACTTACCGACATAACCGTACGGCGCATCAAGAATCTTGTAACGGCTCTTCGGGGCCATCTTGTCAAGCGCCGAGAGGTTCGCAACCTTCAGCGTGAGACCAGAGATGTCCTGTTTGGTTGGATATCCGTTTGAGCCGGATTCCAGACAGATGCAGGAACAGCCGTTCGCATCACCCGTGATCTCATAGTCGCAGTTGAGCGAACAAGCCTTCTCGAACGTCAGCGTACCGTACACACCGCCAAACACCGGCGCAACAGCCTCCGTCACGGCAAAGAGCGAATTGCGGAAAATCCTGCCGCATCCTTCCACACGCGCAACCGTCTGAGCCAGATCCTCATACGGATCCCATGCATTGAACCCGATGGTCGTGCCGGTGCCCATCTGCAAGGTCGTGCCGGACGGCAGCGCGTTCGCCATGCGGCACTGCATGCGCGCACCCGGCTCAAGACGCGTCGGGCCGTTGTAGTCGCTCCCGGCAACCTGCAGCACGAAGATGTTCTCGCCGCGCACCGTGAGTCCGCCGTCCGTCTCGCCTTCCGCCACGCCGCTCTTGAGCGGAAGCTTCCAGAATACGTTGTAGCCGTTCCTCGGCTCGAAAATCGCGCCGCCCGCAAGAATCTTGCACTGCACATGCCCCCAATAATTGTTTTGCTGCCGTTCGCCAATAAACTCAGATTCTGCGAAGTCGTTGTTTTGTCTAGAGATTATGCCGCCGTTGAAGTTCATGACCGCCGGATAGTCGGAATCCATACGGAATGTCGAAACCGTAAGCCTGCCGCCGCTGTTGAGATTGACCACGCCTCCGTCACCTGTACGGGTCTGGCTTATGCGAAATTCGCGGCAGATCAGTTCGCCGCCATCCGAAATGGTAAGCATTGACGGACCATCCAAAGCATTCAAATACTCGACTTTGGGCATATTGATCTTGCCGCCGATGACTTCGACTCTTGCGTACTTTTCGGTATGGAAACGGCGGAAACCCATCTCCGGCGGCGCGTAAAGTTCACCGCCAGATATGGTAAGCCGAGCTCTGTAATCCTGATATTCGCCACCGCCGCCCACATAAACGAGCGCTCTGCCGTCTCCTATGTCCATGGCAGGAGAGGTTACTTTCGTCACTCCGCTGGCAATATCCAACCAACCCAAAGACGACAGCATTCCAACATCGTTTGTATGTCCCTCGCCAGGATCAAGAACAATGTGTGCCGGCCAATCGCTGCGGTAATGGGACTTGACATGCGTCGTAGTTGGCCAGCTCTGGCCATTCAGAATCTCACCATGAATCTCGCCTTTGATCCTGAACGTCGGCCTGCCCTGTCCGGCAAAACCGCACCATGCGCCATCCTCGATGAAGATGTGGCGGTTGGCGTTCAGTTCGGTATTGGCCGACGCATAGAACGTCGCGTACTTGCCGCTGGTCACGACGATGTTAGTCTGCGGTTGAGATGGAACAGGGCCAAACGAGGTGTCACCTGCATAGAGGGCGAATGCTTTGTCATCCGCTCCGCCAACGTAGGTGCCGCCCGTGTGCAAGTTGCTTCCACTCACGAACACATGGGCGTTAGGCGCAAAACGCAGGCCATTTCCGGAATCGGCAAGCGGCGCATTGATAGTAGTGGTTCCACTGACCGTCATCGTTCCCGTCCATGAAAGCGTGCTGGAGCCGTTGAACGTATAGCCGTTGACAGTGATGTCCGCCGCCGTGCGATTGCCGTCTAACGTCACCGTCTTGCTGGAGGACGAACCGAAGATGGCGTTGTTGCCATCCACCCACGCTTCACCGGAGTTCCAGTTGAGCGAAGTCGTGTTCCAGAGCGCATCCGCCGGACTTGACATCCACGTATAGTCCGCCGCCCATGAGGGAGCGCATACGGCCATCATGCAGCCGCACACAAAAGTTGTGGAGCATTTCATTTTATTTCCTTTTTGGATGGTCAATCGGCACAATCATCCTTTATGGTGATAATTATACCATCTAACTATTGGCGGGCGCAAACGAAACACCTATTCTTTTCGGCAACACTTTCCTAACCTTTTTAACGGTGATGATTTATGCTATACTTCAAAGATAGTCGTCGGCATCGAGGCGCACGCACCACATCCCGAACGCCGCCGGAACTGGTGCAACTTCATCTACATTTACTTGACGCTGATTATAAGACCCTTCTTTTCATACAGCGACAGCCGCAAGTAGTCCACGGCCACATAGGAACTCTTGCTTCCCATGTTTATTATGTTCAGCATGTTGGACTCCTGTAGATCGTCCTCGCCCAATTTCACTTCTTGTTCCGTCGCGCCAGAAGCGAAATTGCCGAGGTTCTTGCCGTTAAGGACTGGCATGACTGTGTAACCGTCCCCTATAAACCTCCATTTGAGTTTCCAGCGGTATCCATTGCGCTGACGCTCCGGCACGGAAAAATTCACAACAATATTCGTGTATTGGAGATTGCCACTCGACGCTCCCTGTCCAAAGATTATTCGCCGACCGTCAAACCAGTTGCCGCCGATGAGGTCATAGGTCTTCGGCGCATCGTACTCGCGAACGAACTCAAAATTGCTGCTGTCGCGCTTGCCGTACTGGAGCGAACCGCCCAACGCCAGCGCATCGATCTTGAACGCCCCCGCTCCGCTGTCCGTGCGCGTGACCGTGATTGCGTTCGTCGCCCCCGCCAGCAGTTTCTCTGCAGGTACAAACCAATACTGTTCGCCACCGGACGAAACGAGCTTGTCGTCAAGAGCCGTACCGTTGACGGACACCCGAACGTTCGCCGCCGAAGAATCGGACGTTGCCTTCAGGCGGAGCTCCTCGTTCATCGCGGCCTCTCCCGTCGCATCGAGAGGGAACTTGAACGTCACGCCCTCGCCAGCGGCAATCGTCTTTGGCACGTTCCAGCGGTCCATGTCCACCACAACATCGCCCGTGCCGCCGTGAAACTCGTTCACGTCGTCGTTCTCCACGCCCACGCGCCACAGGTCGGTGCGCGGCCATGCCGCCGCCTTGCGCATCTGCGCAACTGTCAGCGAATTCGTCCATGCGGCAAAGCTCTGGATGCTGCCGCGGAAATGCTTCCATGCATTGTTGGAGGTTCCTGTGTACGTGCTGTCCCACGCAACACGCGCACCCTCTGCACCCTCCGACACAAACCGTACCAGCCCATTGTCTCCTGGTGCAAGATTGTACGCAGACCCAACTGTGAAACTGTTCACCGTGGTCATGAACTTCGACGAAGCCGACCGCGTAGAGTCATTGATGGGTGCATTGCTGTTGGCGCGAGAGACGAGCAATGTCACCGTGCGTCCGCTCACGCTAACCACCACGTCATTCCATTCGCCAAGGGCAAAGAACGGCGCGGTTGCTGCCGGTTCCGTGGTGGTGCTGCTCGTTGGCTGCCAAGTGTTGCCGCCATAGAACACATATGGGCGGGCTAGGGTCTGCTTGGTCGTGGCGCCTCCTGACGTGACGGTGCGCGTGAACTTCGGACCAAAGCCTATCATCATGCCGCGCTTGGTATTCTTCCAATGTCCAATGCTTACGATCCACGAATAGTTCGTATGCGGCTGCGTCAGGTCAGGACGGAAGCGAATGGCAAAGGCGTAGTTTGCGTCTTCCGCCGTGTCGGTCATGCACTTAGCAAGAAGTCCGCCGATGTGAAATGACGACGAATCCATATAGCCCCAGCCATTGGCGTTCGTCACAACCGTCGTCTGCGGGAAGTAGAGCGTCTGCATGGTGCGCGACACGCCACGATACGGCAAGTCCACGACCTCGTTCGTGTAGATTATGCCACTGGTGCCAAATGCATTTCCCACCTGCATCCATGTGCCACCGAGAGCATCGCTCATTTCGCCTTTGTCATATATGCCGTTGCCGTTCGCGTCTGCGGCCATGCCACGAAACCAGAAGTAGGCGTTGCTGTACACATCCGTATCGTCAGCATATGCCACACCAGCCACCGCAATAGACGCGCCAAGCACGAATGACAGAGCCATGCGCCCCTTAAACACGCCAACCTTAGAGCCGTTCATCGCGTTCGTCCTTTCTATGACATCTTGAATGGTACGTATTATACTATTATACAATAATAGATACCGCGAAAGCAAGCAAAGCACAATCCCTTTTCAGCAATACTTTCCTAACTAAAAATGAAATTGCGGAGATCAAACACAACATCAACGAATGCAATCTTAAGGTTACACTTGAAATTTGCATCCTGATTGTGGTACAATGTCTGCATGATTAAACGACACCTATCTTCTTTGATGCGAGACATGGCGCATCAGTATCCCGTCGTTACCATATTCGGGCCGCGTCAGTCTGGCAAGACGACTGTCGTGCGTGATGTCTTTCCGGAATACGAATACGTGAACCTTGAAGACCGCGAATCACGCGATCTTGCCGCAATGGACGCCAAAGCTTTTTTTGCCAGACATCAGCCACCGGTGGTTCTTGACGAGATTCAGCATGTCCCGGAACTTGCCTCGACCGTGCAGGTTCTCGTTGACGAGCGGCGACATGACATGGGGCGATTCATCCTGACAGGAAGCCATCAGCCCCTTCTCGCCGAAACGGTTTCACAGTCGCTGGCAGGCAGAACGGCCATCCTCGACCTCTATCCGCCCGCCATTCCGGAACTCGGCGACGTAGCCCGCAAGTCGGACACGGACTCCTTAATCTTCAGGGGTTTCATGCCTGAACTGTGGCGCATTCCGGAATTGGATCCGACAGCCTGGTACCGGAACTACTTCAGAACGTATGTTGAAAGGGATGTCCGTAAGCTCATCAATGTCCGCAATACGATACTGTTCGAGAAGTTCGTCACCCTTCTGGCGGGACGGGTGGGGCAGATCGTCAATCTGCACGCCCTTGCGGGCGAGGTGGGCGTTTCCTCCACGACGCTGGGCGAATGGCTTGCGATACTTGAATCGTCGTTCCTCGTGTTCCGGCTTCCGCCATGCACGTCAAACATCAGCAAGCGCGTCGTAAAGTCGCCAAAGGTGTACTTTACCGAAGTGGGACTGGCCGTCTATCTGCTCGGGCTTGAAGCGCCCGCGCAGGTGGCAAGGGATCCGCTTCGCGGGAATCTGTTCGAGAACATGGTGGTTGCCGACGCCCTGAAACAGAGGGCGAATCTCGGAAAGGAGCCGAGGCTTTCGTTCCTGCGAACCGGATCGGGGTTTGAGATCGATCTCGTCGCCTCCGCAGGCGGAGAGACACGACCGATCGAAATCAAGTCATCGATGACATGGCATTCGGATTTCTCCGCCGGGCCAATGCGCTTTGCCGCGGAAACGCCGCGCGCCGTATCGCCCACCGTCGTCTATGACGGCGCTGACATGGATTTCTCAAACGGGGTCAGCGCCAGAAATTTCCGGACATTCCGAATGGTGTAGCCGCCTTACCCATGACATGATCGGATAGCAATCGTCATGAAAAAGGTGAAAGCCCACAAGATCGCCGTCGTGCTGCGGCTTGCGTTCGGCTCCGGGCGCGACATCCTGTACGGCATTTCGCGCTACGCCCGCAAGCGCTGCCGCTGGCAGCTCCACATCATAAACTTCACCGGCGACAATACGCTGACCGAAATACAGCATACGGAAAGGAAAGGCGTAGACGGTATCATAGCCAACGGACTCGACAACGCCCTGATCGCCGACCACCTCAGCCGCTCCGACACGCCTCTCGTTGTCATCGGAGCCCGATCTCCCGGACTGCGGCGACGCATGAGGAACCTGGCTTTCGTCAGGAATGACGACACTGACATAGGCCGCTTCGGCGCAGACTATCTCGCCTCATTAGGAATGGCGCACTCCTACGGTTTTGTAGACTGGGCCGCAACCGGCTACGCATCCATTCTGCGCCGCGAAGGGTTCGTTGCGCGATTCAAGGGATCGGATGCCGACGTGCGCACCTATTCACCAACCGCCGACCTGGAAAAGGGGTCGCTTGAGGACATCACTGCGCTCTCGAAATGGCTCGCCTCCCTGCCGAAACCGGCGGCAGTCATGGCCGTGCACGACCTACGGGCGATCCATGTGCTCGAAGCGGCTGCGATGGTCGGCATAAGGATTCCGCATGAAATGGCCCTGATCGGCGTTGACAACGACGAGCTCCTGTGCGACACCGCAGAGCCGACGCTCACCAGCATCGCCCCGGACCACACTCGCCTCGGCGAACTTGCCGCCGAGACGCTGAACGGCCTGATGGGCGGACAGGAACGGAGACACGCCATCACCATCCGCTCTTCGGCAAAGACTATCGTCGAGCGCCAGTCCGCTAAGCCAGTAACGCCGGCCACACGCCTCGTCCAGCAGGCGACGGAATTCATCCGCCACAACGCGCTCAAGGGAATAGGCGCAGTCGACGTGGTAAGCCATCTCGGGATATCGCGCCGGCTGGCTGATGCGCGCTTCCGGCAATTCACCGGACAATCCATTCTCGCTGCCATCCTGGAAGTGCGCCTCGAAGAGGTCAAGCGCCGCTTGCGCGACACCAACACGCCAATCGCCAAAATCACAGCCGCCTGCGGTTTCCGTGGCGAGAACTACGCCAAGAAGCTCTTCAAAAGCCGCTTCGGAATCTCCATGACCGCCTGGCGCGCCCAGCACGCCGGCAAGCGGAATCCCTGACCGCCGGCGAACGTCACTCGAACTTCACCCAAACGAAGTCGAGCTTCTCCGGGACGGACACCACAAGGCGAGTGCCGTCGAGCGACGCCTTGCCGCGTCCACCAATCACCCCGTTGACGGAAAGCGGGCGTTCCCCGAATATCGGCGCAAGGTCGAGCGAAAAGCTATCAACGGCGCTCAGTTCGCGGAACAGCAGCGCGTAACCGCCGCGCCCGTCCGCCGCCTCGGAGACGAACCCCGTCCACGCCACGCCGTCAGGCCTGCTGCCGACGGGATGGATCACGCCGCCATGCCAGCGCGCCCGCTCCGCCTTCCACGTTCTCACTAGCGGAGCCAGGGCTGCGATCGACTTATCCGAGACGTCCGAAAGCTCCATCCATGCAAGAGGCGAGGCCGCCATGACCGTGGCGAAGAGCGCATCAGGACGGTAATTGCCGTGACACAGCGGACTGCCGCCGTACTTGTCGTGGTTGGTGTCGGGGTTGTTGAACTCCATGCGAAGGCGCACCGGGTCGATGAGATGCGAAAGGTCCCAGAGGTTCTTGAGCGTGTGGTGCGGCCAGTACACGGGCTGAAGCGTGTAGCGGTTCTCCACGAACATCGGCCCCACATCAAGGAGGCCGAGAAAGCCCGGACGTATCTCCGCCGTGCAGTCAAGGTCGAACACCATCGCTCCTCCGGACGCCTCCTGCATGAGGTCGAACATCATGCGGTTGCGTTTCAGGGCAAGCGGCGTAAAGAGCTTCATCGAATCCAGCTTGAAGTAATCGATGCCAAGCCGGCGGTGGTAGTCGAGCAAGCATTCCGCGTCCCGTTTCCAGTTTACGGCGTCATCGCTCGAATCCGGACCGAACCACAGTCCGAAGCGCATGCCCTTCTCGGCGGCCTTTTTCACGAGGAAGCCGAGACCGTCCGGGAAACGCTCGCGATCCTCTTTCCAGAAGTCGGGATCCGTGGCCCAGTAGCCGTTCCATACCTTTTCCTTGCCGGCAAGCGCCTTGCGCTCCGAATTCGATGTACGCCCTTGCTCCCAGCCGTCGTCGATCTGGATGACGTCTACGCCGATCTTCGCGCCTGCCTCTATTTCCTTCAGCAGAAACGCCTGGTTGATGCGCGTATCGCGGTTGCCGCCGCCCCACGTGTTGGAAAGGAGTATGCCGTCGCGCTCCGCCAGGTACGGCCTGATCGCCCGCTGGAACGCAACCACGGCGCGTTGCCGCCCGGCATCGCCGCCGCGATAGACCAGCTCGACGAGCGGATAGCCGTTCGCCAACAAGGCAACGCGACGGTGCGCCCCGTCAAGAATGAAATCCTCGACCTTCTCAGGCCTGCTTGACGGCATCGGCGCAAGGCGTATGAACGCCAGCCCGTCGCCAGTCAGCACGTCGCGGCAGTCCAGTGCGCTCGCCGCCAGCGTGAAACGCGTGTCGTACGCCATCAGCAGACGTTCGTCAACGTCCATCAGGTTGTCGCGGATGTCGGTCTGATCCATGCAGACCACGCTTGTCGCCTTGATGTGCTGCGGACCGAACCTGATGCAGTCGCATTCGTCGAGCCACTTGCGAAGGACCGTGCCGTCCTGCGACAGGTTCCTGAAGTCGCGGTCGCGGTCGCGCACTGGATTCACCGCATCTGTCCACGCCCGCCTCGCGATTACGCCAGGGACGCCTGGGAAAAGCCACAGCTCCGTCTCGCGACCATCGGCAAGCACCTTCACGCACAGGCCCTCTGTGCCGACTGGGCTCCACCGTCCCGCCGCCGCCGATATCGTCAGCCGGCAACCTGGGACCGGCGGCTGGCAGCCTATGGGCAAGGCCGCTTGCCGTTGCCATTCCACACCATCGGCAGACTTGAAGGAGATGGTGTGCAATGCACCGTTGCTGACGGCATACTCGCGGCTGAACAGCGCATTGCCAACCTTCAGCCAGGCCCCTTCCCAATCGGCGCGGCAACCAGCCGACTCCTCAGAGCCTGCGCCAAGTGACATGGAGGCAGCAAGAATCGCAGAAACGACATTCATGCCGCGCAGTATAGCAAAGCACGGTCACCTCGTAAAGTACGAGACAAAAGTCCCTGAATCACCCTCACCCGTGCACACAGACCGGACCGTCACCGGCTGCGGTACGCCGGAGTAGAAAACGGCGGCACGTCCGTGCGCCCCTCGCGCCAGTCGCGCACGGCGTCAAGGCGAGCCTTCATGTTCGCCTCGCGCCCCAGTCCCGACGGGGCGTAGTAGCGACGGCCAGCCAGCGACTCCGGCAGACACGACATGCGAGCGATCTTCTCGTCCGTGTCGTGCGCATAGGTATAGCCCTTGCCGTAGTCCAGCTCCTTCATGAGCCGCGTCGGCGCATTGCGTATGTTGAGCGGAACCGGTTCTGCCATGCGCTCCTGCGCGTCACGAGCCGCACGGACGTACGTCTGCTCCATTGCGTTCGACTTCGGAGCCAACGAGAGGTAGACCACGATTTCCGTCAGGTGCACGTTGCATTCCGGCACGCCGAGGTTGTGGCAGGCGTTCCATGCCGCGTCGGCCAGGAGAAGCGCGTTCGGGTCGGCCAGCCCCACGTCCTCGGCAGCGAATCGTATGCATCGCCGTGCTATGTAGAGCGGGTCCTCGCCCCCTTCGAGCATCCGTGCCAGCCAGTAGACCGCCGCGTCCGGATCGGAGTTGCGCATCGACTTGTGGAGCGCCGATATGATGTTGTAGTGCTCCTCCCCGTTCTTGTCGTACATGAGCGCCTTGCGGCTCACGACCTGCGCCAGCGTCTTCTCTGTCACCTCGGGACGCCCGTCCGCACCGACTCCGCAGTTGGCGACCGCAGTCTCCAGCGTGCCCAGCGCATTGCGCGCGTCGCCGTTCGCAAAGATTGCGATCTTGCGCAGCAGGTCGTCAGCGCAGGAGACGCCGAGCGACTTGAACCCGCGCTCGTCCGTCAGGGCGCGGCGCATTAGCTGCACGAGGTCGTCTTCGGAAAGTCCCTTGAGCACGAACACCTTGCAGCGGCTGAGGAGAGCGGAATTCACCTCGAACGACGGGTTTTCGGTAGTTGCGCCGATGAGGATTATGGAGCCCTGCTCGACATATGGCAGAAACGCGTCCTGCTGCGCCTTGTTGAAGCGGTGTATCTCGTCCACGAAAAGAACAGTGCGCACGCCCAGCCGCCGTCCCGACTCCGCCCGCGCCATGATCTCCTTTATCTCCTTGATGCCGCTCGTAACCGCCGAGAAGTTCACGAACTCCGCCTTCGTAGCGTTCGCAACCACGTTGGCGAGCGTCGTCTTGCCGACGCCGGGCGGGCCCCAGAGGATCATGGACGGTATCTGGTCGCGCACTATCATCTGCCGCAAGATGCCATCCTCGCCGACCAGGTGGGACTGCCCCACGAACTCAGAGAGGTCCCTTGGGCGCATCCTGGAGGCGAGCGGCTGCGCTCCCGCACCTTCGCCCGCGACACCTTCCAGAAGCGTCATCTGCCTCATTCTTTCGGCCCCCTCTTCTTAAGTCTTGGCAATTACGACATCGGGTCCGGTGCGAATTCGCCCTGTTCCGGCACAGGTTCGGACGAACTGAAGTTCTCGGTTTCCTTGTGTTCCGGCTCGCGGTCCAGGAAGCGCGTCCATTCGCGCACGAAGGTCATCTTCACGTCGCCGGTCTCTCCGTTGCGGTTCTTCGCGATGTCCACGTAGGCAAGCGTCTGGTCCTGCGACTCAGGGTCCTTCGGATTGCGAGAAGGACGGCGCAGCAGGAAAACGACGTCGGCGTCCTGCTCGATCGCGCCTGAGTCGCGCAGGTCCGAGAGCTTAGGCCTCTCGAACTTGTCGCCGCGCTTCTCGTTGTCGCGGGAAAGCTGCGAGAGCACTATCACCGGTATCTTCAGTTCCTTCGCCATCGCCTTTATCTGCCGGGAGATCATCGACACCTCGATCTGGCGCCCTTGCCGCGAACCTTCGCGGCAGGTGCAGAGCTGAAGGTAGTCTATCACGACCAGCTCGATTCCGTATCGCTTCTTCAGGCGGCGGGCGCGGGCGCGGAGATCCATGACGTCAAGGCTTGCCGTGTCGTCAACGTATATCGGCGCCGTCTTCAGCTCGCCCATCGCCTGCATGAGGCTGCCCGTCAGCATCTCCTTCTCGCTCTTCGGCACGAGGTTGCGGTTGAGCCGCCACATGTTGATGCGGGCTCGCCCCGCGAGCATTCTCTTGGTCAGTTGCTCGACCGGCATCTCAAGCGAGAAGATCGCCACGGGATGGCGCTTGCCGTTGTCGTACCTGACCGGAACGTTGTTCATGTCCATGCCGAGCGCCACGCTCTCGGCGATGTTCATCGCAAGCGACGTCTTGCCTACCGACGGACGCGCCGCTATCACGATCATTTCGCCTGGCTTCAGCCCCTGAAGCGTCTCGTCGAGGTACTTGTAGCCGGTCGACAGGCCCTCCATCAGCCGGCCGCCCGACTCGAACATGCGGTCGATTCTCTTGAAGCTCTCGTCGATCGCCGCGGACCACGGCATCGTCGCGCTGGCCGAGCCGCCGATTTCAAGGAAGTTCTTCTCGGCGTCGCCAAGCACGACCTGCGCGTCTGGATACTCGCCCTCGTCGAAGCAATGCGCCACCACGTCAGTAGCCCGCTCGATCATCATGCGACGCAGATGCTTGCCGCGCAAGATTCCGATGTAGTGCTCGGCGTGTGCCGTCGTCGGAACCTGGTCTATGAGCGACTGTATGTAGCCGACGCCGCCGACGGCCTCAAGCCTGTTTGTGCGCCTCAGCTCCTCGATGAGAGCCAGGGCGTCCAGAGGCTTCGACGCCGCCCCCATAGCCATCATCGCCGTAAAAATGGCCCGGTTCGCCGGATCGTAAAACGTCTCCGGCACAACACCGCGAGACCGGCACTCGTCCATCACGCGGCCGTCGCTCCTGCCCGTAGTGTCAAGAAGAATCGACCCCAGGACGGCCCGCTCTGCCTCAAGGTTGTGAGGCGGTGTCTTCAGTTCGCTCATGCCGCCAATTATACCAAAAGAGGACTGGCAGAGACGCAGCGCGTTGTCTACACCTGTTGATGAGTTGTGAACAACTTG
Organism: Kiritimatiellia bacterium; assembly: GCA_017514235.1. Classification (GTDB taxonomy): domain Bacteria; phylum Verrucomicrobiota; class Kiritimatiellia; order RFP12; family UBA1067; genus UBA1067. The sequence continues at coordinate 11,545 of JAFWKK010000010.1, read as the reverse complement.
TCCACACGCGCAAACACGTCACTTGCGGCGCATCACAAGCCGGGAAACAACGATATGCAGAACCGCAAGCGCGACCGCCGCGCCTATTACGAGCGGCAGGTGCGCCATCGCCATGTCGCGGCCGCGCGTGCAAAGCTCCAGGTACGATATGTCGCCGGCGGCACGCCCGAGCGCAAAGCCGGCCGCCGCGAGTATCGCAGTCCACACGCCGGCGCCAAGTGCCGTGAAGAGCGTGAACGGTCCGAGCGGCATGCGCGAAATGCCTGCCGGTATCGAAATCAGCTGGCGGATCGCCGGCACCATGCGGCACACGAAGGTCGTTGCCGCACCATAACGGTTGAACACCTCGCATACTCGCGCAAGCGCGGCAGGCTTCAGGAAGAACCACTTTCCGTGCTTTTCTAGGAACGGCCGGCCCACTGCGCGCGCCAGGAAGTAGTTCACGTACGCTCCAGCCAGCGAACCGGCCACGCCCAGCGCAACCGCCGCGACCATTGCCGACGCCGGAGAGGAAAAGCCCAGTTCGCCGCGCGCGGCGAGAAATCCTGCGGGAATCATCACCACTTCGCTCGGAAACGGCACGAAGCTGGACTCCACCGCCATGAACGCAAATACGAGCAGTAACTTCCACACCGGGGCAAGCCCGGCCAGTGTGTCAAGATGTGATGCTATCGTCTCCAACATGGCTCGTCAGTCCTCCTTCGAAGCGTCAAGATCAGTCTCCGCAACCTTCCTGCTTGTCAAGCATCGTTTCCTTGCCAATCATTCGATCTCACCTGTTTCTCTGAATGATACCATAAATCAAGCGGTCCGGCAATTGCGGCAAAGTCAGCAGATCTGGTATTTCCTGAACGATTCCCGCCCGATGCCTCCACGAGACCAGGCACGGACTATCCCGCGAGCCAGCTCCAGGTCTGCCTCAGACTTCACGTCCGGCAAGAGCGCCGTAGGCCCTGGCACGTCAGGAAAGGCGACAACCGTTCCGCTCTCGCCGCTCAATACGACATTCTCGGTACGGTCACGTCCGAGAATCACCGACGAGCCGTCCGGCAGGCGAAAGCGGCGGCCGACGACAAGCAGCTCCACGAGCCGCCGATTGGCCAGCCCCTCGTGGTCCATGAGGTCCTTCAACTTACGGCAAAAACCTGCTTCTGTCAACTTGCAGCCGCCGGCCGGCGACGGATAGTCGACAATGCCAAGCTCGGCCGCAAGCGCAATCTGCCTGTCGCGGGCGCGTCCAGAGATGTCAAGGAGCTTCGACCGGTCCAGCCTGCCCTCAAGTTCGGGAACGGTCGGCTCAAGCAGCTTCGCTGAAAGCGGACGCACCAGACGGCCCTTCAGCCCCGACGCCTTCTCCACGACGCCCAAATTCTGGCGGTTTTGCGACATCGGCCTCTGCCCTTGCACCTCGCCAGTCGCCACGAAGTCGAAACCGCGCTCAACCATCATCTCGCCGGCGCGGCGGATCATGGCCGCATGGCAGTCGATGCACGGGTTCATCGCACCGCCGAATCCGTGCGGAGGATTCTCGACAAGCGCAATCTCATCGTCGGTGAAGTCCACCACGTGCAGCACGATGCCAAGAGCCTCGGCGGCTTTCTTCGCCGCCGCGCAGCCGAAGAACGGCGTCTCGAAAGCGACGCCTTCCACATATGCGCCTGCCCGTTCCAGCACTCGGACCGCAAGCTGGCTGTCAAGCCCTCCGCTCAGGAGGCTCAGTCCCCGGCAAGTCGGCGGCTGCATTCGCTAATCTCCCCCTGGCTTAAAACACGCGCTTGCGCGAAAGGAATATGAAGAGCGCACCGATCGCAGCGGCAAGGAGACCGGAAAGCCCCATCACGATCGCAAAGGCGTTCTGATGGCTCTGGAACGGGAGGCCGATGTTCATGCCGTAGACGGACGCGATGAGCGTCGGCACCGCGAGAAGAATCGTCGCCGCGGTCAGGTACTTCATCACGTTGTTCAAGTTGTTGTTGATGAGCGAGGCGAACGTGTCGAGGGTGCCGTTCAAGATGTTCGCGTGAATGGTGGCCGTCTCCAGCGCCTGCTGGTACTCGACGAGCGCGTCGTCGAGGAAGTCACGGTCGTCCTCAGACAGCGTCAGCTGCCTGGCTGTGTTCGCGCGGGCGAGCGCGATCGTGTCGGCCTTCAGGCTCGTGGTGAAGTATACGAGAGTCTTCTCTATCTGAAAGAGCCTGAGTATGACCTCGTTCGAGATGGACTTGTGCAGCTCGTCTTCCAGCGCCGTCGTGCGCGAGTGTATGTCGTTTATGTAGCGCAGGAAGAGCACTCCAGCGTGCCACAGCAGGCGAAACGCGAAGCGGTACTTGTCGCTTGGCGGGCAGACGCGACGGATCTGGTCGAGGAACGCGGTGGTCACCTGCGTCCGTGCGCTGCACACCGTAATCACCGTCTGGCTGAGGAAGATGATTCCGAGAGGGATCGTGCGGTACGGCACGGCATCGTCGTCCTCTTCGGGCGGTATCTGCATCGGCACGTGGACGATGAGGAGGTTGGAGTCGTCCTCCCAGTCGAAGCGCGGACGTTCTCCGGCGTCAAGCGGGTCGGTAAGGAAGTCTCGCGGAACGCCGGAATACGAAAGGACGGCCTCAAGCTCGGTCGTCGACGGCTCTACGAGGTTGATCCAGCAGGAGGGTGCGAACTCCGACGTCTCCCTCAGGCCGCCGTTTTCCCACCTGTAAATGGTCATCATGGCGCACCGCCCGTCCTTTGCCCTCAGCCAAGCTGGCTGAGGAACCGCACATCGTTCTCGTAGAGCCAGCGTATGTCGGGTATGCCGTACTTGATCATCGCTATGCGCTCCACTCCAAAGCCAAAGGCGTAGCCCGACACCTTCTCGGGGTCGTAGCCGACGTGCCTGAACACCCGCGGATCGACCATGCCGGCGCCGGCGACCTCGATCCAGCCAGACTGCTTGCATACGTTGCAGCCCTTCCCCTTGCAGACATGGCACGTGAAGTCCACCTCTACCGACGGCTCGGTGAACGGGAAGAAGTGCGGACGGAACCTTACAGTCACGCCGTCGCCCATCATGGCCTTCGCGAAATACGCGAGCACGCTCTTCAGGTCGGCGAGCGAAACCGGCTTCTGCGGCAGGCGGTCGACGTAGAGGCCCTCTATCTGGTGGAAGTTGGCGGAGTGCGTGGCGTCGGTGGTGTCGCGTCGGAACGTGCGCCCAGGGCATATCACGCGCACAGGCGGCTTGTTCGCCATCATCGTTCGTATCTGCACTGGCGACGTCTGCGTGCGCAGCAGACAGTCCTCCCCGAACCAGAATGTGTCCGTCCTGTCCTGAGAAGGATGGTGCGGCGGCGTGTTGAGCGCGGTGAAGTTGTTGAAGCGTGTCTCAAGCTCCGGACCGTCGGCGACCGTGAAACCCAGACGGGCAAAGATAGCGGCGGACTCCTCGATGACGCGCGAGAGGGGATGTTTAGAACCAAGGCCGAACCAGCGGCCCGGAAGCGTAAGGTCGGCCTCGACTGCCTTCTCGCCCGCAGAGCCGCCGCCCTTCGCGGCAAGCGCGGCCTCGACCTCGGCGCGCCATGCCTGAACCGCCTTGCCGAACGCGGGGCGATCCTCCTTCGGGACGTCCTTCATTCCCTTTATGAGCGCGGGGATAGACCCGTTCCTTCCGACGTATGCGACGCGAAGCGCCTCCACCGCCGCCGCGTCAGCCGCAGCCGCAATAGCCTCAAGGCTCTCAGCCTTCTTCTGCTCGAGTTCTGCCAAAGTCATAGTCTCTGCCCCTCGTTGGTTCCGGGAATTATACCATAAATCGCGTTCGGCTGCCGCTCAGCCGCGCAACGGGCACGCCATGGATCAGGCCTTCAACAGCCCGATTTCCTCAGACGTCAGGTCTCGCCACTCGCCAGGCCGCAGTTCTGGCGGAAGCTCAAACGCACCGACGGCGACGCGAACAAGCGAAAGCACTACTAGATGAGCCGCCGAGCACATCTTTCGGATCTGCCGCTTGCGTCCCTCGGAAAGCACGAACCTCAGCAGATGCGTGTTGTCGCCGTAGTCGCGGAGAACGTCCACCGGCACCGGACGGATCGTGTAGCCGTCGTCCAGCGTGAGCGGCGAGCGCAGCACCGCCAGCTTCTCGTCGCTCCACCGTCCCGCCACCTTGACGTGATAAGTCTTGCGGTGGGCGAAGCGCGGGTGAGTCAGCTCGTTGACGAGCGCACCGTCGTTCGACAGCAGCAGAAGCCCCTCGCTGTCGCGGTCAAGCCGCCCGACGGGCACAAGGCGCTCTGGAGTCTTCACCAGCTCGGCGACAGTCCGTCCGCCAAACGGGTCGCTCATCGTCGACAGCACGCCGACCGGCTTGTAAAGGACTACGGTGCGTTTCCGCGCCTCCGCGACGACCCGGCGGCCATGCACGCGGACTACGGCGGTCGGCTCGAAGCGGGCGCCAGGTTCGCGCACGACCAGCCCGTCCACAGTCACCGCACCGCTTTCGATCAGTTCCGCCGCGCCTCGGCGGGACGCCACCCCTGCGTGCGCCAGCAGGTTCTGCAGCCGTTCCATCTCACGTCGCCGCGCGATACTTGGCCACAAGCTCCTTGTAGGCCGGGGTGTCGACGAAGCCGCACGGACGGAATTCGGGGCAAAAGCCGCGATAGACGCACTCGGGCACGCAGCATTCCGCCACTTCCGGCTCGACCTTGGCGATCTCGTCGACGACGAGTTTCCAAGCCGCGCGCGTCTCGGGACTCGCCTGGCCGCACAGCCGGCGGCGGCTGATGAACATCACCGCCTGCGCGTTTGCGAAGCACTCGTGCACGACAGGGGCGTCCTGCCGCGCCCCCGTGCGGTCCTCGCCCGTGCGGTCGGTGCGCTGCGTCGATACGAAATGCTCGATACCGAACTTGTGGCGGACGAAGTGGACGCTTACCCAGTACGGCAGGTCCTGCCATTTCCAGTTGAAGCAGAGCTTGCGTATCGGCGAATGCTCCGCAAGGAGAATGCGTTTCTTCCAGCGGGAGGACGGCTCCTTTGTGCCCTCGTCCTGCCGAATAGTCGTACGCGCTGCGTCCGCCACCTCGCGCCACGTCCCCTTCACCTTCAGGAACTTGATCGTTGCCATGTCCAGCCTCCTAACTACGCGAAGAGCTTTGCCAGTTTCTCCAGCTGCGCGACCTTCTCCTTGTTCTCGGCGAGCTTCCGCCGCGCCTCGGCAACGACGGCCTCAGGAGCATGCGCCACGAAGTTCTCGTTGGAGAGCTTCGCCTCGCTAGACTTGATGAAGCCAGCCAGCTTCGCCAGTTCCCCGGCGATACGCTTCGACTCGGCGGCCTTGTCCACAAGACCTTCGAGCGACAGGTACACCGTGCCGAAGTCCGTGATCTTCGACGGCATGGCGAGGTCGGAGCCGGCCGGCACGAACGCGACGGACTCGGCCCTCATCGCCTTCTTCAGAGACTCGGCCTCGGTCTCGGCCTTCGGATCGTCGGTCGCAACCGTCACCTTCACGAAAGCCGCCGGCGGCACCTTGTACTCGGCCCTGAGCGCACGGATCGCGGTGACAGCCGCCCGCTTGGCGTTCACGAAGTCGTATGTTTCCTGCGAAAGGCCCCACTCCGCCTTCTCGGCGTCGGTGTAGCCCTTCGGGAACTCGGAGCGCATGATCGTCTCGCCCTCCCCGAGATAGCCCAGCTGGTGCGCCACCTCCTCCGTGACGAACGGCATGTAGGGGTGAAGAAGCCGCAGCGCCTTCCAGAACACGTCGCGCAAAATCGCAAGCGAGACAGGCTTGTTCGGCGAATCCTTGACGTACTCGACGTACCAGTCGCAGATTTCGGTCCAGAAGAAGTCGTAGACCGCGAGCGCCCCGTCCTGGATGCGGTAGCTCTCTAGAATCTCGTTCACCTTCCGGCAGGCCTTGTCGCACGCCCAGAGAACATGCTTCTCGTCGGAGGTCAGGTTCCCGTAGGGCTTCCCTGCCGGGAGCTCGGCCGCATTCTCCGCCTGCATCTCCATGAAGCGCGCCGCGTTCCAGATCTTGGTGCAGAAGTTGCGACCGATCTCGAACTTCTCCTTGCTCACCTTAGAGTCGCAGTCGAGAGACGTGATGAGCGCGATGGAGAAGCGGAGCGCGTCCGCCGAGTACGCGTCTATGAGTTCCAGCGGGTCGAGGGAGTTCCCGAGCGACTTCGACATCTTGCGCCCCTGCGCGTCGCGCACGATGCCGTGAATCACGATGTTCCTGAACGGCGGCTTCCCCATGAAGTGAATTCCGGCCATCATCATCCTCGCGACCCAGAAGAAGATGATGTCCTGCGCGGTCACAAGGTCCGTCGTCGGGTAGTAGTAGTCGAGGTCGGCGGTCTTCTCAGGCCAGCCGAGCGTCGAGAACGGCCAGAGCCACGAAGAGAACCACGTGTCGAGGACGTCGGGATCCTGCTGGAGGTCGGCGGCTGTCACGTTCGGGTCGACGGCCTTCGCCTTTTCAAGCGCAAGCTCCGGCGTCTCCGCGACGACGACCTTGCCGTCTCCGAAGTAATATGCGGGAATGCGGTGCCCCCACCAGAGCTGGCGCGAGATGCACCAGTCCTGGATGTTCTCCATCCAGTTGAAGTATATCTTAGACCAGCGCTCCGGGACGAACCTCACCTCGCCCGACCTGACCGCCGCTATAGCCGGCTCCGCGAGCGGTTTCATCTTCACGAACCATTGCTTCGAGAGCCTGCTCTCCACGACCTCGTGGCAACGGTAGCAGTGCCCGACCTGGTTGTCGTAGTCTTCGATATGGTCGAGGCACCCTTCCGCCTCAAGGTCGGCTACGAGCGCCTCGCGGCACTTGAAGCGGTCCATTCCGGCGTACTTCGCGCCGGCCAGTTCGTTCATGTGCCCGTCGTCGGTCATGATGTTGATCTCGGCAAGCCCGTGGCGCTTGCCGACGAGGAAGTCGTTGGGGTCGTGCGCGGGCGTGATCTTCACGATGCCCGTGCCGAACTCCTTCTCGACGTAGTCGTCGCTTATTACAGGTATCTCGCGACCGGTTAGCGGCAGGATCACGGTCTTGCCGACGAGGTGCGCATATCTCTCGTCCTTCGGGTTCACGGCGACGGCGGTATCGCCCGGCAGCGTCTCCGGACGCGTAGTCGCTACCATGATGTAGTCCTTGTACGGCTCGCCCGCCGCGCCCTTCTCGCTGCCGACGACCGGATAGCGCACGTACCAGAGGTGACCGTGGTTCTCCTCGTGCTCCACCTCGTCGTTTGCGAGTGCCGTTCCGCACCTGGGGCACCAGTTGACGATGTAGTTGCCCTTGTATATCAGGCCCTCGTCGTAAAGCTGAGTGAACACCTTGGCCACGGCCTTCGAGCAGCCCTCGTCGAACGTGAAGCGCTCCCTCTGCCAGTCGGTCGAGTTGCCGAGCATTCTCTGCTGGTGGACGATTGTGCCGCCATACTGTCGCTTCCACTCCCAGACGCGTTCGAGGAACTTCTCGCGGCCGAGGTCCTGCCGGCGCTTGCCTTCCTTCTTGAGCGCCTTCTCGACTACGTTCTGCGTTGCAATGCCGGCGTGGTCGGTGCCGGGCAGCCACAGCGTGTTGCGCCCCTGCATGCGGCGCCACCTGACGAGTATGTCCTGGATCGTCTGGTTGAGTGCGTGACCCATGTGGAGAATGCCGGTCACGTTCGGCGGCGGTATCACGACCGAGTACGGTTCGCGTCCGTCAGGGTCGTCGTGAAAGGACCCGTTCTTTTCCCATATCTGATACCACTTGGCCTCTGCGGCCTTTGCGTCATAGCGTTTGTCCATCATAAGATGATTCCCCGTAGGTTACGGTCCGTCATTCCCTTTCACGCGTCGCGCCGACCGGCAGCGCGATGCAGATCGGAAGCACCGTCGTCATCGCGCCTCCGTCAGTCGGCGTCGCCCATCGTGACGCGCAAGACCTCCTGCAGGCTCGTCATGCCGCTGGCCACCTTCAGCATGCCGTCCTCGCGGAGCGTGCGCATGCCAAGCTCGCGGGCGCGCTGCCTGAGGAGCGTCGCCGGGGCATGGTCGAAGATGAGACGCTGTATAGTGTCGTCAACCTTGAATATCTCGAAAATGCCCTTGCGTCCCTTGTAGCCGGTCTTGCCGCAGACATCGCATCCCGTGCCGTGGTACATGTGGTCCGGAAGCGTCGCGTTCGTGCCCTTGGCGAGCCCGCCCAGCATCTTGAGTTCGCGGTCGGACGGCGTATAGGCCTCCTTGCACTTCTCGCAGATCGCCCTGACGAGACGCTGTGCCATCGCTGCGCGGAGCGCCGATGCGACGAGGAACGGCTTCACGCCGATGTCGAGGAGACGGGTCACCGCCGACGGAGCGTCGTTCGTGTGCAGGGTCGAGAACACCAAGTGGCCGGTGAGGGCCGCCTCCATGGCGATGTCGGCAGTCTCGGCGTCACGGATCTCGCCGATCATCACGATGTTCGGCGCCTGGCGGAGGATCGAGCGGAGGGCGGCTGAGAAGTCGAGCCCCACGTCCTTGTTCACCTGAACCTGGTTGATGCCGCTCATCTGGTATTCGACCGGGTCTTCGACCGTGATGAGCTTCTTGTCGGGCGTGTTGATCTGCCCGAGGCAGGCGTAAAGCGTAGTGGTCTTGCCGGACCCTGTCGGCCCCGTCACGAGCACGACGCCGTCAGGCAGCTTGATGAGGTGCTCGAACGTCGTCTGGTCGTCGGAGAGGAAGCCGAGCTGCGGCAGGCCGAGCGACAGGTTCGACTTGTCGAGGATTCGCATTACGATCGATTCGCCGTGGTTCGTGGGCACCGAAGAGACGCGAAGGTCCAGGTCCTTGTTGCCGACGGAGATCTGGATGCGGCCGTCCTGCGGTATGCGCTTCTCCGAGATCTTCATCTTCGACATGATCTTGAAGCGGGATATGATCGCGCTCTGAAGGCGCTTCGGCGGAGAGTCCATCTTGCGGAGCGCGCCATCGATGCGGTACCTGACGCGGAACTCCTTCTCCATCGGCTCGATGTGAATATCGGACGCCTTCATCTTGATCGCCGTCGTCAAGATCATGTTGGCGAGCTTGATGACGGCGCTGTCGTCGCCCTCCGCGGCGTCTCCGCCGTCAAGCCCCTCCTCGTCGCGCGTCGACACCTCCGCATCCTCGCCCGTCGGGTAAAGCTTCGCCATTGCGGTGCGAACTTCCTCGAGCGGCGCAAGCACCGCCTCGACGTCGCGCCCGTGCAGCACGTAGCGCAGCGAGTCGATCGCATCGTAGCCCATCGGGTCCGAGAGCGCCACGGTGACGGAATCCTCGCTCGCCACCACCGGCACCACGCCGTACTTCTTCGCGATGTCGGCAGAAATCGCCTGCGTCGCCTCCGGGCTGATCGCGTCGGCGTTTATGTGACAGTACTTAAGGCCGAACTGGTCGGCGATCGTGCCGAGAACCTCGTCCTCGCCGATCGTGCCGCCGGACACGAGTACGTCGAGCGTCGTCTCGTTCTCGGCCTTCATGGACTGCGCCGCCGCCTCGACCTGCTCGGAGGTCAGGTATCCACGCTCCACAAGGAGCTGAATGACATATTCGTCGTTACTGGTCATTGGGGTGTATTATACCCTAAATGGGCGAAACGGGCAAGGGCAGCACGAACTGGAATCGGCTCGCCGGGCTACAGACGCACTTTCACCACCAGCTTGCGCCGCTTGCAGGGCTCGCCATCCGTCTTGCAGGGGGCGTGCGCGGCGAAGTTGGGCCAAAAGATGGCGAACTCTCCCTTCTTCAGCGTGACTTTGGCCATGCCGGGAGCCTGAAACAGCACATAGTCGTCCTTTTCGTTGAAATCGGCGGACTTGGCGTGTTCCTCGTCATGCAGAAAACCAAGCACCTCGTCGCCGTCAACCGGCACGTGTATGTCGAAATAGCGGCGGTGGACCTCCAGCTTGGCATCGGGATTCCACGGTTCCAGGGTCGCTTCCATGACATTCGCGAACAAGTCGTCGCCGTCGATCTCGTTGCGCCCGAGCGGCAGCGCCGCCAGGTCATGCGACCGCAGGAACTCGAACGCCTTGGCGAAGCGCGGATGCAGCCCAGCGTACTTCGCCGAATCGGCAAGCGCACCGCACACCATGCCTACGGCCTGGCCCGCCGCGTCCGAATCAGCCCCGCCGGCGATCGCCGCCGGTTTCAAGGAATCCCCTTCTCTCTCCATCTTGCCTTGCTCCTTTCTTAGAGGCTTTCACCGCGCCGCCTTGTAATGCTCTCTTATGCGCCTGACCGCTTCCTCACCGGTCGCGACGTCGTCGGGAAGCGTTCCCCCGAACGGACGGAACGTCTTGAACGGCGTTTCGCAGGGACGCCCCTTCGCAATGTGCAGGACGCATTCCGCCGGCGTTTCGCCGAACTCGCAGACCATCGCCTCCAGCGTGCTGCGGCGGCAGATCGGCTCCAGGACCTTCGGTCCCTTCTCCGGGTGCTTCGGGTTCGTCTCGTACGGAGTGCCCTCGTAGTGGGAACCGAGTCCGCGCTTTATGTCGGCGGCGGAAATCATGTGGGCAGGCTTAAGCGAAAACGGATACGTCTCGCCGGCCTTCACGCCCAGCCCCGCGACGATGCGGTACAGGTCGAGGCCGCGATGCAGGTTGAACGGCGACTTCCACGTGCGCGGCCCCTGGTATCTCGCGGCGAAATCGAAGGCGCCGCGCTGCGCATCGATGTGCGGCGAACAGACGTCGCCGGGCTCGATCGCGCCGATCGTAAGGCAGTTCGGATAGGCGGCGACCGCATCGTCGGGACAGCGGCGGGCGGCGTAGCGGCGGCCGTGCAGCACCTGAACGAGCCAGGCCTCGTCCTTGTCCGCGATCGTGAAGATGCGGGACAACGGCTCGTAGCCGAACGTCGTCACGAGGTTGGTCATTATCGAAACGCCCTCCCTTGCCGTCCGGGCACGCTGCGCGACCGCGAAGCGAAGGTTGATGCCAAGGCCGCCGTCGGTGCAGGACGACCAGTATCCCTCGTCCGGAAGCGAAAACGTCTTACCGTCCCATTCCTCGTACACGCCGCCGTTGTTGGAATACACCATTACGCCGTTCTCGTTGAAGAAGAGGTCGCCCGGAAACGGCTCGCCGTCCGCAGACTTCAGCTCGCTCCAGAAGCAGGCGCAGGCCCGCTCCGCCGGGGGGATACTGACGTGCCCCGGCTCGTCGAACTGCGGTGCGCCGGCGGGTATCATCGCATGGCGGATCCTGTGCTTCGGAATGTTGTCCTCATTGTGGGCCACGATCACGCGTCCCGTGGCGCTCACCTTCTTGCCGACGGCGAAACCGCTGCAAGCCACGGCATTCGCCGCGGCCGCCAGCGCCGCCAGGCACAGGACGGCACGACACGCGTTAACTTTGCGAAGATGCTTTCGCCCGAATTTCATGACACATTTTGATTTCATCTTTTTCTTCCCCTGCTTGAGGGTTAGAATTATATCATTTATTTCGGGCTTCGCCATCCAACGCCTGGTGCGGTTACTTCTCGTGGCGGCGGGACGGGGAATACGGACATCCCGAGCCATTGGAGGTCG
>JAFWKK010000071.1 GCA_017514235.1 Kiritimatiellia bacterium | reverse complement strand
GAACGCCAGCATCTCCTCCTCGCCATAGACGCAGTTCTCGAGCATCATGCAGTGGCGCCGGTTGCGCTCCGCCGCCTCGACGGTTGCCCAGCACTCGTCAAGGCTGAATGCGCCCGGAACCTCCTGCAGGACGTGCTTGCCATGATCCATCGCATACACGTTTATCGGGCAGTGCAACGGACGCGGCGTGACCGAATACACGACATCGCACACATCGGAGTCGCACAGCCCCTTCCAGGCGTCCTCGTCGCCATTGCGGCTCCATTCCTTCGGCGCCGGGAAGCCGTGCTCCTTCAGCCACGCCTGGGCGGCATCGAGCCGCACCGGGTTGATGTCCGACATCGCAGTCACCTCGCAGCCGGGAATCTGCGCAATGCGGTGCACGGCATGCGTGCCGCGCGCCCCCACGCCGATCACGCCCACGCGCACCTTCTTCATGGGCGCCACGCGAAAGCCATGCATCGGCGCGCCTGCGCCGCCGCCTATCCCGCTCACAGCGGAGGCTCGGCTCATGCAGCCGGCCGCCATCGCCGCCGCGCCCATCCAGGCGGCGCCGGTCAAGAATTCACGTCTGTTCTGATTCATTTTTTGTTTTCCTTTCACCTAATGGATATGATAACACCCTTCACTCTCGGCGCAAGTACGATGTTGCCGCTCCCGTCAACAGCGATGGATGAAACCAAGCCCGAAGGATCCACGAGATTGACGGTCTTGCCGGTGAAGTCATAGCCGCTCGTAAGCGCGTAAGATCCCGCCCGCAGACGCAGGCCGTCTGCTGCCGAGACCTTTACGTTAACCGTCGCCGGGAGAGTCGATCCCGCCGGAATGGACAGCACCGGGGCGGCATCCTTCTCCGTGAAGTTGAACGCAAGGGCCGCGTTCTCTCCAAGCGTCAGGTTTCCGCCAAGCGCAACCGTGCCCGACCCGGCGACCTTCAGCGTCGCATTGTCCATCAACGTCACCGTGCCCGCACCTGGACTAATCCCTGGCACGACCGACACCGTCGCCGAATCCTTCACCGTCAATCCGCTGGAGAACAGCTCGTCGTAATTGTTGTTCGCATAGTTGAAGGCAAGAGTACCCACGCCCGCCACGGTTATGTTAAGCGGCGCGTTCGAAACATGACCATCGTAATTGTAATCGCCGATCGGCCCCTTTAACGTGATTGTGCGCCCGACGGACGGATCGTAGTAGTCCGACGTATCGAACGTAAGATTAGATGGCTTGTTGCCGCCTTGTCTGTACATCGCGGGGCCACTGGCGGCGACACCGACGGAGTCACAGCCAATCTCCCAGTCGGCATAAGCGCCGAAGCGGCTCGTTCCGAGGTTGACCAGGCGAACAAAGCAGTTGGTATCAAGATTGACCCCTCCCGGACCGAGCACGGCATGAACGCCCATAAAGCAATGAGCCGCCGCCCTGACGTTCACCTCGTTAGCGATAAACACGCCGGCGTTGTTGGGTGCAAGATACTGCGTATAGTTATTAATGGTATTTCTGGCGCTGACGAGCGCATGGTCAGTGACGACAAACACGCCGTTATTGGTGAGCATAAGCCTTGGATCGGCCCTGTCAATGTTGATCTTCGCGCACTTGACGATCGTGGTCGCACAACTCTCCAAAGAGTAGTCGCCAAGGTGCTTGTAGAACGTCCCGTTTGGCATCCTGAGCGTGGAACCGCTCTTCAGGATCGTGTCAGGATCCATAACGTAGTCGCCGTTCACGGTCAGAGTGTAGTTCCCGTAAAGCTCAATATGGTTCGCAACCTTATACCCCGTAGCGCCACCGGCGAAAAGCACGTGTCCGCTCGCTGCCGTCACATCCACGTCTCCGGAGAAGTTTACAGCGTTGGACATCACGTTCTCCCTTCCGTTCATGCATACGATGTTTGTCAGGGAGGCGATTTCACCGCCGGTCACAGTCACCGCCCCGGCGGGGGCTGCAAAAAGCAGACTCCCCACCACAAAGCCAGGATCGCTGGGATTGTAGTTCACGGTGATGTCGCCATCCTGCTCGAACGTGAACTTGTCGCCGCTCGCAAGCGAAACGGCGGCGTTGCCGCTTCCGTCCGCCCAGTTGCCGGCGGTGAACCAGTTGGAATCCCCTGCGGCACCCGTCCAGTGCCACGACGCCTCGGAAAACATCGCCAGCAGCTGAACCGCCGTGCCGCTCTGAACGGTGACCGTGGCGCTTTTCGCGGAGCCGGACGTTATCGCCCACGTGTCGCCGATCCATCCCGCGAAATCGTATCCCGCAGCGGGAACTGCGGTCAGCGTCACGCCTCCGCCGCGCTCCACCCAAGCCTCTGCCGACCCCGATGCCTCTCCATTGCCGAACTTTACGCCGCCCGTCGTAGTGTCCTCAGCGTATGCGCGGAACTTTGCGGAGAACGTGCCGTTCTCGTATCTGTAGTCGTCCGCACTGCCAACTCCGTCGCTGAACGTCATTGCATTGGACGGGTTGGCGTTCGCCTCGCCGCGGAAGGTTCCGGTCATAATGTCCATGAAGCCCGCCTCGCCTACGGCGTTTGTCATCGGCGCAAGGAATACGGAAGGCATCACGGCCGAGCTATCATCCGCCGCCTCGAAGCAGTAGATTCGTTTTTCACCCGCGATGTACGTGCCATCGGTGGCATTCAATGCGAACAGATAGACGTATGTCGAATTTTGGCCGCTGTGCTTCGAGGTTGTATTTGTCGCGACTGAATCGGTACGGTCATAAAGGCTTACGTCCACCGCTCCGCTGTAGGTCGTCGGATGGATCGCGGTCATGACCCTGCGACTTGCGTCCCTGATTACAGCCATCGTGTAGTTCGTAACGGGTTTTTCCGTCGTCCTATAGTACCAAGTGAGCTGATTGTTGTCGCTATTGGGAACATAAAACGCGCATATAAATTGGATACCCTTTGTGTCGCCGAATATGGCCTGGCTGCGAGTTGATGGGTTTACGAGCTGGTAATCCACGAAATAGCGGGAAAGGCCGTTCGCATGGTACCCCGTGTTAATCCTGTTGGAGCCATAAGCCTGTACGTAGGCGTAGGGCATCAGGGCATGCGTCTCAGCCAGCGATGCGTTCGGCAGAATCGCGGCAACCGCAACTGTCATCATAGTCTTCAGGAACTTCATTGCTTTTCCTCCGTGGTCTTTACTGGTTGAAAGTCTGTCATGCTATCAGGCCTGACGCGAACAGATGCCTGCTATTTCCCGCTCCCCCTGAGCCGCGCCAGCGCGACCTGGACGGGCGACGGTTCCTCGGTCTGCGACCAGTCCTGCGAGGCGATCCACTCCTCTGCGGCGAAAACCGTTTCCGCCGCCGTCTCGTAATCGACGCGGCCGAGCTCCTCGACGAGCCGGATGTTGCGGTCGATCAGTTTCTTGTTGCTCATCGACACCCAGCTCATCCAGTTGCCCGCGACACGCCCCATTGCCGCCATCGTGCCGGTGGAGAGGCAGTTGAAGGCGAGTTTCACGGCGAGGTGCTTCCATATCTCCAGCGGAGAGTCGGCAATCGGGAACGGGAAACTGAATTCAGTCTTTTCCGGCCAGGCGGCGGCGAGGCCGTTCGCGGCAGAGACGAACTCCGGCGTCTCGCCCGGCACGCGCAGGATCACCGCCGCGGCGCGGGCAAATCCATCGATGCGCTCCGGCGCCGGTTCGTTGCCGATCATGTAGGTTATGAGATCGCTGTACTTGATGAGCGGCGGATTGTCGATGAATCCCTGCGGCATTCCGAGCGAGCGGGCGTCTTCGCCCGTGAAGTTCAGGCAGCGCGGACGGCGGCGCATCATCTCGCTCCAGCATTCTTCCGTCGAATGGAGGGGATTCTTGACGAACGCCCACGACTGCGCAAGGCCCTTCTCGCGGCTGGAGCGGATCGGCGGAATCATGAAAGTCGGCGCACGCTCAGTGGTGTCCGTAAAGAGGTCGAGCATGCACTTGTCGGCGAGATACGTGATGCGCCCGCGCTTCTCATATACGCCCTTCTCGAACTCGATGGCCTTGACTAGCGCGGCACGGCCTTCAGGCGACTCCAGACCCGCAAGCAGGTTCTCGAACGCGGCCGTGTAATCCTCCGCAGTCTCCTTCGCAAAACGCGGCAGGATGCGGCACAGCGCAGCCTCAAGAGCGCACGAGCACAGCACCTGTTCGGAACTGGTGGCCTGCATGCGCGTGGAGCCGGCGACGGACATCGACCCGCAGTAGAGGTCGATTACGGTGACCTTCGGATTGTCGATCGCCTCGCGGCAGCGGTCGAGCCGCGCGCGAAGGATGTCCGCCGGATTGTTGAACACGAGGAAGCACTTGGCACCGTGTTCTGCCGCATACTTGAGCGTGCCAAGCACGGAAGACGTCTCGCCGCCCTCGGTGATGGCGACAAACGTGTCGCCGTCACTCACTTCAAGCGCAGCGGCCTGGCGCCGCCCGCCCTCCGCAAAGTCCTCGAAGAACTCCACCGAGCGTATGAGCGCGAAGTCCCCGCCCGTCATGATGGACGCCGAGCGGTCGGCAAGCGCACGTTCCTCAGCCGTCAGTTCTGCTGCGCGGCGGTGGAAGAAGTCGCGCCACATGGACTCAAGGAGAATCGAGAGACGCCCCGTTGCGCCGCATCCGGAAAAAATGATGCGCCCCCTGAGACCGGTCACCGATTCGACAATCGAATCCACGAGCTTTGCAAAACGCTTCCCGGCAAAAACATGCCGCATCGTGATCGGCATCTGCCTGTCGCCGCGCTGCAGGCACTGCACTCCCGCTAGCGTGGAGCGCCTGAAATCCTCCTCCAATGTCGCAGTTATCGGATTCGACTGTTCCGTCGGCAGGAATCCCAGCTGGAACTGCTTCTCGTTGTCGATGAAGTCTCGCGCCTTCGCTTTCGCAGTGTCCGAACACCCAAACGCAGCCGTTAGATTTGCACCTTTGCCAGACATAGTTTCTGTGGTATCCATAACACATGACATTATATTAAATAGGCGCATTGCATAGAGTATCTTTCCGGCATCAAAACCGTATCATTTCGGCAACCATTATGATATAATATCAGACAATGAGACATGCCAAGCGACAGTATCGCACATTCAAGGTGCTGGCGACAGCTCTCCTTTCCGAAGTCGCCGGCAGGAAAAAGCTGGCCGGACTGCATCGATTTCTTTCGGAGGGATACGATTGGGACATCGAACTTATACGCACTGAAAGTGAAGTGACGTACGAAAGGCTTGAGGCGGCGGCGAGAAACGGCGTTGACGGATTCTTCGCCGCGATACCGGAAACGCAGGAGCTGCATCGCCTGCACGCCTCTCTCAACATTCCAACGGTGTTCACCGACTTCCCGAACGAACGGACGATGAGCGAATTCAAGAGATGCGTATTTGTCATGGACGACGTGCGCGACATATGTCGCAGCGCCGCAAACGCAATCCTGTCAAGCGGCCTCTACAAGTCATACCTGTACGCCGAGAACGCCGCCGGATCGCGCTGGAGCCGGGAACGTGGCAACGCATTCTCCGCCGAAATGGCGAAGCGAGGAGTCAGGGTCGTGCGAATGCCGTCGGAATGTGTCGCCGACCCGGAAAGCCTGTCGGCAGCCATTCTCGGCTGCGAGAAGCCTGCGGCAATCTTCGCAGCCTATGATGACACCGCAAGGACCGTCCTCTCCGCATGCAGGCGCACCGGACTGAAAATTCCGGCGGACGTCGCCATCCTCGGAATCGGCAACGACGAAGACATCTGCATGCACACGGTTCCCAGGCTTTCCAGCGTGCAGCCGAATTTCGAGGAAGAAGGCTACCGAGCGGCACGAGAGCTCCAGTCGATGATGCTCTTCAAGGGCAATCCGCCAAGGCGACGGTTCTTCTGCGGAGGATCGACCGTATTGGAAAGAGGCACGACACACCACACTGCCAATGCCGGAATGCTGGCGCATGACGCCATGTCGTTCATATCGCGCAATGCGCTCAAGGGCATAAGCGCAAGGGACGTTGCCCAGCATCTGCATGTCTCCCGGCGTCTCGCCGACCTTCGTTTCAGGGACGCTACCGGCACATCAATGCAAAAGGCGATAATAGAAAGCAGGCTAGGGGAGGTCTGCCGTCTGCTCGCCGACACGTCGCTTGCAATCTCCGACGTCGCGGTTCGTTGCGGCTATCCCGATGCGAACTACCTAAAGATCCTCTTTCGCCGCCGCTTCGGCATGTCCATGCGCGAATGGCGCAAAAAGATCATCTCACCGCCATCCTCGCGAAGCCTGGCGCATTGAACCGATCCTAGGCTGTCCCCATCGCACTGCGAAAGCATCTGCTCTAGTCCAGGCACACCGGGCCCAGGATGCCGGACGGGACAAACGGATCTTTCGGGCTTGGGCTGAAGCGCGGATCATATAGCATCCAGGTCTTGCGCTCGCTCTCCGGCTGCCCAAGGTCATAGATTACGCGGTTGCGCCAGGTGTTCGTGACCTCTATGCGCAGACGATTGCGACCCTTCTTGACGAATCCGCCGATGTGACACCTGTAAGGCTCGCACCAGAGCGCCCGTACCGGCTTGTCGTTCACATATACCTTTGCGACGGACTCCACGCGCCCAAGGTCAAGTTCCTCGCCGCCGTCCGCATCGCAGTCAAATTCCGTCTCATACGTCACCGTGCCAGAGAACGCCTGCGCCTCGCGCGTGAAGCCGGAAATCTCAGTCCATGAGACTGGGCGGTCAAGCGCGACCTTCGCCGGCGCACCCCACCCTGCAGGGAACGAAAGCGTCCAGCCAGTCAGATCGGTGCGCCGTCGCGGCATCGGAGACGACTGATTGCCGGGCACTCCGAACTCCACAAACACGCTACGCGACGGCGGAATCTCCAGCACGTCGCCGTTTCGCCATGCGCGGCGCTCAAGTGACACCGGGTCGAGGACCGAAACGTCCCCAGCCGCCCGGAAAGTCACCTTGCCGCGCCAGCCGTTAGTTCCGGCGGCGACGAAATAACGGTCGAGGCCATTCGCCCTGCGGTGAATCCACATGAAGTCCTCGCTCGGCTCGTCGCCGAGAGAGGGATCGGTCGCAACGTCTTTCGCAAGGCCCTTCAACGCCGCGACAAGCGCGTCCTTGCCGCCGAAAACCACATTGCCTCCAGCTGCCGCAAGCTTTGCAAGGCTCTTGCGCGTTGCAGGCAGCATGAAGCGCTCGTCAGGCACCCACAGAACCTTCCATGAAGTCCCTTCCGGCACGGTGAACAGCCCGTCCTTCACCGCGAGGCGATTGGTGAGAACGTCGTGGTTCAGGTAATCGGCGCGGAAACCTTCAGGGAACGGATAATCCTCGTCCGGCTTGTGATCGACGGCGTCGCCAAGATACCACAGCACGTCCTGCACAGGGAACCCAGCCTCAAGGAAATCTTCGCAGCGCGTAATGTAGCCGTTGAACTCCGGCATGTAGCTCCACCACGTCTGGAGACGGGTGAACGGCGTTCCGTTGAAGCCACCCATGCAGCCGCCCGGAGGAGTCGCGTCCGGCGCCGGGGCATGAGTGCAGCTTTGGTAGGCGAGGTGCGTAACACCGCGCGCAAAATGACGGTTCGCGACATCCTGAAGCTTCCTAAAGTCCTCGTCCCAGCTGATGCCATTGCCTCCGGTGAACGCTTCGGCCACTACGCGCCGCTTGCCGTAGACGTGGGCTGCGGACGCACAGGGTCGGATGGACTTGAACACGTACGATCCTACGCCGCCTTCGGCCCTCGTGGCGTGAGGATACCAGAACTCGCACATCGGCGCATCGGCGTATTTCCAGTATTCGAGCAGGTCGCCGAATACGATGTCGCCGAACGCCGTCTCGTAGTACGCCGCCAGCCCAGCCTCATGCGCAAGCTCTGCCATGCGTCCGAAGTAGTTCTTCGTGATGAGGTCGCCGTTCGTGCGCCGCCAGTCTGTGAGGAACCGCTCGGTCGCTTCCGGAGAGTCGATAACGTAGCCGAAGAGCGACGGCAGATGCCGACGCAGCCCGTAACCGTTGGCTCTTTCGAAGTACTCCTCCATCCGCGTCGTCCAGGTCTGACCGAAACACTCCCAGCTGTCAACAAGCATTCCGTACATGCGTCCCTTTAGCGGACCTTCAAGGAGACGCCCGATGTAACCCTTGAAGTTAGCCTCGATGCCCTTAGGGTCGAGCTTGTCGCACTCCCAGCCGGTCGCCTCTTTCGGCGCAGGGGAATTGACACGCTTCGAATTCACGTGGCCGAACCGCAGAACCGTCCACCTTCCGGACGGAGCCCTCCACTCCGAAACGCCCGTCAGGTCGACGATCTTCGATCCGTCCACCCACGCACGCGGATCCTGCGCCGGCGGCCGCTCGTTCAGGAGCGAGCGCAGCACCCTTGCGGACTTCGCCTCCCAGTTCGTCTGCCTCGCAGCCGCAAAGAACTCCGGCTCGCCCCATTTCTTCACCGGAAAGTCGTGCTCGAGACGATAGCGCCATACCGTTGCCGTCAGCTCGTCGCATGCCAGCGTAATGGTATAGACGTAGTCGCGCCAGCTCGATGCCGGCAGCGGCGTCCGCACCGCATCCCTCCATCCGTCCGCCGCCTTCGCCTCAAGACTGACGCGCCGCCACGGCGCATGATAGCCGTATGCGCTGTTCCACGCATGAAGCCCCGGCAGCGTCATGGAGCGTATGGTCACGGGCGAGGCGAACGTATAGATGCGCTCGTCGCCGTTCGTGGTGACGGAGACCGGCCTTATGGCGGGACGCTCCTCGCCGCGTCCGCAAGGCACCATGCCGCCATCGTCTCCGAGCGGCGTGGGAAACGCAAGTGCGCATATGTCGCGCCAGTCGGAGTCGGCATCTCTCAGTTTTTCAGGCACCTCCGGCAGGCGCAGCGACTCGCCTCCGTCAAGATCGCGCCGTGCACATTCGATGTCGCGCTGGCAGTGGTCAAGGTCGATCCACGGCCCGCCAGACTGCGACCAACCCGGGCAGTTCTGCACGGTGAGCTTGAGCTTCAGCCGCGCACACTCGTTGCCAAGACAGCGCATGACGCCGTCCCACTTCTCGCTCATGCATGGAATCTGCACCGGGCAGTCGGGCCATGCGCCCTTCTTTCCGTGATTGATGTGGAAGAAATGGACGCCTGAAAATCCCGCGCCCTTGATGGCCTCCAAATCGCAACGGAGCCCGTCCGTGCGGACATTGCCGCCCATGAACTCAAGCCAAGCCTCGGGGCCACGCAGGTCCTCTGCGCCTGCATGCCCGCATATCGCAGGGAAAAGAAGCGCCGCAGAAATCACCGCCAGCAGGCGCTGCCGTTTTTTACAACCAGTCATAAAACCGCCTTTCCTCCCTTGTCCAGCAACACAGCGTCGCACCAGGCTTTTGCCTCAATCGCGAAGATACAACGCGCGCGCATCGCGCGGATCGTTCACGCGCTTCGGATTGAAGTTGACGTCGCGCAGACTGCCTCCTCCGCCAGGCGCGCCAACTTCGACCAGGCAGTTCGTCGCATCGCCGTTCCGGAACACCACCGTCGGACTCTGCACCCTTGCGCGGAACTGCCCGACGCTCGAGAACCCCACGTGACGCATCCAAGGCTTCGACAAATACCAGTAGCAGAAGCACTTGTCGAGAACGCCGCCGCCGTTTTTGCCGAACTTGAAGCCGGTGGCGAACTGGTCGCTGTAGCAGAAGTCCATCCAGTTGTTGGCAGAGTTGATCTCGAACCCGACGCTCCTGGAATAGAAATCATGCTCCTTCTTCATGGCTAGAAGCGGATGTATGTCGCGCAGGCAATTGCCGCCGCTGTTGATCACCACTCCCTTCGCCACGGCGTAGATGCGCATGTTCGCGAGGGTGTTGTCGTAGCCGTCCACCAGGACGCCGATCGAGTCCGGCGCGTTGTTGCCGACGATGTTGACGTTGCGGATGTCCGAGTCGGACGATCCGCTGTTCGCGCCGTGCTTTATGTGCAGGCCGATGCGCACGCCCTTCATGGAACAATCCGCGACGAGCGTCTCTCGTCCGCTGTCGATGGAGATGCCGTTCGCCACGCCGCTTCCGTCGATGATGCCGCCCTTAAGCCAGTACCAGCTGCCCGGGAGCATGATGTTGTTGGCGGGGTGGATGCCGCCGAGCCGCACCATCGCCTCCGTGTTGGTCCAGCCGGGGACAGCCTTGAACTTGGCGTAAGCCGAAAGTCGCAGCGACACGCTCTTATTCGGGTGCGCGGGCGTGCATACCGGCTTGTCGAGGAGGTAGGTTCCGTCGGGAAAGAATATCTCACGGTTGGGGTTTGCGTCGATCAGCCGCTGTATGGCGTCCGAACACGGGACGGTGCCGTCGCCCGCAATGCCCCGCGCCGACACAATCGCACAACGTGCAACGTCCGATCCGTCCGCCGCCGGACTCCCTGCAGGCGCCGCAACCGCGCCAAGCGCACTCGCCGCACCGATTATGAACAGTCGCTTCATTTCACTCTTCATTCCGCTCCGCTGTTGTTCCTCATGCGAAAAAGCGGGATGTCTCCCATCGGAACAGGGACCGTGAGCCGCAGGCCCTCGCGCCCAGCCCGATGGATCTTCCCGGTCGCGCGCTCCTTCCATTCACCGCACGGCAGATAGACTTCGCGGGTCACTTCCGGTCCGAGGGCAGGCGCAACAAGGATTTCGTCTCCAAGCATGAATTCGTCGGCGATGGAATACGTGTTCGGATCATCCTGCCATTCCAAAACGAGAGGACGCACGACCGGCACGCCCTGCTCCGCCGCAACCCGGACCGCCTGCCGGATGTACTTCGCCATGCTTTCGCGCTTCGCGACTGCAGTTACATACTGCCGTTGCGTCGCCTCGCTGAAATCATAGACGTTGCGCACGTACCCGTGGCTCTGCATGCAGGGCATGAACGCAGCAAACGCCAAGGCGCGAGCGAAGATGCGCTCTTCCTCTTCTGCGGACAGCAACTTGCCGCGCCGCACGTAGACCGTCTCCTCGCCGGGCTTCGCTTCCGTCCGCGAGAGGTCAAACGCGCCCGTCTTGAGATTCATCACGCCCGCAGGCTCCATGCGCGATCCGCCGTCATACTGGTAGCCGCCGTAGTCGTAGCTCATGAACGGGATGCCGCTCATGCCTGAATTGAGGACGGCCAGAAGCTGATCGTCCAGCTTGTTCCACGTGCGCATCTGGTCGCCGGCCCACATGTACGGGTTGCGCCCGGACCCGATGCCGCCACCGCGCGTCAGCACCATGAAGCCGCCCTTCTCCGCCGTCAGCCGGAACATCTCGCGCGTGAAGCGCGAGACGAAGAACGCCGGATAGGCATGATGGACTGCAGCGCCGTCGAACACGCCGGGGGCGTGCCACTTGTAGTCCACGCGAATGGCGCCGTAGTCGCGCCCATCGTCCGGAAGCTCTTCGCAGAAGTCGATCTTCACGCCCGCCACGCCCAGATCGACAAGCTCCTTCCAAACGACGTTCACGTACCAGTCCCACATGGCCGGGTTAGTGATGTCGAGCGCAACGTTGCTTCTGGCGATCTTGCCAGAATCGGGATTGACGTTGACGCCTGTAAGATATACGTCGGGTATCATCTCCGTGCCTGGCTGGAGCAGCTCGCCATCCTTGAAAATATCGACGTGAGCCAAGAACTCGTTCTTGAATCCAGGGCATCTGCGGTCGATCGGCGAGCCGACGCGCATGTAGACAAGCATCTTCACGTCCTTGCTCCGCAGGAACTCGCCGCACGCCTTCAGTGACTCGCGCCGCATTCGCGCCAAGTCGGAATCGCCGAACATCTCAATGTTCCAGTCTTCCATTATGAACGCCTTCGGCTTCGCTCCCATCGCTTCGTAGCGGGCGAGCATCTCCTTCACGCCAACGCCGAGGAGCGCCTTGCCTTCCCAGTAGCCTTGCTTCGCGTATTTCTTGAATGTGAATCCGTCCAGCACGGAAAGGTCTGGTGCGTAGCGGCAAACGACGGGGCCTGTCGCCCAGTCCGGCGGGAGCAGCGAACCGCCCTGAAGGCGATGCACGCCCTTGACCGCATCCAGCATCCGGTCCGTCGCCCACACATAGAGGTCCACGCGCCGCCCGAGCCCCGTAACAGACCACTCGTCAGGCCGCGTCGCGCCCATGTCGGCGGTCATCGTTCCGTAGTCGTTCACGAGCACGCCCGCACCGGAAGTCGTGACGAAGAAAGGAACAGGCGCGTATGTCGTGCCGCTCTCGTTCCATCCGTCGGAAGAGCAGAGCAGGACCTTCTGTCCGCGCTGGTTCAGGCAGTCCAGTCGTTCGCCGAAGCCATATGCGCCCTCGCCGGACGGAAGCGTCCCCTTCACGGCAAAACCGTCCGATCCGACGGCCAGCGACGTTATCTCACGAACAATACGACCTTTCTTGGAATAGAACCGGAGCGCAAAGGGATTCTGCGAAACCTCGACGCGCGATCCGTCCGGCGCACCGAAGGTCGGAACACTCTCGCCCATGAACGCCGCGAGCGCCTGCACGGCGCCGCGTTCGGAAAACCGGCCTTCCGCGTCGGCCAGGCGCACTCGCCATACGCCGCCGCCGATGTCGTCGGCACGGCCTGCGACGCCATCCGGCGTGCGGAACTCCACCGCCGGCGCAAGGAGCGCCAGTGTTGCGGCAAGCGATACGAGAACAGCCTTCATCTTATCCTTTCTGGCTAACCTGCCGGCGACCGGCGGCGTGGCGAGACTCCGGTGATGCGCTTGAACGCCGTTGCAAAATGCTGCGAGGACGAAAAGCCGTAGCGTTTCGCCACGTCAGCGACCAAGACGCCGGGGTTCTCAAGATCACGAGCGGCGGCCTTCACGCGGAGATCTAGCAGGAACGCATGTGGCGGAAGCCCCGTCGCGCGCTTGAAGGCATCGTTGAAAGCAACGACAGAGAGGGCCGCGCTCCTTGCTATGACCTCAAGCGGATAGTTCGCCTCCGGATGCCGCCGCATCTTTTCCACGACAACATTCACCTTGGGGTTGTGCTTTCCCTTCGGAGAGGCCGGCGAATGCGGCGCCTCGACAATTGCGATGAGAAGATCAAGTGTCGCCGCCTTCATCTTCAGGCAGCGCGAAGTCGACCGGCGTTCGCCCATGTCATAGACCTCGAACAGCCTCGCGAAGGCAGACTTCACCCGTTCAGTAGCAGGGAACAGCCTTACGGGGAAATGCGTCAACTGACTCACGAGCCAGCCGCTTTCCTCTGGCGAAAGTCCAAGCACGGTCTCTCCTTCGCGCGGGATTGAGAAAAGGATCCTGTTCAGCATCAGCCCCTTCGGGTTGTGCCGCATCCGATGCGGTTCATCCGGCTGCGACACGAACACCGTTCCCGGCAGGAAAGGATATGCGACGCCGAGCGACTCGAACATGAGGTTTCCGCGCAAACACAGCGATATCTCCACGCAGCCTGGATGTACATGGTCCTCCGGGCCCATGCGCATGGACTGAAAGTTGCTCAGTCCAAGAAGCGGTATGCACTCTACGCCGTCCGGGCGCAGATCGAGGGTCCTGCGCTCCCTGCCATCCTCATAGAGGATCGGGTCGGCCCTGACACCGGAATCGGACGGACCGCAGCCGCAACGCCGCACGTTTCGCATGACACCGCTCATTTCGCAACCACTAGGCGGCGGCCCCGCTACGGACGCTCACCACGCCGGCGGCCGCAGAGAAGCCAGCTCCGAAACCGGCTATCAGCACCCGCCCGGATGCTCCGCTCGCCGCAAGCGCCATCGGCACGGAACAGCTGCCGGGGTTCTTCTCCGCAGCGTCAAGCGTCAGCAGTCGCCCCTCAAGCCCCAGCGACTTCGCCAGCTGGCGTATCATGTAGGGATTGGCTTGATGCGGAGCGAAGTGGTCGAAATCGCAACCGAACTCCCGAAGGAAACCGACGACTTCGGTTGCCACGAACGTGAACACGCGCATGCCGTCCATGCGAATCGGCCCCGACTCAGTGCATGTCAGTGCCCCATCAAGCCGCGAAAGGAATCCGAACCGGCTGTCGGAACCGTCGCCGACGGACACTACGCTGGCAGTGGCCGCGTCGGAGAAAATTCCGCCCGTCGCATGATCGGCACTATCCACCAGTCGCGACTGCACGTCGCCGTCCACAACCAGCACAGGCGCACCGAAGTCCGCCGCAAGCCGTCCCGCGAGATATACGGCATACGGATAGGCGCTGCACGCCATCTGAATGTCGAACGCCGGCGTCTCCTTCGGGAGTCCGAGCTGCGACGCAACGCGCACCGCAAGCGAAGGAAAACGGTCGGGATTGGAGAACGTCGCGGCAATCACTCCGCCGATGGGCGTCTTGGACGTGTCGATGGCAAGGCGTCCGACCGCCTCTGCGGTCAGCTCGGCAAGGGGCTTTCCGTCGCCGCGCACCGCGGCGACACGCTCGATCACGACCTCTGGCAGCTTGACCATCGCCAAGTTACAGGAACGTGAAGGCAAGCGGGTGATATGCCGGAACCGGTTCGCCGACTGGCTCGAGCGCGGCATTCTTCCTGTCGAAACGGTAGACACGCACCTCGTCGGAGAGCTTGTGCCCGACGATCATGAACTTCTCGCCGGGGAAAAACGCGAAGTCGCGGGGGAAGCGCCCCGTGAGGGGCACGATGTTCCGGCGCGTCAGCCATCCGGTTGCGACGTCCACGTCGAAGAACGCGATCGAATCATGTCCGCGATTGGAAGCGGCAAGCATCTTTCCGTCGGCGGTAAGCCGTATCGCGGCAGCCTTCGATTCTCCGGCAAAGCCATCCGGCAGCATAGACACCTTGCATGTCCTCTTCCAGCCGCGCCCTTCGCGAGCGAACGACGAGACGGAGCTGCCCAGCTCGTTCACGACGAACAGGAAGCGCCCGTCGTTCGACCAGACCGCGTGGCGCGGTCCGTCGCCGGGATCGAAGAGGATGCGCATCGCCTCGTCTTCGGCCAGCGTGTCCGGGTCAAGGAAATGTATGCGGTCGCAGCCAAGATTCACCACTCCGAGCCGCGAGGCGTCCGGCGTGGCGAATGCAAAATGCGCATAGGCCTTCTTCTGGCGCGCCTTGTTCGGCCCGACACCCTCGTCCGGGAGCGTCAGGCTCTTCACATTGCGGCTCGCGATGTCCACGGTCGCCGCCATTCCGGCGCCGTAGGCGGCAAAGGCGAGGCGGCGCCCGCCCGGAAGAAGCGCCACATGGCAAGGTGCCGGACACGGCAGCTCGGCGAGCGTCTCCATCTCGCCGACGACATGCCCGTCAAGCCGAAAGCGCACAGCCTTGCCGTTCAGCTTCGGATCGCGTTCGTTCCCGACCATCGAGTAGAGCCAGCGCTTCTCGGGGTCGAGGGCGAAGTACGTGGTGCCTGCGAACCCTTTCACGGACTGCACAAGCCGCGCCGCTCCGGTCTCGGTGTCGCACTCGAGAACGTGCAAAGCCTGCAAGTCGTCGGACCCGGGATGGCAACCGACGACGCAGTAGGCGATCGAAGCAATCATGGCAATCATGGCGATTCGTCGAGAAACTCGCCCGCGACAACTACCTTTGCGACATTGCCGAAACGCTTGTGCGCACGACGTTCTGCATGCCTTTCAACGCACTTCATGGCCATAGCTCCCAAGTCTGCTGCGAACTTAATTGGACAAATTCGCCCAGCCGCATTTCTTATGCCCATTGCCCGTGGAGAAAACGGTTATGTCCACTCTGTCTTCTGCATCGCTTTCTGTGTCGGACTCCCTCACGCCAATGTCAATCTTATACTTCTTGCCGCCGAACTTCATGGACGCAATCGCCACCAGCTCCTTGTCATCGGAGACGTAGTCATAGCCGTTTGCCTTGAATGTGCCCGACTTCTTGTCCTTGTTTCGCACGAACTTGCCGGATATCTTGCCTTCGGACGACACTGTAAGCGTAACCGTCATCGCCTTGTCATTAAGCATGCCCTTTCCTGTGAACGTTCCGGTCGCCCACTTCGCCGGATACCAGACGGCATACAGCGTAACGGTTTCGCCCTTCTTGGCAAGGTCTTTCACCTTCGCCTTGTTCTTGTAGACGATGGGGCCGCCCTTCTTCGTGGACCATCCCGCGAACCGATAGCAGTCGAGAGTGTATTCGTTCTTGGCTAGCGCGGTCGTCAAGCCGCAGCCGATCTTCTGCTTTTGAGTCTTGCCATTGCCGCCGTTCGCGTTGAACTTCACGGTGTAGGTGTAGCGCTCCCAGACGGCGTAGAGGGTTACGGTTCCGCCGGCCTTGCTGGAGAGATTCTTGACAACCTCTCTGTTTGCATATGTCGCCGCAGTCGCGTCTTTCTGCTTCGACCAACCGATGAACTTGCAGTTCTTGCGCGTGAAGGCATTGGCTTTGAGCACTACGGTCTTGTCGTAGGTTGCCTTTGTCTTCGACATCGTCCCGCTTCCGCCGTTGGCATCGTACTTTATGGTGTAGGTGTTCGGAGTCCACCGCGCAAAGTACTTGGCGTTCTTCTCGATAATGTCGGTGGTCTTGAGCTTCGCTCCTTTCTTCGTGTACCAGCCAACCAGCGAGTAGCCCTTCCGCGTAGCTTCCGGAAGCCTGCCGATGGCATCGCCGAAGGCCACGCCCGCCGCATCGTAGTCGCATTCCTTGCCGCCATTCACGTCGAAACTCACCGTACAGACCGACGGGTTGGAAGGCTCGACGAACTTGAACGGCGCCGACGTTCCAGGACGAGTAATCAAAGCTGTAAAATAGTACGACATGCCGTATCCTACGTGTATCTTCTCCAACGCGTTGCAGCCGGCGAACACGTTGTCGCCGATCTCCGCCACGCTGTCTCCGATCGTCACGTCCGTCAGGTCCTTGGCGCCGGAGAACGCAGAGCCGACGATGCGCTTCACCGAAGACGGAACCTTGACGCTGGAAGCGGTTCCGAAGTATCCGTAGAGAACGTCGCGAACGATGACCAAGCCCTTGGAGTTTGCCAGCCCGTTGCAGCGGCAGAACGCATCCTCGCCAATGCTCTTCACGCTGTCAGGTATATGCACGGCAGTAAGCTTGCTGCAGCCGAAGAACGCATTTGCCGCGATGCGTGTGACCTGATAGCCGTCAATGTACGGGGGGATTTCGACTTCGCCCTCAGTGCCGTTCCAGATCGCGGACTTGACGCCGTTGCCGATCTCGGCCTCGCCGCAGGTTATGCGATAGGTCCAGTAGTGGCCTTCATCATCCTCCCAGGTTCCGTATTCGGAGTCCTCCACGATGTTGAAGGTCTCGGCTATGCTGCCCTCCGAGTCGCGGAGCAGGCCCCTTATGCGCTCGGTGTCTCCGTTCGCGACGTAGACCACGTCTGGCGCGTAGCCGGGGAAGGAACGCTCCGCAATGCTCTCCACAGTCCTCGGAATCGCCACGGTCTTCAAAGTCCTCCTGACAGCCAGCGGATTTTTGTCCATGGAGAACGCGGCAGTTTCAATGCTCGTCACGCCAGGCGGGATTATGGCGCTCCCAATCTTTGTATTGTAGAACAAGGCCTCCGGTATGTTCTTCAGGTTGGCGGAGAGCGTGGCGCTGGTCAAGGCAGAGTCGTTGCAGAACGCGTCCGTCTCGATTTCAACCACGCTGTCGGGAATCGTCACGTCTTTCAGAGAGTTGCAGTTGCTGAACGCGGCACGCTCGATTCTCCCCACGCCATGCGCGAGCGTTATGCCAACAAGATTACGGCATTCGTAGAACGCACTCTCGCCAATGGACTTGACGGTACCCGGAATCGCAACGCGACTCAGGTCTTCGCAGTTGTAGAACGCCCACTCCCCTATCCTGACTACAGGCTTCCCGCAAATCGTGGGCGGTATCGCCAAAGCGCCAAAAGGCTTCGGATATACGGCCACGTAGTGGTCATCGTCGCTGCAGATTTCAACAAACTGCCCGGATTCCGAAAGCTTGTAGTTCCAGACGTACTTGCCGTCGAAATAAGTGTCTGCCCGCACAGTGCACGCAAGCGCGACCGCCGCAAGGGCGACGGATGCCTTCGCCGCTGCGCCTGCCATGAGACCCCAGAGTTTTTCATTGCTTCTCATCTTCATTTCCGCCTACTCAGCATCATCGGGGATGAATTCGGCCTCGACACTGTCGCCCTTTACCCAAATCGAAAGAATCTTGCTGTACCTGGATGCGTCATCAATGATGTACACCGCGAACAAGTACTCGCCGTAGTAGCTTTTATACCTGAACGACAACGGAATCAGCCGCGAGATTTCGAGCTTCTTCCCATTTACCGTGCCAGTCACTTGCACAAAATCGTCGTCCGCATACATGAAATACACGGTCAACTCGTCGTCGGCCTTGACGAGCCCGGAATTCGGCGTATCCCTTGTAAACGTCAGGCTCTTGTAGTTCAGGTCGGCGAGCGGGTTTCCACTCTTCAGCAGTTTCGGACTATTCTGCGCCCAGAAAAACTTGCCGTCTGCCGTAGTGATGTTAAACTCTTCATACGGCAAAACCGTCATGGTGCCGGATTTGAACGTCTTGGAGCCAACCTTGGTCTCAACCTTGAACTTCGCCTTCTCGCCGGTGCACGAGGTGTATGCCGTGTAGAACGGATACTCTTTGCCCTTGTACATGAACTTGCCCTCTATATTGCCATACGCGTTCACATAGTAACTCGCGCGGGCGTCATACATCACGCCGCCTATGTCCGCTGCACCATAGAAGTTGCCTCTCGCCCAGGCCGGGGCCTTTATGTTTATCTTGAACTTCTGCGTGACCTTATACCCCCCCGCGCTCGTCAGGGTAGCCGTGACCGTGTACTTGCCTGGCACGGTCGGACTGCCTTCTATCGCCCCGTTGCCCAGGGCTTCAAGACCCTTCGGCAGGTTTTTGAATGTCAATGTCGAACGCGACAGATACGAAGCCCCGATAGGCAGGGTGACAAAGCCATTGCCAATTGTCGCTTCATACGCGGTGCTCGCGTATTTCTTGAGGCCGGACAGCTTGAGAGCCTTCTTGTCTGCGGCCTTGCTGATGAACTTTGCGTACATCTTGGCGTTTCTGTCAACCAGCACCTTCACCTTCGGATCAAGGTAGTTGCCCTTGTATATGACATTGGGGGATTCTTGAGTACACGCCTTGTCGGCGAACCACCCGCCGAACACGTATCCGCTCTTGGCCTTCGCCGACACGGTCAGCTTCGTGCCCGTCTTGTACTTCCCGCCGCCACTCACAGTCCCGCGAGAGGTGTCGGTCGATTTGACCGTCAAGGTGTAGGTCTTAGCCCACGTCGTTGACGCAATGACTGTCGCCGCGAGGGCGAATGCTATTTTGCCGATCTGTTTCATGTACCGTTCCTCCGCTTATATTATGCCGCCGGGAGTAGCCCCTACCCCCAATTTTGCCGCAATTATATCACATCCCTCCCCTGCAAGTCTACGGCAAATTAGCGCCCCGCTCCTTCGCTGTTTGTTGCATGTTTGACTGGAGCTGATTACCTACTCTGCGGCACCCGCGTCTGCCAGCGCGTAGCCTTTCGCCCATGTCTGCGTGGAAACCTTGAACTTCACCTTCTGCGTAATCTTGTTGCCGGCCGCGCTCTTCACCGTCACCGTCGCCGTGTAGGAGCCGGGCTTCGTGGGCGTGCCAGATATATTCCAAGTCGTCTTGCCGCTCTTGACCGTCTTGACAACGGAAAGCCCCTCCGGCAGGCCCTTCGCCGTCACCGTCGGGAGCGACACGGACGATATCCCAAGCTTAAGCGAGAACTCCTCGCCCGCCATCGCCCTCGCGGCGGTCGTCGCTAGACTCTTCGTTGAGGACGAGAACTTGAGCGACTTCTTGTCCGACGACTTCGAGATGAACTTCGCGTAGATGATCGTGTTCTTGGCCGGCATCGCCACCTTCACCGTCGGCTTGCGGTTGTCGTAGCCTTCCGGGTTCAGCTTGTTCTTGCAGGCCTTGTCAGCAAACCAACCGGCGAACACATAGCCGGTTTTCTTCTTCGCCTTTATGGTCACCTTCTTCCCAGCCATGTACTTTCCGCCGCCCGAAACAGTTCCGCGCGACGTGCTGTTAGGCTTGAGGATGAGGTTTTTGCTGTCCGAGATTGACCACTCGGCGAACTTCACGTCCACGCCCCACTTGTTCCCTGTCTTGCCGCCGAAGCCATACGATCCGTCCGCGCTGAGAACTGATATGCTGACGGCGCGTGATGGCGACTCGTCCGTATTTGCGTGCGAAACACGAACATCATAACTCCCCCTCGCTGTTATCCTAAACGAATATATTCCCTTCGAATTGGAGGTCGCAGTCCCTTTCACCCTGTTCGAGGAATCATATAGCCTTACCGTGGCGCCGGACACCGCATAACCAGTGGCGTCGAGCACCCTGCCGGAAATCACATCGCCTGAAACCGTGGGATGAATATTGAATCCGATGCCCTCGAACTCCGAATAAGTCTCAGCGCCATCCCCGGTCAGCAACGATTTGGTCACCAGATAGTACCAGGCGTCGTCATTGCCATACCATCCGAAGTTCAAGTGAGTATACCGCTTGCCAGACGTATAGCCATACCCATCGGCGACAACCGCATGGCCAAGCCATACTCCCGGGTCACTCTTGTCGATGATCGAAAGAATCACCGGCATTTTCGCATCCAGGCTGGCATAAAGCGCATTGTTGAAATCAGCCACCCTTTCGGCAAAACCGGCCGGCCTGTCCGCATCAGTCGCATCAAGCGCGTCAATGTCGTAGAATACATGCGTTCCCGACTTGTAACCGAACCTGGTCTTCAGCACATCGACCAAGTCCGCAGGAGACGAGCTGCCGAACCCCGGGCCCCATTCCATCCCCAGTGCAACGGCGATGTTGTAGGTCAGCATGCCGACCGCCTTGATTTGGGCCGTGGGGGGAGCAGGCACTTCCTGGTTCCATGTCAGGAACATATTGCTCCAGTCGAATGCACCGGCAATTGATTTCAGTGTAGTCATCTTGCCATCGACAATGCACTTGTTGGAGAACTGGGAAATTGCATTCTTCGGTCTCTGCCACCGCTTCATTATCTGCGCACCCGCCGTTGCGACGCATCCGCACGGATAGTTATTTGGTGTATAGTAGTTGAACACGTTGCAGTATTTATAGTCCTGAATGCTGTCGTTCCATGAATAGTCCCCGGCCTGACCCCACTCTGTCTTGAGCAGCTTGTCGACTCGAACGTCGGAGACGGAGCTCTTTCGGCTTCCCCCTGCGCTGACGCGGCGGTCGCCTTCCGCCACGGCCGCGGCTTTCACAGGCAGAAGCTCGTTCCATTCCGCCATGGCGGCGGCATAAGGGTTCGCGCCGCCCGTGTCGCCTTCCGCACCTGCGGACGCCGCCACAACCTTGCTGTCGGTGCGCTCTAGGGCAGACACGGCGCCCGCCAAGTCTTTCTGGAGAAGCGCATGGAACGGGCCGGACTCGTCGCAACTGAACCGCCCGGTGGCGGAAAACGCGATGATCGCCGGCAGGCGCGTGTCACCCGACGTCACGACGAATCCGCCGCCCTTGAGATTGACCGCATGGTAGACAGCTCGTCCTGACCTGTTCCGCACGGTCTTCGGAGTTTCTGCGTCACTCGACCGAAACTCCGCATCCATCCTCTTCGGACCAAGGCTTATCCATTTCCTGACAGCGGCCTGCGCCTGCTCCGGCGAAACTTCGGCAGCCCACGGCGTGGTCGCCACAACCATCGCCGCGAGGGCGAAAACAGGTCTGAAGATGGCTTTCATCCGCTTAGTCCCCGTTGTGACGTGCATGTTCAGAAGGAATCGCCGTCATCCCTCCCGCCAGACGGCTGAGGCCAGTATAGCAAATTGCAGTTCCGGGCGCAATGTTCACTCCTTCCGCGCGAGGTACATGACATCAACGTCCGGCATGGACGCATCGGCGTTCGACAGGCGCACGGAATGCGTTCCCGCCGAAAGCACGACCTCCGTAGAGACATCGGCGAACCCGCCGGGAGAGGGCTCCGAAACAAGCGGCGTCGCCGCCCCCCCGTCGACCTGCATGGAGAAGAAACGCCTTTCGGGAGACGCGCACCGGAACACGAGACGGTACGGACCGCCCTCCGACACATGAACGTCCTTCCAGACAATGTCGTTGGACGCACGCCCTCCAAGGTCCGTCACCGCCACGCCGCCGGACGCGCCAGCCGTCTCGGTCCAACGCGCCCGCTTCCGTCCGCTGCCCTCCGGCGCGGCCGAGCCCTCCCCTATCTCGCTGTAGTCGGTAAGATACGCCGTCTCGGCCTCGTATGCGCCGCGGTCGATGCGCCTCTCGGCGTCGAAGCGGTAGAATTTCGCCGCGTGCGGACGCACCTTAACTGCAACATTACCCTCAAATTCACCGACGTCAGCCCGTTCAACGAGGTCAAACGCGGCGATCTTGCCGCCGAGGTCAAGAGACTTGGCAGTGACCGTAAACTCGTGTTCCGAATCGCCGGCGTTGTAGAGGGCTACGTATCTCGACCGGCCGAAGCGCTCGTCAGCATCCTTGACCAGCACGTAGGCATCGCCTTCGCGCACGGCCACATACGCCTGGAGGCCGAGGGGATCCTGGTTCATGCGCACGAGATACGGGTTGGTGACGAGCTTCTTGGTGGCTGGCGGCATGGTCCTCACGTCGCAACCCAGGAGAAGCGGCGACGACATGATGCACCACATTCCGAAGTGGGTCGTCTCCTCGTCAAGCGTAAGGCCCGTGTCGCCGTGCTTGCCGAACACTGACTTGACCGCACCCTCGATCTGCCCGACCTCAAGCATGTCGAGGTCGTTGAAATGCCCTGGGGAAGCGTAAGCGCTCAGGTAAAGGTTCTCGGCGATGATTCTGCGCACCGACTTCCAGTTGGCGCGTATGTCGCCGGTCGTGCGCCACGACCCGGCCACATCGGCCACCCACGTCCCAGGAAATGCCCACCGGCAAATGTTGAAGCGTACGTCGCTGCGCCCCGTCGCCTTTATCGCATCGGCTATCTCGGTGTAGCGCATGCGCTCGTCTAGCTTCAGCTTCTTGCCGCCGCAATAATCGACCTTGATGAAGTCGAAGCCGAGCTCGTTGAAGTGAAGCGCACAGTCCGCCGCGTCGTGTCCGTAGAGTCCGGCCCCCACGCCGCCCGTGTCCTTGCCTCCGGAGCCGCTGCCGCTCCACATGCTGCCGCATGTGTCGGCACCGGCGTCAGAGTAGGTGCCGGCCTTGAGCCCAAGAGCGTGGATTCCGTCAACGGTGCCCTTCATGCCGTTCGGGAAGCGCTCGGGGTGAAACCTGAGCCTGCCGTCCGGGCCGTGGCCCCAGAAAAAGCCATCGTCGATGTTCACATACACATACCCGGCGTCCTTCAGGCCGTTCGTGGCCATCGCGCGAGCGATGCCAAGAATGACCTCCTCCGATATGTCTACGCCGAACGTGTTCCAGCTCGACCAGCCCATGAGCGGCGTCTTTGGGTTTGCCGGCGAAACAGGCGCGCCGAGCGCAAGGAGCCGCTTCGCGCGCTCGGCCATTTCCGCCTTTCGCTCCGGGTCTATGCGGCTCAGGTTGACGAACGCCTCGCGGCCGTTCTCCGAAATACGCATGCGCTTGTCGCACTTCGGGCAATCGACGAACTGCACCGGGCCGTCGGCCACAACCACAGACACGGCCGAACAGGCCAAAGCCATCATCATCTTTTTCATTTGCCTTCTTCCTGCATTATGTCAATGCAACTGTATTTCAATGCGCATCAAGCCAGTTGGGGCCCGTTCCGATTCCAACCTCCAGCGGTACCCCGAAGTCGAGCGCGCGCGTCATCTCATGCCGAGCGATCTCCTTGACAGCCTCTACTTCCTCGCGCGGGACGTCAAAGACCAGTTCGTCGTGTATCTGCAGTACCATCTTGGCGCGGAGGGCCCGCGCGCGCAGGGCGTCGGCCACGCGCACCATCGCGACCTTGATGAGGTCCGCGGCACTGCCCTGAATCGGGGTGTTGATCGCATCGCGCTCGGCGGCCTGCCTGGCGGAGGCGTTGCGCGATGCGATGTCGCGCAAGGTACGGCGTCGGCCGAGCACGGTCTCGGCATAGCCCCGTTCCCTCGCCTTTGCAATCGCATCGTCCATGAACAAGCGCACCTTCGGGTACAGCCTGAAGTAAGTCTCTATCAGGTCTGAAGCCGCCTTGCGCGAAACCTTCAGCCTCTGAGCGAGGCCAAACGCGCTGATTCCGTAGATGATGCCGAAGTTCACCATCTTGCACTGCGAGCGCTGTTCTGGCGATACGAGCGCCGGCATGACACCAAAGACGCGGCTTGCCGTATCGCGGTGGATGTCCTCGCCACGGCGGAAGGCTTCCAGCATCGCCTCGTCGCCCGACATCGCCGCCATCAGCCGCAGCTCGATCTGCGAATAGTCGGCGGAGACCAGCACGTGACCGTCGTCGCGCGCCACGAACGCCCGCCTGATCATCTTGCCGCGCTCGGTTCGCACCGGGATGTTCTGCAGGTTCGGGTCGGACGAGGAGAGACGACCCGTCTCGGCGAACGACTGCGAGTAGGTCGTATGCACGCGCGACTCGCCGTCAATGAGATGCGGGAGCTTGTCCACGTAAGTCGACTTCAGTTTCGCACATGCCCTGTACTCGAGTATGGCCGGCACGATCGGGTGGTCGCCGACAAGCCTGGAGAGCGTCTTCTCGTCCGTCGACCACTGGCCGCTCGAAGTCCGCTTGCCCCCTGACAGCCCAAGACGGTCGAAGAGCAGCTCGCCAAGCTGTTTGGGGCTGTCGGGATTGAAGCCTGGCCCGGCGAAGCCGAGAATCTCTTGCGTACGGGCAAGAATCTCACGGTCAAGCTCGCGTCCATATTCCCTAAGCGCCTCGGTGTCTATGCGAACGCCGGTGCGCTCCATGTCAATGAGGACCTTGACGAGCGGCTCCTCCACGTCGGCTAGCGCACCGGGAGCGGAGTCCGCGCCGGGGCAGCTTCCCCTCAGCGCCAGCGCCTGCTGGCGCAATGCGTCCTCGAGGCGCAACGTCACGTCGGCATCTTCGGCGGCATAGTCGACGACTTTCGCGATGTCCTTGCCATCCAGCGTCGGCTCCGGCTTGCCGCGCTCCGGTTCGCCGGCGACTTCCGAAAAGCGTATCGTGCGATAGCCCAGGCAGCGCTCGGCGAGCATGTCCATGCCATGGCGCGCAGCGGCGTCGAGGCAATAGTGCGCAAGCATCACGTCATGCGGAGGACGGGCGAAGCCAATGCCGTAGCGATTAAGCACGGTACAGTCGAACTTCACGTTGAAGCCGACGAGGACCTTGCCTGCGTCGGCGAAGACCGGGCGGAAGATGTCCACAAGCCCGGCGTCCACATACCATGCCCGGCCAGGCTCAGTGGCGAACGACATGCCAAGCAGGCGGCAAGTGCGCGCGTCGGTTGCGGAAAGGCCGGGGCCTCCGGACGTTGTCTCGGAGTCGAACGCGACGCGCGGCGCCGCCATGAGGACGCGCAGAAGCTCCTGGGCCTCGTCCTCGGTAGAGACATAGCGGTAATCGTGCGGCGTGTCGGCAAGCGAATGCAAGACCTTCGCCTGCTCCGCGCCTTGCGCGGCAGAGCCGCCGGACGTGCGCACCGGAAAGACGCCCTCTCCCAGCAGGTCCCGCGCCAGGCGGTTAAGCTCGAACTTCGCGCAGACGGCGGCCAGGCGCTCACGGTCGACACCGTCAAGGCGGTAAGCGTCCCAGTCAGGCTCTATCGGCACGTCAGTGCGGATGGTCGCGAGAAACTTGGACATCCTGGCGTCCTCAGCCCCGTCACGCACCTTTTCGGACAGCTTGCCCTTGAGAGCGGACTGGTTGGCGATGATGCCCTCCACATCGCCGTAAGCCGCCAGCAGTTCCGCGGCGGTCTTCTCGCCTACGCCGCGGATGCCGGGTATGTTGTCCGCCGTGTCGCCGGCGAGAGCGAGATAGTCGATCATCTGCCGGGGATCGCGCAGGTGCCAGTGTTCGCAGACCTTCGCCTCGTCGTATATCTCGGCGGCGTCGCCGGCATGTGCGGGACGGTAAAGGCGAACGCCATGGCGCACCAGCTGAGCGGCGTCCTTGTCCGGCGTAGCCATATAGACGTCGAAGCCGGCCTCCGCACCCTTTACGGCCAGGGTCCCCATTACGTCATCGGCCTCAAACCCTTCCGCGCGCGCGACAGGAATGCGCAGCGCCTCCGCCAGCTCGAACGCAAACGGTATCGATGCCGCGAGATCCTCGGGCATCTTCTGACGCTGGGCCTTGTAGGCCGGATACGCCTCGTGACGGAACGTAGGGCCCTGCGGATCCATCGCCAGCACGGCATGGGAGGGCTGTTCCTTCCGGAGAATCGCCTGGAGCCCGTTCGCCAGGCCAAGGAGAGCCGACGTGTTGATTCCGCTCGCCGTCACGCGCGGGTTGCGCAGGAATACGAAATGGCCCTTGTAGAGGAAGGGCATCATGTCGATGACGAAAAGCTTGTACATATGCCGTGTTCCCCCGTGCGCCGCCGGCAGCCCTACTGCCCCATCGCGAGCCGCTCGGCCAGCTGCTCCGGCAGGCCTGCTTCGCGGACCTTCGCCTGGGCGGCGGCTACGTCATACTCCACGCGGCGGAAGCGTATCGTGCGCGCAATCGGGTCGTAGAGCACGTAGGCGGCCCGAGGGTCGCCGTCGCGGGGCTGCCCCACCGAGCCGACGTTCACGAAATACTTGCGCCCGACCGGCAGCCGGAAGTCCTGCGCGTCGATGCGGTAGACGGCTCCGATCTGCTTCTCGTATATCATCGGGCAGTGGGTGTGGCCGTGGAAGCACAGCGGCGTCACCTGGTGGGTGAAATGGGCTTCGGCCTGCAGATGGTCGAAAACATAGCCGAAGGACTCGGGGTCGTCCATCGTCGCGTGAACAAGGGTAATGCCCATGCGAGTCGATACGAACGGAAGCTCGCTAAGGAAAGTCATCTCTTCCTGCGAGAGCTGCTCGCGCGTCCACTCGATGACCGCCGCCGCGTGAGGATTGAAATCGTCAAGGTTCTGGAGCGAGGAGACGTAGTGGTCGTGGTTGCCCATCACGATCGGGCAGCCCAGGCTGCGGACGATCTCAAGGCATTCGTGCGGACGGGCGTTGTAGCCGACCACGTCGCCAGTGCAAAGATAGTCGGTTACCCCCTGCTCGCGACAGTCTGCAAGGACGGTCTCCAGAGCGTCGAGGTTGGCGTGGATGTCGCCAAGAACTGCAAAAAGCTTTCCCATCTACTTTAGCAGGGCCCCCGCCGCCTGAAGGTCTTCGACCGTGGTTATCTTGAAGTTCGGCCGCATGTTCGTCACTATCTTGACCGTGCCGCCGTTGAGCTCCACGGCCATGCAGTCGTCAGTCACCTCGCGCTTGCCGAGCGCCTTGTGCGCCGCACGAAGGTCGCGTATCTGGAACGCCTGCGGCGTCTGAACCGCCCACAGCTTGTCGCGGGGCAGCGTCTCCGTCACCGTAGAGCCCTTGTCGCAGACCTTCACCGTGTCCGACATCGGGTAGCCTACGGTCACGGCCGGGAAGCGCTTGACGTTCTTCACGACCTCTGAGACCGTTTCAGGCGTAACAAGCGGCCGAGCCGCGTCGTGCACCACCACATAGCGAGTGTCGAGGTCGCACGCGGCAAGGCCGGCCGCGACAGACTCCTGGCGCTTCGCCCCGCCCGCAACGATCTTGGAAATCTTCGATATGCCGAACATCTTCACTACGGCCTTAGAGGCGAGCAGCTGGTCCTTGCGGACTACCAGCACGATGCCGTCGATGTCAGGGCAGCGCTCTAGCGCCAGCAGGCTCCACGCCACGACAGGCTTGTCGACGAGGCTCAGGAACGCCTTGTCCACGTTCGCGCCCATTCGCGCGGACTTCCCTGCGGCCAGCAAGATAGCAGTCGTCATGCCAAGTTCCTCCCACAGCACTTCTTGTATTTCTTACCCGAGCCGCACGGGCAAGGGTCGTTCCGCCCCACAGCGGCGGCGCCAGGCGCCGGACGGGCTCCGGGCATCGACGCCGGGCCGCCAGGCGCAGGCATGCCGCCGGGACGCGACATCATCGAAGCAAACACGTCTCCGATGGTCTTGGCGCGGCCGGATGCGGGCGACTG
Organism: Kiritimatiellia bacterium; assembly: GCA_017514235.1. Lineage (GTDB taxonomy): Bacteria > Verrucomicrobiota > Kiritimatiellia > RFP12 > UBA1067 > UBA1067. Next base: position 68,063 of record JAFWKK010000071.1, on the reverse strand, counting down.
GGCCGTAGCGCGCGGGCGAGGCTCCTCGGCCTCGGCCGCGTCGAAATCCCCGGCGTTGGTCTGCGCCTGCGACATCATGTCGAACATTGTCCGCATGCGCGAAGCCGTGGCGCTGCGGAATTCGGACGAGACGACCTTCGACTTGATCGTGGACATCAGCGTCTCGAACATCTGGAACGCCTCTTTCTTGTACTCGACAAGAGGGTCGCGCTGGCCGTACGCCCGCAGGTTCACGCCAGTCCTGAGGTCGTCCATCGCGCGCAGGTAGTCCTGCCACTCGCGGTCGATGACCTGTAGGAACACTCCGCGCTCCATGTATGGGAGCGTGGCCTGGTCCTCGCCGGCGCACTTCGTCTCGTAAGCTTCCGTGACGCGATTCATAACAAGCTCCCCGGCCGCGTCAGGAGTGCCCATGAGAGGACGGAGCTCGTCTTCGGTGACGGTGATCGGGAACGTCACCCCGAGCCAGTTCATGAAGTCCACGAGGCTGCCGTCCTTGGGATCGAACAGGTACCGCTCCGCCTGCGTCATAACGAGGTCGTTCATCACGTCCAGTATAAGGCCGTGGACCGAGGCCTGGTCGCCGGTAAGCACCCTGCCGCGCAGCTCGTAGACTATCGAGCGCTGCTTGTTCATCACGTCGTCGTACTCGAGCGTGCGCTTACGGACGGCGAAGTGCTGCTGCTCCACGCGGCGCTGCGCCGTCTCGACGGAACGGTTGAGCCACTTGTGCTCCATCACCTCGCCCTCCTGCAGGCCGAGACGCTGCATTATCCCCGAAAGGCGCTGCGACCCGAAAAGGCGCATCAGCTTGTCCTCAAGCGAGATGAAGAACTGCGAGCTGCCGGGGTCGCCCTGACGGGAACAGCGCCCGCGCAGCTGGCGGTCGATGCGGCGGGACTCGTGGCGTTCGGAGCCTATGACGTGCAAGCCGCCCAGCTCGGTCACGCCCTCGCCTAGCTTTATGTCGGTGCCGCGCCCGGCCATGTTCGTCGCGATCGTAACCGCGCCAGGCTGGCCGGCGAGCGAGACGATCTCGGCCTCGCGGGCGTGGTTCTTGGCATTCAGCACCTCGTGCGGTATGTGCGCGATCTTCAGCATCCGCGACAGCACCTCGGAGGTCGCGACCTCCACGGTGCCGAGCAATATGGGCTGCCCCTTCGCGTGGCGCCGCTCGACGTCGGCGATGATGGCCTTGAACTTCTCGCGCTCGGTGCGGTAGATCTGGTCGTTGCCGTCGATGCGGTTCACCGGCTTGTTCGTCGGCACCGACACCACGTCAAGCTTGTAGATGTCCTTGAACTCGCGCGCCTCGGTCTCGGCCGTGCCTGTCATGCCGGAGAGCTTCTTGTACAGGCGGAAGTAGTTCTGGATCGTGATCGTCGCCAGCGTCTGCGACTCCTTCTCGATCTCCACGCCCTCCTTCGCCTCGACGGCCTGGTGAAGCCCGTCCGACCACCGGCGGCCCGGCAGCACGCGGCCCGTGAACTCGTCCACGATGTACACGTGGTTGTCCTGAACGACGTACTCCACGTCCTTCTCGTAGAGGCAGTAGGCCCTCAGGAGCTGGTCCACGACGTGCACCCGGTCGGACTTCTCGACGAACGCGCTCTGCGCGTCGCGACGGCGCTCGATGCGCTCCGCGTCGGAGAGCGACGCGTCGCCGTCGATCGCGCTCATCTGCGCGGCGAGGTCGGGCAGCACGAACATCGCCGGGTCCGACGGGCATATCTTCTCGCACCCCTTGTCGGTCAGCGCGACCTCCCGCGTACGCTCGTCAATCGTGAAGTAAAGCTCGCCGCGAAGCTCCCTCGCGTGCTCCTTGAACATCTCGGAGAGCATCTGCATCTCCACGTCCTCGTGATGCTTGCGAAGCGCCGCGTCCTCCAGCATGTGCATCAGCTGCTTGTGGCGAGGCATCGAGTGGTACACCTGGTAGATCTTGTCCTTGAACGTCTGCACTTCGCCGGCCTCGATGGCCTTCTTCGCGTCGCGTATGAGGTCGTTGCACATCGACGTCTGGACGCGCACGATGGACGACACGAGCGGGTTCAGCTCGTTGTAGATGTGCGACGTGGAGACCGTCGCCGGGCCGGAGATGATGAGCGGAGTCCTCGCCTCGTCGATCAGGATCGAGTCCACCTCGTCGACGATCGCGAAGTGGTGACCGCTCTGCACGATCTGCTCGGGCTGCTGCGCCATGCCGTTGTCGCGCAGGTAGTCGAAGCCGAACTCGCTGTTCGTGCCGTAGGTTATGTCGCAGGCGTACTGGGCCCGGCGTTCCTCGGAATCCATCGAGTTCTGTATGCAGCCGACCGTCAGGCCGAGAAACTTGTAGAGATGCCCCATCCACGCCGCGTCGCGCCGCGCGAGGTAGTCGTTCACCGTCACCAGCTGCACGTTCTTCCCGGCGAGGGCGTTCAGGTAGAGCGGGAGCGTCGCGACAAGCGTCTTGCCTTCGCCCGTCTGCATCTCGGCGATCTTGCCCTGATGGAGGACTATCCCGCCGATGAGCTGGACGTCGAACGGGATCATGTTCCAAGTCAGTGTGTGGCCGCAGACCTCCCCCGTCGTGCCAACGAGGTGCCGGCAGGCGTTCTTCACGAGCGCAAACGCCTCCGGCAGGATCGAATCAAGCGACTCGCCCTTCGCGACGCGGTCGCGGAACTCCTGCGTCATCCGCGGGAAATCCTCCTCGGCGAAGTTTTTCGCCTGATATTCCGCCTCGATGCGGTTGATTTCGCGGACGACCGGCCACAGTTTCTTCAGCTCTCGCTCGTTCTTTGTCCCGAATAGAAACTTCAACAGGTTCATACTTAGTGCGTATTATACCAAAAATCGCGCCGCTTTGGGAGTCGGCTTTGTGGTATAATACCATCGTATGCTGAAGATAACCGTCGCATTCAACCTTAACAACCCGCCGCCAGCGCATTCCGGCGTGCCGGCAGGGCGTTCCGTCGCGTCATGATGCCGCCGGTCTCCGTAGTCATTCCCGTATTCAACGGCTATGAAGCCGTGCGCCGCCTGACTGCGACGCTTTTCGCCCGCACCGACCGACGGAACGAGATCGTGTTCGTTGACGATGCCAGCGACGACCCGCGCATCGCTCCGCTGCTGGCGGACCTCGCCAAGGCGAACCCAAACGTACGCATCGTGCGGAACGAGCGCAACTGCGGCTTTCCGCACAACGTCAACCTGGGCGCCGCGCTGTCGGACCGCGACTTCGTGATTCTCAACTCGGACACGGAAGTGCCGCCGGACTGGATTCCCCGCCTCTTCCACCCCGTCTGGAGCGCCGACGACACCGCAAGCGCCACGCCCTTCGCCAGCTGGAGCAAGTCTCACGGGTTCATGGCGGATCCCGCCGTCGGCCGAGCCCTGTGCGAACGCTACGGAATCGAGGCCCTAGACCGCGTGCTGGCGCCACTCCCCGCCGATCCGAAGGAAAACGCCATCGTCCGCGGCCACGGCTTCTGCATGGCGATCTCGCGGAAAGCCTGGAATGCCGTCGGTCCCTTCAACGAGGAGCTGTTCGGGCGAGGCTACGGGGAGGAGACCGACTGGTGCCTTCGAGCGCACGAACGGGGCTTCGTGAACCGGCTCGTGCCGAACCTGCTAGTGGGGCACTGGCACAACGGCTCCTTCGACGCCGAAGAGACCCGCCGCATGATTGCCGAACACCGGCGAATAATCCGTCGGCTCCATCCCGACGCCCCAAGGACCAAGTGCCGTGACATGCCGGCCTTCATCGCCGCCAGGGCACGCATATGCGAAGCCCTGCGCCAGGCAGGCATGACGCCAGGCGCACTACTGCCAAAGGAGAACAAGACAATGAAGAGCCCCCTCTCCCGCCTCGTCCGGTTCGTCGCCGGCTTCCGTCCGTGCCTCAAGCGCGACCTCGACAGGCAGAACGAAAAATTCAAGAAAAAGATAAGCAAGCTTGCCGAAAAGAACAGCCTGCTCAAGAAAAAGGTCAGGCGGCAATCGGAAAAGGCTGAAAAGCAGTCGGAGGCAATCCGCCGACTTTCCGAACGCCTCGGCGAGTTGAAGGCAAGGACAAAAGAGAAGATGATGGCGAACCTCCGGACCGCGCAGGTGCGAAGCGCCGACAACAGGTATCTCGCGAATCTCGCTCTCCCGCGCGAAAAACTGCGCGAATCGGTCATCCGCTGGTGGTACGCCAAGAACCCAGACGTCATGCTGAACCTTGACGCACCGCAGACGTTCTGCGACAAGATACAGTGCCTGAAGCTCACCGCCGACACACCGCTCCTCACAAGACTTGCCGACAAGTACGCCGTCCGCGAATGGGTCGCGGGCAAGATAGGGGCGCAGTACCTCATCCCCCTGCTCGGCGTCTGGGACCGTGCGGAAGACGTTGACTTCGCCGCGCTGCCGCAGCGCTTCGTCCTCAAGGCAAACCACGGGTCACACATGATCCGCATAGTCGAAGACAAGGCATCCCTCGACATTCCCCAGCTCCGCGCCGAAATGTCCGGCTGGCTGGCTACGAACTATGCCTTCATGATGTCGCCGCAACTGCAGTACGCCAACATCCCGCGCAAGATCATCGCAGAAGAATACGTCGAGAACTCCGACGGAGAGTTGCACGACTGGAAGGTGTGGTGCTACAAGGGCAGGGCGCATCATGTCGAGTTCATGTCGAGGAAAGACGAGCGGTTGCGCTTCGTCTTCATGGACCGAGACTGGAAACCGACTCCGTTCAGGTACAACCTTCCTGGCATGGAGCCACTGGAGCCGCCGCCTCGGCCAGACAACCTGGACGAGCTGCTCAGCCTCGCCGAAACGCTGGCGGACGGCTTTGAGTTCGTGCGGGTCGACTTCTACCGGCTTGACGACGGCTCCTACCGGTTCGGCGAAATGACCTTCTCGCCGTCAGGCGGGAACGCGCAGTTCGACCCGCCGGAGTATAACGCGAAGATAGGGGAGCTCTTCGACTACACGCCTGACAACCGCATGCCCGGCGCACCTGAGGAATAAGGCTACAGGCCGTATTCGAACATGGCGGCGCGACCGGTCTTCGGACCTTTCATCTTGTCAACGCCCAGCGAACTCGGATTGATCATCTGAATCACGATGTCCGGCTTCGTCTGCCGCACGTATCCTGCAATGCTGAAGTTCCGTGCCGTCCGCCGCGGGTCGACGACGTCAAGCCTACGCACTGCCACCGACAAAAACGCCTCCACCGGGCGCGCAAAGCTGTCGCCTATGAGAAGCACGCGCTTGCGAAGCGGTGCGTTCCGGTTCTCATGCACGACAAGCGGGTATATTCCGCCTACGTAAAGGGCCGAATAGGCATCCGTAACGAACGACTTCGACCCTGCCAGCGCCTCGTCGGCGCGGCGCATGTTAGTGTCTTCGAACGTTCCGGACAGGGATATGCGCTTCGACGGAATGCTAATTGACATCCGCGTCGCAAAACGCGGGCGCAGTACAGCGAGGTCGTCCAGCCCGGCGAAGAGCGGACCCGTGCGGCGTCCGAGGCTGCCGAGAAAACAGCAGGGGTGCACCTCGCGCGTCCAGGCGTCCGGCGAAAGCAGCTCGGCCGCACGGTGCGCGTCGGCTTCTGGCGCGGCGCAGCGCACGGCGATCTCCGCCGCCAGCCGCCCGGCCATGCGGAACGCCGCGTCGTTGCGCCAATGGTGGTCGGTGCGGTAGAAGTTTCGCGCCACGTCGTCAGGCGTGGCCGCGAAGTCTGCACGCACGTCGACATGCGCAACCCCTGCCTCCGCAATCGACCCTAGCATCCGGCGGACATTGTCATTGGCACGCTCGACAACTCCGGCAGGCAGGATGCGGTTAGAGACGTCGAGCTTCCTCGGCAACTGCACGTAGAGGAATTTCGCGCCATGCCGCTCGCAAAAGTCGGAGAACCTACGCATCCGCCCGGCAGCCTTCTCGGTCTTGACCAAATTGGCATGTGGCTGCAGGAGGATCCCGTGAGGCTTCGTCTTCACGACACCGTTGCAGGAATGCTGCCCGACAAGCCGTACGAACAGCCCGTTCAACGTCACGAAGGTCAGGCGCTGCGGAAACCTCGACTCGGCGGCCTTGCGCGCGGAAGCGATGCGGCGCTGGACCGAAGCCTTGCCTTTCTTCCTGAAGGCCGTTGCAAACGTCCCTGCCGTCGGCACGGCAAAAGACGCTGAGAGCGCGAGGAAAGCGCCCGAAACGACCAGCCTTGCGAAACCTGCCTTTCCCATCGTCAGAAATTGAAATAGATGAACGGATTGTATGCGGAGATCACAAGGTACGAGACACCGCATGCGAAAAGCGCCAGCTGAACGATCCCGTCGACCGCAACTGCAACGGCCGAACCGTCAAGACGCCGACGCAGGTCGCGTACTAGCGGCGTGGACAGCAGCAGCCCGAAGCACATGACGGTCGCGATCTCGCCGAACTGATGCGCTGCAAGGCCGGGAACGGCTCCAGCGCCAAAGCTGAACATGGCCTTCAGGTAGGCGGCTGCCGCCGGCAGGTCCGTCGCGCGAAAAAGCACCCAGCCGAGAACAACTGCCAAAAGTGTGAACGGCTGGCAGATCGCACGCAGAACTGGCTTCGCCTCGACACGCCGCGGCAGGTCCGCAAGCTTCTCGACCGTGATAAGCGCTCCGTATAGAGCACCCCAGAGGATGAACGTCCAGTTCGCCCCGTGCCAAACGCCCGTCAGCGTCCAGACGACCGCCAGGTTCAGGACGAGACGCGACTTGCCTACGCGAGAGCCCCCGAGCGGAAAGTAGACGTAGTCGCGGAACCAGCTGCCGAGCGACATGTGCCAGCGCCGCCAGAACTCCGTCACCGTCTTCGAGACATACGGATAGTCGAAGTTTTCAAGGAAGCGAAACCCAAAGACAAGCCCGAGGCCGATCGCCATGTCGGAATAGCCGCTGAAGTCGAAGAATATCTGAAGCGTGTAGCACGCCGCCCCCAGCCATGCCATGCCGCAGCCGGGATCGGACATCCCGAACGCCTTGTCGGCCACTGCGGCAAACAGGTTCGCGAGCAGCATCTTCTTGTTGAATCCGTACAGGAAACGCAAAACGCCGCGCGCGAACATGTCGAGCGTCGTATGGCGGCTCTCGATCTGCTCGCATACGGTCGAATAACGCACGATAGGGCCTGCAATCAGCTGCGGGAAGAGCGCGATGTAAAGCGCGAGTTTCAGCGGATTGCGCTGAACCCTCACGGAGCCCCGGAAGACGTCCACCACATAGCTCATCGCCTGGAACGTGAAGAACGATATGCCGATCGGCAGGACGAACGAGGTCTGTGGTATCGCTCCATGCAGCGACGGGAACCATCCTCGCAGCGTTGCCGTGACGAAGTTCGCGTACTTCCAGAGACCGATCACCGCCAGGTTGCCGGCAATCGCTGCGGTCAGCACCGCCCTGACTGCGCCCCTGCGCTCCCTGACGGCACCGATCAAGAGAGCCATCAGGTAGTTGAACGCAATGGAGCCGAGCATGACGAAGACGAACGTCGGCTCTCCCCAGGCGTAGAACAGCAGGCTGGCGGCAAGCAGCCACAGGTTCTTCAGCCCATAGCGGAACGGCAGCAGAAAATACCCCGCCAGCGCCACCGGCAGGAACAGGAACAGGAACTCTATCGACGTGAAAAGCATGCAAAGCGCCTGTTCGCCATCTCTTACGCCGTCACGCCGATGCCGTCTTCGCGCGCCGCCTCAAGGATCGCCTCGTAGACTCTCTTGCAGTTGTCCCTGTCGGTAAAGGCGAAGAAATCGTCAACGCGCTTCTGGTACTCGGGCTTCATAGTGCAGCCGCTCTCCATGTACTCGATGATGCGGGAGACGGTTGCCTCGATGGTCGTCTCAACCTCACCGAATCCGTCGCGTTCGTAGCTGAAATAGCCCTTGTCGTACTGCAACGCGAAGAACTCGTCCCTGTCCGCATGGAAGAACACTATTGGCTTCTTCAGGTACGCCACGTCAAAGAATACCGACGAATAGTCGGTGACTACGATTCCAGACGTCGCGAACACGTCCCGGTAGCGCGTCTCGGGCGGCATTATCTCCCAGCACGACGGGATGGAAAACTCGTTGATCGCGAACGTCATGTTGGGGTGCATCATCAGCCGCAGCCGGAATCCAAGCCTTTCGCACGCCTCGATGAGCCTGCGGTCGTTGAATATGGCCTTGTAGTTCCTGAGATATGAGGACTGCTTGAATTCCTCAAGCAGTTCATGATTGTACGCATCCGTCTTCTCGACAAGATACCGGCGCCATGTGGGCATGAACGTCACGGTCTTCTGGCCGGCGTCATACAGCTTGTCGTAGCGCGGCATGCCGAGCAGCTTGACCTCGCGTGCCGTGTACATGTAGCAGCCGTCCAATATTGAATCGCGTTCGCGCGGCGCAGCGGAAACCATGATCCTTGCGTTGACTTGCGGGCGGCCGACGTCGTGCGACATGTCATCCTTGCTGATACCATGCCTGAGGAAAATGAACTTGGGATGGTTGACCAGGCTCTTGCAATATGCGGCGGACGAATCGGAAAACGGCATTCGCTGCGCCTTGGTCCGATAGGCAGAAATCACAAAGTCCGCCCGAACGAACATAATCTTGTACTTAAGCCCCAGAAGGTTTACGACAGGCCCCACCTTCCGCATTTCATCCCAATCCTCGCATCCCTTTTCAAGGGCAAAGGCGAAGTCGGCATGTCTGCCGCCTTCCGGGAGTCCGCATGCGTACTCGAACATGGCCCTTGCGTTGTCATCGGCCTTGTTAACCCTGTCGGAGAACAGCCACAGCGGCCTGGAGGAGAACATGCGGTCCACGGCGCAAATCGCCCTGAACGCCAGGGCGCGCCACGCCGGGAAGGACATCTTTAAAAGCAGATTCAAGTCATGCGCCAGTTCGCAAAACACGTGTCTTGCGAACGAATACGGCGTTATCTCAAGCGCATCTCCGCGCCACCGCAGAATCCATTGCCCGGAACAGGCATACGAGGACCGCAAGCGTTCGGTCAAAGGGGAGAACGTCCCATGTATGCACCTGCGCCATGGAATGATTCGTCCGTTTATCTTCCAACGAAGCAAAAGACGCCCGTTGAGCGGAACTTCGCACGCAAATTCAGTCAATTTGCACGGCTGCTTCAAGGCGCCGATATGCGCATTCTTCTCACGGTGGAACAACGCCTTAAGCGTATATTCGGCAGAGTCCCCGTCTGTCAGCACAAGCTGCGAGAACACTGACTGCGACGCGGCATCGTCCGTGGGCGCGAAAAATTCGCCCGTCACCGAAACCTTGCCGTCGGCAATGTCGATGAAATCGATTCTGATGCATGTTGCGCCATCAAATCTTTTCACTGTCTTTCCTTTCAAAGCTTGAGGGATTCGGCAACAGCCGGTTGAACGCCATGTCAACCTGCTCCCGGCACGCTTCAAAGTTTCCCACGTCGACCGCGTCGTTCCAGCACACGGCACGGCGCCTGCCGCCGGAGATGTCCGCGACGGCGCCCTCCAATTCGCAGGATCCTTCGTAGACGGAGCCGAACTTCGGACTTCGCGGCGAGAACGTCCCCGAGCAGTACTGCCAGTACTGCATGATCCACTGGTTGACGTCAGCATCGTTGCGGAAGCGGTGAGCGCACGCCCGCGCCAGCGTCTCGGGCTCGGCGCTCCACACCTCGCTGAACGTCGACTTCAGGTACGACACCGGTCCGTGGTGGACGTAGAAGCCCGTGAAAAGCCCGTATGGAAGCTGGGTGAAGGTCCTGACAAGCGCCGTTCCGTAGCGAGGCGAAAACCATTTGAGGGGATTCCTCCTTATGACCTCCGCCTTCCTGAAATGCGCATTGATCGCGTACATCGCGTTGATTTCGGCCCGCACCCCGTTCTGCTTCAGGTAAATCGGGCTTATTATCGCGGCATCGCAAGGCAACCCCTTGCGAAAGAAGTCCGATGGCCCGACCGGTGCTGTCAGGAACATGTCATCGTTGAAATAGACGAACCGCTCAGAAAGCCCATTGATGCGATGAACGTTAAGTTCGATGCAGCGCGAGCTGAACGTCGGCAGGTACTCGTGCGGAATGTAGTCTTCGTGCCTGACGACATGGAGCTTCGGATTGCCGACGTCAAGCCACGGGGGCAGATGCCCCCAGGTGATGAAATGTATCCTGTTCACCCATGGCGCGAACTTTTCGACGCCGCGGAACCAGTACTTGAGAAGCCCCCAGTCCCGATAGCGCTGCTCGCCGTCGTTCCACTTGGCGAGATGCGGGGCGCACGGCTCCTTTGCTGCCCAGCGCTCGCGCTCGGCGCGCCAAGCTGGATCGCTCCCGTCAACCCACGGAACGACGAAATCTATGGGGCCGCTATCCATGCCTCTCCAACGCCTCCTCCACCTCCTTGCGCGTCCGGCGGCTGCCGGCGCGGAAGTCGCGCCATGCGAGGCTGCGGGCTGCGGCGCGCGCCAGTCTTCCCGAACGGCGATCGTTCAGGCTCTTGAGCGCGTTCTTCGCCCTGACGCAGGCAACGGCTGCCGCTCCACCGTACTTCGCCGCCAGCCAGTACATGTTGCGCGCGTCAAAGTAGCATATCCACGCGCCCGCCTTCCCCTGGTCGAATTCGGGGTGAATCACGGTCGATGCCGTAGTGGCGTAGTTGCTCCAGCCGGCCTTCGTAGCGCGAACCCCCCACTCGATGTCGTCGAAGTGAATGAACACGTCCTCCCAGAAGCCGCAAGCCTCCACCGCCGCGACATTGACAAGAAGCGAACACGCCGCAGCATAGTCAACGCGAAGGATGCGGCTTCCTACGTCCGCCAGCCGCCGCCCGGCGAGCTTGGAAAACGCATGGCCCAGCAGCGGACAGAACGACGCCCCGCATTCGACGATGCGTTCCGGATCGCTTGCGCTCACGACCGCCGACCCGACGCTCGCCGTGCGCGGATTCCCTGAGACAAGCCGATCCATCGCCTCCACGAGCGCCGGAAGCGTGTCCCCGTTAGGCTTCGCATCGTCGTCAAGCAGCCAGACGCAACGGCATTCGGAGAACCTTCGCCTAGCCGTCTCCATTCCCGCAATGTACGCCGCCGAGCCGCCGCGGTTCTCCGGGAACGAGACCACCTCGACTATGGCGGACGCCAGCTCCTTCAGCCGCGCCGAACGTTCCGCGGCGTTCCCGTTGTCGACAACGACAATCCTCAGCGCGTCAGCATACGGCTGGCGCATCAGGAACGGCACGGTCTCGAGCGCATCGTCCCGTCCGTAGACCGGAATGACGACGGAAACCGGCTTCACCCGATCACCTCCCTGACGATCCGTTCGGTCTCCAGCTGGCGTATGCAGAACGGAGTCTCGGTCATCGTGCCGGTCTGGGAGACCGCCATCGCCGTGCAACCCGCCTTGCATCGCTCGGCCATCGGGCACTTCGCGCACCGCCCTGTAAGCTTACCGGACTTGCGCCGGAAACGAGGAAAAGAATCCGGGTCGTTCCATATCTCGGCCAGCGGCCGTTTCCTCAGGTTTGCCTCCACGTATTCGCTTCCGAGCGACAGGCACGGCAGCACGTCCCCGTTCGCGCGAATGCCTATGACATACCGGCCGGCGGGACACCCGTTCCACCGCTGGCACAGGAACCGCAGCTTTGGCGTGAGCGGAAAGTATCCGAAATCGTCCATCACAAGGATCTTCAGCTCTCCATGGCGGTCGTAAAGCCAATGGGTGGCCTTCTCCACGAACACGGCGTACTGCTCGCGGGTCATCAGCAACTCGTCAGGGAAGCGTTCGCCGCCCTTGTGCGCCATCTGCACCTGCCAGACGATGTCAGTGCCGCGGAACATCTCAGCGAAGGCGTCGAAGTCGCCAATGTTCTTGGCGTTGAACGTCGTGATCGCGCTGACCTGGCGAAAGCCGTCATCCACCAGTTCGTCGAGCAGCTTTCTGCACTTTCCGAAGCCGTCAACGCCACGTGCGGCCAGGTAGCTTTCGGGCGTAGCGCCGTCGATGCTGACGCAGACGGTCTGAGGATCAAGCGACCTGAACTGCCGCCGGACTTCAGGCGTAACGAGAAGCCCGTTCGTAATCAGCTGAAGCTCCATTCCGGAGGCCTTCGCCTCGAAAGCTATGTCGTACCAGTCGGGACGCAGAAGGAACTCTCCGCCCAGCATCGTGAAATCGCGGCACCCCAGCGCTGCCAGGTCCCGCACGACGCCCTTCACCTCGTCAAGGCCCATCTCGTCGGGTCTGGCCTTCCCAGAAGCCGACGCGCAGCACGGACATCGGAGGTTGCAGCGGTTCGTAACCTCCACCACCGCCGCGCGCAGCTCTGGCGGACACGTCATCACTCGTCCGCCGTCGGCGAAATGACCGTCATCTCCACGTTGTCCGACGAAACCTTCTGAAGCGACGCCGCAGGCGGGCCGCCGTACTTCATCAGTATCGGAAACAACGGGCCTGCGTACTTGACGAATATCGGATACGACGGACCGCCATACAGCGGAGCTACCATCGGGGATATCTGTATCGTCGACCGCACCGTAACGCCGTTGTAGGTGGCGGAAACGACAACGGTGCCGCCATTCTTGGCCGTCAGCTTCCCGCCGCGAGAGACAGAGGCGCAGTCGGCGCCGGACACTATGCTCCACTTGCAGTCGGACGCCTTCAGCTTCTGGCCCTTGTTTCCGCTAACGCGGAACTTCCATACGCTTCCGACCTCCATTACGTCGGGCGCTTTCACCTTGAAGAGTTGCTTGGCGTAGCCGCTGTCTGACTTGGACGCGTCCTTCTTGCCCTGCCCCGGCTTCGAGTACGGAACGATCCAGTACCAGTACTTCTTGCGCGGCCGGACCGCCGGACTCTTGTCCTTGTATGTCGTGCCGGTCACCTTGGCGACAACCTTCGACTTCGCGTAGCAGTTCGACGTCGCGCGGCGCACCCTGTAGAACGCGGCGCCCGCGACAGGCTGCCACGTCAGGCGCACATACCCGGAATACTTTCCGTCGGAAGCGGCAGGAACCGGCACGACCAGCTGCGACTTGTCGAAAAACGGCCCGCCGTAGTCATGTACAAGGATCGGCTCGGCCTGTATGTCGCACAACACCCCGGCAAGCAGCAGCGCACCTCCGCAAGCGGCGGCCCGGAGCGCATGGAACTTCGGCCACGCCGGAAGCGTCCTCGCCGTCGGCGACTGCGAAAGCTCGTCGTCGATGCGCATGAATGCCTCGTCGTCGCCAAGCAGATGGAGACAGGTGCCAAGCATCAGCTTGGCCTCGTCGTCGCCCGGCGAAAGCGTGAGCCGCGCCCGTAAACGCTCAGCCGCCGCCCGGAAGTCGCCGGCGTTCATGAGATCCTTTATCTTCTTCATCAGCGCATTACCTCCCCGCAGATGACCTGATGCCGTCAGTATAGCATTTCCGGCGGGACGACGCAAGACGGCGCTCGGAAACGGCGGCCACGTCCGCAAAGAGCGAACGTCCGTGCGCGTCCATCGCAACGACTCCACGGAAGTCCGCGACGTCGAAATGCCATACGGCCTCGGCCGCTCCGAACTCGGAGACGAGCGAAACGCCTGCCACGCGCGCTACCGACGCGGCATAGAGGGCTCCGGCGCCGCCGACCGCCTGGACATAGACGCAACCGTGCTCGCGCATCGCCGCAAGCGTCCGCTCGTCCATGCCGCCCTTGCCGATGATTATGCGAACGCCGGTCGCGGCAATGAAGTCCGGTTCGTATGGGTTCTCCCTCACGCTCGTCGTGGGTCCCGCCGCCACAACGCGCCAGCCGCCGGCCGCAGCCTCGTCGCGCACGACTACCGGGCCGCAGTGGTAGAGGGCGCCGTCGCGGAAGCATACCGGAATCGGCCTCCCGTCGGCGAACCACTTGTGGAACCTGTCGCGTCCGGTGTAGATGCGCCCCGTGATGGACACGGCATCGCCGGCCCGAAGGCCGCGTACCGTTTGCTCGTCAAAAGGAAAAGTCAACCGCTTCATGGCATCATGGTCCTACGGCGGGCCGCCCAGCACATGTAGGCGACGGTAACGAAGAAGCTTGCCGGCACGCGCGGACGCGCCGCGACGCGCACGCCGAGCAGCGTGGTGCCGCCGCCGAGCCCCATCGGGCCTATGCCAAGCGAATTCGCCTCGCGCAGCACGCGCCGCTCCAACGCACGGAGCCTCGGGTCTTCCGAGGCGCCCGCGGCGTCCAGCGGACGCAGCAGCTGCTCCTTGGCGACCTCGTAGCCGGCAGCACGGTCACCGCCGATGCAGACGCCCAGCACGCCAGGCGCGCAACCGTATCCCTGCGCCCGCACCACCGCATCCAGAAGACAACGCCTCACGCCTTCGAGGTCGCGCCCTGCGCCGAGAGACGAGTCGGGCAGCGAATACTGCCGCGACATGTTCTCGCTTCCGCCGCCCTTCATTATCAGCGTCACCCCGGGTCGGTCGCAATAGCGGACTGCGGGAACGCCTTCGGCGCAGTTGTCGTCGAATGACTTGCCCGACACCGGATCGATGGTGTTGCGGCGCAGGTAACCGCGTTCCGTGGCAAGTGCCACGGCGCGTCCCAGCAAGACCGGCGTAACGCGCCGCCGCAGGGACTCGTGCACGAAAAAGACCAGCATGCCAGTGTCCTGGCAGAGGGGAACGCCACGCTTCGCCGCCAGGGCGCAGTTGTCGAGGATCGTCCCGAGGACGACCGAGGCGGACGATCCGGCGCGTTCGCGGCGCAACGCGCCACGCAATGCTCGCAACACGTCCTCCGGCAGTGACGAACTCGTCTCGCGAATCAGTTCGACAATTCTCTCAATTAGTGACATCACTCCGAATTATACACGAAACCCGCCCGCGAAATCAACCTCCAGGCAAAAATATGATATAATTTTAATATTCTTACCAGACAGGGGAATGGGGAATGAACATAAACATAATCAAGTCAACGATTGCACTCGCATCGTCTGCAATTCTCTTCGCCGGATGCGATATAGACCCTATGGGCGAAAAGCACGAAGAACGCAAACGCGCGGCCGAGGAACGCGCCCAAGAGGAACGGGCTCGCCAAGAGCTTGAGTCGCAGCGAACAGCGATGACGAAATACACGACCGGCAAGCGCCAATTGCTCCAGTCTCGACTTTCCGAAATCATGCAGACGGAAAAATCCCTCCGTTCCGATCTCAACACGTTGACAACAATAATCGACAACTCCATGTCGGACAAGGATGCCGACGGGAAAGACAGAAAATATGAGACAAAGGTCCTGCGGATTCTCAAGAACGCCGAGGTGAATGCGCTTGCGTCAAAATACCTCGCCTCCGACTTCTCGGGGATTGTCGCGATATACATAGAGCGCGTCCGTGATGCACGTGCCGCTGATGCGAGGTATGCAGCCGCGTTGGACAGCACGGAATCCATGTACAAGGCTGGTATCAAAGAGACGATGAATTGGAGCGAAATGTCCCAGAAGCAGCGCGACGAGGAGATTACACGGCTGCAGAAAGAAATCAGAGAGCTTGAGTCCGCCCGCGAGCGAGTCTTGAATGAATATAAGAATGTGACGAGAAACCAAAACAGTCGCGCAACTACAACTATGCGCAGCAGTGCTAATAGATATACAATAACGGGTGACACCACCGACAAAGACCGGCAGCGAGGAGACACAGTGATGGTTTTGGAACGTAAAGTGTCGGACTATGAGGACCAGATTATGGTCAAGCGCAATCAGATAGACAGCTTGAGGAGTCCCAGACAGATAAATCGTCAGGCCAATGAGGCGTTGAGTACTGCACAGAGGCGTCAGATGGAGGCTGTCAACACCCGACGTTCCGCACTAGCGGACATTAACAGGCAGTTGAAGCCAAAGAAGTCGCTCACCGACACGATCGCTGAGTTTGAGGAGAAAACGATAGGCAATCTTCGCAAGACCATTTCTGACAAGATTAACGCGATTGACGGCGAAACGAATTCATTGAAGGAAAAGATCGCCCTCGCAGACGAGATTCTCCTTGCCATCCCGCTTTACGATCAGGGAGAGATCAAGCGCCAGCGACAGAAGCTAGAAGGCATTGCGGTGAGGTAAGCAGCCGGAACCTCGACGATGATCATAAGGTGCAGGGCTTGCGGGGAGGAGATGGACATTCCGTCCGAAGTAGCGGACGGCCAGCACGTAAAATGCCCCTCCTGCGGCGAGAAGACGACTTGCCGCAAGCCTACGCGAATCGAGGTTCCAGAAAGAAAGGCCGTTCAGCATAGCCGACAGGAGCAAACGGAGGAGAAGCGACCGCGTCTCAAGCTGCAACGTCCGAGCGTATCGTCCGATGCCGCCGTCAATCTCGACGCGCAGGCCATCATGCGGCGGTTGGAAATCGAGAATACGGAGGAAGTCCCGACGGAAAGACAGGCTACCGCCGCCAGGCAAGGGCCTCCTCGGCTTGGATCCATAATGAAGACGGCCCTCATGATCCTCGTCGTTGCAGCCTGTGTCGCCGGCGGCGAATGGTGGCGAAGATCGAAACGGGCGCAGGAAGAGAATCTCGCGCAACAACGGCATTCCGAAGAAGAGGCTAGAGCGGCAAAGCGCAAGGCGGAACGGGAAGCGGCGCGTGCACGGGATGAAGCCAGAAGGGCAGAGCGGGAAAAGGCCCGCGAACAGGAAAGATTGCGCCGCGAGCAGGAAAAAGAGGCACGGGAGAAAGCGAGAGAAGCCGAGCGGAAGGCCGCTGCAGAGAAAGCCGCGGCCGTCAAGGCAGCCAGGGAAAAGTTCAACGACGCCATGAGCATGTTTGACGGCGCCGTCGTCCTGCCGTGGCGGCAGCTTGCGAAGGAGAAGCGCCCCGGCGCCATAGATGCGGTATTCATGTGCCTTACGCCGGGTGAGAACGGCAGGCGGCCAGAGCTTCACGAGGTGGTGTCGAAAGCCGCCGGCGAGTGCACTGTCACGCTGCTGTCGCCGACGGGTGACTCCCAGGAGCTAAGTCTCGCCGATCTCGAACAAAAGATGAACGCGGGCGGAGGGATCGTACACGACGGCGGATTCGCCTACGTCTTCTGCCCGAAGGAAAACGCACAGCCCCAGCCCGTTCCGCCGTCTGCGGCAAACCCGTCGAAGCTGCGCATGGGCGACCTGTACAACCTGCTTCGATCCGGCAAAATGTCGACGGAACAGCTGGCGTTCGAGACCCAACTTAACGTTCCGGGGAGAAAGGCGCCGCTGCTTGTAAAGACCGTAGGGTTCGACGAACTGATAAGAGCGGACGTCATTGACGACGCATTGCGGCAAGCTGCGGCCGCATCTGTCGGAACCGTTGCGTCAAAGAAGCCGCAACGGCAGACTGTCAAGATGTACGATGGCTCTGTCACCAGGAAACAGCTGAACAGGCCGACGCTTGTGCCAAAGAATCCCCGCAACCGCACCCAATCATGGTCAAGGCTGGCATCCGAGGCCAAGCGACAGGAATCGGAGGAAGTCCAAAACGAGGCGGAGAACGAACGCCTGCGGAACAAGGCCGTGGAGAACAAGCTGCAGCAGCTGCGCGAATCGGCAACGCTGTCAGTTTACGTGAAGGTTGCGAACGGGCGAAACATGCCTAGCGGGCGGTAACGTTCCCGGCAGGACGCCCGTCAGGCTATGTCGCAAACAGTCAGAACGTGCGCTGTACGCCGGCGGCAAGGGTATAGACGGTTTCCACGCGCGAATCAACGCCTAGAGTCGCGCCGGCATCAAACCTAAGCGACCAGTCCTCCGTCAGGTGCCAGAACGCGCCGACGCCGGCAGCGGGGCCGACCTGCCCGGCAGCGCCGCCTATCCAGCCACGGGCACCGGCCGTGACGAACGGGTCGAAGCGCGAATACCCAAAGAGGTCTCCATAGAGCGACCAAGCCTGAAGGTGAAGAAGCGCATCCACGCCCAGTCCTGCAGAATCCTCAAGCCACGCGGCCTCGCCTTCAACCGCCCAGAACTCGCCGAGATACCAGCCGACGCGGAGCGAGCCGCCTCCCAGCCGCCGCATCGAAGAGCCGCCCTGCGGGAGCGTAAGCGAAGCTCCCGCGCCTACATAACCGCCTGCCGAACCGGAAGACTCCTCCGCTCTCTCGGACGCGAGAGACGAAACGGTCGCGAAGGACAAGAGAAGAATCGCCAAACGCTTCATTGGCGAATCGTTCCGTTGCCGGTGACTTGGTACTTGTAGGTAGTAAGCTCCTCAAGCCCCATCGGCCCGCGGGCGTGCAGCTTGTCGGTCGAGATTCCGATTTCCGCCCCCATGCCGAACTCCGCGCCGTCGGTGAAACGCGTCGATGCGTTGTGATAGACGGCCGCCGAATCGACGTCGCGCAGGAACTCGGCGGCACGCGCCGCGTCGGAAGTGACGATGCAGTCGCTGTGGTGCGAGCCGTATGCGTTGATGTGGGCGATGGCCTCGCGGCAGTCGCGCACCACGCCAACGTTCATCTCCAGCGCAAGGAACTCGCGTTCCCAGTCGACATCCTCCTTCGCGCCGTCATGCAGCACGACGCCCTTCTCCTTCGCCCATGCGAGCACCTTCGGCATAAAGGAGGCTGCGACCTTCTCGCAGACCAGCAGGCATTCCGCCGCGTTGCATACGCCAGGGCGCTGCGTCTTGGCGTTGTCGAGGATGCGCAGCGCCATGTCGAGGTCGGCCGACTCGTCCACGTAGACGTGGCAGACGCCCTTGTAGTGCTTCAGCACCGGCACGAGCGCCGCCTCGCACATGGCGCGGATCAGCCGTTCGCCGCCGCGCGGGATTGCGACGTCCACCAGTCCCGCCGCGCGCACGAGTTCCGTGACCGCGGCATGGTCAAGGATGTCAACGAGCTGCACCGCGCGCCCCAGGCCCTCGACACCCCTCATGCAATCCATCAGCGCCTTGTTCGTCTCGATGGCCTCCTTGCCGCCGCGCAGGATCACGGCGTTGCCGGTCTTAAGGCAGAGCGCAGCCGTGTCGATGAAGACGTTGGGGCGGCTCTCGAAGACGACTGCTACGACCCCGAACGGCACGCGCACCTTCCGAATCGTTATGCCGCTCGGACGCTCCCTCTTCCAGATGATCTCGCCGACCGGATCGGGCAGCGACACCACGTGGCGGACGCCGGCGACCATCGCGTCGAAACGAGCGTCCGTGAGCGTCAGCCTGTCGATCATCACCGCGCTGATTCCCGCCGTCCGCGCGTTCGCCACATCACGGGCGTTCGCCGCCGCAATGTCGCTGCGTCGCGCCTCCAGCGCGCTTGCGGCAGCAACGAGCATCGCATTCTTCTCGTCCGTCGTGCGCCTGGCCAAGTCCGCCGCCGCCGCGCGGGCCTTCACCGCCAAGTCGTGTATAGTCTCAGCAACAGTCATTTTCCCTCTCCTTTGCCCGGAAGGCTCTTCCCTCCGTCGGGCGGCATTATAGCATTATTCTGCCGCCAACTACAACCCGCCGCAGCCAGGCCAGCTCGCGGCGGCGCATGCGCAAACCGTCCGCAGGCGTCAGGTCGTCAGCTCCGGAAAGATGGTCCATGCCGTGCGCGACGTATAGAAGCAGCTCCTTGGCTGCGCTCCAGCCTTTCCGCCTCGGGGCGGCACGAACGGCCTGGTCGCAGTTGACGTACAGTTCGCCGTAGACGCCCGGCTCCTCTCCTGGCATCGCATCGTAGCGTTGTGTCACTACGTCCGTAGGACCCTCGACGCCGCTGATCGCCGCATGCACCTCGGCTGAAGACGCATCGCGCTGCAAGACTACCGCAACCTCGCGGAACGGAACCCCTACGCGCGACGCGCTTCTCTCCGCGAAAAACGCGGCGGCGGCGCGAAGTTCCGTGCGCCAGAGCCCGAGACTCCGGGGCAATGCGCCGTCTATCGTCACCTGGCAGCTCACGTGGAACTACTCCACCGCCCTCATCCCGTCGGGCAGCTTGGGAGTCGCAAGGTCGATCAGCCTGTCAAGCTTGGACTCAATCCTGTCCAGCTTGCGCTCAAGCGCATCACAACGCGCGTCTAAGCGCACCTGAATCGCAGCCGACTCGCTTGCGACGGACTCCTTAAGGTCGCGATGCGACACGGCACCTTCGGCAAAGAAGCGGAATGCCTCGAAGCCGAGCAACAGAAGGAGAAGCAGCAACAGCACGCAAAACGCAATCAGACGAATCTTCTTGATCACCGTCATGCCTCCCTTCTTGTGCAACCGCTTCAGCGGTCATCGAGCCGAACGTATTCGCGCGGATGGAAAATGGGCTTGTAGGCCGGACGAATGATCGGCCCTTCGTTCACCAGCTCCTCCATGCGGTGGGCGCACCAGCTGACGCAACGCGCGACCGCAAAGAGCGGCGTGTAGAGCTCCTTCGGGATGGCCAGCATGTCGTAGACGAAGCCTGAGTAGAGGTCGACGTTCGCGCAGACGTCCTCGGCACGCGGATGGCGCGACTTGACTATGGCCGGTCCGAGGGCTTCGACGCACTCGAACAGGCGCATCTCGGCCTCGCGGCCCTTCTCCTTCGCCAATGCCTCGGCCTTGGCCCGCAGCATCTGCGCGCGCGGATCGGAAATGGTGTAGACGGCGTGGCCGAGGCCGTAGATCAGCCCCGTGCGGTCGCCTGCCTTGCGGTCGGCTATGCGCTCAAGGTAAGCGGCGACGCTGGACTCGCGCTCCCAGTCGCGCACGTTGGCCTTGATCTCATCCATCTGGCGCATCACGCGCAGGTTGGCCCCGCCGTGGCGCCCGCCCTTCAGCGCCAGGATCGACGCGGCAACCGACGAGTATATGTCGGAATGCGACGACGTGACGACGTGCGTGGTGAACGACGAGTTGTTGCCGCCGCCGTGCTCGGCGTGAAGTATGAGGGCGAGGTCGAGCGTCTCGGCCTCCAGCTTCGTGTAGCGTCCGTCCTCCCTTATCAGCATTAGAAGGTTCTCGGCCGTAGAACGGCGCTGGTCGGGGTTGCGGATCATCAGCGAGGCCCCGTCATGGTAGTGGGCCTTGGCCTGGTAGGCGTACGCGGCAATGGTCGGAATGGAGCCGATCAGGTCGATCGACTGCTCCAGGCACTTCTCCAGCGAAAGGTCGTCGGGATTGCCGTCCGGATCGAAGGCGTAGGCGAAAAGCACGGTACGGGCGAGCGCGTTCATCAGGTCCTTTGGCGGATTGCGCATGATCGCGTTCTCCTTGAAGCCGTCGGACAGCTTGCGGCAGACGCCGATGCGGTTTTTCCAGTCGACCAGCTCGCGCGACGTGGGCAGGTCGCCGAAGAGCAGCAGGTACGCCGTCTCCTCATAGCCGAAGCGGTGCTCGCGCTTGTCTGCGGCGACGATGTCACGCACGTTTATGCCGCGGTAGTACAGCTCGCCGGGAACGGGGCGCCTCTCGCCTTCGTCCATCACATAGCCGTGGACGTTGCCGATGGTCGTCAGCCCGACCAGCACGCCTGTGCCGTTGTCGTTGCGCAACCCGCGCTTAACCCCGTACTTCCGATACAGCGCAGGGTCGATCCAGTCGGCTTTCCGCACCTTCTCGGCTTGCTTGCGGAGCCACTTCTTCTCTAATGTCATGCCATTCCCCAACAATGCGCCCCGATCCTCCTCAGACCGTGATCTGCCCTTCTGCGGCGCCGACCTTCTTCGCATCTACGCCCATCTTGCCAAGGTCGATGTCGACGACGCCCAGCGGCTTGTTCGTCCTCCATGCGCCGCGCGTAAAGTCTGGTATTGACTCCGCGCGGGACCTGGCGTCTACGGACTTCTCGGTCAGCTCGCAGAGGCAACTCGTCACCGCCAGGTCGTATACGTCCATGTCGAGCGGCAAACCCTGCTGCAGGCAATAGACCCAGCGCGCATCCATGATGAAGTCCATGCCGCCGTGCCCTCCGACGCGCTTGGCAAGCTCGCCAACGGTCTTCCAGAGCGGGTGACGGTACTTCTCGCGGATCTCCTTGGCCTTGGCCTCGTCATACCAGCTGTGGGCGCCGGACCCGGGCTTGTTCTCGAACACCACGCGATACGGATAGTCGCAGATCGAGCCCTTCGTGCCCGTCACGAGCTGGATGCGCGAATACGGACGCGGCGACGAGACATCGTGCTGTATCAGCATCGACTTTCCCTTCGCCGTCTTTATCAGCGTGCTGTTCATGTCGGCCATCCTGACTTTGGCAGCGCGGCGAGGGTTGTCGGGCTTCAGGTTCGCATCCATGTATGCCTTGAAGTTGACCTGGTTGGACTCGAGCGACACAAGGTAGTCGAGCCTGTCGCCGCGGTTGACGTCGAACGTAAGGCAAAGCGGCACCAGCCCGTGCGTCGGATACCGGTTGCCGCCGTGGACGCGGTTCTCGTCGAACCGCCACCCCTCGCAAGCAGGAACCTCGGTGGCGCACATGTGGCGCAGGTCGTGTATGTAGGCGCCCTCGGCATGGACCAGCTCGCCTAGCATGCCCAGCTTTGCGAGGTTGAACGTGAGCATCTCGATCTCGCCATAGCAGCAGTTCTCAAGCTGCATGCAGTGACGTTTCGTACGTTCGCTTGTCTCGACGAGATCCCAGCACTCGTCCACGGTGAATGCGCTGGGCACCTCGGTGAAGACGTGCTTGCCGCCCTTCATGGCCGCCAGCTGCACCGGCACGTGGAGCGCCCAGGGGGTGGTGTTGTAGACGACATCTACGTTCGGGTCGTCGCATAGCGCGCGCCATGCCTCCTCGCCAAAGTACTCCTTCGCGGCGGGCTTCCCCTTGCCGGCAAGCATCTTCTGCGACTTGTCGATCTTCTCCTTAACGTTGTCGCAGACGGCAGTGACGACGACGCCTGGCAGGTTGCACATGCGGCCCACGACGCCGCAGCCCCGGCTGCCCATGCCGACGACGCCGAGCCTGATGCACGGGATTTTCGGCGCGGCATAGCCGTGCATCGGCGAACCTGCGGAACAGCCGAGACAACCCGTGCGCGTCGCGCACCCGCCTGCCACCGCAGCCGCACCGGCCCAGACCGCGCCGCCAAGAAAACCTCTTCTCGTCATGGACATCTCAATACCTCTTTCCTTGTGAATCATGCCGACCATCGGCAATCTGACTTGAATTATACAACATTCCGGCACCATCCGTCCATTGGAACTTGCGACGGAACATGAGCCCGATGCGGCCGCGATGTGTTATAATAGGCGACATGGGCAAGAACTACAAGTGGCTGGCGCTGGCTCTCCTGAGCTGTGCATTCTTCTTCCACCAGGCTGACCGTGCGCTCTTTGGGCTGCTGACGATCCCGATCCAGGAGGATCTCGGGCTTTCCGACGTGCAGATCGGGTGGATCAACACCGCGCTCAGCTGGACGCTCGCGGCGATGGCAACAATCGCCGGCCCGATAGGAGACCGCCTTTCGCGCAAGTGGCTCATCACGGGGTCGCTGGCCTTCTGGTCGCTGATGACGATCTGCATGGGCTTCGTCGGCGACTGGCGCATACTCGGCGTGACCGTCCCAGCGTTCTTCGTCGTGATGTTCTTCCGCTCCATCGCGACTGGCGGCGGCGAAAGCTTCTACGGCCCGAGCGCAATGGCGCTCCTTGCCTCTCACCACAAGGAAACGCGCTCGATTGCCCTGTCGATACACCAGGCCTCGCTCTACATCGGCCTCATGACGTCGGGCGTGCTGGTCGCGTGGGCGCTAGGCTTCTTCGGCTCCTGGCGGCACGTCTTCATGGTGTTCGGCGGCGCAGGGTTCTGCCTCAGCGTATTCTTCGTCTTCGCGCTGAAGGACAAGTCCGAGGCCGGGGCGGACGCCGCCGCGCCCCTGCGCGAAAGTCCGTTCGCCGGCGTCAGGTACTTCTTCTCAAAGCCGTCGGCGGTCTGTGCCATGGCGGGGTTCGTGGCGATCGTGTTCGTGAACAACGCATATCTCTTCTGGGCGCCGAAGTTCGTTGCCGCGAAGTTCGGCACGTCCGTCGGCGAAGCCGGGACTCAGACGATGTTCTCCCACCACCTGTTCGCACTCCTAGCGATCCTTGCCGGCGGATGCCTCTCGGACCGGTTCGTGCGTCGGATGCCACGCTTCAGGCTCGGCTTCCAGATCTGCGCCATGCTTGCAGGCGCACCGTGCCTGGTGATGATAGGGCGCTGCGGGGCGCTCGCCGCCACCGTCGCGATGACGGCGCTCTACGGCGTCTGCCGCGGGTTCTTCGAGGTGAACACGCACGCGACGCTCTTCGACGTGATCCCGTCGCGCCACAGGTCCACGTCCGTCGGCATCTTCACGCTCGTCGCGTTCCTCTTCGGCGGGCTTTCAGGCGTAGTGATGGGAGCTCTCTCTCAGCGCTTCGGCGTGCGCGGCTTCGAGATCGGCTTCATGCTGATGGGCGGCGCCTATGCGCTCGGCGCGACGATCATGGCGATAGCCTTCTTCTTCACTTTCGGCCGCGACCGCATCGCGGAATGAGCTACCGGACCTTCGCGGCGATACGCTCGTGCGCGGCCTTTAGCACCGCAGGATTGTACTTCAGAACCTTGCGGTCGTAGGTAAGGAGTCCGTTGATCTCAATCTCCACGTCTGTCGTCTGCGTGTAGATCGCGCCGCCGAGGCCCTTCTCGGCAAGGTCGCCAACCTTGTCCATCAGCCCGAGGTACGTCTTCTCCAGCCCCTCGCGGGTCTTCGTGTCGTCGGTGCCGCCGTAGCCCCAGTTGCCCTTGCCGTCCTTCGTCTCGTTCCAGAGGTGGCCCGGGACGGCGTGGCCGAGCCCGCCGAATTCCCCGAGGAAGCTGATGCGGCGGTCGTTGACGGCGAACATGTCGGGGCCGCGGTAGAGGTGCAGATCCACCGTGTCAGCCGCCTCGCATACGCCGGCCGGCTTGTGCTGGGTCCACACGCGGTTCTCCCACTTCCAGCCCTTCGGCAGGAGATGGCCGCCCTCCCAGTCCCAGCAGCCGCTCGGGCCGTTCACGAGGCGCGTGCGGTCATAGCGGCGCGTGAAGTCGAGCATCGAGTGGGTCAGGAACTCGCCAGGCTGCGTCCAGCCCTCGTTGTACGGGTTCCACATCACTATGGACGGCACCGACTGCAACACGTCCATCATCTCCTTCTGCTCCAGACGCTGCAGGCCATAGCGCTTCACAACTTCGACGCGCATCGGGTCGGAAGCATTGCCGTCCCCGCTAGGCAGGTCCTGGATCACGAGAATGCCCATCGTGTCGCAGAGGTAATAGTACCTGAGCGGCTCCACCTTTATGTGCTTGCGGAGCGTGTTGAAACCGCAGTCCTTAAGCACCTTGATGTCGTAGGCCATAGCCTCCTCGGAAGGCGGCGTGAGCAGTCCGTCAGGCCACCAGCCCTGATCCAGCGTGCCCATCACGAAACACGGCTCGTTGTTGAGGAAGAACCGCAGTACGCCCTTCGCGTCCTTGCGCTTCTCGAACTTGCGCATTCCGAAGTAGCCCTTCACCGAGTCACCACCGCACGTCGCCGTGAACGTGTACAGGAACGGCGACTCCGGACTCCACAGCTTGAAGCCGGCGGGCATCTTCACCGTGACCTTGCCGTTGCCGGAAAACTCGCCCACGCCGTCGACAGACACCTTGACCAGCGAATCGCCGAGCCCGGCAAGGCGGAAATCCAGCGTCGCCGTGCCAGCGTCTATGTCGGTAACGGCCTCGTAGCGCTCGATGTGGCGCTCGGGCACGGTCTCCATCCACACCGTCTGCCAGATGCCGGAGACACGCGTATAGAAGCAGCCCTTCGGATTGAAGCTCTGCTTGCCGCGGGAGTTGACGAAGTCCTCGGTCGGATCCCACACGCAGACGGTCAGCTCGTTCGCGCCCGGCTTCACGTAGTCGGTGATGTCGACGGTGAACGGGTTTTGCCCGCCCTCGTGCGGAACGTCCGTCACCTCGTCGTGGCCGATGAACACCATCGTGCGGAAGTCAACGCCGCCGAAGTGAAGAAGGATGCGCTCGCCCGGCTTCGGGGCGCATTCGATCGTACGCGTATACCAGAGGAACTGGTCCGGCTCCAGAAGACGGCCCACGCCCGAAAGCGCGCTCTCCAGGCAGAACGGAACGAGTATCTTGCCGTCCCACTTCTCCGGACGGCCAGGCGTGTTGGTGACGCTCGTGACGGCGTAGTCCCATTCGCCGTTGAGGTTCTTCCAGTTCGCGCGGACCATCTGGGGCCGCGGGTATTCCCGCCAGGCGTTTGCCGCCGTCACCTTCTCGCCCCAAGCGGTCATAAGCGGCTTGCGGACGGCCTCGTCGGCGAATGCGGCGACGGACGCCGCTGCGATGCATGCGATCAGGATGCTCCTCATGTCTCGTATTCTCCTCTTTGGTTTTTGCATTGCATTATATTCATGTGTCCGGCGTTTGTCAACGGCGGAAGAGTGCCGCCTGCGGCTACTTCCAGATAGAAATGGCGCGTATGACGTCGGAGAAGCGCACCTTGGCCGACCGCGCGTCCTTCTCCGTCGCGAGCACGATGCGCATCGCGCACGACTCGAACTCGGCGTAGATGGCGTCGGAGATGCGGTCGACGATGATGTCCCTGGGCAGCTCGCCTCGCCTCTTGGCGTGTTCCAGCAGCATGCGTATGAGCGTGCGCGTGCCGGACGTCCTGGCGGCGATGACTCCCGTCATGTCGGCTCCCGTGCGCACCAGTCCCAGCACATAGTCGAAGACGGCTATCACGAACTCGCGGTTGCGGAACATCGTCTCCACGACCGCGTGGCACACCTTCTCAAGCCGGACCACCGCCGGCTCCCTCGTGGCGACCAACTCGGAGCATTCGCGCTCGATGGCGGTGGTGACGGTGCGTATCGCCGCGTCCATCACCTCGCGCTTCGAGCAGAAGTAACGGTAGAGGACGGTGCGCGACACGCCGGCCGCCGCAGCTATCATGATGAGCGAAACGTTCTCGTAGCCGACCTGGGAGAAGAGCCGCATCGCCTTCTCGGCGATCTCTCGCCGCCGTTCATCGTGGTCCACCTTCCGTGCCATGTGAATCTCCTCCCGAAACGTTCCCGCGCACGTCCCGCCGTTGCGGTCACTCGAAAACGGCGAAGGCCGGCAGCCCCTTTACCTGCCCGAAGCCGTCCAGCCGCCGCAGCTCCCGAATGTCCTCCGCCTGCAGGCGTATCACGGTGTAGCGGGCGCATGCGTCGCGCACGGCGGGCTCCGCCAGAACGCGCTCCATCGCCGTACAGTTCTTGCACCAGCTCGCCCAGCAGTCTACCAGCACGGGCCTCTCTGCCGCCGCCAGCGCCGCAGGGAACGTCGCCGGCGTCACGGAGGCTGCCTGCGCCGCACCATCCTCAGAGGCCCGGAAGCCGCGCATGGCCATGCGCCCGTACCAGGCGGCCAAGCCGAAGACAACCACCGCGAAAACGCGGTTAACCCATCTCATCCAGGCCCCCGGCTTAGGCAGCACGCTCATTCCGGCGCCGAGGAACGGCCAGGGGAGCGCCATGCCCAGCCCAAGAACGAACGGCAGGGCTAGCGCAAGCCTGTTGCCGCGCACAAAGCCGTCCGCCGTGAGCAGAAGCACCGAAACAAGGATCGGCGCAACACACGCCCCGGCCAGCACGGCGCTGAGCATTCCCATAAGGAACGCGCCGGCCCGGAAGCGTCGCGCCGAGAAATCGATGCGGAACACGCCGAGCAACGCCAATGCAAGCGCGGCGAACACGACGGAGACCGCCGCGTTGAACCAGGGACTCGACTGGATCGTACCGAATGCGAGGCCGCCAACCGCCGCGGCGACCCCAAGCGCTCCATAGGCAATCGCTATGCCGAGCCCGTAGAGCAGGCCGCGCGTCGCCGACTTGCCTATGACCAGCAGATTGACGGGAATCATCGGCAGCACGCATGGCGTGAGGTTTAGGGCAAGACCGCCAAGCAGCACCAGCAGCAAGGTCAGGAGAGCCCCGGCGTCGCCGAACGGACGCCCGTCGCTGTCGGTGCGGTTCTCTAGGAACGCCACGAACCGCTCGGCGGACATGTAGCCCTGAGCGATTCGCGGCGTTTCGGCGGACGGCTTCGGGGCTTCGTCGCCGGCATCCGCGCCGACCAGCCTGCATACGCCGTCGGCGCATTCGTACGCACGTCCGTTGATTACCTGCACCTCGCCGCATGCGGCCATCGCCGCCATTGCCGCCACAAAACACAGTGAAAACGCAGTCTTCTTCATGACTGAATTATATCCTATCCGCGCGTCATGCGCAAGGCGGCCTTGAGAAATCAGCCCAGAAGCTCCAGAAGGCGAGCCTCGTCGATGACCTCGGTGCCTAGCTTGCGGGCCTTCTCGGTCTTCGTCGCGCCGACGTTCGCGCCCGCAATAAGGAATCGCGTCTTCGAGGTCACGGAGCTTTGCACGACCCCGCCGGCTCGGCGGATCATCTCCGCGTACTCCTCCCGAGGACGCGAAAGCGTTCCCGTCAGAACGCATCCGACGCCAGCTAGCGGCCCGGACGCAGCGACGGACGCGGCCTCCTCGCGCACCGGATCTATCCCCAGCTCGGCCATGCGTTCAAGGAAACGCCGCCCGTAGTCGCTCGCGAAGAACGCCAGCACAGCCTTCGCCGCCTCGACCTTGATCTTGAGAATCTTGCGGTCCTTCCCCTTCTTCGCGTCATTCTCAATCACGTTCCTCAACACTTCGCTTCCGGCAAGGTCGCTGAACTTCGCATGCTCCGCCGCTATGTCACGGGCCACCGTAGCGCCGACGTTGGGTATGCCGACGGCGAACAGCCAACGGTGCAGCGGCAGCGACCTGGCAGACATCAGGGCCTCCGTAACGGTAATCGCGTTCTTGCCGAAGCGATGCCCTGAGACGTCAAGCGCGGCGAGAGCGTCCGTGCCAAGCGAAAAGAGATCTAGAGGGTCGGACACCATGCCCTTGTCCACAAGCGCGTCAACCACCGTCTCGCCAAGCGCACGTACGTCCAACGCATTTCGAGAAGCGAAATGCTCGATGCGCCGGCTAAGCTGCGCCGGGCACGCCGGGTTCGCACAGCGGATCGCCACCTCGCCCTCCTCGCGCACGGTCGCACCGCCGCATACCGGACAGGCCGACGGCATCTCAAAGACGCGCTCCGTCCCCGTGCGCTTTTCAGGTATCGGCGCCTCGACGGCAGGTATCACGTCTCCGGCCTTCACGAGCCAGACGTGGTCGCCTATGCGGATGTCCTGCCGGGCGATCTGGTCGGCGTTATGCAGCGTCGCGCGAGAGATGACCGAACCGGCAAGTTCAGTTGGGCGCAGCTCCGCCACCGGGGTCAGTATCCCGGTGCGCCCGACCTGCACGGTGATCGACTCGACGACCGTCTCCGCACGTTCCGGCGCATACTTGTAGGCTCGAGCCCAGCGCGGTCCGTGGGCCGTCGCGCCAAGAACGTCGTACAGGCGGCGCTCGTCGACCTTCACGACCGCCCCATCTATCTCGAAGCGGAACGAATGGCGCAGGCCTCCCAGCTCGTCTATCGCCGCGAAGACCTCGCCCATGCTTCTGCACGACCTGGACCACGGTGCCGTCGGGAAGCCCCAGCGGCGGAACGCCGCAATCATCTCCATGTGGGAGGCGAACCCGTCGCACCCGACGCTCCCCGCGTTGTAGACCACGATGTCCAGCGGACGGCTCGCCGCCTCCTTCGGGTCCAGTTGCTTAAGGCTCCCGGCGCAAGCGTTGCGCGGATTGGCGAACGGTTCGCGGCCCGCCTCCTCCTCGCGTTCGTTTAGCTTCACGAAGCCGTCACGAGTCATGTACGCCTCGCCGCGGACTTCAAGCGCTTCAGGGGCGTCAGCAGGCAACGTCAGCGGAATCGACCGGATTGTCCTCGCGTTTTGCGTGATGTCGTCGCCCACTATGCCGTTGCCTCGCGTCGCAGCCTGCACGAGCCTCCGCCCCTCGTAGCGAAGAGACAGCGACACGCCGTCTATCTTTGGCTCCACGTCGTATGTAAAGACGGTCTCTGCCAAGTCGCGCCTGATCATGGCGTCGAAGTCGGCCAGGTCGGACTTCGAATGCGTCTTGTCCAGCGACTGCATCGGCAGTTCGTGCCTCACCTGGCGGAATCCGGCGACGGGCGCGCCTGAAACGCGCTGCGTCGGGGAATTCGGGTCGAGAAACTGCGGATAGTCGCGCTCAAGCCGCAGCAACTCTTCGTAGAGCAGGTCGTAGTCGCGATCGCCAATGACCGGCCTGGCCTCCACGTAGTAAAGCCTGTCGTGCCGGTCGATCTCCGCGACCAGCCACCGTATCCTTTCCTGCGCTTCCTCGCTCGTCATGTGGACATCGCCCTGGAATCGGCCGCCGACCTTTTGTTGCGCTGACGCATGACAAGGCTTCGAACTATGAAGTAGGTGATCGGCGTCAGCACGACGGCAAGCAGGAAACCTCCCAGGAAGAACGAGACCATCGCTTCGGCGCCAAGCCGCCTTACCGAGTCCCATGTCCATTCGACATTCATGAGACGGGCAAACGAGAGCGAACCGCCGAAAAGGATCTTGTTCACCACGTAGGTCTGGGCGGGGTAGATGAGGAAAATCGTCACCGGGTTCGTTATGAACGTTCCGAGGGTCGCCCCTATCTTCGAGACGCGCATCATCATCGCGAGCGGCACCGCAACTATCAGCTGCAGGCCGAACGGCACCGAGCAGCCGATGAACATTCCCAAGGCCCAGCCGGCGGCAACGTCCTCCGGCGGCAACGGATCCTTGAGGACCTTGGCCCTAAGGCGTCGCCAGAGCGAGTTCGGAGAACCCATCAGACGGCGTGGACGAAGAGCCCGCTTCTAAGCTTGGGCTCGAACCAGGTTGACTTAGGCGGCATGATCGCCCCTGCGTCGGCAATGGCCATCATCTCTTCAACGGTGACCGGCTCCATCGCGAACGCAACCGCGTTCTCGCCCGAATCAACCTTCGCCGCAAGCTCCGCATCGCCTCGGATGCCGCCCATGAAAGATATGCGCGGGTCGGTGCGGGGGTCGCCGATTCCAAGGACGGGCGCCAGGAGCCTGTCCTGAAGGTAGGAGACGTCGAGCGACGCTACAACGTCCGCTCCGGCAGGCAGGCTCCACGAAAGGTCCGTCCACCTGCCTCCGAAGTACATGCGGCAGTTGCGCTCGCCCTTCTTTCCGATGGCGAAGCTCTCGGACACCTTCGACATGAACTCATATTCGGAAAGGCCGTTCAAGTCCCTGACCAACCGGTTGTAGGCGAGTATCTTAAGCTGGCTTGCGGGGAAAATCACCGCCATGAAGTAGCGGCTCTCGCCCTCGAAACCATGCGCCTGCGCATAGCGGGCCGCCGCCGCGCTGCGGTGGTGGCCGTCGGCGATGTACGCGACGGGGATTCGCGCGAAGAGCTCGACAAGCTCGTCGGCAGCGCAGTCCTTCGCGGACGCAATCGCCCACACCGTGTGGCCGATGCCGTCCGGCGCCACGAAGTCATAGAGCGGCTCGCGGCGGCAGGCGTCGGCGACGATGAGGTCGATGGCCTTGTCGTCGCGGTAGGTGAGGAACGCGGGCCCGGTGTGCGCGGAAAGCGTCTCGATGTGGCGGGTGCGGTCGTCTTCCTTGTCCTTGCGCGTCTTCTCGTGCTGCTTCAGGACGCCCGCCAGGTAGTCCTTCGTGTCAAACGTCGCCACGATGCCAGTCTGGGAGTGGGAGCCCATAGTCTGGCGGTAGGCGTAGAACTTAGGCTCGCCGTCGCGCACAAGCGTGCCATCGCCAATCAGGCGGTCAAGCGCACGGCGCGCCTGGGCATACGCCTCCGGCGACGCACAGTCCGTCCCGTCCGGCAGGTCGATCTCCGGGCGCGAAACATGGAGGAAACTCCTTGGATTGCCGGCGGCAAGGACCTTAGCCTCAGCCGTGTCGACAACGTCATAAGGAACGGCCGCGACATCCGCTACGTAGCGGACGTCGGGCCGGATGGCCGCGAACGGACGGATCGTCATGGCTCAGAACCCGATGTTGACGATCGGGAAGAACTGGAGCTCGGCGTCGCGGATTATGTTGATAAGGCCGACCTGGTAGCCATGCATCGTCTCGGTCCGGTTGATGAGACCGACCTGGAAGCCCTCGGTCTCGCCAGAGACGTTAATGATGCCGACCTGCGCACCGCGCATGGAGTTAGCCTCGTTCCAGAGACCTGCCTGAATGCCAAGCAGATCGCCGCCACCCACTGAGTTGTAGAGGCCAACCTGCACGCCGGCCGCATCGTCTTTGACGTCGTTGCGCAGCAGGTTCACCTGGATGCCCTCGAAGTAGAGCGACCGCCCCCACAGGCCGAGGTCGATGCCGGTTATGTTCTCCTGGCGCGTCGAGAACGGAAGCGTCAGGCGAAGGCCGATGACGTCGGGGACGTCAGGGAATTCGCAGATGGCGATGAACGCCGGCCAGACATCGCTGCTACGGCTGCGTTCCTCGCGCACGGGAACTGCGTCCTCCGCAGCTTCCGGCTCCTGTGCAAAGACGGGCGCGACTGCTGCCGCGGCCAGGGCGAGAGTGATCAACTTCTTCATTGCTTGCTCCTGCTGATTGTGACTGTTGAGTAAATTATATACTTTCTGCGGCGGAAAATCAACCGACAGTGACCTTCTTGATCTCCACGGGCGTCACCGGCACGTCCTGATGGGGTCCTGCGCTGCCGGTCTTCACCTTGGCGATGGCGTCCACCACCTCCATGCCGGAAGTGACCTTTCCGAACACAGCATAGCCGAAGCCCTGCGGCGTCGGGTTCTGGAAATCGAGGAATCCGTTGTCTACGAGGTTGATGAAGAACTGGCTTGTCGCCGAGTCCACTACCATCGTGCGAGCCATCGCGACCGTGCCGCGCAGGTTCTTAAGGCCGTTCATCGCCTCGTTGCGGACCGGCTCGCGCGTCGGCTTCTGGCGCATGTCCTTCGTGAAGCCGCCGCCCTGGATCATGAACCCGTCGATCACGCGGTGAAAGATCGTGCCGTCGTAGTGGCCGTCCTGCGCGTAACGCACGAAGTTGGCGACCGTCGCCGGCGCCTTCTCATCGTCAAGGGCGAGCACGATCGCTCCCCTGTCCGTCTCAATTGTTGCTGTCTTCATAAGCCTTGCATATCCTCAGCAGCCGCTCCTCCTT
Organism: Kiritimatiellia bacterium; assembly: GCA_017514235.1. Classification (GTDB taxonomy): domain Bacteria; phylum Verrucomicrobiota; class Kiritimatiellia; order RFP12; family UBA1067; genus UBA1067. The sequence continues at coordinate 35,026 of JAFWKK010000071.1, read as the reverse complement.
GAAGCCGCCGCAGATGAACTGGACGCCTACCGGCAGGTGCGCGCCCTCCGTAAGACCCGCAGGCACGGATGCCGCACAAATCCCGGCGAGGGCGGACGGTATCGTGTAGAGGTCGTTAAGGTACATGGTCAGCGGATCCTGGTTCTCGCCGAACTTGAACGCCGGAGTCGGAGCGCACGGAGAGACTATTGCGTCGACCTTCTCGAATGCCTTCTCGAAGTCGCGGGTGACGAGCGTGCGCACTTTCTGCGCACGCCCGTAGTAGGCGTCGTAGTAGCCGCTGGACAGCACGTAGGTGCCCATGATGATGCGACGCTTCACTTCTGGCCCGAAGCCCTCCGCCCGGCTCTTCGTGTAGAGCGAATAGACGTCCGCAGCCTTGTCGCTGCGATGCCCGTACCTGACGCCGTCGAACCGTGCGAGGTTCGCGCTCGCCTCCGCCGGTGCTATGATGTAATATACGGCCATCGCGTACTCGGTATGCGGCAGCGAGACATCCACCAGCTCGGCCCCCGCCGCCTCGCAGGCGCGGATAGCCGCCTCGGTGATGCGCCGCACCTCCGGGTCCAGGCCGGACACGTCGAAGTATTCCTTCGGCAGCCCGAGCCGCACGCCCTTCAAAGTCGCGCCCTCAAGCGCCGCCGCGTAGTCCGGCACCGGCACGTCGGGCGTCGTCCCGTCCATCGCGTCATGACCCGCCAGGGCCTTGAGAAGGATTGCCGCGTCCTCTACGGACTTCGTCATCGGTCCCACCTGGTCGAGCGAACTTGCGAACGCGGTGACGCCATAGCGGCTGACGCGCCCGTAGCTCGGCTTCACGCCGACGCACCCGCAGAAGCTGGCAGGCTGGCGTATTGACCCGCCCGTGTCCGTGCCGAGCGCGGCAATGCAGAGGTTCCCGCCGACGGCCGCCGCGCTCCCGCCGGACGAGCCGCCAGGCACGCGCGAAAGGTCGTGCGGATTGCGCGTCACCCCCAGCCCGGAGTTCTCCGTTGAGGACCCCATCGCGAACTCGTCCATGTTCACTCGGCCGGCGGGTATGAAGCCGTTGGCCTTCATGTTGCGGACGACCGTCGCGTCGTACGGCGACACGTAGCCCTTCAATATCTTCGACGCGCACGTGCAGGGCTGGCCCTTCACGTTTATGAGGTCCTTGATTGCGATCGGCACCGCCCTCGGGTTCTCCCTCGCAAGCTGCAGTGCGCCTTCCTCGTCGAACGTAAGGTAAGCGCCGATCCTGCCGTCCGCCTCATGATACCTGTCGATGACGGCCTGCGTCAGCTCCTCGCTGGTGAAGTCGCCCTTCGCCAGTCCCTCCTGCGCCGCCTTTATCCCGAGTTCGTGGAGTTCCATCGTCTAGCTCTCCGCACCCTCGACGATCTTCGGCAGCAGAAACTCATCGCCAACCCGCGCCGGCGCGTTGCCGAGAGCAGTCTCGACAGGCAGGGACTCGCCCACAACGTCCTCGCGGAACGCGTTGACGAGCGTGCGGCCGTGCATCATCGGCTCAATGCCATCGACATCCACCTCGGAAATCTTCTCCACGTAGCCAACGATGCTCTCGAGCTGCGGCTGGAACACCGCCCGCTCCTCGGCCGTAAGCTCCAGCCGGGCCAGTTCGGCCACGTATCCGACGTCGATCTTGCCAGCCTGCATGATGACCGAAAGGCCGCTCCCCTCAGTTCTTGTAGGTCACGACGCCGGTGCCCTTGCGGCAGACGCCGATAATCGAATACTGCTGATGCTGCGCACGCAGTATGTTGGTGGCCTTCACTAGATCCTTCTTCGCGATGATCACCACGTAGCCGATGCCCATGTTGAACACCCGGTACATCTCCTCGCGGTCCACCTTGCCCTGGCGCTCGATGAACTTGAAGATCGTCGGCACATCCCACGAGGCGCGGTCGATCTCGGCGTTCACGCACTTCGGCAGCACGCGCGGAATGTTGTCGGGGAAGCCGCCGCCGGTGATGTGCGCCATGCCGGTGATGCGCACCTTGCGCTCCATCAGCTTCGCGACCGGCCTGAGGAAGCTGCGGTGCACCGCCAGCAGCGCATCGCCGAACGTCTGGTTCGTGCCGGGCAGCTTGTCCTGCCAGCTGTAGCCGGAAAGGTCGAAGATCACGCGCCTGGCCAGCGAAAAGCCGTTCGTCTGCAGCCCCCCGGAAGGGAAGCCGATGATCACGTCGCCCGCGCGGATCGACTTGCCGGTGATGAGGTTCTTCCTCGGCACGCAACCGACGATCGTGCCGACGAGGTCGTATTCGCCGGCGGGGTAAAGGCCCGGCATCTCGGCGGTCTCGCCGCCGAGAAGCGCCATCTTGTTCTCCTTGCACGCCTTGCACAGCCCGCTCACCACCTGCTTGAACTGGTTCGGATCGACCTTCGCCGTGCCGACGTAGTCCATGAAGAACAGCGGCTTCGCGCCCTGCACCAGGATGTCGTTGACGCAGTGGTTCACGAGGTCCTGACCCACGGTGTCGTGACGGTTCATCATCGCAGCGACCTTGAGTTTCGTGCCGACGCCGTCCGACGATGCCACGAGAACCATGTCCCTTCCGGGCGGAACCCGATGCAGCCCGCCAAACGCGCCGATGCCGCCGATCACGTTCTGGGTCTTGGTGGCGGCGACCATCTGCTTGATGGCGCTGACCGCGTTCATCTTGACGTCGATGTTGACGCCTGCCTGTGCGTAAGCAGATTTCTTCTCCTTCTCCGCCATTTCCCTGCGACCCTTCGGATTATAGCTTGTTGTTGGAACCCAGCACCTTCACGATCTTGTGAATGTACATCTCCTTCATTGCGTCACGCGCCGGCGCCAGGTACTGGCGAGGATCGAAGTGGCCGGGATTCTCAGCGAGATGCTTGCGAATCGCCGCTGTCATCGCGAGGCGAGAGTCGCTGTCGATGTTGATCTTGCACACCGCGCTCTTGGCCGCCTTGCGGAGCTGCTCCTCGGGAATTCCCACCGCGTCGGGAAGCTTGCCGCCGAACTTGTTTATGGTGTCGACGCAGTCCTGCGGAACGCTCGACGACCCGTGCAATACGATCGGGAAGCCCGGAAGCTTCTTCTCGATGGCCTTGAGAACGTCGAACGCCAGCGGCGGCGGGACGAGCTTGCCCGTCTTCGGGTCGCGCGTGCACTGCTCGGGAGTGAACTTGTAGGCGCCGTGCGAAGTGCCGATCGAAATCGCCAGCGAGTCGCAGCCGGTCTTGGTCGCGAACTCAATCACTTCCTCGGGCTTCGTGTAGTGCGACTCCGCCGCGCTCACCTCGTCCTCGACGCCGGCAAGGACGCCCAGCTCGGCTTCGACCGTCACGTCGTGCTTGTGCGCGTAGGCGACGACCTTCTTCGTGAGCTTGATGTTCTCCTTGAACGGAAGGGCGCTGCCGTCGATCATCACCGACGAAAATCCGCTGTCGATGCAGCTCTTGCATGTCTCGTAGCTGTCGCCATGGTCAAGGTGAAGCACGATCTGGGGCTTCTTGCAGCCAAGTTCCTTTGCGTATGCAACCGCGCCCTCGGCCATATAGCGCAGAATCGTCGGGTTCGCATACTTGCGCGCGCCCTTAGAGACCTGCATGATGACGGGAGATTTCGTCTCAACCGCCGCCTGCACGATGGCCTGCATCTGCTCCATCGTGTTGAAGTTGAACGCCGGAATCGCATAGCCGCCCTTGACGGCCTTCGCGAACATTTTCTTGGTATTGACAAGACCAAGCTTCTTATAGCTGACCATTTTTTCTCCTTTATAACAACTCCCATACGTGGGAATTGAAGGATATTATACCATAAATCGCACCGTCCGTGTGCGATTTTATGCTATAATGATCACGACACATTTCACGCCAGACGCCATGCGTTCCATCTCACGCCACATGTCCTACGCCTCCCCCGCCCAACAGATAGGCTTGCCGCGGTTGCCAAACGAATCGCGTGGCACAATCTTGAACCTGACCGTCTTCTTCCAGTCTGCGGGGAGCGCCGATTTCGCAAACGCGCAATCGACGGGCAACGCATCCTTCTCGTCCGCCCAGAATTGGCCACTGGAATAAACTGCGGTCTCCTTGATAGCCTTTCCGTCCTTGACGGCGGAAACGAGGTAGTCGTAGGTGCGTGGCACCCGCGCCGTGGCATGGGCAACCGGGAATGAAACGATCACCGCATCCGTCTCCGTGCCGCGCCGGTTCTTCACCGTTCCTTCTGAAACGGAAACCTTTGCATCGGCGGCAAACTGCGGGGCGACTGACTTCTTCATCCGGACTTCCGTTCGGAGCGTTCCGTCCGGGCTCGGCAGCGGAATCACCCAATCAGGGCCAAGCGGAAGCCCGTTCAGGAAATCACGCCGCTCCACCACAAGCCGGTCGGCGTACATCGTGCCGAACATCCCCTGCCACGACTTGCGAATCTCGCCCTTCGGCATGATCGCGTCCTTGTCCAGGTTGTTGTAGCCGTTCTCGCGTCCCGGACGCGTGCAGCAGAAGTTGAGCGACGGGATCTGCATGGCCGTGAACTCGCCCTGCCAGAGGCACAGTTCATCCGCCGCGTTGCAGTGCCCATGTCCGCAGATCGCCAGCGCGTTCGGATACTTCTTCAGCGTCTCCGTCGTCTTGCCGCTCTCCCATCCGCATCCCGGCACCAGGACTGTATCCTTGAAGATGCGGTGCTGCACAAGGAAGAACGGCTTTTTCGGGTCAAGCCTCTGCCCCGCCATGAAATCTTCAAGGCCCGGTATCGAATCACCGTGGTTGGATTCCTTGGTGTGGCGCGGATGGTGCGCGAGGACGAACTTGAACCCGCAGCACTCCTTTATCTGTATCGGAGCCCATTTCTCGTGAAAGCACTCGTCCCAAAGCGCGGCGACATCCATTTCAGGAATGATCCCCTCCGCCAGTTCCGCCTTCGGCGCCCAGCTGAACTTGTGCATGTAGCCGCCCATGTCGTGGTCGCCAAAGATGTGCAGAAGCTTGATCGGCCCGCCGTCGGAACGCCTGTTGCCGGGAAACACCCTGTTCCAGATGGCGGCGAAACGCCTTAGCTCCGAAGCAGCGCCAAAATCCGTCAGATCGCCAGCGACAAGCACGCCGTCGGCCTTACGTTCGTCAAAATATCTGAGCGCGGGTTCAAAGCACAGGCAGTTTTGAAGGCCACATCCATTGTCGTTGAGAATGACGTGCGTGTCGGAAATCATGCCGAGCCGCATCAACGGTTTGCCGGCGGGCTTGGCGAACATAGGCCCCGTCGCCGCGAACGCCGCAGATGCGCCCAAAAACTCTTTTCGCGTCATTAATGCTCCCATGTTTTACCGCTATGGCAAGCGCAGCAGTACACCGCCGCCACGAATCAACGCAAGATCGAACTCATCCCCCGTTGGCGACCACTTGCCGGAACGCGGGTCAAAACGTTCGGCGGCGGATGGCGCCTTGATGTGGAGCGTACGGTCTTTGCGGTAGTCGCAGTTCACCACCATCAGATGCGTGGGCTTGCCGGGCGAGTCAAACCGCGTAACGAGCGTAGTGTCCGTCAGCTCCTGCAGTGGCTTCAGCTCCGCATACGGCGTTTCCGGCGCAATCTTCAAAAGTGCCTGTTCACAGTAGGGCGTAGTGCCGGTCGCGTGGAGTCCCTGAAAATAGGCCCCCTTGAAATTGAGCGACGAGAGAACCCCTGATATCGCCACAAACTCCCGGTTGAGCGTCTTCAACGCCTCGTACTTCGCATCAGGGGTGCCGTCCAACGCCACAATGGAGCCGACATGTCCCTTGCGGCAATACACGTAGTAGTAGATGCCATGTGCGCCATACGCCGCCGTCGTATAGACGAGATATCGCATTTCATCCGGCCCGGGGATGCGCGGCGACGATGGCGAGGCGAGTTTTCCGGGCGTCCACGAGCAGGCCTGCACCCCGTTCCAAAACGGAATCCGCCTCGCGTCCGCGCTCTGGCAGATGATGCCCATGTTGAGGAAGTAGATGCCCACATCCCCACTCGTCTTGAACTGATAGTGATCGTAGGTTAGGAATTCCGGACAATACATTTCTCCGTAGCGTTTCACATATTCCCAGTAGGCTCTGGTCCTGTCGCCTTCCACGCCAAGCTGTTCGTTGGTCGCATAGCATGGCAGAAGGTTGATCCATGTGGCATGGTCCGGATCGCGCCGCCGAATCCATTCCTTCACGCGCGTCAGCTCAAAGAACTTCTTCGCCGATGGCTCGTCCCAATGCTGATAGGCGTAAAGCGCGGGATGGTTTTTCACTTGGTCGATGCGCGCCGCGAGCGCTTGCGCCTGCGCGGGATCGTCCAGATCGACCTTGAACCAAACGGTCTTGGGATCAAGCATGTAGATGGCGCGCATTCCATACCGGGCGGCGTTATCAAGCTCCTCTGGCGTCCGCGCCCACACCGTATTGAATCCACCATCCTTCAGTTGCTGGAGCCAGCGGTCGTCCAGTTTCTCCTCGTTCGTCCAGTAGCCTGGCCCGCCCCAATAGGCAACTACCGGCTCGCCCGGTTTCCAAGCCGCTTCGGCAATCACTGCGCACATGCCGAATACCGCCGCCACCATTTTTCGCATCGTCATCTCCATTTCTCCATTCGTCTTCCGCTACCCCACATGTTTTACGGCATCGCCCAGCTGATCCACGGCATCAAGATACCGCTGCCGGTATTTGCCGCCCTCGGCGTTCGTCACGTCGCACCACGGCGCATGGAGAAAACCGAGAAGCCGCTCCTTGGAGACGTTCTTGAGGCAATGCTCGACAAGTCGCGGGAAATTCGTCTTGTAGCCGCAATTGGAGCCACATGCAATCTGATCGAACCCTGCATCGTCCAGTTCCTTGAACGTGCACAGCGTGTAAGGCTCGGCGTAGGGCCCCTCGCGCATCTTCTTGTCGTCGCGATTCTCCCACTTCGGACCGAATCCGTCACAGTAGTACCAAGGCGACTGCAGCACCGACCGAGGACATTTCGCCAGAAATTCATCCTTGTGCAGCCACTCCTTGTCGCTCCAGATCCATGCGCGGGAACCATGCCGTTCAACCTCCTTGGCGGTGTACAGCATGTCATGCCACCACAGATCGCCCTGACGGACGGCCAGATACTGATAGTTTCCCTGTCCTTTCGCCGTCTCCTCGTCCCACCCAAGATGGAAGAAACGCGGATGGTCGAATATCTCCGCAGTGTCTTTGATGAGGTCTGCAACAACGCGGTAATACATTTCGGTTGAAAGCATCCGCGAATACTCTCCAAGCCACGGATCGTGGCTGGAGCTGAAGTTGAGCTTTGGTATCGGCTCAATCCCCATCTTTCGGAGGCGCGCCAGCTCCGTCCTCATCTTTTCTGGGCTCCACGTTCCCTTGACGGCAAGCTCCGGATGGCTGGGGTAGAACAGGGCTTCACCCAGATCAATGACCAACATGTTGGCTCCGCGCTCCGCCATCCGTGCGGTGATTTCGTTCCAAATCCGTTCGTCGCACCGCACATGATCCGCAACCGCGCCCGGCCGCTCCCACATGTTGGTGCCGAGTTGTATCAACAGGCCAAATATCATCTTCATTCCGAATCTTCTTATCTGATGCTGATTATCATGCCGCGCCTTGTAAGATACCCTAAGGGAGAAAGGCACAGACGAATCCTCTTGCCGTTCGGTTTCTCTGCGCGAATCATAGCCAGCTGTTCCTCGGTAAGTGCCGTTGACGAAGTGCCGAACCTTACCGTGTTCTCATGCCAGCCCTTGACGATCAGTTCCCCCGACCATGCCTTCGCGCTCGAGTCGGCAAATGTCAGCGCGGCGCCTTCGCCGAGTTCGATCGTTCCGCCATTCTCGGCTACAGTCAGTGCGCCGACCGCATTGGCCGTATTGTCCGCGCCGGCGATTGCGCCGCCGTCCAAAATGAGCGGACGTTCATTCAGCCAACTGTTGCTGACCCCAAGCTTCCATGTTCCGTTCTGCACCGTCATGCCCTTGGCGATTGCGGTCGGATGGCATGTGCTCTGGCACACTACCGTTCCGCCGCCCTGCTTGATGAAATCGACATGGGGATATCCTGAATTGTAGGCCAGCGTATTGGCGAACACAAGCGTAGCGTCGTCATTCACATTGACGACCGCCCCACGAATCGCCGACGCACTCGCACTCAAGAACTCCACCGGACCATTGACGATTGCACCTGTACCGCCCACAGTCCAATAGCCCTCGGAGTCATTCGCGACCCAAAACGGTTTGTTGCATTTCAGCATGGCACCGTCCGTCATCAGCAGTCGATTCAGATATACGTAGTTCACGCTTCCGCCGTTTGAATTGCATTCAAGCGTACCGCCCAACAGCTTGAAGGGCAATTTACGCGCGAATTTCCATGTGGTGCCGTAGCTGGCATTGGAGAGCATTCTTCCACCTGTACGCACCTCGATATCAGTCTTGACGTCCAAAGTACTTCCTGAAGCCCGCGAAACATCCAACAGTCCGCCATTATCGACAACAACCGTACAGTAGTTCGGTATGGCCCCAAGCGTATTGAGCGTGACCGTGGCATTCGTCACGCTGATCGTGCTGTGAACCATTCTGTTCGTGTACGAAAGCGTCGAGTTGCGGGCATATTCCACATCGCCGTAGCCCGAAAATTCTGGCGCCGCAAACGTGCTGTCCGCTTTCGCCATCACAGACATCCTGACGCCCTGCCCGACAGAGACGGTCCCCGCCATCGTCGCCTCCCCAGCAAAGCCAATCGTTCCCATGTTTGTGTTCTTGCGCTGGAAAATGATGCGGCAGATGCCGAATTTGTATTCGTCGCCACCGTATTGAAGCGTCACGCCATCAACAGGCGTAGCGTTAGGCCAGAACCACTGCGCATCGCTTGCCGTGCTCGTGCGGTACTTGGTCGTGCTCCACGTGTCAGTGTTGGGCAGGTACAAGCCCGCGGACGTCCTCACTCCCGTCAGCATGCGCACTTGGAGGTAGCCGGTTGAAACATTCTGCAACTGAAACCGAGCCGAGAATGTGTATTTGCCAGACCATCGGTTACACGCCAATATGTTGGCCGATATGGGACGATAAATACCGTGTGGAAGTTCATTCTCGCTTATGCCGGCGTCTGTCGGAATGGCATAAGCAGAGTGCACAGACCAGTCGTTCGCCTGCGAACCGTTCGCTGCGAACGCGTTGACCCAATTCACGCCCACAAGCCTGTTCCCGCTCCATATCGGGAACGCGCCGTCGGTGCGGTTGAGCGTAAGCGCACCCTGCGCCGTCACGTCGTTGGCAAAGACGAGCCTGCCGTCCGCGAACGTGCCCGATTCTGCCGCGAGGGAAATCTTCGCACCGTCTGCGAAGGTCATCGCGTCGCCCGTGATGCGCAGCTCCTCGCCGCCGGTAGGCTTGGCGGTGACGTTCGTTACGATGCCATTTTCATCGCAGAGAATCGTCACTTTGCCGTCGCCAAGCGTCGCGTCGCCGCCAGTCCACGGAAGTTCGGTTGCCGAGGCCGGCGATGCCGCCAAGGTTGCCGCCGCAAGCGCGGCGGCCGCTCTATGTTTGATGTTCATTTCGTTTTCTCCTTTAAGTTGGCCGTCGGTAGTCGGTTGCTGGTTGTCGGGTTCGGTGGAAGGGACGGAAGCGACATCAGGGACATAAGGGATATCGGACATGGCGGCGGGCGCGGCGGGCGCATCGTCCCCGCCCGTCCCTTCTCTCGCTTGTGTCCTTTCTGTCGCTTCGCCTTCGCCGTCGTTGCCAACCACCGCGTCCACCACGACCGCCGCAGCGAAAGCCGCTCCGGAGAGAATCAGCGCGAAACACGCCACTCGCTTCAGCCAGCGCGGCAGACGCAGACGGCGGAAGAACGATGCCTTGTCCGCCGTGTCATTCGCCATAACCGCCGCGACGAGCCGGTCGGCGAAGTCCGGCGGCAATGGATGCGACGGCTCGGCTTCCGTGTCGTTCATCGCACGGAACCAGCGCGAATGCTCCGCCTGCTCAGCCTCGTAGAACCTGCGGCAGTCGCGGCACCGCGTAAGATGAAGGTCAAGCCTGCGCTTTACGCCGCCGGACAGCCTCTTGTCCAGCGCATCCTCAACCAGCCTCTTTGCTTCCTCACAGTTCATGATTGTCCTTCCCTTCCATTAGACGAACCTTCCGGCATGACCGTTCGCGAAATCTTCGCCCTTACAAGCAGCTTCGCTTCGTGAAGCTTCCGCTTGACCGTTCCCTCCGGCAACGACATTATGCTCGCGATCTCAGGCACCGTCAGATCCTCGTAATACCTGAATACGAGAAGCGCACGGTACGGCGGAGGCAGTTCTCTGATTGCCTTTCGAACGGCAATCGCCTCGTCTTTGGCGGACAGCGCCTCGTTTACGTTCGGGCGCTCGTCCTCGCAATCGGGAAGCGTCGCCTGGAACACAAGCGCGTTTGCCGCCTTGCGCCGCGCATCAGTGCGGACAAGGTTTATGAGTATCTCGTAGAGCCAAGTGAAAAGCGACGATTTGCGGCCAAAACGGTGGATTTGACAAACCGCCCGTTCCAGAGTCCGGAACGTGTAGTCTTCGGCATCGGTGGCATTGCCGCAGATACGGAGCGCTGCCTCGTGCAGACGCACCCCGTATTCCACCACCAGACGACGCGTTCCCGTCGCCCTGTCAGCCAATATCTCGTCAATCAACTCCATCGTTTGTTAGACGATGGCAGCAAGCAAATCGTTCGCAAGATCCGACCGTCAGTCCTCGAAGCCAACTGCCGTCACCTATTCTGCGGATTCCCACATCCTCAATGGCTCCACTTTGAGCCCTTGTACATGCCAGGCATGTTGACGATGGGCGGGTTCTGGTTGTCGGGATACGGGTCGTCATCGGTGTCGGCGTCGGGGAAGATGCGGCGGCGCAACTCCAGCATCGCGTCCTGCGCGGTCTTGACCATCGTGAGCGTGTCGGCGGAGGCGAAGCGGAAGCTTTGCGGTTCGTACCCGCCCGCCGCCATGAGGTTCATCGGCGTGACGTAGCCGTAGTAGCCCGTCGCGAGAAATGCGATGAACGTGCGGGCGAACGGGCTGTTCCACTTGACCTCAAGCCCAAGCTCGCACGCCACTTCGCCTGGCAGCCCGACGAAACAGACGTCACCGACGGCGACCGCCTGCACATCGAACGTCTCAGTGTCGCGTCCGTAGATGTCTCGCCACTTCTTGCGGAGCCGAGCCGTGAACGGCTTTACGACAGCTCCCACGCGCGGATTCCGGATCGCAAAGCGCTCGTAGCAGCGCCCCATCGACAGGATGCCGAGGATGGACTGCATGGCCACGGCCTCGCCCACGCGCCTGGCGGCGGCGTTGCCGTACTCGTCGTCCTTCGTGACGAGATCGCCCGCCGCCCCCTGGATGAACATCGCCTTCGCCCCCGTCTCGCTCTCGATGTAGCGGCGGTAGAAGCCGGGGAAATCGGACGATATGCGCAGCCCGCCAAGCCCGGGCGCGTGGGCCGTGAGCGCATGCGCCGCCCAGTTGCCGATCACGTAGGCCGGCCCCTTGCCGCCCATGAGAATCACCGTCCCCACCTCCGGGTCGGTCGTTCCGGTCGTGAGCTTGTGGAGAATCGGACGATGCGCGTTGAACGTGGCGTGGTTGTCCTCGGTCGTGTACCGGCGGTTGCGGTTCTCGTGGCACTGCGCGGAATGGTAGCCTATCACATATTCGCCCCAGTCCCCTTCCATCATCTTGCGGGCCGCCGCCTCGATTCGGGAATATAGGCTCTCCATGTAGCGCATGTCGGCGCTGCCGGGCGTTTCGTCGAACACCCGCTCTTCAAGCGCGGTCTCCTTCTTGTACATCGAGGTGTACGGCCCTTCGTGCGTATGGGTGCAGGAGACGAGCACCGCCTCTTCCGGCGCACCCGTGGCGGACGACAGGATGCGGCGCAGCCTCTTGATCGCCGCGTAGTCCAGCCCAATCAGGTCAAGCGACACGAGCACGACGCGGTTCGTGCCGTCGTTGAGGCAGATTCCCGACGCGAGGAGGCTGTCATACTTCGCGACAGACACGTCGTTTTCGCCGTAGCCCGCGATGAGCGCACCGACGTCCGGCGAAATGTCCGCCTCGAACCACTTGGCCTTGATCTTGCCCGGCTCCGCAGCGAACGCGGCGACGGTGGAGAAAAGCGCGAACGCAGAAATGACCGTCTTTACCATTGTCATGCCCTCAGATAGATTTCCTTCTTGTGGAAGAACAGCAGAATGAGCCAGTAGAACGCCATGACGCCAATCTCGGCTATGAACGCCCCCCAGAGCGGCGGCAGGTGCGGCAGGATGCCGCCGAAGAAAAGCCGCTCGATGTGGTCGTAGGGCAGGATCGTCCGCGCCATGAAGTAGCAGAGGATGGAGTTCACGCCGATCACCTTGAAGAAGAAGCCCCAGCGACGCCAACCCTTTACGTCCACGATCCAGTAGAAGAGCGCCAGCAGAAGCGCGGAAAGCCCTCCTGCCAGAAGCGTAAACGAACTGGACCAGCAGTTCTTGATGACCGGGCACGAATATCCGCCGAAGGCGAACGCCATCACGAGCGCGGCGGCGATGCCGCCAAGACCCCAGCCGGATAGAACCGCCGACTTGCGCGGACCTGTCACATCCGTCCGTCTGAGCCATTCGCCCGCGAACATCCCGAGGAGCGCCGTCGCAACCATCGGGATCATTGCGACCGCCCCTTCGCCGCGGTGGGCTGGCGTGAGATACTGCGCGTCAATCCAGTTGGCGAGGATATGCTTTCCGGTCAGCAGCGGGTTCCAGCCATCCGGCGCACCCGGCGCAACGCCGAACCGCGTGAACGCCCACCAGAAAAGGAGGATGCCGGCCACCGTCCAGATGCGCACCTTGCGCGAACAGAACAGGTAGATGACCGCTGCCGCCGCCCACGTAAGGCCAATGCGCCCGATCACGCTCCACAGGCGGAAGTTCGGCCAGTCGAACTGGAGGATGTTGCGGTCGCCGCCGGGTCCAAGCGCCTCGATGAAGCAGCCGAGCGCAAAAAGCGTAAGGCCGCGACGGACGCAGCCCCAGACGATCCGCCCGGTCTCCACGCCGCGCTCGCGCTTCTTCGCGAGGGAGTACGGCCACGTCACGCCGGCGATGAAGAGGAACAACGGAAAGATAAGGTCGTAGAAGTGGAAGCCGATCCACGGCACGTGCTCGAACTGCTGCGTCAGCCAGTGATGCTCGTGGCCGAGGGCCTTGCCGAGCGCGTAGAATATGCACGGCACGGGATCCATGCACATGATGAAGAACATGTCGAACCCGCGCAGGACGTCAAGCGACTCAAGTCTCTGTTTCATGAGGAATGGACACTACCCTTCTCGCCACGCTTATCCCCATCACCCTTCAGATCTTCATCGACTGGGCGACAAGGTCGATCGAATGCAGAAGAACGTTGCGGTGGTTCTGGTCGGTCGGCATCCAAGGCGCCATCAGAAAGCCCTTCAGCCGCTTGGGCGAAATCACGCTGCGGCAGTGCTGCACCGTCAGCGGGAAGTTCACGTCGTTCTGCTTTATGTGGTACTTGGCGTAGTAGTCCGGCACCCACGTCGTCGCGCAGGGAATCTGGTCGTATCCCGCGTCGTCGAGGCCCTTGTACCGAGGTATCATCTCTTCGTGACGCTTGACATCGACCTTCCTGACATCGTACGTCCGCCCGTACATTGCCCAAGACGCAATCACGTTCTTCGGACAGCGGGACGTCCACTCCTTGAAGTCGCGCGCATGCCACACCCAAGGCCGCACACCACGCTCCTCCACCTTCTTTAGAGTGAACAAAAAGTCGTGCCACCAGAGATCGCCATGACGCTCCACTCGCAAATCGTATCGTTGCTGAAGGCCTCCGTCCTCCTCCTCGTCCCAGCCAAGATGCATGAAGCGAGGCTTCCCGAACACCTCGATCGCCTCGTCGATCGTGTCCTCCACGACGCGGTAGTATTCCGGCGTGGAGAGCATCCACTGGTATTCGCCGAGCCACGCGTCGTGCAGCGACGAGAAGTTCAGCTTGGGAATCGGCTCAAGCCCAAGCCCGCGCAGACGGTCCAGTTCGCGATGCATCCGGTCCTGCGACCACGTGCCCTTCACTGCAAGTTCCGGATGCTTTTTGAACGCCATCCCTTCGCCAAGATCGATTACGACCATGTTCATCCCTACGTCGTGCATTGCCTGCGTGACGTCGCGCCACACCGGCTCCTCGAACCACAACCAATCGCGCACGGGCTTTAGCGGCGCCTTCTGGTCATCCCACATGTTCATCCCAAGATGCAGCAGCGCCGCCCAGATGAATTCATCCTCGCACGTTTTCCCTGTCGCCATTGTTGTCGTCTCCTTGTTCAGAGGTTGGGATGTTGTCAAACATGTTCGCGTATTATACCACATCCAGGCGGGGCAGACGGCCTTTCGCAATGATCAGTGAATCGAAATAACCATTCCGATCTGAGCCGTCAGGTATCCGTTGCCGAGGATTCGCAGGGGACGGTTCTTGTTCTTCTGCGCGTCATACCAGAATATCTTCCCCTTCTGGTCGTCGTTCAAGCCGTCGCCTGTCGTTCCGATGCGGAGCGCACCTTCCGCGAAGTTCTTCACAACCAGAATGCCGTCGCCGGCCCACGCCTCGCCGCTGGAATCGAGAAACGACAGTTTCGCGCCGTCGCCCAGCTGGATCGTACCGCCCCGCTCCGAAACCTTCAGCACGGACGGAATCGCATTCACCGTGTTGTTCGAGACGGCGAACGTGCCTCCGTGCAGCGTGATGGCACCGCCCGTCCAACCATTGCTGATGCCGAGCATAACCGTACCGCAGCTCACCTGAAGGCCATTCCTCAGGTCAAAGACACCCATCATAAGCGCCGTGCCGATGCCGGTCTTGTTGATTCCCGACATGGGTAGGTCATTGTGCCGCTTGACCGACTGTCGGAAGATGAAGTCCGGCTGATCATTGCCCGTAACGTCCGCAACGTCCAACGTCATCACCCGCAATATTGATGCTCCCAAAACCTGAATCGGAGCTTCGCAGGAGGAAGGCGAGGTGCCGCGCACCTTCCATGAAGGAGCGGTGGAATTGCCGGCCCAGAACGTCCCGCCTTTGCTCGTAAGCGCGCCGCCATCCTCAAACAGCATATTGTTCTGGTAGCTGTAGGTCACGCTCCCACTCGCACGCTGCGATTCGAATATGCCGTGGTGCGTCTCGCCCTCGTCGTCGCGGAAGCGGATCGTCACGCCCTTGTCGTTCGAATGGGCCGTGCCCGATGCCGCCACGCTGAAGAAGCCGGACGTGCCGCCGCATTGCGTGACGGTTACGCAGCGCACCGTGTTCCGCGCCAAGGCGGCAGAAGGCGAGCTGACGTTTTCGGACTGGAAGGCTGCGGGAACTGGAGAACGGCCCGGTCGCCGCCTGCTGCTCAACTACGTGTCCATCAAGCCCTACTACATCGAAAGCGAGGACGAACTCGAACAGCTCAAGGTCCTGTCCGTCGCGCGGTGACTCTCGCAAACGATCCGATGATGTAGGTAGTCAGCATGATGTGGTTTTGCATCCTACCGCATATCCCGCGCGGAGGGCCAGCTCACGGTCATCGTTGAAGTCTGCGCCGGGCGTGGTGAGAAGGGGGCCTGCAATGCCGGCCGACATCCCCACGTAGATGCACTTCGCCGCCGTCTCGTCCGTCATGTCGCGCCGTCCGCCCGCGAAACGAAGCGGCGTGGAGGAGTTTACAAGCCGCAGAATGGCCACCGAATCGACCACGCGCTCGGGATCGAGGATCCTGCGCTCGCCAAGGGGCGTTCCTTCGATTGGGTGGAGAACGTTCACGGGAATTGAATCGGGCGCGATTTCCTTGAGCGCAAAGGCGAATTCCACCAGCTGCTCGTCCGTTTCGCCCATGCCGATGATGCCGCCGCAGCATATCTGGAAGCCGAGGCGCTTTGCGGCATGAAGCGTCGCAAGTTTGTCGGCCGTCGTGTGCGTGGTGCAGAGCGAAGGGAAGAGCGAGGGCGCCGTTTCGAGGTTGCAGTGGACGCGCTGGAGTCCCGCCGCCTTAAGTTTCTGAAGGTCTTCTTCGGAGAGGAGCCCCAGCGAGGCGCAGAGGCCGATCTCTGGCACGGCAGCATGCATCTCGCGCAAGGCCACACATACGTTCTCGACGTCGTCATGCGACAGGCATCGACCTGATGTCACGATGCCGATCCTGTCCGCACCGTTTGCCGCCGCTTCCCGTGCGGCGTTCACGCAAGCTTCCGTACCCACCCAACCGTACGTTTCGCATCCCGTATTCCAGTGCGCGGACTGTGCGCACCACTTGCAGTTCTCGCTGCAGCGCCCGGAGCGTGCGTTGATGATGGAGCAGAAATCGAAACGCTTCTCGACGCAGCGTTCCGTCGTCTCATGCGCGCGTTCGCGCAGCTCCTCGCGGCGCTCAGGTTTCAGGAGCGCGAGCGTCTCTTCTCTGTCAATGCTTTCCATAGTTGGTTTTGTTTTAGCCACAAAGAACACAAAGGTCACAAAGAAAGGTTGTTCGCTTTCTGGTTGTGCAAGATCTCGTTGAGGCTGCCGGTGCGATAGCCTTGGAGGTCGAGCGCCACGTAGGCGAAGCCAAAGGACTTCAGCGCGGCGGCGATTTCGGATGCATGGGCGGCAATGCGTGGAATCTCATCCGGCGGCACCTCAATACGCGCCATGTCGCCGTGCGAGCGCACGCGCAGTTGTCTGAGGCCAAGTCCCGCACCCATGAGCCACTGTTCGGCGCGTTCCACGCGTTTAAGCCCTGCGGCGGTGATGCGCTCGCCATACGGAAAGCGCGAGGCGAGGCAGGCGAACGACGGCTTGTCTGCCGTGGAAAGCCCCATGTTTTTCGACAATGCACGAATCTCGGCTTTCGTCAGGCCAACATCGTGCAGCGGACTCAGGATACCGAGTTCACGGATTGCGCGGCGTCCCGGCCGATAGTCATCCTCATCGTCCTTGTTCGATCCCTCGACGACGGCCACCAATCCATTCTCACGCGCAAAGGCGAGCAGCTTGCTAAACAACGACTTCTTGCAATGATAGCAGCGGTCAGGCGGATTCTCAACGAATCCAGGAATATCCAACTCCTCAGAATCTATAATCTCATGCCTCACGCTCTCGGCGCGGCAAAACGCCGCAGCCTCGTCCAACTCGCGTTTCGGGAAAGCGTGCGAACGTATCGTGACGGCCACGACGCGATCGCCAAGCTCCTCATGCGCCACGCGCAGAAGAAACGTCGAATCCACGCCCGACGAAAACGCGACCGCCGCGCTCCCGATCTCGCGTAGCTGCGCACGGAGCCTTTCAAGCTTCGCGTCCGCAGCCAAGCAATCCTGTTGATGTAGAATCATAGTGCATATTATACCATTATATTCTGTTGTCCCAGTTCTTGAACACGACCTCTTGGCCGTTGGCACGGATGGCGGCATAGACTTCATCCGGCGTGCGACCGTCGGAAAGCTTGAACTGTGCGAGATGCTGTTTGCGATTGTCCGCCAGCACTGCATAGCCGCCGGGTGTGACGCGGGACCCTGCGCTCATGTTGTCGGCGGCCGTCTGAACAATGCGGTCGCGGAACGCGGGCGGCTCACGGGTCGAGACGGTCATGCAGCATTGCGGGAACACGATACGGAACGCGAGCATCATCTGCTCAAGATCGCCCTCATCCACTTCGCACAACGACGTGAATCCGCCATCGACGCGGCAGATGCGCGGAAAGGCGAACTGCACCTTCGCCTCGTAGCATTCCCGCATCAGGTAGAAGGCGTGCGCGGCAAGGCTCGCCGCCTCACGCCGCCAAGGGCCAAGCCCCAGCAAAAACGCACAGCCGAGGATGCGAAAACCCGCGCGTCCAGCCCGCAGCTGAGTGTTGAGCCGCCAGTCGTAGTCCGCCTTCGGCCCAGCAGGATGCATTTCGCGATAGAGGTTTTGGTCGTACGTCTCTTGAAAGCATGTAAGCCCCTCATACCCCGCCGCGAGCAGCTCGCCGTAGCCGTCCTCCGTCTGCGGCGCGACCTCAAGCGCAAGATAGGAAAAGATTGATTTGAGGAGCCGTCCAACCTCGGCGAGGCGTGCGACTGTGTTCACCTTCGGGTCTTCGCCTGCCACCACAAGAACCGAATCGACGCCAGTCTTGCGTATCGCATCCGCTTCGGCACGAATCTCGTCAAGCGTCAGGTTTCGCCGTACCGTTCCCGTGTGCTGACTCCGGAAGTCGCAGTATCTGCATGAGTTGACGCAAGTGTTACCAATGTAGAGCGGCGCATAGACGCTCACCGTCTTGCCGTAGTAGCACCGCCTGGCGGCCTGTGCTAGCTGACGCATTTGCGGGATGAAAGGTTGCGCTGCCTCGCTGATGAGATTCAGCAGATCAAACCAGTCGTGCCGTTTCTTGGTGAGCGAACCACGCACCGCATCGGGCGAAACCTTCGCAAGACGCGCCGCAACCTCCGCTTCGGTGTATTTGAGAAGCGGAAACATTATTTGAATATGTCCATTGGGCTCGTCGCCGCTGCGGTGCGGCGTTCTGCGGGAGGCCTCGCCTCAAGCGCAAGCTCCGCCGCACGGACGGCGAGCTTGAACGCCTCCGCCATCTTCACGGGATCGTCCGCCGCCGCGACTGCGGTATTGGCGAGAACGGCGTCCGCGCCAAGCTCTATCGCCTCGGCGGCATGGCTGGGGAGGCCAATCCCGGCATCGACTACCACCGGTACGTGGCACTGCTCGACTATGATCTCTATCATGTCGCGCGTGCGGAGCCCCCTGTTCGAGCCAATGGGCGAACCGAGAGGCATCACCGCCGCCGCACCGGCATCTTCGCAATGACGCGCCAGCACCGGATCGGCATTGATGTACGGCAAGACGACCATGCCAATCTTAGCGCATTCCTGTACGGCCTTCAGCGTCTCGACAGGATCGGGCAGAAGATAGCGTGCGTCGGGGTGTATTTCGATCTTCAGCCAGTTGAAGCCGGACGCCAGCGCGATCTTTGCGATACGCACAGCCTCGTCTGCGTTCCGCGCCCCGGACGTGTTCAGCATCACCTCCACCTTGCTGCGGTCAATGGCACCAAGAATAGAATCCTCCGCCGCGTCACCCTCGTGGACACGTGTAAGCGCAGCGGTGACAAGTTCCGTCCCGCTCGCCTCCAATGCCGCCCGCGTCTGCTCGCGGCTCGCGAACTTCCCCGTGCCGAGGAAAAAGCGGTTGGTGAATTTCCTGTTCCCGATCTTCAGCTGTCTCATTGGCATGTCGTCCTGCTTCTTTCTGAAATGCCACTGATCGAATGTCCGATTCAGGATGTCATTGCGCATGGAGGTCAAACTCGAGCGACGACGGAGTGGAAAACCCGCTCACTCGGCTCGAATAGTAAAACGTACCTGTCGCGAACGGACGCACCGGCAGTTCGTCGCCACATCCGCAGTCAATCCAACCCGGCAGTATCACGGCCTTGAACTTCGCAGTGACCGTGCGGCGGTCGATTACGGTCTTCGCCTGCCCCGTCAATACGCCCGTCTCGGTCGAGAACGTCCATTTCGCGGGCACTTCGATGCCATCTACCGTCGCCACGATATCCTTCGGCGTGCCAAGTCCAAAGAGCAAGAGCCAATCGTCCAAGCTCCTTCCTGGCTCATAGTAGCCGCCGAACACGTCCATGGTCGCGACAAGCGCGTTGTCGTCGGCGGATGTCGTGCGCTTCCATGTCGCGTTTACGCCGTCTGGAGCCAGGATGACGCGGTTCTGCTCTGCGTCCGCATATAGTTCCGCGCCATCTGCCCGAATCCTCAGGACTGCAGCGAGATCGTCTTTCGCCGAATACTTCCTGCTTCCGTCATTGAGCTTTCTCGACGAACGCACGAACACTGTAAGGTAGGCATAGTCAGAATCGTCCGGATCCCCTCCAAGATACGCAGAACCGCTGACGGCAACGCCGTTCGGCAATGCGCCGGCGTAGGTGACAAGCCCTTTCCGCATTGTCGTAGCCGAAGTCTTCAATGTCAGGAATCCGGCCCCGAACGTATAGTACCAGGCGGTCGTCTCCAGAACGGGCATGGTTACGGTATAGGAACCTGCGAATCGCCCGTAGCCGTTCGCGACAGACACTGCGCCAGTGGTTGAGCCGACGGTCGCCGCAAGCCTCCCGTTAGCGTCCAAAGTCACCTTGAGCGCGGTATTGCCGCTCTTGAGCGACGCCGTGAGAAGTCCAGATTCCGGATCGAGCTTCTTCCAGCCGCCGGAAAACGATGCCGTAGCGCCGGTGAAGCGCTTGGCGCTTAGCTTCAGCTTCGTGGTCTGCGAAATCTGCACCGCCGAAGAAAGCGTCGTGACGCCCCAGCTGTCCGTCTTGCAAAGCGGAACGGTGGCGACGAACGACTTCCCATAGTACGGATTCACGGCGGCGGCGGACAGCACCGCAAGCGTCGCCTTCGTCGTCTTTTTCGAGACGGTCTTGCCAGAGGATGTCGTGACGGTTACCTTGTATTTGAACGAGAACGTTCCGGTGGAGGTCGACGTACCCTTCACCACGACTGAAGCGGTCTTGGCGTCCCAAGCGAGGGAAAGGCCCTTCGGCAGTTTGCCGGACGTGACGGATATCTTGACCTTTTGCCCTTCGGAAACCTCATGGCTCGAAAGCGGAGCCGATGCAGGGAACGCCGCGTAAATCGTTGCCTCGCCCTGCGCTATGGGCTTGAACGAGCTTGTGAGAGTAACGTCAAAGGCATTGTCCGCGCCAAAGCGCGCATTGGCGGACGCGCCCGAGAACCCCGGTGCCGAGACGCGCAACACAAGGCGTTTCGCGGAGATATCCTCGCGGGAGAACTCGACGGCAAGCTCGCCCGTATCTGACGACGCAATCTCTCCGCCATCGCGCAGGATCGACAGGCTCACCGAGCGGTCGGCGGTCTTGCCGGTCACCGAGAAGACGGCGCGTCCGCGCGATGGCGGAGAAAGAACGAAATGGTCACGCGGATCGTTCACCTGCAACGTCAGGACGACCGACCCGCCCATTTCAAGCATATTCGTCGTTGTCGACGCGTAGTCCTGGCTTTCGTCGCCGCGCCCGGCAAGCGCGAGAAGCGCGTCCAGCCGCGCGATGTTCTCGCCAGGGTCATAATACTTATCCCCGAGAGCATGCGAGAATTCGCGGCTCCTGTCGCGCCAGGCGCTGAAACGCCCGACCACGTTGTCGTTTGAGTCGATGAGCAGCACGGTAGGATTGCTGAGCCGCGCGGCTGTCGTCTCCGGCGCAAGCCATCTTGACGTCGAATACTCTACGGTCCTTTCGCGGATTCCCAGCAGCCGCGGATCGTCGTCTCTCAATCCATGTCGCGACAGATACGATGCGCCAGTCACGACATCGGAGTTAGCAATGTGTTCGACACCCTTGACATATGAAAGCTGCTGCGATCCGCCGCCGTTCGCGGCCGTCTGCGCCTGGTCGAACAGCGCCACCTGCACACGCCTCGCCTCGCACCACGCCTTGAATTCCTCCGACTGGAACAGCGACTCGTCTATGCCGCGGCAGTACGGGCACCAGAGCGTTCCAGAAAAAAGGACCAGCGTGTAGTCTGCTCCGCCGGACGCAACCTTGCTCCGAACCGCGTCATAGTCGTGCGTCCATTCCGCGAAACCGAGGGTGGAAGCCGTACGTTCGCCAATCCAGTACGGGTTGGTGTTGCTGTTGGGCTTTGACGAAACGAAAGTGATGGCATTTGACGCGACGGGCATTCCTTCCGCGTCAAGCAACGTAAGTTCCAGCCGTCTTCCCTCCGGATAGCCCGCGCCATCTGGAACATGCACGTCGACGGCAACATAGGCATTTGTCTGCAGCACCGCCCACTCGATCTCGTTCGTCTCGGTCGGCTTCATGCCGTCCGGCCATTCGACGACAAGCGCGTTCCGCATCGGACGGGCGAACGAGCCAGAGCGTTCAAGCGGCACGAGAACGGTTTCGGTGGACGGCTCCGCCTCAAGCCTGTCATTGCGGTTCTCGAGCCCAAGGGATCCCGCATCGTCACCGCATCTGAACGTGACCGATGCTTCCGGAGAATATCCAACGAACTGTTTTTCCATGCTGTCCTCCAGTTCCTGCGCAAGGGTCCTGCCGACGGCCGGAACGAGCATCTTGCCAGTTCTTCCGACGAAAGACACGACCTTGACTACCCCTGGGGCCTGCGGCCAGTACAGGCAGACGAACGGATATTCGCTCAATCGATTCTTCGACGAAAGCGTTCCGCCGGCGCTGCTCGCGAACTGTTTCACGTTCGCACCTGCATTCGGTGCCACGTCCACACCCTTCCTTGCTTGCACATAGCAATAGATGTAGTTCTGATGCGCCCCCTGCCACTCCTTGAACTGGGCGGAATTCACCGCATCCTCGAGATAGCCGCAGTATGTGCACCCTTCATTCGCCCAGAACAGCACCATCGGAGCAAACGCCTGATTGGCGAGATTCGTCGCGTCGGCGAAGTTCTCCATCCAGAACCCGGTTCCGGTCTCAGGGGAAACCGGTACGGGCGTCACTGCGCCGGATGTCGCCGACCAGGAGACCGCCGCAACCGCAGCCGCTATCTTGATTGCATTCATGTTTTTTCCTTTCTTGTTTTTCTTGTTACAGTTCTTCTCCAAGCAAAAGAGAAACGACGGAGTTTGCCTGCATGGCGGCGGCGATAGAGACGCGCACGCCAACAGGCGCAAAACCGGCGCGGACGTCGCGCGTATGGTCGCCAACGATAATCAGGTTGCATCCGACACGCCGGGTGCGGATGTCATTAGACCGACCCCATCCTGCAAGTCCCATGGCTGAGACAATCGGCTTGCCGAGCGGCAGAAGCGATTGGAGCAGCATTGATTTTGCATCCGCCGAATCGAACGCCTCGACGATTATCTGACATCCGGCGAAGATATGGTCAATGTTGCCCGGCGCCAAGCGCACGTCGTGGAGCGAGAGGTCGAGGTCCGGCTCGATGAGCCGAAGATTCTCCGCAAGGGCATCGACCTTCTTCTTTCCGAGCTGATGTCTGAAGAAAAATTGGCGGTTGAGATTAGACTCGTTCACAGCGTCGAAGTCTGCAATGACAAGTTTCTTCATGCCGGCGCGCACAAGCAGCATGGCGACATTCGAGCCAAGTCCGCCCGCGCCTGCGATGCCGGCCTTCGCCGATTCAAGGATCCGCCGTTCCCGCTCTGTCAAATACGTGTTTGCGCTCATGTCATCCTCCCGCCACGATGCGAAACGCATTGAGTTCAGCTCCTTCGCGAAGCGGTGTTCCAGCTGCTGCATCTGCAGCGACGATTTTGCCGTCCAGTTCCAAGACCGCCTCCGCAGGCTTCACGCCCCGCTCCGCCAGAAACGCCGCAACGGCAGTTGCGCAGGTTTCAATCTCTTCGCCTTGATACTTGATTTTCATCTTTTCCTTTCCTGTTGAGTCTTATCAAACTTGTCTGACAGCTCCATTATCGCCCATAAAGCAGCACCGACCAAGATGAGGTTCTGTCCATTTTGCAAAACGCTCCAGCGCATCCATGAGCGTATTGCGCGGGCAGGCAAGATTGATTCGGAGAAACGCGCTGCCTTGCGGTTCGCCGTAGATCGCGCCTTGCGAAAACTTGACCTTTGCCTCGCGCTCCAACCGGGCGGCAAGTGCGGCCGAATCGAAACCAAGCGCAGTCATGTCCACCCAAGCAAGATACGTCGCCTCAAGCGTCGCGACTCTCAGCATCGGCAATCTCAAACGGATGAAATCAACCAGCGTCCGATAGTTGCCCAAGAGATATTCCCGAAGTTCGTCAAGCCATTCTTCGCTTTTGTCCCATGCGGCAGAAGCGGCGATAAAGCCAAACGGATTGAGCTCTCCCGTGCCGTGGACATTCAGGAGATGTCTGATTCTCTCACGCGTCGCATCATGTTCGCAGATAACGGCAGCTGTCTGTAAACCGGCAAGATTGAACGCCTTGGATGCAGACCAGAAAGTGACGGAAGCCTCGCTGAAATCCTTGGAAACACGCGAGAACGGGACATGGCGGGAAAATGGCATTTGGAGATCGGCATGAATCTCGTCGCTCGCGACCGCCACACCGTGACACAGGCAGATTTCTCCGGCTGTGCGAAGTTCGTATTCCGTCCATGCACGCCCCACAGGATTCTGCGGATTGCAAAGAAGAAACAACCTGGCGCGCGGATCGGACGCCTTGCTCTCAAGATCGTCGAAATCCATTTCGTATGTAAAGTCGCCAGTGCTCGCGCCCTTCGCCACGACACGCCGAAGAGGATTCTCGAGCGGTTCGCATCCCTGATTGCGGATTGCCTTGAAAAAGCAGTTGTAAACTGGCGTCTGGACAATCACCTTATCCCCCGGAACGCAAAATGCACGGATTGTCGCGGCGATTGCGGGCATGACGCCTGTCGCGTCGAGAATTGAATTCGATTCGACTTTCCAGACATGCCGCCGATGGAGCCATCGGCGCAGGCTGTCATGCCACGTGCGTGGCGGCAGCGCGTAGCCGAACACGCCCTCCTCCACTCGGCGACGCAATGCATCGACAATCGCAGGTGCTGCTCGGAAGTCCATGTCCGCGACCCAAAGCGGCAGCACACCTTCACCGCGCGGGATGTCCCACTTCTCGCTCGCCGTTCCTCGGCGGAGAATCACTCTGTCAAAGTCAGATTGCATCCTTGATTGAAATCATATTTCGCTTCTTGTGTTTAGTTCGATAACTACAGCCGGGCGAAGTTCATGTACACGAGGCGGTAGTCCTCGGGGTTATGGATGTATTCGTTGCCGTGGGGCGTCCCTTCGCGGACGAACTCGCCGTCCTTGATTGCGACGAGCCGCGTGAACGGCACGGGCTTCCAGTCACCCCGCGACAGCGGATTCGTGGAGAGCGTCGCCGCGCCGTCTTCTTTGAGGAAATGAAGCGAGTCTCTGAAATTCGTGTGCGCATACATGACTTCGCCGTCATAGGCAAGCAGATTGAGCTTGTTCCCGTTCGACAGGTCGGCGATGGCGGCGGACAGGACATCAAACCGCTCCTTCTCGTCCAAGGGGCATCCCTTGCGAATCTGCGCCTTGTCGATCATGGCGACAAGATGCAGCAGCACGCGCTCGGAATCTGTTTCGCCGAACTGGATGCCGATGTATTCGTTCAGCTCAATACCGTTGAATATCGTGCCGTTATGGACGAGCGTCCAGACGCGCCCTGAATTGTCGGTGGCGGTGAACGGATGGCAGTTTGCGTAATCCATCGTGCCGACCGTCGCGAACCTGACATGCGCAAGGATCGTCGGATCGTCTATCGTCTCGTCAAGAACGTGCCTCAGCGCCTCGCTCTCCGTCGCCTTGACTGGCTCCTTCTCGATAATCGGCGCGACGTCATTGCGGAAGCGCGCAAGCCCCCAACCGTGCGGATGCCGCTCGGCTCTGGCGAAGAACTCGCGCAGCGTGGCGTTCGCATTTCGGCGGCGCCTTGCCGATATCCCAAGCATCTCACACATGGCAGGCCTCCATACGAGCATAACGTTTTTCAGGACGATACACTTTCTCCGCCTCGAACGCCAGGACGCGCAGGACTCGGGAGGGCCATCCGGCTGAACCGGAAAAGAACTCGTCCATCCGCTCCAGCAGCTCTCCGACCGGCGTCCAGTCGAAGTCAAGCCGCGCTGCCGCCTTGAATGCCGCGACGCTCTCCCTCTGCCTTTCGGCCGTAAGCGTTTCACGTTCCTGCGCCGCGCACCAGAGCAAGAACAGGTGGATGAACTCCACATCGCGCACGTCCACAAGGCCGCCCGTCAGCGGGTTCAGGTCCACGCACCGTATCTCGATATGGTCAATCCCTCTCTCCGCAAGCGTCAGGAGATTGTTCGGGCCGCGCGGCTTGAGGCGCACGGGGTAGTAGAGCTCGCTCGGCGCGACGAGCAGTCCGTCCTGAACGTACCGCGCAATGCTTTTCGCGTAGGCCCGCGCGCTTGAGAAGTCCAGCACGGGCACGAAGCGGTTCCAGTAGCCGCGCTCCGAGCACCGCACGCTCGCATACTGCCCCGCCGGGCTTGCGGCGGTAAGCGCGACGATGGCCCATCCCCATTTGACGCACTGCGCCGCGACATGGAGGTAGAGCGCACCGCGATCCACCTCCGCAGCCGCGATCAGCCTTTCGCCGAAGGAGAAGTTGACGTGTATGCCGCAGTACGCCATCAGCCGCTTGCCGTATTTCGCGGCTAGGTAGTTGCGGTAGGTCGATTTCCCGGCGAAGGCGCCTTCAAAACGGGCGGGGACGACCTCGGACTCGTCTGCGATCGGCGGCGGGTTGGAGTTCGTCCACAGCCGCTCCCCCTGCGGTGCTATGGCCGCGCGGATCTCCGCGTTGATTTCCTTCAGCTCCTCCACGGCCTCTTTCGCCGTCGGCCATACGCGCGTGTTGATCTCCGTCTGGTTCTCGCAGAAGTCGCGGACGATACGCGGATGGTCGGCGGGGAACGGGTGCGGCGTATGCGCCATCCGTCCGTTCGCCGTCACGCGCAAGGCTTCGCGCTCCAGTCCGAAGTTGACATCGAAGGCCAGCGGACGCAACCTGGGTTCACGAATATCAAGCATGGCGAACCTTCTTCCCTGACGACAACGCGCCGTAGTCTCTGGCGATGTTCTCGATTGACTCGCCGTGCGCCAGCCGATCTAGCTGCTCAAGGGCGGGATTTGTGAGCATGTCGGCGCGGCGGCGCAGCGGATCGAGGAGCGGCTCCTCGCCGAAACCACGTCGCGCGAGGCCCTTGGCCGACAGGTCGAGTATGCGGTGCAGCTGCATGACAAGTGCGGGGCGGTCGATGAAGGTAGGCCATGCGCGCCGTGCCATGATGCCCCGCAGTTCAGCGGCACCGTAGCCGTGGCCGTACAGGGACGTATCGGTGGAAAGCAGGTCTGCAAGCTCGTCCACGCATTCAGCAAGCCCGGCATGAAACGCCGCCGGGATGAAGGCGTCCTGCACGGGCTGTTCGCAGACCGAGCGGAACTCGATCGTGCCGCGTTGCGTCAGATCCTCGAATTTGAACGGCCTGAGCCAGGCGACGTCCTGTGCGTGTGGCGCGAACAGGCAACGGCGGTGCGTCTGGGCCTTGCCGTCCCAATATTCGGCCACGATCGTGCCCTTGGCGATGTATTCCGTCAGCGGGATGGGCTCGAAGTTGAGGTACCAGCCGCTGCGTTCCGTGCAGTAGATGCTGGTCGATTCCAGATAGCCGACGAGATCGGCCAGCGAACGCAGCGCAACTCCGTACATCCCGCAGTTGTGCGGATTGAGTCCATGAAGGCTGTGGCTCCAGAGCTGGTCGCGTCCGCACAAAAACTCGCCCCGGTCGCCGAACGGCGAATTGGCGAACAACACGGCTTTGAAGGGTTCTAGCGTGTTGAAGGCGTTGATGGTCGGCACGACGGTGTTCTCGCACACATCAACTTGCGCCTGCGAGGCGCAGGAGAAGAGGCCGAAGTCTGGATGGTCATGGAAGCGTGGCGAGCCGCCATACTTCGAATACGACTTCAGGTGGTGCAGAAGCATCCTGTATCGGCCGTTGCCGATTGGCTCTGGGCGGTTCTCCCGCCAGCGCGGATTGATCCCCATGCCGGTCAAGGCGTGTCCGCGCCGGTTGAACGCCTCCTGAAGAACGGGGTAATAGTCGAGGAAGCGGGCATGGACGGCCGTTAAATCTTCGTCTGGGCCGAAGGAAAGCTCGAGGGTGTTGAACGAGCAGTCGAATGACAACTCGTCTTCGGTATTCGGAGCGCGGGCTCGGTAGAGCGCCCCCGTGTCGTCGAGCGCCGTATCGGGAAAGTCGAAGCGCGCCAGAAATTCCTCGGTCGCCGCATGGACGGCGTCAAAGTCGGTCGCTTTCCCGGGCGTGAGGTTCCAGACGGGAAGCTCCAGCTCGACGCCAACTCGCCGCGTACGTGGGCGGCGAAGCGGCGCGAAGAAGCGCCGATCGATGGCGGATGCGAGGTCCGTGATTGTGTCTGGAGGCTCGAACATTTCGACGTAAATTATATTCCATGCTTCCCCATAAAGGGTAATACTTCGTTTCTATCATTTCCGATAGGAAGATCCTATTTCAACGGGAGTCACTGCTTCGCCGGGTTCAACGGATCAACTCGAGCAAAATGGCGGTGAAGTCCATCGCATGGGTGTGTGCACTAAGAGCGGACGCACCGTAAGAGGATGGCAGCGCCGTTTCAAGCCGCAGGCTTTCGTCTGCTCTGCCGGCGCGGTGGCGCAGTGGTTCATGAACGCGTTGTCCGAGATCGGCGTCGCCGTGCCCGGCGATGTGATGGTGGCCGGTTTTGACGATATGCCATTCGGTACGGAATGCGGACTGACGGTGATTGCGCAGCCGCTTGCGGAAATCGGGCAAACGGCGATCGCGCGGCTTGTCGAACGCCTGAGAAACCCGTCCCTGCCGCGCTGTACGATACTGTTGGACGCGCCACTGATCGTCCGATCGTCTACACGGCTATCAAAACAGGTTTTGCAATTACCTCATACCACAAAACAAAGCGATAGACTATATGGTCCAGATCCATGCGGCATCAGTTAGGCGGCATCATTTAGCTAGGCGAAGAAGCACGCCGCCGACGCCAATGACATCCAAACCATGCCACCAACCGAACACGTGCGCCTGAAGCACCTTGAAATTCGGGAACTACAATCGTAGTAGTTCCCAAAAAACATATCCGTCAAGCCTCCGACTTGATCACCGCGCCAACCTGATCTATCGCCTCAAGGTTCTTCTTCTCGTCTTTTGGTATCGTCTTGAACCACGGCGCCGTCATGAAGCCCTTCAGCCGTTCAGGCGAACAGACCTTGCGGCAATGCTTTACCGTCCCGGCGAAGTTTACGTCGCACGTCCAGTTGGAGCCGCACGGAATCTGGTCGAATCCCGCCTTGTCAAGCTCCTCATAGGTCTTTACCATCATCACGCTGCGCCCAGTCTTGGTTCTGGCCTTCAGCACTTCCATGTCAAAGCTGTCCGCATAATAGAAGTTGCTCTGCAAAACGCTTCTGGGCATGCGCTCGTAGAAGAGGTCATGGTAATGCCATGCGTAGTCGCTCCATATCCAGGGGCGCATGCCAGTCTTCTCAGTCTCCTTCACAAACCACAGGAGGTCGTGCCACCACAAATCGCCCTGCCGCGCCACGCTGTACAGATATTGGCCCTGCAACTCGGTGAACTCCTCGTCAAATCCAAGGTGCAGAAAGCGAGGGTGGTCGAATATCTCCGCAACGTCGCGGATGAGGTCGGAGCAGACGCGGTAGTACGGCTCTGTCGAAATCATACGGTGGTATTCGCCAAGCCAAACGTCATGGGACGATGAGAAGTTCATCTTCGGAATCGGTTCCAGGCCCATCGCGCGGAGACGAGCCAGCTCCTTGCGGAAACGGTCAATCTCCCAGCTACCCTTCACCGCGATCTCAGGATGACTCGGATACCTGATGGCCTCGCCAAGGTCGATGACCACCATGTTCATGCCGACCTCAACCATACGTCCCGTCAACGTCCGCCAGACCTTCTCGTCAAACTGAACATGGTCAAGCGCCTTGTAGTCATCCCACATGTTCGAGCCCATGTGGAAAAGCGCCGCCCAAATGAAATCCTGCCGTGAATTGCTCATCGATGCTCCTCTTCAGCCTTACTGGATGACAAGCGTCATGCCTTTCTTGAAGGCAAGGTAAGCGGAGTCTTCCGAGTACCTCACGTACCAAGAGGAAGAAAGGTTGCCGATGACAAACGTACCGGTGTAACCATTGGGTGCGTCAAGAATCTTGTACGTGCCGCGCGGGGCGTCCGTGTCAAATGCGGAAATGTCAACCACATTTAGCGTAAGACCGCCAATGTCCTGATTCTCGCATAGGCACAGCTGGTCACCCGCATCAATCTCAAGCGCACAGCCATTGAAGGTACAGCGATTCTGGAACGTGAGGCGGCCTGGCCTGCTGGCACCGAACCCAGGCGCGACTGCACCCGTGACGGTGAGGCCGTTGCACTGTTTCACAGCACCGTCGCCCTCAACGCGGGCAAGCGTCTGGGCATAGGTGTTGATGTCTGCAATGCCACCAGCATGCGTAATAAGCCTGGCGGTTGGGAAGTAGTTGTTGGAATTACCCCACACGAGATCCCCTTGATGCACCTCTATCGGGCCATTGAATGTGTTTTCGGTCGTGATGATGGCTAGCTTCCCCACGCCCCACTTATGAAGACCGCCATCCTGCGCCGCACCGGATGTGAACGGACGGTGAGTCCAGATTTCTACATTGTTCGAGATGACGGCCCCACCCTCTTTCACCACGCAGAAGATATTCGTGTACCACTCCTGCGAATTGCCGAGGAACCAACGCGTAGCCGTTTGCGGCGCCAGGACGCCGCCGTCGAACTCGAGCCGCGCACGTCCAAGCATTTTCCCGCCGGTGATGTTCATGTAGAACTCGTTGAAGACGAGGGTTCCGCCCGTCTGTAGCCGCGTAACGGCGCTGTCGGGATTCATCTGCCGCAGTGCCGCGCAGTATTTGTTGACGATAAAAGTGCCCGCCCGGCTTACGGTTGTGGTGGCAGGTCCGTCGCAGGCATTCACAAAGAGCTGCTGACGAGACAAATCCAGAACACCGCCCGAAAGGTTCAAGTTGCCGCCGTCCACGATCGAGTAGTTGTTGGTCATTACGCGCACAAGGCCGTTCGTCACGTTCAACGTCGCCCCGCTCATCACGGAGAAAACGCCGTCGTCCCCTGTGTGCCCGATGCTGTCAAGCGTATCGGTGATCTCCGTTACGCCCTCGCCTCCAATCGTGAGATCGTGCAGCTTCACTATAAGGCGGCCGAAGCTGTTCGTGCGCCCGGCTGGCGGCAGAAGCGACAGCGTACCAGGCCACCCTGGATCCCAGCTCGTGTTGAGCGTCCCGTTCCTGCGGTTTCCGGGAGCATTGCCGGTGATTGTACCCGCTATGGCAAGATTGCAGTTGTTCGCGGCGAGAACGGCTACCGCATTGGAATTGATGAGGATGTTACGATTGGAATCAATGACCGTATCATGGTCTGCCGCCAAAAGTCTGCCATACGTATCGAATATGACACCATTCGTAGGCGAGGAAGGAACAGCGCCCAAATTGCGGTCGTCGTTTATTATTAAAAGACCACCCATATGGGAAAAACGCACCGGCCCCGAGAACGAATTCTGCGGCAACCCGGCGCTGCCGTAGCAGAAAAACACCATCTTGGCCGTGTCAATCAAAATGCCGCCGTCAACTCCACTATCCGAAGCAATCTCGGTGCAGAGGTAGATGTGATTGTCGCCCGCAATGCGCATGCCGCCTGAACCGAGCCTGATCTGCGTCTTGCTTGGCCTGTCAAACTGCTTTCCGCTCGCTCCTGGGAATCCTTCAAGCGTGCCGCCGTCAAAATAGAGTGTGCTGTACCTTGTTGTATCAATGTTGTACTGCTGCAGCACATGGTCGAGCTGAAACACACCGCCCGTTGCAACATTGATGCGGTAGATTCCGGCATTGGCGGCATTCTGTGAAGGACTCGGCACAAATTCATAGACAGAAAGAGTTCCCCCGTCCCGTACGTTGATCGTTGCTCCGCCAGCCAGTTCACTGCCGCCGTTCCATCCGTTGTGGAAACGTTTGCCGGAAGATGTCGCAAGCGTTGCGTCCTCGATGTTCAGCAGATTGATGTTGTTCTCGCAGGGCGAAGCCGCAAGCACCGTAACGCCGTTCTTGAGCGTCAACGATGCGGACGACGTCTGCGAAATCGTGACGTTGCCACTGCCGGAAGCTTGGAGCGTAAGCGTATGAGCGCCGCCCAACGACCAGTCGCCGGAAGCGATTCTTACTCCGCTCGCCGTAACGTCCGCTCCTAATGTAATGTCCTTGGCGGACACTCCGTCAGGGAAAGAGGCGATGTTGCCGTCCACCCACACGCCCTTGTCCCAGTTCGCGTCTGTCTTGTTCCAGACATCCGAAGCCGACCCTGTCCATGTATAGACCTCGGCATTCGCAGAAGACACAAGGGCAACGCAATATGTCGCCGCCGCCGCAAGTGCAGCTACTGTTTTCTGTTTGATGTTCATCTCTTTTTCTCCTTCGGATTGGTGAATGTTGGCTGGTTGCTGGTTGCCGGTAGCTGGTTGCTGGTGGCCAGGGTCGGTGGAAGGGACGGAAGCGACAGATGGGACAAAGGGGGCCTCGACGACATCCGAGACCAAGGCGGGCGTTTCACTGTCTGTCGGCGTCCCTTCCGTCCCGATTGTCCCTTCGGTCGCTTTAGTTTCTTCGCCGCTCTCTTCGCCAACTATCGCATCCACCACCACCGTCGCAGCAAATACAAAGCCAGCCATTACCACGAGAGATGCGGCAATCAGCACCCATTTCTGCATGGCGACATTCTGCCGCTACGGCAACGGACGATGACATTCCGCAACAAGGCGGTCGGCGAAGCCACCCGAAAGATGTTCAATCCCATCAAAATGGTTCAATGCACGAAACAACGACGCATGGGCCTTGCGCTGCCGCTCGAGTCTGACACTGCAGTCAGAGCAGTTCGTCAAATGATTCAGCATTCTCCGCTTAAGCGGTTCCTTTATCCGACGGTCAAGCATGTCGTCGAACAGGTCTCTGCATTCCTGACAGTTCATTTTTCGTTGCCTCCTTCTCCCCTTCCCAAAACTCCAGATAACATGTCGTTCAATCGCTTCTGCGCCCGCTTAAGGCGAGATTTCACCGTGCCGACCGGCACGGACATCAGTTCCGCTATCTCGGCCAGGCTCTTGTCCTCGAAATAGCGCAAAAGAACAGTCTCGCAGAACGGCGACGGCAGCGACTGGACGGCGGTGCGCACGGCCAATGCCTCATCCGGATCGATGGGGTCGTTCAGGTTGATCCAAACAGGATCGACGTCTTCCAGAATATCGCCCGTCTCAAGGATTTCCGCCTTTTTCTTGCGGCAGTCCGACCTATGGATATTTAGCAGAATCGCGTAAAGCCAGTTATAGAACGGCGCCTCTTCGCGGTAGTGCCTGATTCGCCGGATGGCACGGACAAATGTGCGGAACACAAGGTCCTCCGCCGCAACCCGATCATGGCAAAGCACAACCGCGGCGGCAAAGAGCCGATCGCCGCATTCAGCCGCCAATCGCCTTGCCCCCGACTCCTGGTTTGCCGCTATCTCCTGCCAGAGATCCATGTATGTGTGTCTAAAGATATAGACGCATCAACATGGCAAAAGGTTCCCGCCACCGCGACCGCCGAAACGGCGCAGTTCCTCCAATCAGCGGGAGGAGACGACTCTCGCTGCAGAAGCCCTCCAAACCGCAGGCAAAAGCATAGTCCATGCGACGCCCGGTTTGCCACTATATCCGCATTTAGCCATTGGGGAGCGACCCCTATTGGTTTCACAGCGATGCCTCCGAATATGCGAACAATTCCCTGCTGCCTAGACGCCCACAGGTCAATTACGGACGCAGACATCCTATGGGACAGACAATGATTCCGTCTTCTTTTCGGCGATAGGCGATGTCGCCATTCGCCACGAGCACCATGCGGAACGATGGCGACGGCATTCTCGTGGTGTCTATCTTGGCGGACAACGAATCAAGCGTCTTGACACCCTTTTCAATAAGGGCGTCGCCTCCGATTTTGACCTCAACAAGGCCATAGGAACCGTTCTCAAGACGCACAATCGCGTCACACTCTAGTCCGCTCTTGTCAAGGTAATGAAAAACCGAACCGCCAAGTGCCTCGGCGCACGTCCTCAAATCCCGAACGGCCAACGTCTTAAAGAACAGTCCAAGCGTCGGCAAGTCGTTCATCAAGTCTCCCGGACCCAATCCCATCGCCGCTGCCGCAATCGAAGGATCTGTATAATACCGCGTATCTGTGGTGCGAAGCGGCGTCTTACACCTCAGATTTGGGCACCACGCCCGCATGTCTTCCGTCACAAAGATTCTGCGCAGCGCGGCCAGATAAGAATAGACCGTGTCCTCCGTCAACGTGTCGGAATCATTGGCCTTCATGTCCGCGCAGATCACAGATGCCGAGGACTGCGTGCCTTGAAGCCGCGCAAGGCTACGCATGAGACGATCCACTCGGCCCGGCTTGCGAAGAGTCCTGTCAACTCTGGAAATGTCGCTCTCCACAATGGCCAAATAGTATTCCTTGGCGGGGCCTCGGGCCACTCTGCCTGACAGTCCCAACGCCCCAGGCCATCCGCCACGGCATATCAGTTCGCAGACATCTTCAAGCTCAAGACCGCTTTTTGCGCCTGTGACATCCTCTCCGGCAAAAAGCTTTTCCATCGACACCTCGCCAGTAGACTCGCCACTTTCCCACAGGCTCATCGGCCGCATGGTCAGTCTGGCAATGCGGCCTGTTCCCGTATGCCTCGGCACGCGTTCAGCATCGTCGTCAATTTCGGGAGGAACCGCGCTGCCCGTAAGAACATACATCCCCCTTCCGCCACGGTCAACTGCCGAGCGAACGGCATACCACAGCAAAGGGCCTTCCTGCCATTCGTCAATCAGTCTTGGAATAGCGCCCTCAAGCAACTTGTCCGGACGGGTCTGCGCAAGAATGCGATTGGATTTCCCCTTGACGGAATCTTCGAGCGACACCTCACTACGGACTGCCTGGCGCGAAGTGGTCGTCTTGCCACACCACTTTGGACCTTGCACGAGAACTGCCCCCATATAAGACAATTTCTCGGCCAACAAGGCATCTGCTATTCTTTTCCTATAGCCTATCATAATGATGCGAATTATAGCAAATATATGACCTCACTGTCAATGTTAGGTAATTTGGCGTAATTCCGTTAGGTAATTTGGCGCGATTCCGTTAGGTAATTTAGCGTCCGTCGGCGGGTTCTTGCATATGAGGCAATCGCAAAAACCGATAGATACAATGGGACAAACGGGGTGTCTCCCCAATTAGTCCCTAAGAAAACTTCATTTCTTCCGCGCTTCAATCCAATTATTTGCGCAAGTCAATACCACCT
>JAFWKK010000009.1 GCA_017514235.1 Kiritimatiellia bacterium | reverse complement strand
CGGTTGTCGAAGTCGCAAGGCGGCCTGAGGCGCCGACGATTGTGACATCGGCAGAACCTGCCGCCGCCGCCGAAAAGGTGCCGGCAAAGCCTGTTGAGAAGCCGGCGGTGATTGCGGCGGTGGAAAAGCCGGAGGTTGAGACCGTTGAAAAGGCTGTCCCCGCGTCGGTTGAGAAGCCTGCAGCCGCAGTCGATGAGGCGGATGACATTTCAGCCGAAAGGCCCGTGGCAGTTTCTGACGAAGGGAAGTCGGTTGTCGAAGTCGCAAGGCGGCCTGAGGCGCCGACGATTGTGACATCGGCAGAACCTGCCGCCGTCGCCGAAAAGGTGCTGGCAAAGCCTGTTGAGAAGCCTGTAGTGATTGCGACGGTGGAAAAGCCGCTGGCTGATCCTGCGGTCGCGGCAGCGGAAAAGCCGATTGTCGCAGCAGTGGAGAAACCTAAGGTCGCGACAAATGCAGAAAAGCCAGACGAAAAGGCGATTGCTGCTTCCGCTCATGTCGTAGTAGCGCCGACAGCGATTGAGGCGCCCGTGCCGCAAGCAGTACAGGTTGCGCCTGAAGTTGCCGCCATGTCTGCCGCATCTGCACGCACTGAAGCCATAGTCGAGACTGTCAATCAGGTCGTTGAGGCGATTGTCGGACAAATCCTCGTCACGCCAGGCATCGTACACGGTGAATGCGAAGTTAAGATCATGCTTAAGCCTACCGTCCTCGACGGATCGGAGATTACCATGTCTTCTAAGGACGGGACTCTGACCGTGAGCATCGCCCCTGCCACGCAAAAGGCTTCTGCCGCCGCCGCGGCCGCTTTGCCGCGCCTTGAGACCGCGCTTGCCGAACACGCCCCATCATTCAATCATGTCTCGGTTGCGCTTGCATTGAAGAAAGGAAAACGCAATGAAGCCGTTTGAGATATTGTCGGCGCTCCCGCAGTGGTCTAGGCTCTCCCCCGACGCCATTGTCGATTTGCCAGCGTTTGCGATGCCGTGCCGGCTCGGCGACGAGAGTGCGACGCTTGTCCTTGGTGCGATGTGTCCCGCTGAAACGATCGGCCTTTCGATCCTGCTTGAAGGCGAGCCGCATGTCCTTTCCCTTGCCCGTTCGCCGCGCTTCAAGGAGCTGGACGCAATCTGGGACAGTCGCGCTGATGTGCCGGAGCCGATCCTTCTAGCCCTTGTGGAAAAGGACGCAGGACCGGTTCTTCAGCTCGTGGAGAACGTGGTGCGCAGGCAGCTCAAGCTTGTCGGCCTTGCGCCGTCCGGCAGCGTCGAGAAATCGGTTTTGTCTGCGCAAGTCGCTGACGTCGTCTTTGCCTTGACTCGCTCTGCCATAGTTACAGCCGCAATCGGCAACTTGCGGAATCTCGATCTTGCGCATGAGTCGATTCGCTCCGTCGCGCTTCCGTCAGTGGCGGAATATGCCGCGTTCGCGCTCACTCCGGAAGATGCCGCCGGGCTGACGGTAGGCGACGCTGTGCTTCTGCCGGAGCTGGGGACAGTCTCCGCGAGGCTTATAGTGGATGGGCGTCTCGTCCTTGACGATGGCGGAGTGTCGCGTTACAATGCAGGAGATCTTGTCCATGTGGTTGATGCTATATCGAAGGATGTCACGCTTGGCGAGCTGTTCGATGCGGCGGAAACGCCGCGTGCCATGGAGACGAAGCCTTCCGGCGCGTTGAGGCTTGTCGGCAAGGACAAGACCCTGGCCGTAGGACGCCTAGACAAGCTCGGAGACCAGTCCGCCTTCATCGTCGAAAGTCGTGAAATGTGAGGCCGCACAACCACCCAACTACATAACCGCACAACTACCCAACTGCCTATGTTTCAGACCGATCCATTTGCGCTCATAGTCGTCCTTGTAGGACTGTCGCTCATCCCGTTCATAGCTATGATCGCGACGAGCTACTTGAAGATCGTTGTGGTCATGTCGCTTATCCGCAACGCACTCGGCATACAGTCCATTCCGCCAAACATGGTGGTAAACGCGCTTGCGATGATTCTCACGTTCTACATTATGGCGCCGGTCGTGAGCGAGTCGTGGACTGCAATCGTCGAAAGCCAAAAGTCGATGATTGCAGGTCAGGGCGGGCAGGGCGCTGCCCAGGCTTCCAATTCTTCAAGCGCCCAAGCTTCAACCTTCGACCTCTCGACGCTTGACCTTGGAAAGGCGGCCGAGCCGTTCCGCAAGTTCCTCTCCGATCACACCTCCCCTCGCGAGCGGGTGTTTTTCGTCAAGACGGCCGAAACGCTTTGGGGCAAGGACGGCGAGCCTGCGGCGGTGGATCCGGAGAGCTTCTGGATTCTCCTTCCGTCGTTCTGCGTCTCGGAACTGACAAAGGCGTTCCAGATAGGGTTTCTCGTCTATCTGCCGTTCATAGCGATTGACATAATCGTGTCGAACATCCTGCTTGCGATGGGCATGATGATGGTCTCGCCGGTGACGATATCGCTTCCGTTCAAACTGCTTCTCTTTGTCATGGTCAACGGCTGGACTCTTCTTGTCCAGGGTCTTGTGAAGGGGTACATACTATGAGTCAGGCGCAGATTCTCGACTATGCGAAGACATGTCTCATACTCGTGCTGCGCCTTTCGCTGATACCGATCGTCGTTGCGACGGTGATAGGCATCCTTGTCTCTCTTCTCCAGGCGTTGACGCAGATACAGGAACAGACGCTCGGATTCGCGGTGAAGCTCATTGCGATTTCACTAACCCTTCTTGTCTGCGCTTCGTGGCTCGGCTCGTCGCTTCTCCTCTACACGCAGGATATATTCTCCCACTTTCCGCTGTTGAGGTAGAACATGCCCTACGTCGAATTCCACAGATGGATCCTTGCGGCGGTTCTCGCGATGGCGAGGATAGGCGGGGCGTTCGCCATCTGTCCGGCCTTGACGGAATCGATGATTCCTGGCGTGGCGAGAAGGGCGGCCGTGCTTGGATTCTCGTGCCTTGCTATTCCGTTCATAAAGGCGGGGATGCCGCCGGGCGAGCCGAACGTCTGGATGTTTTCGCTCGTCGCCCTCAAGGAGGCGGTCATCGGATTTCTCATCGGTTTCTTTGCGGCGATCCCGTTCTGGGTGGCGGAGAACGTCGGCAACTTCATCGACAACCAACGCGGTGCGACGATGGGGGAAGTGTATTCTCCGCTCAGCGGGGCGCAGGTTTCGACGACGGGCATCTTCTTCACGCAGATCGTATCGACCATATTCTTCGTCAGCGGAGCCGTTCTTCTCATGCTCGGTGCGCTTTACAAGAGCTATGCGATATGGCCGGTGTTCCCTGCGGATGCGGCCAGCACGCCTTTCGTAGCCTTCGTGGTTGACGCGCCGATGCGTATGCTTGGCACGCTCGACGGGATGCTGAAAACCACTGTCGTGATATCGGCCCCCGTAATCATCGTGATGTTCCTTGCGACCATTGGCCTCGGACTTGTCAACCGCACCGCGCCGCAGCTCAACGTGTTTTTCCTTTCAATGCCGGTGAAGTCCGCGCTCGGCATTGCCATGCTGGTCGTTTACCTGCCTTTCATCATGGACATGCTGATGTACACGAAGGAAACTCAGATCCTTCGCCCGGTGCAGGAGCTGCTGGGAGGGTAGCCAACCCTATAACCGCTTATGGCTGAATCGACTGGCGAAAAGACGGAGATGCCGACCCCGAAGAAGCTGCGCGATGCGCGGCAGAAGGGGCAGGTCTGCACTTCCAAGGACATCGTTTCGACGGCGATTCTTGTCGTTCTCTTTGCGCTTCTTGGCTGGATGGGCATTGCGCTCACCGAGGATGTCTCGATGCTCCTGTCCTTCACCGGACAGCGGCTTGGCGGCGATCCCTTCGTCTCAACCCGTGAGGCGATGGGAATGACAGCCTTCGTCATCTGCAAGCACTCCTTCATCTTCGTCTTTGTCGCGGCAGTGATCGGCATCGCCGCGAATGCGGCACAGATAGGCTTCCTGTTCACGCTCGAGCCTATCATTCCGAAAATGGAGAAGCTGAACCCCGTAGAGGGCGCGAAGAAGATATTTTCGATGAAGAACCTCTTCGAGTTCCTGAAGAACGTCGTGAAGGTCTGTTTCCTCGGATACCTTCTCTACAAGATCATCTGGGCGAGCGTCCCGGAACTTCTCACGATGTGCTACGGCACGGTCGACGACATATTCCCGTGCCTGAAGCTGATGCTGAAGCGTCTCGCGATCTATACCGCTTTCGGCTATATCGTCATTGCCATCGTAGACCGTCTCTTTCAGGGACGCAACTTCACAAAGCAGATGATGATGACGAAGGATGAGGTCAAGCGCGAATACAAGGAGATGGAGGGTTCGGCTGAGATCAAGCAGGCGCAGCGACAGTTCCGCGACGAGATAATGAACGGGCCAGATCCTGCGACGGCGGCGAAGAAGTCGAGCGTTGTTGTCACGAACCCGACGCATCTCGCCGTCGGAATCCGCTTCAATGCAGAGGAGGCGCCGCTGCCGCGCATCTGCGCCCTCGGCTCCGGGCCGATTGCGAAGATCATCCGCGAGACCGCTCTCGCCGAGGGAATCCCGATCATGGAGGACAAGCCCCTCGCCCGCGCCCTTTATGCCGAAGGCAAGTTGGAAGACTTCATACCCGAATCCCTGATCGAGCCCGTTGCAGAGGTCCTGAAGTGGGCCAAACAGCTGCAGGACGCGCGCAAGGAGGAGGAGGAGCTAGATGGTGTGACGCTGGAGGACCTATGAACATCGAAGAACTATACAAAACCATTGCGCCGAAGCTTACAAACTGGCTTGTCGCCTCAGGCAGCGACTACCATGAGGCGTGTGACCTCGTGCAAAGCACTTTTCTGAAGATATGGAAGATGCGGGACGACCTGCGCGATGACGCAGAATCAGTTTCCGGCCTTGCCTTCACCATAGCACGTAACTTGCGCAAGAACCTTGTCCGTGACGATGCGCGTCTGACATTCGTTGGCGAAATCCGTGATCCGGACGATGCAGACCCGTCCAACAGCCGGACCATCCAGCAGCCAGACCGCCTAACCACCCAATCGCCCGGTCAACTGCCTTCCGACGCGGAATATTTGCGTCGTCGCCTGTCGGAGGCGTTTGCAAAGCTTCCGCCGATTCTTCGCGAGGCATATACGCTCTTCCAAATTGGCGAAATGTCGATACGCGATATCGCAAATCAGACAGGAGTTAGCGAAAATCTTGTAAAAGTGCGCATTTTCCGGGCGAAGGAGAAGTTGCAAGGAATTCTTGCAGATTTGCGTGTAACCTTTTAGGTAGAGGCGTGTAATCAGAGCGTAAACACGAAAACACAAAGGAGGCACAAATGGAAATCAATATTGGCAACAACAGGTTTGGCAATGTGGGTCTTGAAACGCAGGGCATGAGTTTCGACGCGCCTTCCAAAACTAAAAACTTCCTGGCTCCCACGCTCGCAGGCGTTCAAACGCCAACCGTCGATGCATTGCAACGCAGCGAGCCTGTAGCCGACGTCCCCGATGCGGCGCTTGTTCGTGACGACGCGCTCGGCAAGTTAGTGAACGCTGCGTTCAGCCTGCCGCCACCGCCGATGCCTACGTTCGCATAGGAGGTGATTGTCTTCGGGCAGTCCGTCTCTTGTCCGGGCTACAAGAATCATTTGTACCGCTCCGACATGAAAGCAACGATTTTAACGTTCACCCAATAAAACTGCTGAACCATAACATGACAAGCAAAGAGAGTTTCGCAAAGTTTCTTGCTGAAGTGCGCAAGTCGTCTGGAATTGAAACGCTCACGCCTGATGAAACGGGGCTTGTGAGCGTCCGCGTTGACGACGCTTACAACTTGAACCTCCAGTTGGTCGAGGCTACGGCAAGGGTGCTTTGCTTCGTCGAGGTGGTGGAGTTGCCGCATGATGCGTCAAAGGTCGTATATCGCGACTTGCTGGTTGGCGGACTCTTTGGCAAGGACACGGCAGGCGGTTACTTCGCGCTCGAGCCTACGACGGAGACGGTGGTCTATAATTACAGTTTTGACTTGGCGAAGGCGGCCGAGGATGTGGATGACTTCATCGCCACGCTTGAGAAAATACTCCAGCTTTGCGATATCTGGGCCGAGCGCATCAAGGCAGATATCGCCGGCGGCGATGCTTCAGGCACAAACACCGTCTCGACCGAGTTGCCTTCTGGCCACACGATATTTCGCGTGTGATGGGGAAAGTGCCAATGGCGATAAACATTGAAACATTTAAGAGCGTTGCGAACTCTGCGTTATTCACCTCGCGGGACATTATAATCCGGGGCGAGGGGAAGGATGCCACGGCCAAGCTCGGGAACTACGTGTTCTCGGCCGGAAAGTCCGTCAACAAGGCTGTGATGGACGCCTTCAAGGCTGCACTGGAGAATGAATACGGCGCACTCGGCACGCATGCCTTCGATACCGTTCTTGGTGCGCGCGACCAGTTGCGGAAGTCCCTCCGCGCCTGCGATGTGAAAGCCGTGCTCTCCTGCCTTCCGAAGCTTCGTGAAAACCGCTTTATAGGCGAACTCAACCGCCAGCTCGACGTCAATCCCAAGATGATGCAACTCTCGGGCGAGGACGTGGCGCGCGTCAAGGACGAGATACGCAAAGACATCACGAACGGCCTCGACCTAGCGTCGCTCAAGACGCCCCACGACGTCTCCCGCGCCGCCGCGAAGCGCATTGAGCAGGCCATTGGCAAGGCTCTTGAAGACAGAAGCCGGATCGGCACCACCGGCATCGGCGAAGCACATGTCGGGCCTGATGAAGCGGCCTCGACCGAGCCGACGGGCCTGCGGAACCTCACGAACGTGTTTTTGAAGGGCTCGACGTCAGTCGAAGACCGGATCAAGAGGGGTGTTGTTGGCGTGGGCATGCGCATCAACAACTCCGAGACCAATCCCGTCCTCCTGGAAAAGCTCAAGACAAACGGCGTTGAGCCGGGCTTCATCTACCGCAACGACTGGTCGAAGGACGACACGCGCGGCTTCATGGCGGACATCAACACAACCGAAAGCCGCAATGCGCTCGAGGCGCTCAAGGAGAAGAATCCGGAGCTGGAGAAACTCTGCAAGGACAGAAGCCTTCGTGAGCAGATCATGCTCGCCGGGCGCGCCCATCCGGCCGTGATGGCCGCCGTCGCCGAATTTGTCCTGCAACATGCGCTTTTAGCGCTGCTAGAACCGGAACATCTCAAATACCATCCGTTCAAGGACCTCGCCAGCGCCGTCGTCAATCACTTCTCGGCAGGCGACATCCGGCGCCTGACAGAAGGCTTTGACGACCCAAAGAACGCTGATATCGTCAAGGAGGCGAAGATCGAGCTCTTCGCGGAAATCCGCGACGCCATTCTCAACGTCGATCGGGACTGCGACTTCTACTACCAATCCCCCGTTTTCGCGCACTTCTCCGAGCGCCACATACAGAAGCTTGACTACAACGAGAACGACCGCTCGAAGGTGGGCGCGTCCGCGCACGAGGGCAAATTCATGCGCCCGGAGCGCATCCTCGCCACGCGCAAGCCGATCCTTGGCCAGATCTACCGCCTGCAGACCGCCGCTAGCGCGGACTCCATCTCCGCAGGTGCCGTCACCGAGGCTCTCGCCAACGACCTGACGCGCCTTGCAGGCGTTCCTTCGCAGGAACTCACCATCTCGCGCGGCCAGTATTCCGACGGGCATCCGAAACTCATGCTGGAGGCGAAGTTCGCCAAGGGCTACAAGGATATGGAGGCCGGCTACATCAAGGACGGACGCATCGTCCTGCCGCCCGGCTCCTATTCGTGGCAGAAGCTCGAAAGCCTCGGCAAGTACAAGGCGTTCTTCCTTTTGACGGCAGACCGCGACGGCGTAGGCAAGCGC
The DNA here is from genome assembly GCA_017514235.1 of Kiritimatiellia bacterium. Lineage (GTDB taxonomy): Bacteria > Verrucomicrobiota > Kiritimatiellia > RFP12 > UBA1067 > UBA1067. Next base: position 29,442 of record JAFWKK010000009.1, on the reverse strand, counting down.
GGCCAGAACAAGGGCTTCGTCGACGGCAAGTTCTTCGCCATAGACCCAGGCCACTCGCTCGAAGGCAACGGCAAGTTCCTCGACATATCCGACGATTTCTCGTTCAAGGATACTTACGGTTCGAGCACCAAGCCGCGCTTCAACAACTTCTCCGTCTTCGACGATGACACGCGCTTCGCAAAGCTCTCCGGACTCATCGAGTTGCGCGAGATTGCGAAGTCCGGCGCGTTCGACAAGCTATTTGCGGACTACCGCGCCGCGTTCGACCCGAATGAGAACGGCATCTCCGACGCCGAGAAGACCCTTCGCGTCAAGATTAACGCCGAGATCGACAAGAAGGAAGCGGAATTCAAGCAGCAGCTCGGCCGTCTTCTCAAGATCGGCGACGTGCAGCTAAGGCTGTACGCCGACCTTGCCACGCGCGGCCCCGCCGTGCAGGAGAAGGCCGTCAACACGATCTCTCACCTTGAAATGCTCACCTCGCCCACGACCTGGGTGAGCAAGAAGGGCCAGGTCGCCCTGAACCATCTCGAAGTCAGGCCCGAGACGCGCGTCCAGTGGCGTGCCGAGGTGGTGGGCGACGACATCGTCTACCACTGTGACAAGCCGATGGACGGCTCGACCGTCAAGATGCTCGAAATACTTGCCTCGAACGCTGGCGTCAAGTACGAGTACGACAACTGGGGCAACTCCCGCCTCGTCGTTCCGCAGAACGCCGCCGAGAAGTTCTTCGCCGTCTTCTCCGAGGAGAACGTGCAGAAGCTCACGCACCCCGAGGAGTACCAGGCGCGCATGAACGGCCTCGACTCGCGCAAGGTCGCCAAGGACTACAAGCCCGTGACATACACCCACGTGCCCGACCCGAACCCGCCGATCAAGGCGGAAGATCTTCCTGAGCAGCTCGACGTCCGCGTGGACGGCGTCGTGGTCAAGATTCCCAAGATCCACTACCAGGACATGGCCACCACCCGTTCGTCCGTTTCCCGTCCGCGCAGCGAGGGCGAACTCCGCGCTTCGCTGGAGGCCCGCATCCGCCGCGGCAACGACATCATCCGCGCCTTGCGCGAGGGCAACACGGAATTGTTCAAGCCGACGCTTCCGAACGTAGTCGCCCTCACCCACGCCATCCACGTCGCGGGGCTCAAGAAGGGCGAGTTCATGTACCGCGGCTCGTTCTCGATCTCCGATCCGGACGGTAACATCGCGCGCTGGCTCGACAAGGCCGAGAACCTCTATGTGCGCACCTCTACGCACGCTCGGGCCTACCAGTACGTGAACGTGGACGGACATCTCAACATGGCGCGTGGCCTTGACGTGCCGGTCGGGATGGGCGGGCTCTTCAACGGCATGCGCACCTTCCACTACTTCACCATTCCAGACCAGGACGGCCTGAAGGACAACGGCGGAAGCGGCCCGAAGCGCCGGCTCTTCCTCAAGTGCGAGACGTTCGGCATCTTCTGCTCCACCGCCCACGTACATCAGTTCGGCAAGCAGAAGGAGATGGCCAAGTCCGAGGGCATGAAGTCGCGCTACTACCAGTTCGGCGACATAATCGAGTCGATACTGCACGGAGGATCCCTCGTAACCTCGTTCTTCACTCCGAAGGAGGCGCCTGGCATCCGCAAGGAGAACCTGCTCGATTCCACGAAGAATGTCATCGGGACCGCCGAGAAAAAGCTCAAGGACCTAAAGGAAGACGGCCTTGCGCATATCCTCATGATCGGCATGGATGACAAGAGCAACGGCGGCGTGCGGCAGCTCCTGAACAACATGGCCGCCGTACTCGACGGCTTGCCCGAGGACGAGAACCGTCGCGCCGAGATTACCGAGATACTCGACGAACTGATGGAGGGCATCCTCAGCACGACCGGCCACCTCTCCGGAGAGACCTCACAGCGCATGGGCAACGAAATCATGATAGACTAGAAAAGCCTCGACGCATTCTCCGCATGTTGGGGCAGTGCGGCAATTCTCGCGGCATTTTGCTATAATACGCTCATGGGCTTGCATGGCGAGATTGATGTCTTACGTCATAAGTCCTGACAATCTGCCAAAGAGACTGAAAAACAACATGGGCGCGACACGATGCGGCAAAAAACCGAGTAGGACCGGTAACCTTTTGCCGCGTGGCGTGTAGACAAGGCGAAGAAACAAAAAAGAAAGGAGACTCGGCATGGCTATCAACCTCTCTAACGTCAACATCTCGATCCAGGACTTTCAGGCCGTTTCATCCGGAGTGTTCAACGCCGGCGAGGTGCGGCTCACCAGCGACCATTCGATCGACAAGGTCAACCACCATGTCGGCTGGTTCTTCAGCAACAACGTGCCCATTTCGCATGCCGAGGTGCTCACGATCAAGGATGCGTTCGTGCGCGCACTTTCCCAGAGCGGCGTTGACAGGGATTCGATTGCTGCCGTTCGCCGCGAGCTCGGTCTTGCGCCCGACGGCCTTAAGGATGCCACTCTCGCCCAGCGCAGCATCACGCCGCTGTCGCGCCAGAAGATCCGCGAAATCCTCGACCGCTACGCTCGCGCTATCAACGCCAACGTCGGAGAGGGCACTATCCGCACCGACGTCGAGCTCCACGCGCGCTACTCGCAACAGCAGCGCGACGACTACGCGCAGACGCGCCGCGCCGCGAACGCCGCGCTGGCGCAGTCCCGCCAGGTCGTCTTCGACCGCGCCATCGGCGACGTGCAGTCCATCATCGCCGGCGACGTCCATTTCCGCACCCCGGCGGAGCGCGACCGGCTGATCGCGGCGGCCGAGCGCATGAAGGCGTTCATCCTTGAGCGCTCCCCCAACGGCGTCCCCTCGACGGAGCCTGGCGCCACGATGCAGTTCGGCCGCCAGTCCGACGGCTTCAACATGACCTTCTCGCTTGGCAGGAGCGCGGCGGAATTCCTGAAGTGCCTTGACGACACGCTCCTCGCGCTGCGGTGCAGCAGCCAGTCGAAGACCGTCAATTCCAATCCCGTCCAGCCCGACATGCCGGCCCTGGCTCCGACGCTGTCGCCGGTCGAGTACAAAAAGGCAATGCGCGAGGGCGCGGACGGCGACGACGCCAAGCTGACGCACGAGATGAAGACGATGCGCTCCGAGGTGCTCTCCGAGCTCCGTACGCGATTCGGGGCCGACATCGTGCCCCAGAACGCCAGCTTCTCGGCCTTCGTCTTCGACAGCGTCTTCAGCGACGCGTTCGGCGACGTGGAAAACGGCGGCCAGCGCCGGACGTACGACGAGATGAAGGCCAGGCTCGTCGAGGGCGCGTCGCGCGAGGCGGCGCGGCGGTTCATGGTCGGCGCCCTGAATCCGATGCTCCAGGCCGCGGGCGTGCAGGCGGACAAGAACTCCGCCGTCGCCTCGGCGCTGCTCCAGCGCCACCCGGAGATTCGCAACCGCATCGCCGCGGCGACTTCGCCCGAGGCCGCCCGCGCGGCGATCGAGGAGTTCCGCCAGCAGATCGATGCGTGCATCCGCAGGCAGGCATCCATCGACAGGTACCGCGGCGCCTCCGCCGACTGGTACCGGGAGGCTCTGGCGAACGAGCTCCACATCCCCGTCTCGTCGCTTGCCGGCAGGGCCATAAACACGACCCGCCTCTCCACGACGACGCTGCGTCTCGCCGACGACATCGGAATCGGCGTCAACCCCGCCGACACCGACCAGCAGATCGAGCAGGCCTTCCGGGCGCACGTCGCAAGCGCCGTCGCCGAGCGCGTCACGATGCTGCGCAAGGTCGAACAGCTGCAGGTCTTCGGCGAAGTGCGCGACATCATGGTCGAGACCGTCCTCATGGCCAACAAGGTCGGGGACTTCGACCTGGCCGCGCTCAAGAACGTCGCCGACGCGATACCCGTCGGCGACCTCGTCGTCGCGCTGGACACAGGCACCAACGACGAGATCTTCACGCAGATGGGCATTGTCGCCCGCGCCGCGCGCGACGCCGCGAAGAACGCCGTAGACGCCCATGACGGCATGGTCGAGGAGGTGGGGACCGCCGGGAAGCTGGCTCTTGTCATGGCGCTTTCGAAGCGGCCGGAGGTCTTCAACCTGATGCGGAACTTCTTCCTGCGGCCGGACATCCAGGACTTCAACCCCACGAGCCTGTTCCACCTCACGGACTTGGAGGACGTCAAGGGGAACGCCAACGTGTTCTTCGAGATGTTCAGGCTTGACGAGCCCGTCGCCGAGTCGAACGCCGCGCTCGCGGACCAGCTCGACAAGCCCGGCGTGCCGCCGATCGTCGCGCGGGCGCTCTACCAGGCGCTGGACAGCCTCGGCTTCGACGACCTCCGCATGGAGGAGAAGACGAAGCTGCTCTCCGGCTACGACGGCAAGAAGCTTGCGCAGCAGGTGCGCAAGTCCACGCAGGCCGTCACCCCCTATCAGCTGCAGGCGCTCGTCCGGATGCAGTTCGTGCAGCAGGCCGCCCACCACGCCGTGATCCGGCGCGTCGCGGAGGTCGCAAGGCAGAACGGCATCGACCCGACCGGGCTGGACGACTTCTGCGCAGACGTGGCCTTCAGGCGCGACGGAGACCTGCGCGGGAACCTCGCCGCCGCGATCGCCGACGCCGCCAACAGCGGGAAGAACGTGTCGGAGGCCGTAAAAGGGCTGCTCGCCCAGCAGGACGCGGTGCTGCTCGCCGCACTCCGCTCCTTCGACGAGATCCGCCGCGTGAACGCAACGGCCTGGACGACCGTCGTCAACGGCATTTCCGAACGCGCTGGCATCGACCGAAACATCGTCGAGACGTACCTGAACGCCAATGGCCTGCTTCTCGAAGGCGGAGGTGCGCTCAACTTCCTGCGCGGCGACGTCAAGTACAAGCTCGTCAAGCCCGAGACCGACATCTCGGCATGGGACACCGCCGCAGTCCGCAAACAGGCCGAGGAGCGCGTCCAGTCGTTCATCGAGAAGAAGGCCGGCTTCATCGCCGCAATCTACAACCTTGAGGTGTCCGACTCGACCCGCGGGGCGCTTATGGTCGAGACGCTCGAGCAGCGCTCCTACACCGACCGCGACCTTCCGGACGCGGCGAAGACGATCCTGGAGCGCGGGGAAATCCGCGCCGCCTTCCAGTTCGCCAAGGCCGTCCTCGTCCCGGACAAGGTCGAGAAGTCGACGACCGAAGAGATCTTCAGCGTCCTCCAGCAGGTCAGCGCGCGCCTCAACGACGCGGTCGAAGCGGTTCTGCCCGAGGAAAAGCGCCTCAAGATGGACAACGACGACTATGCCGTCCTCAAGGACATCCTCAACGCCGCGTTCGTGGACTTCTGCGGCGACACGCTTCTCGCCGCCGCCGCCCGCCTTGTTGCCGCCGACAGGTTCGCCGCGATCGACGAGGTCGGCATAGCGGCCCACCAGCGCTACAACAACGACTACATGGACGCGTTGAGCATAATCAACGAGGCGGGGCAGGTCGTCCCAGACGCCGCCGCCGCCCGCGCCGCCAGCAAGAACGCCGCCGCCGCCGCGCTGGGCCGCAGGCTGTTCGCCGCCATCACCAACGCGCTCAACGACGAATGGCTGCCGGTCGCAGATGCCAACGCCGTGCGCAAGGCGACGGCAACCGCGGAGCAGAAGGCCCGCGCCGCCGTCGTCGTGAAGCGCGCCCCCGCGCTCCTGGACCGCTACGCCGCCGACATGGACGCGGGCCAGCGCGCCGAGCTGAAGGCGTTCATGATCGCTCTTGACCTGCGCGACGAGGCGCTCGAGGCGAGCGAGGGCGCGATCCGCGCCAAGGTGACCGAAATAAAGCTCGCGGACGGCTTCGACGTCCAGGGCTCCGCCTCCGCCAGGACGGCGCTCTCGCTTGGCTACGTCGCCAGCGAGCTGGCGATGCTGGAGCGCGTCGCCGACCTCTACAGCAAGGCGACCGGCTGCACCATGGTCGAGGCTCGCGCCGCCGCCCTTGACAACGCGAGCCCCGCCCGCCGCCTCTACGCCTATGGCGGGCGCTTCACCGCCTCCGTCGAGAACTTCCGCGCCGGCCTCGCGCTGCTCGGCACCTTCAAGAACTGGTTCGCCGCGACCAATGCCGCGCTGGATCCGCTGCGGGTCCACAACCCGGTCATACCCGAGGGGGCGAGCCTCACAGTGCTCAACGCAAGCACCGCCTATTTCAAGGAGGACGCCGAATACGCGTACGAGAAGTTCATCTTCGAGCACCTGGCGATCGACGAGACAATGCCGCTCGCCGCCGACGACCCGGAGGCGATCTTCGGCATGGAGCACAACCCGGTCACGCGCTTCGTCGGCCGTGCCTATGTGACGTCCTGCGTCAACACGTTCGCGCAGGTGCCGCCCGAAAAGCGCGTCGTCCTGTTCGCCGTGTTCGACCTGCTGGCGCCGCTCCCCAGGACCGCTGCGGACCTCTATGTGAACATGCACGGCCAGCTCAGCCTGGAAATCGTGGCCCGGGTGCTCGCCCACCTCGACGAGATAGACGAAATGCGCAAGAACGGGACGCTTACGAAGGAAAGCTTCTGCAGCCGGTTCCTCACGGACATCCCCGGGGCTGCGGGAATGACCATAAAGCAGATGGCCGATGTCGTAACCAACAGGCTCGACAACGAGATTCGCCCCGGACAGCTCAACGGCGACTACCAGGCCATGATGAGCATTTCCTTCATGATGCAGAACTGCGGATGCACGATCGAAGAGGCCGTGGCCGCGATTCTCGCGAAGAAGACGCTGCCGAATGCACCCTACGTCGCCGAGGCCAACGGCGGCATAGCCGAACTGCGAAACGACGCCAGCGGCGGACGCACCCAGATGGTCATGGACCTCGAGCGCCCGAACAACGCCACCTACATCAAGAGCAGGCAGCTTGTCCTGAAGCCGGAGGAAAACGTCTTCACCGTGGCGTTCCCGGACGGCACGAAGCTCAAGAGCGCAAGCACCGCCGAGGCGAAGGTTATCGCGGACAAGGTCGCGGCTTTCTGCGGCAGCGTCCACCCGGTGCAGCTGAACGCCGTGTTCTTTGCGCTTACGCAGGCGAGCTCGGCTTCCGTCGTCGGCGCCTTTGCCGCGCAGGACATCCACAATACGGAGCACATGCCGCTCACCTACACGCTCGCGAAGAACGCCGAGACCGGCGCCGTCACCATCCGCTACAGCGAGCCGGCCGGCTTCCCGGTGCACTTCCATTGGGAGACGGCCGTCGCCCTGGACGGTACCATGCAGACCACCCAGGTTGTCGTCGAGTAGGGGCTGGCTGAGTGCAGGCATGGCGCTTGAATGCAAAACAGGAAATTTGACAGTGAAGTGAGACAATGACATTTGCCAACCGCAAGTTCGTTGGTTTCCTCGGTGCAGCGACCGTTGTGATAGTCGCCGAGTACGCCCTTGTATTGTCAGACAGCGTAATCGCCGGGCGGGTAATCGGCGAAGAGGCGCTTGGAGCAATGAACCTGCTCATGCCCGTGTTCATGATGGTGAGCTTCTTCACCTGGCTGCTTGCCGTCGGAACGTCAATAGTCTACTCCGACGCAATGGCGCGAATGCAGAAAGGGCGAGCGGCGAATCTCGCGGGACAGGGCCTTGTCGCCTCCATCGCGCTCGGGCTGGCGCTTTGCATTGCGATCGTCGTCTTGAGTGGCTCCTACCTTGCCTTCATGGCACCGGACGCAGACACGACGGGATATGCTGCCGCCTACTTGAAATGGTATCCGGCCGTGGCCGTTCTAGAGGCTGTCGACCTAGTTCTTCTGTATCTCGTCTATACCGATGGAGGTGAGTTCTGCTGCACGGCGTCTTACTGTTCGCAGGTAATCGTGAACCTGGCGCTTTCGTATGGGCTGTGTTCCGGCAAGTGGGGGTTGCCGGCGCTCGGCATGGGCGGGATAGCGCTTGGCACGCTAATTGCCTATCTTGCGGGACTGGCGATGCTCCTGCCGCGACTCCTGAACTGCGGAAGATGCGGGATACGCTTTGCTCCGATGTTTCTGCCGCAGGACCTCGTCCGCTCCCTGAAGCTGAGCTTCGGCGACGCTTCGGCAGGGCTTTTCCAGGCGCTCATGTTCTTCGTCACCACCAAGTACCTTATTCGCTCATGCGGTTCGGACTCGCTGCCGGTCGCGACCGTCGTGTTTTTTGTGATACGGCTTTCCCTGTTTTTCAACGGCGTGGGAATCGCCCTCCAGCCGATGGAGACGGTCTATTACGGAGAGGGTAACACGACCGCGATAAACAGGCTGGTCCGCTTCGCCGCGTGCATATCCGTCTTCGAAGGGCTTTTCCTTACGGCCGTCGTGTTCATTGCGCCGGAACTGTTCGCGGAAGTGGTCGGCATAGAGGATCAGGCGCTGGTCGGCGACGCAAGCCGTGCGGCGAGGCTGACGGTGACGGGGCTTGCCGGATATGCGCTTACGTATATGCTGAACTCGCATTACCAGTACGTCGGGCGCCCCGGCCGCTCGGTTGCGCTGACGGCTTTGGCTTTCTTTGCAGTTCCTGTCGCACTGATCTTTACATTCGGGGAGGTGGCGGGGGTGAACGGCGTCTGGGGCGCCATTGCGGCCGGACCGACGGTCACGGTGGCGGCGTTCCTCGCCATGTCGTCGCTGCGCCGGCAAAGGCCGGGTGAAGCCAGCGGGGAAACCCATGTTTGGTCTGTCGAAGCGTCCGACTCCGCAGCCTGCGCAAATGTCGTTGCAACGGTTGAAACGGCGCTTCTCGAATCCTTTTCGGCGGAAACCGCCAGGAATGTCGTGAACACGCTGGCGCTTGCCTTGGAACGCATCCGCGAGCGTAACGGCAAATCCAGGCGCGTACAGGCGGAAATCACCGTGAAGCCTGAGGGCGACGTCGTTAGGCTCATTGTCAGGGACGATGGCCTGCACTTCGCGATTGACGTGTCCGAGAGTTCTGTGCTGCATCTGCCGGCCGCCGGGTTCAACCGCAACATGTTCATCTTTCCCTGTCCCAAGGCCCCGTTTGAAAAGAAGTACGAAATCCTGCGCGGCATCGACATGACACCTGCTGAAATCAAGGATGTGGTTGCCCTCGATGACCGCAATTTCGACGCTTGCTACCACACTACGCCAGAGCAGAACTACGCACTGTTCAAGACAAACCGCGAGAGCGGTTTTGTCGTCCGTGACCGTGAAACGGGAAAGCTCGTCGGTTACACCATGCTGCTTCCGGTAACTGAGTCGACGTATTTGCGAATTCTCGGCGGAGCCTTCATGGATACCGATCTGACGCCTGAAATGGTGGTGAAATACGATGCCCCCGGGATATACCACCTCTACTTCACTGGCGTCGTCGTGCATCCCGAACATCGAAGCGTAAGGATGGTGCTGACGATGTTCAACGCCATGGTCGAGGACTTTGTCGACCTGTCAATGCGCGGCATCTTCATCGACCGCATGGTTGCGGACGTGGTCACTGGCGACGGCAGGAAGTTCTGCCGGTTTTTCGGACTCCGCAAAGTGCGCGAATCGAATCACCATTCCATGATATACGAAGTCTCGGCCATCCCGCCCAAGTTCCGCATGACCACGCCTTCTACCCGCCGTCTGGAAGCCGCCTATGCGGAACACCAAAGAAGCAGCAAGCCCGCCCATGCTGTCTCAGGCGGCGAAAGCGGCGGAGCCGCCGAAAGCGGACATGGGGGATAGCCTTGCCGCCGCCAAATAGGAAAAGCTCAGCATGCATACTGTCACTTCGACATCTGACATCGAAAAGCTTGTCTTCGCGCGCGATGTGCTGCAAGAGCAAATCGACGCGCATGCAGCCGCACGTGACGCGAAGATACTGGAGACAGATCCTTTTTTCAAGGCGCGGAAGACCTACCTGCTGGCGAAGTATGTGGGAGCGTTGGGATTTCGCATTCTTGATTATAAGAGCAAGGAGAAGCCATCGCCGGGGGTGAGCGCTGCGAAGCTCATGTTCCGGATCAAGGATCGGGCGGTTCCGATATTCAAGTCACTGACAAAGAAAGAGAATCGGGAAATTGTGGTTGACCTTGGCGATTTTGGTCCTGAGGAGAAGTCGGCACTGATTCAGCTTTGCGAAGCGTTCAAGGGCTTTGGCTGGATCTCGGTTGAACGTTCGCGAACGGAACTTAAAATCAAGAGAGGTGGAAAGAGCCAGGCGATCCAATTTTGGAATGGCGGTTGGGCCGAGATTGTCAACCGTTCAATCATCGAAAGTGCGCTTCAGGCATTTGCAAAAGAGCAAAAGTTAAAAGGACACAAGCTCTCCTACGACATCTTCTACGATGTCAAGCTTGTGCGGTTGGCGCTGGAGAAGGTTTCGCCCGACATGCAGCTCGATGTCGTAGCGCGTGTGGGCGATCGGTTCTATGTCTTCGAAACGAAAACTGGTGTTTTGGGAATCGATAAGTGGGTTGATCGGGCCAAGTTGTTTAGTCGCGACCAGAAGAGCCGTTTCATTACTTGCTGCATTGACGAGAAGATTTCCACCCAGTGGTTCCGCCCGTTTTGCCTTGTGCCGCTTGGGCGGCTTGAGGCGGAGATGTCGAAATGGCTAGAAGACGATAGCGGGATGATGTCGTAAAGAAGAACCCGCGAAATCATCGTACTGAAAATGATATAATCGAATCGACTAACAAAGGAGAATGTCATGACATTGCTTGAGGAAATATTGGGCGGCGAGAATGTCGCGTTGGAGTTCAAGGAGGCGAGGCCGAAAGACTCCTTGAAGTTCACGAAAACGGTTGTCGCGTTCGCGAACGGGAAAGGCGGGCGGATCATATTCGGGATCGAGGACGGGACACATAACATTGTCGGGGTGTCCAGGGATAGTGTCTTCTCGGAAATGGATGCAATCGTGAATGTCATTTCTGAAACATGTACGCCGTCAATATCGCCGGACGTCAAGATTGCGAACGTACAGGGCAAGTCTCTGATAATCGTCGATGTGAAGTCTTGCCCGAAAACGCCATACTACATCAAAAAACTCGGAATGCGCGATGGAACGTTTGTACGGATTGGGGCAACGACTCGCGGCGTAGAAGAATATCGATTGAAGGGGCTTATCGCAGAGGGAGAGAATCTGAGCTTCGATAAACAACCAATACGTGGTGCAACGGTATCCCAGAAAGAAGCCGTAGCGACATGCAGAATGATGACGGAAACGGCGCGGAAGAACAGCCTCGATGATGAGGAGCGTAAGGCCGTCAAGCCGATGACGGTTAAATGGTTGGAGTCCAAGGAATTGTTGTTTAGGCGAAACGGCAAGCTCGTTCCGACGTATGCCTATTACATTGTTGCCGGCCACGTTCCCCCGGGAATGGTGGAGCCGCGTATTCGGTGTGGGGCGTTCAAGGGCAAGGTCAAGGGCGATTTTTACGACCGCCGGGAGTGTGAGGGGCCTATTGCCGATCAGATTGAAGATGCGTATCAGTTTGTGTTGAAGAACATGCGCGTTGGCACGAAGATCGTAAACAGCCAGAGGCAGGAGGTGTATGAACTGCCGCTTTCTGCTGTGCGCGAGGCAATCTGCAATGCGGCGTTCCACCGGGACTATCTTGAGCCTTCCAATGTCTTTGTGGCGTTCTTCGATGACAGGCTTGAGATTACTTCGCCAGGCGGACTCGTAAAGGACTTCACGATTGAGCAGGCGGAGTCTGGCATTTCAAAGATTCGTAACATGGGGCTGGCTGCGGCCCTTGAATACATGAAGGATGTCGAAGGCTGGGGTGGTGGCGTATCGCGTTACTTTGAAAAGTGCGACGAACTAGGTCTGCCGCCGCCTAAGGTCGAGGAGCTTGACGGCGGATTCTTCCGTGTGACGTTCTACAGGAGTGTGATAGAAGATGGTGTTGCCCTCAAGGTGAAAGACGGCGGTCGAGAGGACAATCGTGAGGACAATGAGGACAATCGTGAGGACAATGAGGACAATTCAGAGTTGGTGTTGGCATCCATTGCGCGTGATCCGCGATTAACGGTAAGACAGCTGGCGGCGAACCTGCCTATTTCAAAGGCAACAGTCGAAAGAGTGCTGAAGTCACTCCAAGACAACGGCAGGCTGCGTCGGGTTGGTGGGACTCGTGGATATTGGGAGATTCTGAAGTAGGCGTTATTATCGCAGTTTCAGGCTAACTGGTGCGCTTGCCATGGCCTTTGGATGTCTGTGGATATCCGCAGATATCCAAAATTGCATATCGGTGTTCAAGATATGAGATAATACGTTTGTCTTCAAAGGAAAGGATGCTGACATGCAAGACGATAGAAAAAGACAGGCGAGAGTTGCGTGGAAGAGGCGACAGGCTCGGAAACGCGAACGGGAAGCTTGTGCTGGAAATGGGGATGGCAAGCAATTCAAAAAGCAGGGTCGAATGATGATGATCTGCAATTGGATAAGGGGGGCCTTGTCATAACTTTTATGGAGTTGGTGCCGGCGAAGGGCTTGCCGTGGCGCGCGGCTGTCAGTCCGGGACAGAAGGGGCGGCGGTTGGGATGCCGACGCTCTCCCGGGAGATCGAAACGGTCTGAGCGGTTACGCTTCCGCTTCCCGGCGCCAAATCCGCATTTGCGGCGCGATGGCAGGTGCGTACTACGGCGTGCCGGACGAAATCCGCGCCAAGGCGGACACTATGTGGTCCTTCGAAACACCGTAGCCCAGAAGCCGTTCCCTGAAGAACTTGTCAAGCACCGTTGAAATGTCTTCACGGTGAAGACAATCGCGGCAAAATCGTGGTTGTCTGTTGCGGATTGGCTTTCGCGTGGTATAATGCCCGCGAAAAAAAACCGTGTAAGATTTCGCACTGTGATGCGAGCACTAAAGTAGAAAGGAGTCTTGAATGAAACCATATTGCGTTGAATGTCCGCAAATCTTCTTTGTGGCGGTGGCGCCGATTGTCGTCATAGGAAGCGTGTGGTATCTTTTGTCGGAATTGTCTATTGCGGCTGGGATTTGGCTGGTGTGTTATTTCATCGTGGTCTTTTTTACAAAGAGGTGGCGGCGCATTTTCTTTGGACGTGAATTTATGACAGTTGTATTCTCCATCATTGCCGTGTTTTTCATTTCACGCGTCTGCACATCAAAAGAAGAATGGCGTGAGACGTCGACATGCGAGGAAGAGGCCTTGCTTGTAGATGACTGTTATTGCAGGGATCCCTGCGGAGAGAAGGTCCTTTACTCCCTGTTCGCTGCAGTGTTCGCCGTCTTAGCCATCATGCCGTGGCTTCCCGCCGGTTCCCGCTACTACGCCACCCTCAATGCAAAGACTGCGAACGAGCAACACTCCGAAGCGACGCCAGAGAATTTGGTATAATATTGGCACAAAATGGAAGAAGCACAGGTGGTGGAGTGGGCGAGGCTCGCAATGCGCATGGGCTATCCGAGCGCGGCGGTTGTCGCGGCTGATTGCGCGATGTCGCGGGAGCGGATTTTCGCCGAACTGCTCATCGCGTATGCCGTCGGGCTCAACCTCTCGCACCAGGAGTGGGCTGATGTACAGCCGATTCCCAGCGATAGTGGCGATGTTGAAGAGATAATTCCGCTTGGACCTGACGACGAATGGCTTCTTGACGGGAAGCCGGAGGGGACTGTGCTGCCTCCGCCCAGCGGACGGAATGCTGTGCGGACGCCGAACCTGAAGAGCGCAAACCCGTCCTTCGCAGCGTTGCTTGTGCGGTATGTCCGCGACAAGTTCAACGGTGACGCACCGCAAGTCTATCGTGCCGCTCGCGTGAGTCGTCAGACGTATTCGGCAATTATCAGCAACGAGTTGCGTCCCGTCTCGAAAGAGACCGCCATTTCCTTCGTGCTTGCGCTCAAGCTGTCCATAGACGAGGCGAATGTGCTCCTTCGCGCCGCCGGACACGCCCTGTCGGAGTTCCTGCTCGAAGACATAATCTATCAGTCCTGCATCGTTGCAGGAATCTACGAGATCGGCAAGGTCGACGAAATTCTTCGCGCACACGCCGCAAAACCCTTGGACATCAATGATGATATGCCGTTCTAATCATGATAAGCGCAATCGCCAAAATGTCTTCATGTCGGCGACAAGCGTGGATAGACAGGTTCGGGTTTGCACCATGGTGAGGAGATTATGATATAATGAGCGTACACGAAGGGAGACATTACCGGGAAAGTGTTTAGTTTGAGAAACGAGCGACAGAGTCTGAGAACATAATCGATGGTGAGTTGGGTGAAAAAGGAAATCATGATTGCGGACGGGACAATGGTTCCGGCCCAGATGCCGGTCATCGTCTCCGCGAGCCGCTCGACGGACATCCCAGCGTTCTATTCCGACTGGTTCATGGAGCGCTTGAAGGCCGGATACGTCAAATGGTTCAATCCGTTCAATGGACAGCCGCTTTACGTGGGCTTCGGTAAGATGCGCTGCATAGTCTTCTGGTCGAAGAACCCCGCGCCGATGATCCCGCACCTCGATGAGCTTGACAAGATTTGTCCCAACTACTACTTCCAGTTCACGCTCAACGACTACGATTCAGAAGGGATTGAGCCGAGGGTTCCACCGCTCGCTGATCGTATCGAGACATTCAAGCGGCTCTCAGAACGCGTTGGCAAGAATCGCGTAATCTGGAGGTTTGATCCGCTAATTCTCACAGATAAGCTTTCGATAAAGGACATACTCGAAAAGGTGGAGCGTCTCGGCGACAAGATCGCGGCATATGCGTCGAGGTTTGTATTCAGCTTCATCGACATCAAGTCGTATGCTAAGGTCGGCAAGAATCTGGAGCGCGGCGGAATTGCAGCGCGTGAATTCTCGTCCGATGAGATGTGCGAGGTCGCGCGGCGAATTGGCAAACTCGCGAAGGACTGGGGTATCACGGCGGGAACATGCGGCGAAATCAAGGATCTCGACCGCTACGGTATCGAACATAACCGTTGCATCGACGACCGGTTGATGGTGAAGTGCTTCTCGCGCGACGCAGAGCTCATGAAGTTCATTGGCGCGAAGTATGTCCCTGGCGATCCGCTTTTCGGTGTCGAGGACAAATGGGAGCCAGGCCCCCACAAGAAAGACCCCGGCCAGCGCCTCGCCTGCGGCTGCATAATGTCGAAGAACATAGGCGCGTACAACACCTGTCCGCACCTCTGCCACTACTGCTACGCCAACGCCAACAACGCGGCGGCGTTGGCCAACTGGAAGCGCCACTGTGCTTGCAAAGCGCGGAAACGATATTGGGTGAGTTGTTTGCACGAGGCATACACTGCCGTGGTGGACAATCAGTATTGAAGGGAGGAAGAATCCTGTGAATGCGGAGCAGAATATTATTGCTGAGATTCAGCATGGGAGGCGATGCTTTATTATAAAAGGTGCTGCCGGAACAGGTAAAACGACGCTCATTCGTTCCCTGCTTCCTGCTCTCAGAGCGCAAGGTCTTCAGCCTGCGCTTATGGCACCAACGGGACGTGCTGCGATGGTCCTTGGTAAGCGAACAGGAAGTGAGAGTCGGACTATTCATTCTCATATATACAATTGTGTGGATGATCCGATCAAAAACGAGGAAGGAGATGCTATAAAATTTATATTCCCTCTAAAACATGGTTATGGCCATGATGTTGAGGACACGGCGTTCATCGTGGATGAGGCATCAATGGTAGGGTTGTCTGTGCATAATAACGACAGGGAACTGTTTCAATTTGGAAGCGGATCGTTGCTTCGGGATCTGATTGACTATATAGGTCTGAATGTGCCAAACACGTCCAATGTCTTATTCTTCGTTGGCGATCCGTATCAGTTGCCGCCAGTTTTGGAAAATTGCTCGACACCACCAGCGCTTGATGAGAAGAAGATATATGAACTAACTGGATGCGAGCCATTTATTATTGAACTTACCGAAGTGTATCGGCAGACAGAGGGGAGCGGGATATTAGCGGAAGCGACAAAACTAAGAAACTGCCTTAAACGACGAGAATTCAATTGTTGCCGATTTCTTTCTCATGAGGATTTGACCATTGAGAGTGCTGAACATTTTCTTGATTCATTGCGCCCAGAATGTGACTTAAATGAAAAGATTGTGATTGCTCACACGAATATGCGCGTAAAGGAGTTGAACGAACTAGTACGTAATAGATTGCAATGTTCGGCTCCATATCCAATGGTTGGAGAGCGTCTTCTCATTATTCGCAATGCCCGTAGGGCGACTCAAGATGGGGCAATCAATCAATTCTACAATGGAGAATTCATAAGGGTGGAGCGCGACTATGGGAAGGAATGTCATCTAGATGGGTTTTATATGCCTAAAGACGAACATAAAAGATATCATTTTGACTTCGTCTGGCGGAAGATGGATATTAGCTGGATATATGATCCAGAACAGGGTGTTTGTAATGGTGTATGGGTCAATGTCTCTCCAATAGTGACAAAGGAGTGGGAAGATGACGAACCATACGCGCCAATTGCGCTATACAATGGGGTCAGAAAAGCGATTGAAGACAAGTTGCGCAAAGAAGGACGGTTGACTAAAGAGTCCGTAAAAGACGCATTGAAGATATCGGTATTGCTAAATGCGCCCATTGTTAAATTCGGTTATGCAGTCACGGGACACAAGTCACAGGGCGGCGAATGGAAACATGCATGGGTTGACTACACCTTTGGACCTGCTGTTCGTTCTGAATTTTTCTTTAGATGGGCATATACTGCAACTACTCGTGCGAAGCAACATCTCCACGCTCTATATCCACCCGCAATCGATGCGCTTGCTGATGTGTTAGGAGCACCAACAACTATGGCACATCAAGCCGACGCAATGCCTAGTAGAAGCGAGATGGTTGATAGTTCGGTGTCTGCGACAACACTGGCAGCCTTTTTGGCGTCAAAGGGCATGACTGTCGCAGAAATGAGATCCATGGCGAATAGATATCGAGTTTTTGTGAAAGATGCTTTGACGATGCAGCATCGTGGCTGTGTTGATGTGATATACAGGGGCAATAATCAGATATCTTCGATAGAGGCGAGGATTGAAAATGACGCTGGAATTCAGGTGGAACTTAGGAGTGTATTCATTAGTCGCCCTGCCGATGTTGTTGTAGGTCTTTCGACTGGGGTGGAATTGGCAGAATCAAGACAAGGAGACGCTCTGAATGAGTCTATGAGCCGAATTGTGGAACGAGTGTCATCGGCAGCTAGTGGTATTGGAGTTAGGTTGACAGGTACACGAGTGCTGACGCCGTATCATCTGAGGATTTTCCTTTCGTCTTCTCGTGGAAGTGGAAATCTTGATTTTTACTTTGACAAGAAGGGCCGACTAACAAGTCGTGGTGAACATACAATTCCGTCTGATGATTACAATGCCATAGCAAGAGCCATCGCAGAGGAGGCGACATAAAATACAGAAATGTTGTCGTCGGAAAGAGCTATCTTGGCATTGAGGTGTTTCATATTGTATGCCGCGACGGGTGTTTTAGAAGCAAGTTGATAGAAAATCTATGATTGCAGATTTGTCTTTCGACTCTCGGATGTCTGGTTTGAAGATGAGCGAGATTTGTCTAGTGAATGAGGTGAGTTCGGGGAGAGTGAAGGTTTTTGTAAGGGTTATGTTTGTTCCAGATTCAGCATTCTCGGGAAGTATGGCTGCATATTGCCCGGATTGGACGGCGGCGAACATTTGCGTCATTGATGAGCAGTTCAGGGCGGGGTGTCCGTTGAAAGCCGAAAGAAATCTGATTGTAGTTCTTGCGTATTCACCCCCTCCGGTTAGTGTGCAAAATGGTACTCTTGCAATTTGTGGAAGTTGATTTTGACGGGATGCTTTGCAGAAAAGCGCTGGAACGAAGAGTTTGTAATGTACTTCGCCGATTTGCTTGGCTATGAGGTCGGTGTCCGTGATTGCCGATTTGCGGACGATGCCGGCATCAAGCTTTCTGGATTCAACGGCCTTTATGATTTCTGAACTCGAGTAACTATAGGGTATGAGTTTGCACGATTTGAATCTATCCTCAAATTCTTTCATGTTAGGCAGAATCTGCCATTGGAATATTGAATCGCCAACGCCAAGTCTGAAGTCAATGGGTAGGTTATGTGTTCGCTGGAGGAATGTGGACATTTTAGAGAAGAACTCATTACCTATGTCAACGAGTTCTTCGCCTTCTGGTGTCACTTCAATCCCTCGTCCGATTCGTTTGGTGAGTTCGACATTTGCATATTCGCTCAGTTCTTTGAGCTGTCTGCTGGCAAGACTTTGCCGCACGGGATCATCGCCTACTGCGGCACGAATGCCGCCCATCCGTGCCACATTGCATAGTAAGCGCAGTCGTTCAAGGGAAAGACCCTTATGTTCAAAGACAATGTCATTCATCTGATTTACCTTACCGATGAGTAATATATCATAATTGATTTGTGTATGTCAAGGTCAAGTAAGGGTGTGGTATAATACGCATCGTAAATCGCCAAGAAGGAGGAAGATTGATGCTCAGACAGTTTACAGTCAGAAATTTCAAGTGTTATGGGAAGGAAGGCGCAACATTTGATCTTTCTCGCATTACATTTATTTACGGCAATAATAGTGTCGGTAAGAGTTCCTTTCTTGAGGCGCTTGAAATTCTTGACAGGGCGCAACGAAACAACAGGGGTATTGTAATACGTAGTGACGGGTTTAAAAACGGTCAGATTACGGCAGAAGACGAATGGAGTTTGAAATGTTCAGATTCAAAGGGAAAGACCTACGATTGGGTGCTTTCTACCAATAATGAATCACAGTGGTTGCTTGTTGATCGAGCAACTTCTGAGCGGGTCTTGGAATCGTTGTATAGTAAATGTATTCCGAGCATAAATCACATTAGGGCAGGAGAAATGTCGAAAAAAACGAAGTCGGGTTTTGAGGCCCTTGCCGCTGGATTGGAGAATGGCCAGGATGAGAATGATATTCTGACGCAAGAAGAGATGGTGGACATCAATGAGATGTTCAAGAAGCTGAATGTGAAGTATTCGTGTGCAGTTGATGACACATTGACAGATTTAGACTTTGACATGCAAAACTTAACAGTGAGCAAAGTCGGGGCTGGTATTCGTGGCATATACCGACACCTGAAAGCCCTCGCAAAGTGGAAGACGGGATTGCTTTTGTTGGAAGAGCCTGAGGCGAATGTTAATGAGGGACAATTGCAGAAGTTAGCTCAGTTATTGGTAATGGTAGCTATGGCAAGGAGCGAAAAAGATGCAACTGCTCAGTTAGTGGTGGAGTGTCATAGTGAACACGTGATGTTAGAGGTTATGAAGATGGTTGCATCGGGACGTTTGCAATGTCGAGATGTTAGCATTATATATGTTGTCAAAGAAGATTCTGGGGCACGGCCTGTCAAATGCAATATTGACAGTGAGGGAACATTAGATAGGTGGCCGGCAGAAGGTGGTTTCTTTGGGGCGCGAAAACGTATCCTATTCGGAGGGGATGTGCAGTATGATCGTTGAGTATGAAATAGATTTCAAGTATTTTATCAAGTTGATGCAATTGGCAAAGCCTGGTGATATGCGGTGCCAGTGTGCGTTGCGTCTTCTTGAGATAGCGTGCTATGAGAACGGAAGGTTTGTTATACGAAAAAACGATGAAAATATTCAGAATCTTAGAAAAAGTTTGATAAGCGGCAATAACAATGGTGTGAGCGTATCGCTGTTTGATGTCAAGCGCGACTATGTACTGTCGGAGTATTGTCTGGGTTTGTTATTGCCATATGGAGTGATTTCAGAGCGGCCAAGCATAAGGATTTTAGAAGGAGATGATGTTTGCCCGACATACCATATCGGAGATGGAGATGGACAAGTTGGTCTTGTTCAATATTTTCAAACAGCGGATGCTCAAAGAAGGTCGTATTTAGGGAAGCAGACCTTTTTAAAGAGTGGGCTGACGCCCAATACGATTTGTTTTGAGGGGTTTGACAAGCAGCTGAAAGTGTTTGCTGCAAATGAAGACAAGGGGTTTGTTATCGTAGATCCATATTGCCTTGGAGGGACGATTCGCAATGGAGAACGTTTCTTGGAGGAGAAGGTTAAGGTTTTGATTGCATGGTTGTATCATTTAGTGCGCGGTGGCGAAAATCCATTACGATTTGACATATATACGTCCTGCCCATATTATCCTAATCCAACCAGAAGACCTGATGATGAAGATTACCAAAGCGCATTGCAGTATGTTACGGCGCATTTGTCGAAGAATTTAAGAAATAAATGGAAACAATTGGATGGCACAAATAATAATAGAGAACCCATAAAAATTAATTTTGTAATTATTAGGGATGAGGATAGGCTTTTTCATGATCGATTTATAGGCTCTTCAACACATTATTTTTCCATGGGCAAAGGATTGGATGGTGTGCTTGCTCGGGATGGTACAATTGCTTATAACATATATTATTGTGGGAAGAGGAATATTCGAGAGGAGCCAGATATAAAGCGAATATTGGACTATGCGAGGAGTCGAGAAGAGGGGCAGGACATAAAAAAGATAGAGTGTTCGCTTATTAATTGATTCGTGGAGGATTGACTTGAACGCCAATACAAAACTCAAGGAAGCAATAAGGGCATTTGTCAAGGTGCCGATAGCTTATGGTGTACCGGGAGAGACAAAAGAGGCTCGCCAAGAGGGATGGCGTACTTTGCAGTGCGCGTGGGCGGATAGTTTCTGGTCTGCTTTTGAGCGGGACATTGGGATGCGTCTTTGGGAGGCGGCTGTTCCTTTGAACTGCGGTGATGAAGCGAAGGTGATACTAGGAGATATCAATGAATTCGTTGTCTCCATGGGGCATAAAGTCGACTTGTTCGGAACACTGGCTTTCTGGGCGGGTAAGAATAGGGGATTCCGAGCAATATGGGCTCAGAGGTTTGCAAAGATATTGTTTGATCAAGGAATCAGGGATGAGAGGGCATTAGTTCAGTACGCCTATGCATATCTGATTGCCATCAAGGCTATTAAGGCCATTCTTGAGAAAAGTAAGAGATGCAGGGCCAGGAAGGATTCTGCAGAGAGATCACAATGGGAGAATGTTGCTTCGCAGACAGCTCGTGAGTTTTCGGCGGTAGTGAAAGAGATGGGTGATGCTGTGGCCCGCAAGAAATGGACGAAATATGTTCGCCATTATCTTGTTGATTTGAGCGGGAGCGAAGAGGACTTGGCTGCGGTTTTTACCGAAATGAGGAATGCACGTGCGAGAGGAGATGTTTCCGAAGAATCCACGATTGCCTATGCCTGGGTGCTGCGCGATTGTATAAAACAGGCAATTGACAAGTTCAAGAACGCGAAGTTGGTTGAGTTGTTTCTGTCAGAAATAAAGGCGTTGCCTCAAAACGATCTTCCGTCTCTGAAACCATCTGATATTGGGACTCTTTTGCCAAAGGCCATCAGGAGGGGTGTCTCTTTTTTGGATGGTACGCTAGAAGTGCGGAAGCAAATGAAAGAAGGGAGTGTCTCACAGGCTATAGCTTTGTTGTCGCAGAAGGTTCGAGATCAGCCGGACCACATGGCGTTGAGGGTGGAGCTGATCGAATACTGTGTGGCACATGGCGATTTCGTGACGCCTTTTGAAAGTGTGAGAAATTTTATAACTCCAGGAAACGTTATTATAGACACTAATTCAGGTGATGAGGAACCATGCGACATAAAAGACGGAGCGGCGGTAAAATCCGAGAAACTGATTTCGGCTGTAACGAAATATGTGTTAAAATTTCCAAGAGATAATTCAATGTCCTTCTATTCGTCCGAAACAGGACGAAGAATTCCGAATTGGAAGTTGTTCAAAGAGCTACTGTCTGGCGCGTATGTCAGTTTTGCCAGCGATTTCATTAAAGACCATTTAGTGGATGACGACAGGCAGATGATTACTGGCGCTCAGGGGCAACAATATAAGTCGCTGGCTGAAAGAGTCTGCGAATGCCTGTTTAGATGCCTCCTCAACGGCGTGGATAAAGAAAAGCGTCCGCTGATAGAGAAGAATGGCTGGGTGCTTGATTTTGTCAAGTCGGAATTGTCGCTTGCCAAACGGTGGAAATGCAATGGTGACCTGATGGTTGCCCGACTGGAGTTGTTGTCTGGAGATGTGGATACGGCAAGATCTGGGTTTGAGAAGTGTATCGCAAAAAAGCCGCAAGATGCCGAATCTTGGTATTGGTTTGGAATGACGCATGCGAAAGATAGTGATGATTTTGCTCGCTGCATGTGCAAGTCGATATCGCTGAAACCAAAGGCGTTTTGCGCCAGTGAAGCACATGCGGGACTAGCGGAGTATTTTTCCGCAAATGGGCGAAAGCCTGAACAGTTGCGCGAACTTCAGAAAGCGACACTGTTGAGGCAGGGAGTTGGGTTGAAAACTCGTGCAAGTGGACAGATACTATCTTTGGAAATATTTGATGGAGTTCTGCCCGCCTCTGAAGATGATGCGGAATTTGCGAGATTGGCCGGGGAGGCAAACTCATTGGTTGCATTTGAACGGAAGGAATTACAGGCAGTTGTTGTCGCATTGAAAAAGGGAACGGACATTGCAAGGGTGTATATATCAAATTCGAATCAAGGTTTATTTGTGAATACTTCTGTTTCAGGGCTTGGGAGCGTTCATATAGGGATGCCGATTGTTGCCGTAATGACTTCGGAGAATGCGGTCGAGCCTCTAAAATTGCAGAATAGGGCACATGGGGAAGATTGGGATGTCTTTAGTGCCGATGTAGGGATTGTTATGGCGGTGGACAGGAACTATGGATTCGTGAAGATAGCTTTGGACGACGAGTTGTCAGTAGATGTGGACGAAAGGCGATTTCCGTCAGCTGTCGGCACAAAGATTGGGGACGTGGTCATGGTGCGATATGAGATGCGCAATGGGAAAGTAAGAGTTTACCATTGTACCAACTCGTCATCTTCAGTCGCAATGCCAGATTTTGTAAGATACTCTACAGGTGTTCTTGTGCATCCCAATTCGTATTGTGAATTTGGATATGTTGACGATGTGTTTGTGCCACGAGAATTGTGCCGAGGGCTGCCCGAAGGCATCGAGGTGACGGTGGGATCTGTACAAGTCCCTGTGCGGCGCAGACAGAAGGCAGCGCGACAGGCGGTGAGGATTGAAACTAAAGAATTTAAAACAGGAGGTGGGGCCGTTCTGCGTGGTTGACTGGTGGTTGCCAGGGCTCCACGAACATTCGAGCGGGGTTAAGTATCAACCCTCGTGATTAGTAAGCGGTGCAGGCCGCAATCTTGGAATCAAATATCCGGAACGGTCCCACCTCCAACTTTTGATATGACGAAGATAACTGATAGATTGTTTTGCAATGCCAACATCGTGAAGATGCTGGTCAGGATGCGTTTGCGTATGGCAATGAAGCGTCATGCACAGCATTTCTATCGCAGCATTTCGGATAGACCGAAATTTTGTCGGGAAATAAATGCGCAGAGACTGTCTGTTGTCGGTGGGGATGACGTTGATCATTTGAAGGTGTCGGACTGTGTCCCCGGTCGTCGATATTGGCCGCGTCCGCGGCGTGAGGTTCGGGCTTCTATGGATTGTGATAAGGCGCAGGAGAATGCCCTCGTTGCAAAGATGCTTCGTGATATCGAGGATGATGGATTATCGGCGGACTGGAAGGGTAATTTCTTGGCACTAAGTCGCCGGATAAGGACTCGAATTGATAGTGGAGAGATTTCGTTTAAGCGTCCCCAGTTGCACCTATTAGAGAAGGGGAGAAATGAGTTTCGCTGTCTTGCGACATACGAGAATCTTGCTGATCGGATAATAATTGGGCGGCTTGCAACTTATCTTCGAGACGTATTTGATTCGCAGATGCGCGATAATAGTTATGCTTTTCGAAAGGATGGTAAGATCAAACACTTGACAGCGATTAGGACGCTTAGGGATTTTCGGCTACGATATCTAAATAGGAAACTTTATGTAGCGGAATGTGATATTCAGAAGTTCTTTGACATCATTCATCATGATGTAGCGATGGATGCATTTAAAGCCTTTGCCGTCGCCAATGAATCTGAGATTGAACCATGGATGTGGAGTGCCGTTCGTGCGTATTTGGAGAGTTATTCCAGTTTCAGAAATCTAGAAGAGGATGCTGATGTTCCTGATGAACAGAAGAAATTGGTAGGGTTCAATTCTTCTGTTAAGTTGCGAAAGGCGATTAAGAAGATATATGGCAATATTTCGCCTAGGAGCCTGCCGTTGGGGATTCCACAGGGAGGAGCGCTGTCTCCGCTATTGATTAATTTGGTGCTGCACCGTGCCGACGAGGCTGTTTTATCGGGAGACGATGGCGAATTGTTTTATGCGAGATATTGTGATGACATGGTTATTGTTCATCCGGATGTCAAAAAGTGCAAAGCTGCTTTTGACAGGTATTTGATGATGATGGAATCGCTTCGATTGCCAGTTCATCCAGTCACGCGAGGTATGCGATATGGTAAGGAGTTTTTCGAAGGGAAGTCCAAAGGGCCATATGCCTGGACGGACTGTCGGTATGGGGGGCTTCGTTCTTCTCCTTGGGTGAGTTTTCTTGGTGAACAGATTAGATTTGATGGGGAAGTTCGTGTCAGACTAGAATCGGTTGAAAAGCAACAACAGAAACTTCAAAAGGAAAAGGGCTTATTGCAACGGGCTATCGGAAAGAGTGGGGTGTTTTTGAAACGAACGCTCAACATGGATGAAGTATTTAACAGGTTCTGTTCCAGGTTGATATCAATTGGAGTTGGGTATTCGCCATGGGAATGCATGGGGAATAGTGCAGACAGGTGCTGGATGGCGGCTTTCCCGGGTATTACAAATTCCCGTTGGACTCGTTTGCAGATGAAGAAATTGGATCGTTCTCGTGATCGGGTTATATCTGCTGTTAAGCATGGGTGTCTGAAGTCAAAGAAGGAAGGTGAACCAACGAGTTTCTTTGGCCGACCGTTCAGTTACAGGGGGTTTCTTGAGCGAGAGGAACGCCCTGATAAATATAGTTTCATGGACGGAGTTCCCGCCTATGGAGAATGGTAAGGAGGTGGATGATGGGCATGGAAGAAAAAAAGCGAGAAGAGGCCTATTGGCAGTCGTTTGCGGAGACAGGGAAGTTTCCCGCGTTGCCTAATGACATTCTCGCTGATAAAGGGCCGGCATATTTATTGTCCATTTTGAAGGGGCAGTATAATTCGCTTACAAAAGTCCTTTTTGCGGAAGTGCTTGGCCGCACATCTGGCTTCTCGGACGAGATATCCTTGGCGCAGACGGAGGCGGCCCAATGGATTCGCCCGATGATATTCGCAAAAAAGCGGATGTATGAGCGCAGGAAAGAAATGGCAGCCTCATTTGCAGAATTTATGTCGCTATCGCAGAATCCTGTGATGCATAGGATGCTTGAAGAAATAGATTATGAGCAGCAGCTTCGTGATTGGCCGACAAAGGCAAAAGCATTGTATTCGCCCCACGATCCGCTTGATGCGAATAGAATATTTACGTTGGTGAAAGAATTGAGTTCAAAGCCTGAGTCGTATGATACAGTCCGGAACGATGAGATATTGCGTAATCTTGTCTTGTTCTGGATAGCGACTTTTATTGCTAAGCTCCGCAAGCAGGGGAATGGGATCGGGAAAGATCTTGGAGCAGAGTTTCTTAAAGTGCTGCGTGTTGATGGGCTGGAAAATCTTCCTGTGGCATGTTGGGATCGGAAGAAGATGGAGGTTAAGCCCGCGAAGGGGAGAGATTATTTCCCGGCAACGGCAGAGAAATTGGCCTCTGGGATGTATGCATTGGTTATAGAAAGATATGGGCGACAGGTGAGCTTGACGGAGGAAGACAATAAGGTAATAGAATGGGCTTTTGAGGTTCTGATGCGAACATACGAACGGCTTGATGATGAATGGGCCAGTTTCCGCAAGGGGAAGATTTTGCTATTGCTGGGGAAAACCAAGGAGGCAAAAGAGCTGGTGATGCCGAGTATTCGTAAGAATGCGACTAAGTTTTGGGCATGGGACATGCTTGGGCACCTCTTTCCTGAACATCGCAGGGCGTGTTTGGCAAAGTCGTTGCTTTGTCATGAAGAGGATCCCAAGATGATGAATCGTGTGCGGAAGGAGGCAATCGCAATTGGTCTTCCGGTTGATGATGTTGATGCCTTGAAGGAGCTCTCCGTCCCGGCCTCAGATTTGTTGTTTGAAGGCATGCCATGTATTAAAGGGGTGTATGACTCTTCGTTCCTGAACAAAGAGGGGAAGATTCGTGTGCGATTCATCCTTGAAAATGGCGCAAATACTAAGCCCGTGTCGCCTGCTGCGGTAAAGCTGCCGCGAGGGCTCCCTCTTGGAGCGCCGATTAACGCATATGTAGATCCATTGGATGCAAATAGAATTTTACTGGTTAGGCTTCGCGAGTCTTCTCTCTGGGACATATTACCTGTTGTTAGCATGACATATTATGGGAAGTCTCAGAAAGGTCGTGCGATGCTTACCTTTAGCACCGCTAATATAACATGTTCCTTTGAGGATTTCCCGATTCTCCGAAAAGTTGCTGTTGGCGATGTGGTGGCAGTACGATATGCAACTCGGGAATGTGAGTATGGAACCGCTTATGATGTTAAGTCGGTCGAACTGACGACCGAGAAATCGACAGCTGTTTTTGCGTTTAGGGGGGGTATCCGGCTTTCGAATGGCGCGAACGCGCCTGGCTTTGTGGATGGAGTTTATGTGCCTAAGTCACTTGTTTTCTCTTTGGCTGACCAGAATCTATCAGAGGGGACGCCTGTGAAGGGGCGAGCAATTAGGTTGGCTCCGACGATGGAGCGGGACCGGTTTGGCGTGATGCGCAAGAAGGCGAAGTCCAACGCTATAACGCTTGAACTGTTGTCGGGTGAGGAATTGGAGAAGTACAAGTTAGAGGTCTCTGGCTGATCCCCTCCTCCGACATTATTGGTTCATGATGTGCTCCGGCGTCGAACTTGCTGCGGTGCACGGCTATCAGTCATGGTTCGAAGGGGTTATAGGCGGCTATCTGAAATTATATGTTGAGGGCGTGAGGGAGTTGGGAATGTAAGAAAATGCTCGTAAATGTGGGGATTGTGGATGTTGGCATGGGGTGTGCTACATATGCGGCGTGAACTGAGAAGATCGGATCAAAAAGCAACAACGGAGGTCGAAATTCGTGTAAGATTCTCGCCGTGAGGGACGAATAGCTGACAGGAGGCAGATGCAATGAGTGAAGCAGGCAAGAATGACGTGAAGAGATGCGAGGACTGCGGGCTTGCGATGCCTGAAAGCGAGGGTGGCAGATGTTCGCGCTGCGGGGCTCGCATTGGATGCAGGGCCGACGATTGCGCGGCTCTGCCGGTCGTGAGCCCTGTGAACCCATATGAGGTCCAGTATCGCGGAATCTGCGACGGCGTGGACGAAGGAAGGCTGTCCGATTCCGCGTGCGGCGACTTCGTGGTCTCGATGGAGCGCCTGGCTGACGACGGGGACGACATGGCGCAACACTTCCTTGGCCGATACATCTATCTCGGTAAGGACTGGAAGTACATGTATGAGCTTCTGGAGAAGTCCGCCGGAAAAGGAAATGCGCTGGCGGAGAACGACCTTGGCGTCATGTACGCCAGAGGCGATTACGTACAGCAGGACGAATATGCGGCGATTCGCCTGTACCGCAAGTCGGCCGAAAAGGGCAACCCCCGCGCGATGATCAACCTTGCGCGGCAGTATTCTGCGGGAGGTAGGCTGCTAAAAGACGAAGCGCGGGCGGCGAGGCTTATGCGCACGGCCGCCGATCGCGGCGAATCTGACGCCCAATACGACATGTATTTCCGGTGCTGGACGGGGAATGGCGTCGCGCGGGATGCTGCAACGGCCTTGATGTGGTGCAGAACGGCAGCCGAGCGCAACCATGCCCCCGCAGAGCGGGAACTCGCGCTCTGCTATTCGGGCGGACATGGCGTGCACAGGGACGATGCCGAGGCGTTCAAGTGGATGAAGCGAGCAGCGGGCCATGGAGACCTGGCATCGGCTCTCGACCTGTCGATCTGGTATTGCCACGGAATCGGCACGGAGAAGAACCCCGGCCGGGCCTACTATCTTGCGTCGGACCTGGCGGACCGCGGATACGAGGAGGCCTACTGGCAGGTCGGATATTATTTCCGCAACGGGATCGGTGTTAGGCAGGATATCGAACGTGCGGACAAGTGGCTGTTCAAGGCGTTGGATTCGAATGCAAGGTTCCCGTGGTATGCCAACAAGCCAGAGACTGCCGAGAAGGAATTCGCCAGTCGCATGCGGTGGGCTGGCGGAGATGCGACGCGGGTGCTGCGAGTGGGGAACTGGGCGGTTGACAGCAACTACCCACAAGGGGCCTTGGATGCCTTCAGGAGAGCGACGTCGCTTGGCAGCCGTGAGGCAGAATACAACTTGGGTGTGATATATGAGCGCGGTATGTTTGGCGTTGAGCATCAGATGGACAAGGCGCTTGAATGCTACAGGAATTCTGCCGCAGGGGGCGATTCTCGCAGCGAATGGAGACTTGCTTTGCTTTATAGGGACGGAATGTCAGTTGAGAAAGACGGCGCTAAGGCCGAATCCCTTATGAGAAGCGCTGCAGAAAAGGGAGATCATTGTGCTGAGTACGACCTTGCTGTCATGATGACGGATGGTACATGCGCCGAACAGGACAGTCCGAAGGCGATGAAATTGATGGAGAAGTCGGCGGAAAGCGGATATGGACCCGCCCTGGCGGATTTTGGGGCGCGGCTTGTCGACGGCCGGGATGTGTCGCAGGATGTCCCGCGCGGAGTCGAAATGCTGGATGCCGCGGCGAGAGACGGCAACGCCAGGTGCTGGACTGCGCTGGGGCGCTACAGTTTTCTTGGGCAAGTCGTGCCGCGCGACTATGGACGCGCCATCGAGTATTACAGGCTAGGCGCTGAAGCCGGAGACGCGGACGCATACGCCGCGCTTTCGGTGATGTACGAGAATGGACTTGGCTGCAGACCTGACGGCTTGCTGGCTCAGGAGATGAAGGCGAGCGCATGTCGGCTGTCGGGAAGTGCCGACAAGGTCGCAGACTCTCCGGAGTATGCGGCCCAGTGCAAAGACGATGTCAAACGGCTTGATGAAATTGCAAGTAACGACAGGCCGCCAGATGAGGGCGAAGAGCTTTCGGACGACGGATACAAGACGTTTTTGCTCATGGCCAGAATCGTTGGCGTGTTCATAGCACTTTGGCTCATCAGCAATATCTTCAAATAGAATCGACTTCGTCGCTGTCGTCCCATAGTGCGCAGAAACTGGGGAAGGGTGGGAGGTTATTTGCAGATAAGCCTATTGACCCGAGGGGCGGGTTATGGTATCATTCCTAACTAGTTTAGGACATGGTGTCCTAAGACGCTATGGGATGGTAGTGTGTAAAAGTTAACTGGGTGGCTGATTGACGGGCCTAACATTCCGGGCCGTCCTTTCTGGGTGATGAGACATAGAACTCCTTTATTGACTTAGGGCGCATTGTCACGGCTTGCTGAATCATCCGATGAAACAACTTTCCCCTGTGCATTG
>JAFWKK010000070.1 GCA_017514235.1 Kiritimatiellia bacterium | reverse complement strand
CGCAGCAGCCAGGCCCGTCACGAATCCGCGCCTTGTTGTTTTACCTGATTTCTCCGTTGCCATGGTGCATATTATACACCATTGGCACACACCTTAACGTACAGAATAATTTATTATGTAATAATGACCTTCTAGCGATTCAGCACCGCAAAACAACCGCACCCAACACTTTTTAGCACCATCAATCATTCATGACACTTTTTATTGCTCCGGCAATGAAATATGGTGAGCCGCAAAGAACGCATAGTTCGCAAAGCCTTTGAGTTCTTTGCGTCCTTTGTGGCTGAAAATCACTATATTTGCTTGACGCATCTATAGCACCATAGACGCATTCAGTCACCTACGGCAACTGGCTGAGGAATGTGCGCATCGGAACGACTACGGCCTCACCTGGAACAAAACAGTTGACGTCCTCGTAGGGTAGTTCGGCCACGACCTGAAGCGCCAGATCCACGCCAAGCTGGCGCTGCATCCCTTTCAACGCCGGTGATACGGAAACGTCAGATGTCTTCGCTTCCACAAGCATCCACGGCTCTCCGTCTCTCGCAACCAGAAAATCGACCTCTTTCTTGTTCTTGTCCCGCAGATAGAACAATCCATAGTCGCCAAACCCCATGTCCGTCCAGATCTCAACCGCCTTTAACAAATGGCAGGCGACAAAAGTCTCATTCCTTGCTCCGACATCCTTTATCCCAGACCAGTCCCTCATGTACCATTTTGGAGTCTTGCGGATAGAATTGGCTATGTTGCGGAACCATGGGCGAACCATGAATCCGTAAAAGAACGAAGATAGCGTCGTAAGCCACTGGCGCACTGTCACTTCGTTTGTCTGCACGTCGGCGGCGAGAGAGGAATAGACAATCTGCCGCCCGGATCTTTGCGCAAGAATCTCTGCGAGCGCGTCAAGCTGATCAAGGTCGCGGATATCCGTCTCGTTTGCAATGTCAATCCGCACCAGCTGCTCTCTCCTGAGTCTGCGCCACCTTACAGCAAATGCCGCCGATCTGGAACGGAACATTTCAGGAAATCCCCCGAACTCGACCAAAGCGCGCCATTCACTGTCTGGCAGCGCCTTCTGAGCCGCAATCTCTGCCGTCGGCATCACGGGTCTCAGAAGCTCGCCAACAGAAAGCGGGTTCATTCTGAACGGGAAATAACGGCCCATCAAGCTGTCGCCCTTGCCCCGTTTCTTCATTTCAAGTCTCGCTGAACCAGTTACAACCGTACGAGAGGCCTCGCCGTAAGTGTCAAAATATCCTTTGAGGAACTGTCGCCATTTCGGATAGTGGTGCAGTTCGTCGAACACGACAAGCGGACGTGTGGCGCGGCGGACATCCAGCCCAGCCGACCTTGCCACCTCGTCTTCGCCTTTCAGCAGCAAATTCCTGTCGTCACGCCTGTCCCAGTTCAGGTACAAGTCAGACATTGCCTTGGCAACCGTTGTCTTTCCGACCTGGCGCGGACCAGAAAGCAAAATCATTTGCCTGTTGCTCGAAAAATGATTTTCGAAAATAGGCGTGTACATTCTTTTTATGCTGTCTTCCATGCGGCATATTATATCATAAAGCCACCATAGAAGGCAATGCCATTCCAAACACCAATTTGGAATGGCATAAACCATTCCAAACTTACATTCGGAATGGCATAATAATTGTCACGACCTGAGACTCCCCAACTCTCTTCAAATGCCGGGCAATGAAATATGGTGAGCCGCAAAGAACGCATAGTTCGCAAAGCCTTTGAGTTCTTTGCGTCCTTTGTGGCTGAAAATCACTATATTTGCTTGCCGCATCTATAGCACCATCAATCAACCGCGCAACTACCACATTCTCCACGGCGCAAAAGGGACATGTCCCCAATGAACGGATTCAGCACAATGCGGCTCATAATTCCCCTCGATAAGGCCAAGGCATTCTGAGAATGTGGCTCATAAATCCTGTCCGTGTGGCTCAAAATTCCCCTTCATGTGGCTCAAAATTCCCCTCGTTCAAGGGATGTCAAACGGGGCTTAATTTGCCGCCAGCGCGTCCGCAAGCTGGTCGATTGCAGCAAGATTCGCCGCTCTATATTCTGGCAGACAGCGTTGCCATGAAGTCGTTAGAAAGCCCTTTAGATGTTCGGCTGACAATTTGGCTTTGGCAAATGCAACCGTCCCCGCCATGTTGACGTCAGTTACATAGTTCGATCCCGTCGGAATCTGGTCAAAACCAGCCTTTTCGAGATCAAGATAACATTTGATGCGCGGCCACCGGAACGCCCGTTCGTCAAATCCCTCATCGTAGTACCAGTTACTTTGAAGAACACAGCGCGGCATGCGCATGAGAAATTCCTCTGTATGCTCCCACATCCAGTCGCTCCATATCCATGGACGCATTCCCCGTCTCTCGGTTATCTTGACGAACCAGAGAAAATCCCTCCACCACAAATCTCCCTGCCGCAACACGACGTATTCGTGCGCACTTTGGCAGCGAACATCCTCTTCATCGTATCCGAGATGGAAAAGGCGAGGATGGTCGAATATCTCACAAACCTCGGAAACAAGGTCTTCGCACACCTTGTAGTATTCGGGTGTCGAAACCATGCGGTTGTAATCACCAAGCCACTGGTCATGCGTCGCAGAAAAGTTGAGCTTTGGTACAGGTTCTATGCCAAGCGACCGCATGTGCGCCAATTCCTTCCGCAACCGTTCTACGCTCCAGGCCCCCGTCACCGCTATTTCAGGATGGCTTTCATACTTCACGCCTTCCGCCAGTTCAATAACGGCCATATTGAGTCCGCGTTCGTGCATGTGAGTGACGATTGTCGCCCATTCCGCAGAGTCACACGCCAATGAATCGCATGCACCCGCTTCGGTTCCGATGTTTAACCCAAGGTGAAGAAGATTGGCCTTGATCATCGTCATTTCGCCATCTCCTCCCACGTTGGCCAACCTTCACGAACGGGCGGCGGATTCTCGATTTCAAGGACGCTGAAGTAGCCACGCTCCAAGGCCATCATCAACGCAGCGGCTGCAACCGCATTCCCTGACGCATAGACCTCAACGGTCTTTCCAGCGTTTCGGTGCGAGAGCAGCCGCGCCAACGTCAAGGCATCTTCGGCGCGTCTGGCCAATGTCGCAGTCGTGCCGTCGTCTGGACGTAGCGTTGCCGTCATTACCGTGCGCCAACCGTCAAGATAGCGTCTCGCCCTTTTCTCCGCGTCATCGTTGGGACGCCCTTCAGATAACACCAGAACGGGACGTATTGACGGCATTTCTCCATCGCGTTTTCGAATGCGGTAGTTCAGCCGCACACCATCGGATCGCACCAACGCACCCGTTTCCTCCGCAATCTTGCCCACCTTTCGCACGACGACATCATCTGGCGTCGCCGCGAGATCAAGCAGACGTATCATGCCTGTTTCGGCACGAAGCGAATTTCGGGCTTCTGGTGTCATTTCCTAAGCCGCCATTTGGTCGCCATGAGGCACGGCAGACCTTTCGGTTTGGTCGGCTGGTAGTAAACCGTCACGAGATCACCGTTTGTCAGCTGCACAGTGGATGGATAACCAAGGTCGCCATCTGTATGGGCAGAAAGGAATATCTCATGCTCCGCATCCCATGTATGTCCCTCGTCCGACGAAATGCAGGCGTATTCGCCATATCCCGTAGGTTTCGGTGCGCGACGCCCGAACGTGCAGAGTATGCGACCGTCCTTCAAGCGTAGCAGATGTGGCGGAAAGCCAACCATCGGTGTCTTCTCCATCGGCGTCCATGTAACGCCGCCATCTGACGAGAACGACTGCCGCATGCATTTGTCTTCACCATGATAGCGCATGAGCGCCAGAAGGCGACCGTCGGAAAGTTCGATGACGTGCGGCTCATGGAACATCTGCGGCTTTGAATTTTCCCCGTTACGGTCGGGAACCGCGTAGCACAGCGACTTCCAGACTCGCCCATCATCCGTCGAGCGCATTGTGGTAATGCGCGTAATGCCTTTTCGTGCGGCATCGGTGTAATACTCGCGTCCGATGTTGAGGAGCGATCCATCCTTCAACTGAATGGGGCCGTGCGGCGTAAAGGCGGTCAGCGTATCGAGCTTTTCCGGCTTTGACCATGTCTTCCCGTCATCGCGCGACCTGACGCACCAAACGCCTTTCTGCCGCTTTATGGTTTCGACACCCAGCTTCGAGACGTGCCGCTGCCACTGAAACTCGCGCGATGCCGGCGCAAAGCTGCGAGTGCGGAAATCCTTTATCTCGTTCCATGTCGCACAAGACACGTAGATTGCAAGAATCTCGCCATTCTTAAGCTGTACCATGCCGCAGTCTCGGTCGTCAATCGGACTGTTAGCCGCCGTCAACGGCTTCGACCACGTTTCGCCGCCGTCTTCGCTGCGAACAATCTCCACCTTTCCCCAAGGGCAGATATGCGCATCGCGATCGCCTGAAAACGCCGCAAGCAGAGTGCCTTTCTGCGTCACGATGACCGTTGGCCATCCGATGTAGCGCCCCTCCTCTATGCAAATAGGCTTCGTCCAAAGAATGTCCGCCAACGCCTGGCGCCTCGGTGCAACCGGATAGACGTGCTGAGGGGCAGCAGTCGACACGCCAACGGATGCCAGAAACAACGCCACAAATGGTAAGTATCTCATTTGACTACAATCGTCATTCCAAGCAGTTCACTCGTAATCGTCGCGGCGTCCGACGGTTCGCCATCCCGCGCAACGCCGTAGAAATTATCGTACACGGCGACTGCCTGATAGGCATGCACATAACCATCGTCTGTTTTTGTTCCGCCACGCGCCCACTCGACGGAAAGAACGCCGTCCGTTCCACCTGAAATGGGCTGTCCGTCCATGAGCCACTTGTAGGAGTTTGCTCCCGGCGCGTATGCGGTCAGTGTCGTCGTGCCGCGATGCGCAAGCTTTGCAGGATATCCAGACTTGATTCGAGCCTTAAGCGAGCCGTGGTCATACCCCGCGCCGCCGAACGTGAACGACGAACCGTTGGAAATGACATCGCCAGTCACCGTATCGTAAAGCCCTGTCACCGCGCCGCCACCGTAAGGCAGGAACTCATGCACCAACGTACCCGATTCATAGATGCGGACGCTGTAGATTTTCGCCTTGGACACGTTGGCGTACGATGTCGCGGTGGAGTTCCAGAAACGGGCAAACAGCGAGAGCGGCAAATCCGCCTCCTTCCCTGTGAAATCAAGGCCTGTCCAAGTGGCCATCTGTCCGTCGGTAAAAGCGTTAGTCTCGCTGCCTGTCATAAATACAAGCCTGTCATTGGGAAGATCAATGATGGCGGTGTGCCTGTCGGTATCGATGCCAGCCTTATATTTCGTCACCTTCTCATTCCACGGACCAACAACAAAATTGAAATGCGTACCACTGTTAAGATACACAGTGGTCAACAGCGAAGATTCATAAGAGGAAGTGCCTCCACCGTAGGATCCGAAAACGCGACCGCTGCCGCTGGGATCTATCATCGCGAAGTCCACCTCAAGACGCGAATTGCCGTTCATCTTGTATCCCGTGTTAAGTCCCGTCGTGCCGTCTGATTCAAGGTAGGCATCCTGTTCACCTTTTATGGCACCGCCGTAAGCAAGAGTACTGGTCGTATCGTCGGTGTAGCGGGTGGCTTCAAGGAACGCGCCGGAAACGTTGTCGAGAAGGCCAGGAACGCCATTCTTCAACCAAGGGACATAGTCTCTCTTAAGTGCCCCCTCCTCCCATATCTTGCAGCCATATATCTTGAGAGGTGCATGACAGTCCTTGCCGCCGTATGAAGAGCAGAGTTTTAGGGTTATGCTACCGCTCGATGCCAAAGAAGACGACTCAGCCGTCACCGTCTGGTTCGTAAAACCAGAAGTCACCACGCCCGCGACGCAGTTGTTGTTGTCGATAAAGAACGTGCGACGAACGTCCTTGTCATCAACTGGTTGCGGGAAAGCAGGACTGAAAGCATTGGAATTGCTGAAACCAGAAAAAGCATTTTCGTACCTCAGACCATAATTGCTCGTATTGAGGTATTTGACGAAGTTCAAGTAAAACCTTGGGAAGCTGTCGAACAGATACGCATTCATGTTGACGCCGCCTTCAGTCGGAACGCAGTTTTCTGAAAGTGCACAATCGATGGCGACAGCCGTCTTGGGGGTTACAATGTAGTCCGTGTCAAAGTAGAGATGGCCGCCAGTCTCATTTGCCGCCGTAGAAACGTAGCCGTCGTCAGAATAAGTCGGCACATTGTCGCCGCCAGCCGTAAACGCCGAGACATTCTCACCAACGATGAAACCGCCGTTTACCATATCCTTGAAACACGCAACTCCTTCTTTCAGGCACGGCACAAAATCACGCACAATCACGTCATTCTCATATATCTTCACACCGTAAATGCGCGCCTTGGCCACATTGGCGTACTTTGTCGCCGCTGAGTTCCAGAAACGTGCAAACAGCGAAAGCGGCAAACTCGCTTCGTAGCCAGAAAAGTCAATGCCGACATTCGTGGTCTTGTCATTGCCATTGGGACCTGTGGCATATGAATAGGCATTTGTCACACCAGCAGTCGTAAACACCATCTTTGAATTCGGCAGGTCGAGAATTGCCGTATGGCGCACCGTATCAAATCCCATCACATACTTTTCAGATTTAGTGGAAGATGCGGTCTGGGCTTGCAATATGAAATACTCGGCTCCGTTTGAACTGTTGTACGACAATCTCATGCAAGTCATCAGTGAAGGCTCGAATCCGCCGCCGTCCGATCCAAAGAGTCGAAGCGCATCCAACGCGGCAGGATTGCTGGCGTCAAGCAAAGCAAAATCCACCTCTACACGAGACGAACCCTTCATTCGGTAACCGGTCGAGATACCTCCGTAGTCGGCCGTGCCTTTCGATTCGATGTACGGGTCTTCGCCATATACGACACCTGCCGCAAGTGCGGCAAGACCGAAGACCGCAATTGTCTTGACTGTCCTTCTCGTTATACCAATTCTTTTCATTTTCCTTTTCCTTGTCTGTGCCGTTAGGCGTTAATGTGAAATTTTCTTTAATTCAGCCGATTCGTGTAAGCGTCCACGCCGGAGCTGTCATCACGAGCATAGGTGGTTCCCGAATCCCTTGCACAATCGCCTGTGCAGCATCCGGAAGCCATGACTGCGCAAAGCGTTGCCACCACCAGACCCGTCATGAGTCCGCGCCTTATCGCCTTACTTGACCTTTCCTTTGTCACGCCGCGTATTATACACTTTTCAGCAGCGTTGTAACGTACAATAAAATTAATAATAAAATAACGAACCTTATGGCCTGCGCCCGTTATCAGGCGCAAGGTCGCAGCCTGTAAGGAACTCGCCCTTCGTGAAAAGCGCCGGCGTCTCCGCAAGCGCCATAGCGCACAGCCCCACGGCCAGCGCCATTGCGCCAAATCGCATGCTTCTCATTATTCCTTGTCAATGCGCGTCCGTCAAGACGTGCACCCCTACACCAGCATGTTCGGCTGAGAGAACAGCTCCTCGCCGCTGCCGTCAAGCGCATACGCCTTGACGCGTGCAAACATGTACACGTCCTTGCGCGGACCGCCGGCGAGCGGCTGCCTTTCCATCGACAGCGACCATTTGATGGAAGTTCCGCTCTCAACCTCCCGGACCGGGCCAAGCGCGGTGATGACCTGAAGGCGCGCGGGCTTGTCCGTCTCGGCCTCGACCGTAGTGCCGTCGAAGGTGATTCGCTTGAACTTCAATTCGTTGAGTCCTCGTTTCGCGCCGTAGAAGTTTCCTTCGCGGTAAGCCTTCAGACAGGCCTGCACCGTCCGCTCGGGCGTCAGAAGAACGTTCACGCCAAAGCTGCCGTCCTTTCTGTTGATCGAGTGGTCAGGCACGAAGAAACCGAAACACTGCCGTCCTGTGGAAAGCACCCAGTCCCAGTAGCTCTCGCTGTTGCTCCCGCCGCCTTCGATCACCTCGATCCCGAGAACGCGCGGATCGTAATCGAGGATCTCAAGCATGAAATGCCGGTCATAGGCCGACCATTTGGGATGGTTGATCGTAACGCCGCCGCCGTCCGGAAAGATGAGCCCGCCAATCATGCGGTCGATGGCCGTCTTCCAGTGTTCGCCGGAGCCGATGAAATAGCCGCCGCGCTGCCAGGTCTGGAAACGTCGCTTCGTCCACTGGTCGAATGTGCCGGAGGCGAACGCGGACCCCGGCGCGTTCATGTGAAGGGCGCGCGCCGTGTGCCCGTCATCCTTCTTGAAGCCGTGGTGCTCGGCGTTCGGCGCCTCCAGGACGCCTTCCGGCAAGGGCTTGAACAGCGGGGCACCCTCCTTGAACGGATACTCCGCCTGAAGCTCGGCAGGGAGCTCCTTGATCCATTTGCCGACGATTGCGTTCCAGTCGAACGGCCCTTCCGTTCTCTTCCCGTTTACCATCACCGGGAAGTCGTGGTGGATGCGGTAGTAGTTCTCCGTCATCTTAGAGAGCGGCCACCACGGGGCGGCCGGATAGTAGTTGGAGAGCGTGAGAAACTCGATGCGCTTCAGTATGACGTCGAGCTCCTTCTGCGTCTTGCAGTGCACATGCGTGGTGCCTCTGATCTGGAGCGCAGTAGCCCAGTCCACATCCTTGTACGGATGCCGGTTGCGCGGCGGGGCGCTCGTGCCGCTTCCGCCGGAAGGGACCGATTCGGCGCACTGCCCCTTGGTCTCGTTCGCGGTCAGGGCATCCGAGGACGCACACCCGCCCACTGCCGCCGTAGCGGCCGCCATCATGAATTCACGTCTGTTCATTCCATTTCTCCGTTTCAATCGTTCAAGTGCAGTTTCCACGAAAGCGCAGGCATTACACCGGCCGCTTTCATGCCGTCGAAATTAATTCCGTACCGTTGCGGCTCCCTTGTCCAGTTGACGAGCACCGTTGCCTTGCGTCCGTCCGGCGCGCGCCATTCGGAGTGGAACACCGCAGGCATGGCCCGCTGCACGCAAACCTTGCTTTCGTGCGGACGCTTGTAGCTGCTCGTCCGAAGGAACTCCACCCGCTTCGTGGCGCACTCAAGCCTCGCCGGAGATAGCAGCTCGCCGTCGAGAAGAAAGTCCCGATGGTCAAAGTAAAACCGGGCCGTGTCCTTGATGAACTGAATGTCCTCAGCTATGCGCGGGTTGGCCACGTCCCGCATCGTGAAACCGTGAACCGTCGGCTGGAGGCCCCACGCGACGCCGCGCGCGAACTCCACGGCAAACTGGTCTGGATACCTGGCGACGACCGACTCCACGTCGGGACCGTCCTTGCAGGCGCCCCATAGGGGGTCCCAGCCAGGCACGCCGCCCGGCGTCGCGAACGAACCGAACATCACCCATGCGCCGCGATAGATTACGGAGACCGCCGGAACCGGTTCCGACATCGGCATCTCGCCGAACCCGAAACGCTCCCAGGCGGTATAATGAACTATGACCGATTCGAACTTGTCGAGATATGTCTCGCTTGTCGCCTCGGAAGACAGCAGCAGGCCGGGGTTGTCGGCGCGGACGGCATCAGCAAGGCAGCGGTAGCCTTCGATCAGGGCATGGGCGTCGCCTGGCGCATGGGAATGGCGCGGATTGAAGCACTGCCTGTGCGCGTAGCAGCTTATCATGTCCATGTAAACCCCGTCAAGCCCAGTTGCCGCGAGTTTCCGCTCGAGATCGCGAATCATACCCTGGAACTTCGGCGCCTCGCCGCACATATGCACCTGCCTTCGGTTGGTGAAGGGATTGTACGTGCGGCTGCGCACCTCGCCCGTCTCCTCCACTATGGCACAGTCGATTCCGCCGTCGGCCCAACGCGGATCATCCGCGTCCCACAGCATCCCGTTCGTATAGACCTGCACAAACGCGCCTGCGCCGCGCATGCGCCGCACAGCCGCCTTGAACGCATCCTCCCCGTCACGCGGCGGCCAGAAAAACGGATACGCCGTGTCGTAAGGCACATTGTGCCACCAGTACCAATCCAGCCCGACCTTGAGCCCAGTATCCCTTATGAACCAATGCACGGGCGGTTCGGAGACGGCGATGCCGCCCCGGCTCCACATCCAAAGCGCTATCTCGCGCAACTTGGAGAAATCCCTTGCTGACGCCGCCTTGAACCACGGTTGCGTCTCAAGCCACCTGCGATGCATTTTCGCAGCCTCATACCACCCGCCGCGATACGGCGCATAGACGCCTGAATACGGCATGGCGCCGGCCTCGCGCAGCCTATCCGAGCGCGGAGGGCAATAGACCGTGCGCAGCACAAGCGTATCTGGCGAGGTTCCGATCTTCGCCTCGAACGACGACGCATGGAGACGGGCGTCGCCGCGCTGGTCAAGAAAATGCGACGTCGCATCCTCATCGATAGCCGCCATGCAGTTGAAAGCCTTCTTGGCGACCCCGACTTCGAACACCTTCTGCCCCGGTTTCATCTTCGCCCAGTCGGGACGGAACATCTCGCCGGTGTAGCGCGGCCGGAAGATTGCCGTCTTGTCCGTGCGCGGTACGACGACCTCAGGAAACGCAATGCTGCGGACAGGCGCACGGATTCCGTTGCCTGAATAAGCCAGCCCGTCATACTCAAACCCGCCTTCTGGCAGAAGGTTGAACCTCGCAGACACCGAGAATCCGGCTCCGCATCTGGGATGCCCGCGCCATGTCGCAGCTATCGTGTTGCCGTTGGTCTCGACGACAAGCGATTCCATGTCTGCAGCGGCGACTGCACAGCTGACGTTTGTCCCATCTCCCATAGCAAGCGAGAAGCCGACGCGCACGTCGCCCACATTCACTGCCATGGACGCCGCGAGTAATGTGGAAGCGATCATCATGTCACTTCACGGTTCCCGCCGGTTCCTTTCTGCGTCAAAAAGCTCCTTGAGCTGCCCGACCTGCGCCGCCACGAGCTTGTCGCCGGTCGGCGCGGCATAACGCGTGGAAAGGCCTTCGTAGCCGCCTTCATGGTGGGACTTGGTCGAAGGGATGTACCCTTCGCTGCCGTTGGTCAGGCATGTGACGATCGTCGCCTTGAACGGCGACTGCGCCTTGATGTCACGCCCGATGTCGACGAACGGCTCGCACGGCAGACCGGCAAACGCGAGGGAGTCGCCGATCGTGACCGTAGAGACGCAGATATCGAAATGGTCAGGGCCGTTCTTCAGGGTCCGTACGCGAGAGTGCGGCGCAGTGATCGTCATTACTTCCATCCAGCCAAGCGGAATTTCGTCCTTGCGGCCGGCATCGAACATCTCCACCCACTTGAGTTCGTCCGCCGTCGGCAGGTTGGCAGGCATGGAGAACTTCCTTGAAAGACCCCGCACGCGGCCTGCCGGAATCTCTTCGCAGACGTCCCACACGGACATCGCCGCGCCCGCGACGGCGCGTCCCATGTATTTGGCGATGGCATTGGCCGTGGGCGTCCCCTTCTTGCGGTATTCGTTCAAGCAGGCGCGCCCGGGCGTGGGATTGCGGCAGAGATGGTTCACGTCGCCCTGCGCAGCGTTGAGGAACATGCACTTCACGCCGCCGCCGATGCCGTTCTCGAAAACGTCGCACACGACGCCTGGCCAGTCCGCCGAAATCTTCCTGCCGCTTGTCGTGTCTGGATGCGTGCCGAAGTTGACGATGGCGACGTCCGGCGCGCCGGTCCGCTTGAAGCGCACCACTTGGAGCGTCTCGTCCGGCGTACCCAGCGGACACTCGATCTCCTGGTTCTGCCGGGGATTTGTCTTCACGCTTCCGTCCTTCATGCGGTAGCGGCGGATGAAGGAGATTCCGCGGCATTCTGTCTTTGCGACGCCGATCTTCGACGGAGCGAGATCGGCAATCGCCATCCGCCCCACGTCCACCAGTCGCGTGACCAGGAAGTTCGCATATGCGGCTACCAGACGGTTGTCAGCCTTCGTGTATCCGTTCGTGTTCGGACAGACGGCAGGTCCCGTATGCGTATGTGTGGAATGGATGTAGATCCTGTCCTGCGGGACGCCGGTCGCCGAAATGATGCCAGGAATGGCTTTCGCAAGGAACGGATTCTGCAGATGGAGATGATCGACCCGGTA
The DNA here is from genome assembly GCA_017514235.1 of Kiritimatiellia bacterium. GTDB lineage: Bacteria > Verrucomicrobiota > Kiritimatiellia > RFP12 > UBA1067 > UBA1067. The sequence goes on along the minus strand of JAFWKK010000070.1, from coordinate 941 downwards.
GATCAGTGCGGTGCTGACGCCGTCCGAAACCGCCACGCACTCCGCATGGAGCGGATCCATGATGCCGTCTGCGCGGCGGTCGTAGTTTTTGTGGTAGTAGCCGATCATCTGGATGCCGAGCGGCGGCGTGATGTCCACACGGGCGAACCCCGCGCTGAACTCTGCATTGGCAATGGCGGCCGAACCGGCCGCCGCCATGAACAGGACTGTACGCAACTTCATTTCATATCCCTTATATCTTCTGGGCAGACTTGTCGTTCGCCACTGTATTTGAGAAGTCGAACTTCGATATGTCCATTTCGTCCACCGTGAACGGCTTCGCAGTCTTCCATCCGCCGCGCGTATAGTCCGGGAAGTCGATCGCCGAGGAGCGCGCGTTGACGCTCCGCTCCGACAGCTCCACGATCGACGAGTACGTCGCAAGGTCGTACACGTCCGTGTCAAGCGGCAGGCCGTTCTGCAGGCAGTACGCCCAGCGAAGGTCCATCACGAAGTCCATGCCGCCGTGCCCGCCGACCTTCTTCGCGATCTCGCCAGCCGCCTTCCAGAACGGATGGCGGTACTCCTCCTTGATCCGCAGCGCCTTGGCCTCGTCGAAGTACTTCTTCGCCCCGCCGTCGCCCTCCTTCTCCTCCCACGCCATGAGAAGCGACGGGTAGCTGCGGTATATGCCCTTCGTGCCCATGTAGAGGTTGCCGCGGTCGTACGGGCGCGGCGTGCATACGTTGTGGATGAGAGAGAGCGTCTTGCCCATCGCCGTGTGCATGAGGCACATGTTGATGTCGCCCTTCACCATCTTAGCGCTGTGGCGGTTGAACGGCTTGCCGTCGATGCCGATTACGCTGTCGTCGGCCTTGAAGTTGGCCCGCCCGAACGCCTCGAAGGACGCGCTCTTCGTCTCCATCGAGACAAGGTACTCGAAGCGGTCGCCGCGGTTTATG
>JAFWKK010000069.1 GCA_017514235.1 Kiritimatiellia bacterium | reverse complement strand
TGGCCGGGCGTGTCGAGGAAGGTGATCTTCTTGCCCGCGACCTCGACCTGGTAGGCGCTGATCTGCTGGGTGATGCCGCCCGCCTCGCCGGCGGCGACGTGCTCCTTGCGGATCCAGTCCATCAGCGTCGTCTTGCCGTGGTCGACGTGGCCGAGAAACGTGATGACAGGCGCACGCGGACGCAAGGACTCCGGCGGATCCTCGGGTATGAGGTCGTCGGCATCGATCGCCTTCAGGACGGGCTTCGCCGCCGCCTTGTCGCGAGCGTGCTCTATCGTCACCTTGAAGCCGTACTTCTCCGCCACCTTGGTCGCCACGTCAGGCTCGATGCGCTGGTTGATCGATGCAAGTATCTTCAGGCCCATCAGGTCAGCGATGAGGCGGTTCGGCTTGATGCCGAGTTTCGCCGCGAAGTCCTTTACCACGACGGCGCCGCGGATCGACACCTCCTTCGTGCTGGCATCGACGGATATCCTGCTGCCGGACTGCGGCGCCGGAGCGGCGGCGGCAGGACGCGGCGCGCGCTTGTCGAAACTCTTCTGCCCCTCGCGATCCTTCTTGCCCTTGCGGTTGCCACGCTCGAAGTCATCGTAGACCGGAGTCGCCGGCTTGGGCGGACGTGGCTTTGGAGGAGCGGCAACGGAAATCGAGATCGTGGCGGCGGGCCGCGCATGCTGGAGCGGCTTGAAGCCGGCCTTAGTCAGCCCCGTCTGCGCCGCGGAAACCGCAGGCAGCGGCTTTGCCTTGACGCCGGGGGCCATGCGTATCTGGGGTTTCGCCGGCGTTGCCGACGGCGAAGGCGCCGGCGCCGGCTTCACTTCCGACGCAGGGGCGGGCGTCGCAGGTGCCGCATGGAAGCGCTTGCCCTCTGCCGCATCCCTGGCGATGCGCAGGTGCTCGGCCAGCCGCACGCGCTGCGCATCGGCAGACTCAGCGGAAAGCTTGGCAGCCCTGTCGGCCTTGGCGGCTCGTTTCGCGGCTAAGGCTTCCCTGTCGCCGCCCTTCAGCGCCGCAACAAGCGTGCTGACGTCACCGTCATCCACAACGCTTATCGCGTTCGACGCCTCTATTTCCGCTTTCTCGGCGGCCCTGATGACGTCGGCGCTGGTAACGCCGGCCTCTCTGGCTATCTCGTATACTCTCATTCAGCGTCCTCTCCGGCTCCGGCGGTGAGCGCCGCGACCGCCTTGGCGGCGGCATAGACGCCCTTGGCGGTGACTTCGTCAAGCCCAGTCGCAGCGATGAAGCTGGCCTCGTCCTCCTCGGCGATGCCGTCGACCGTCAGGTAGCCCGCGTCAGCCATCTGCGTAGCGACCGCCGTGGACACCGAGAACGTCTCGGCCAGTTCCTTGATGGCCTCCGCCTTCTGGTCCTCAAACGATGCCGTCGCCATCGACTTGCGCACCTCAACGTGCCAGCCGGTCAGCTTCGTGGCGAGACGGACGTTCTGCCCGCGCTTGCCGATCGCCAGCGAATACTGGTCGGCCGCCGCCACCACGTGCACCGTGTTGGGCTGGGCTGGATCGACGTCGATAGACTCCAGCTTGGCAGGCGCCAACGCCTGCGCCACGTACTGGCGTATGTCCTCGTTCCATCGTACGATGTCTATCTTCTCGCCGCTCAGCTCGTTGACGATCGAGCGCACGCGGCTGCCGCGCTGCCCCACGCACGCGCCCACCGGATCGACGTTCTCGTTGGCCGTGCGGACAGCAAGCTTGGCCCTGTACCCCGGGTCGCGGCTCACGCCCATGATCTCGACCACGCCGTCGGCGATCTCGCTGACCTCCAGGCGGAAAAGCGCCTCGACGAACTTGCCGCTCGCACGGGAGAGGATCACGCTGGGCCCCTTGGCCTCCGGATCAACGCGCAGGATGATCGCGCGCACCGTGTCGCCCACCTGATAGTCTTCCGTAGGTATGCGCTCCTTGCCGGGCAGGATCATCTCGGTCTTGCCGACAGTCACGTAGGTGTCGCGGTGCGATATCGCAGAAACCGTGCCGGATACGATGTCTCCGACACGGTCCTTGTATTCCGAGAAGGTGTTGGTGCGCTCCGCCTCACGGATCTTCTGCATTATCATCTGGCGCGAGGTCTGCGCGGCGATGCGACCGAGCCGAGCCGCCGGCATCTCGATCTCGATCGGATCGCCCTCATTGACGGGATTGCCGTGGTTGAAGCGGACTGCGCGCGCAATCGAAATGAAGCCAGGCCCCGTCTCCTCGTCGGAGGCAACAAGCGTATCGTAGACATGGAGCGAAAGGTCCTTGCGGTCGATGGTGACGCGGAGGTCGTTGGTGACGCTCTGGTTCTTCTTCGCCGCCTGCGCAATAGCCTGCTCGATCGCCGTAAGGACGATCTCGCGGCTCACGCCGCGCTCGCTCTCAATGTGCTGCACGACCGCCAGCAGCTGGTTGTTCATCGCCATCGCTTCGCTCCTTTGTTGTCAAAAACCAATACTCACCCTCCGGTTCGACCCACCTGGACCGCCGAAAAGTTGACGTATTTTAGCATATTTGCCCCCGCTCTGGCAAGCACCCCCGGCCAGTCGGGCAAATTGACAGGACGGGCGAAATATGCGATACTTCGCGCCATGGAAAACCTTCGCACGCGGCAGATACTGGCATACCTGAAGAGCAAGAAGTCGTGTTCGCTCGACGAGCTCATGAAGAGGTTCCGGGTCAGCAGCGCTACGATCCACCGCGACGCCGAAATTCTCGCGCAGCGCGGAGTGGTCGAGCGCGTGAGGGGCGGACTCGTCTATCATGACGCGCCAGACTCCCATGGCGACGCGGCAGGCTACCAGAACCGCGTGGTCGCGAACCGTTCCGCAAAGGTCCTTGCCGCGAAAAAGGCGCTCGCGATGATCGAAGAGGGCGACATAATCTTCCTGGACTCGTCGACGACCGTCTTCGAGCTGGCCATGCTTCTGACTCACGCCAGTTTCGACCACCTCACGGTCATCACGAACGCAGTGCCGGTGATGCACCTCTTCAGGAAGTTCCCGGCTCACTGGTCGCTGATCGGCCTCGGCGGCAACTACGACCCGCAGCTGAACTCCATACTCGGCATGTCAGCCCTGGACCAGCTCTCGCACTTCAACGTGACGAAAGCGTTCGTCTCCGCGTTCGGGCTGGACGAGAAGACGGCCACCACGAACCACGAACGCCAGGCGGAGATACTTCGCAGGGTGCTGGACATGGCCGACAGGCATTACCTTCTCGTCGACCGCACCAAGCTCGGACGCAAGGGACTCTACCGCATAGCGGCGCGCGGCGGATTCGACGCCATCGTCACCGACTGAAGCGGCGGAGCCCCGCGAAAGCCGAGAACGCCTACCGGACCTCGAAGCCGCGGCCCTTCAGGAACTCCTTGAGCGCCGGAATGTCTATCACGTGGAAGTGAAAGACGCTGGCCGCAAGCAAAACGTTCGCGCCAGCCTCCGCCGCCTCGGCGAAATGCTCCATCGTGCCCGCGCCGCCAGAGGCGACCACGTCCACCTCGTCGCGCGCGACAGCGCGTATCTTCTCGATCAGCGGCAGGTCGTAGCCGGTGCGCACGCCGTCCGTCGACTTCGACGTAGGCAGTATGCAGCCGACGCCGTAGCCGTCGACCTCCTTCGCCCACTCGACCGCGTCCCGCTCCGTAGCCGTGTGGCCGCCGTCAATGTACACCTCGTAGCCGGACGGCATCGCCGGGTTCTGCAGCACGTCGATGGCGACGGTAACGGTCTTGGGGCCGAACTCCTTCACCATCTCGGCGACCAGCTTGGGCTGGCGGAAGACGGCGGAAGAGGTTGAAACCTTGTCGGCGCCGGCGTTCAAGACCTCCTCGGCGCTCTGCACCGAGGAGATGCCGCCGCCCATCGTGAACGGAACGGTCACGACGTCCGCCACCTTCCGCGTCACCTCGACGAGCGTCTTGCGGCTCTCAAGCGTCGCGGTGATGTCGAGCATGGCCAGCTCGTCGGCACCTGCCGCGCAATAGGCCTTGCAGCATTCTACCGGGTCGCCGGCATCCTTGATGTCGACGAACCGGACGCCCTTCACGACACGCCCTGCGATCATGTCAAGGCAGGGCATTATGACGAGCGGCTTAGCCATTCTTCGCCTCGAAGTCCTTCATGAACGAGACGAGCGCGTCTACGCCGTCCATCGGGAACGCGTTGTAGATCGACGCCCTGAGGCCGCCGACGGAACGATGGCCCTTGAGCGAGCTCATGCCGAGCGCCTTGGCCTCGTCGAGGAACTTCTTCTCAAGCGCCTCGTCACCGCCCTTGATGCGCCACGTAACGTTCATGTTCGAGCGGAACTCGGGAACCGCCGTACCCGTCCAGAACTCCGAGCCGTCGATCACGTCGTAGATCTTCTTCGCCTTCGCGGCGTTGAGCGCGAAGAGATTCTCCTTGCCCATCCTCTTGACCCACTTCATAGTCTCGCCGAAGATGTAGATGCCCCAGGTCGGCGGCGTGTTGAACAGCGAGTTCTCGTCCACATACGTGCGGTACTGCAGCATGGTCGGGATCTTGTCGTCGCCCTTCGCTGCGAGCTCCTTCCTGATCGCCACCACCGCCATGCCGGACGGACCGAGGTTCTTCTGGGCGCCAGCGTAGAAGAGGTCGAACTTGTTGTAGTCGCGTTCGCAGCTGAGAATGTCGCTCGACATGTCGCAGAAGAGCGGACCGGTGGCCTTCGGGAATTCCTTGATCTCCGCGCCGGCGATGGTCTCGTTCGAGCAGATGTGGCAGTATGCCGCGCCCTCGGTCCACTTCCACTCCGACGGCATCCTTGTCGGGATGTCCTTCTGGCAGTCGGCCGAGACGTTCACCGTCGCACCCCTGAGCGCCGCGACTTTCTGGCCTTCCTTGAGCGCCTTGTTCGACCAGGTGCCCTGCTTGCCGTAGTCGGCCACGGCCCCCTTCCCGAGGAAGTTCATCGGGATCATCGCAAACTGCATCGACGCGCCGCCCTGAATGAAACAAACCGCCCAGTCATCGCCAAGACCGCACAGCTCCTTGAACGTCGCGATCGCCTCCTGGTGGATCGCATCGTAGTCCTTGCCGCGGTGGGACATCTCCATCACCGACATTCCGCAGCCCTTGTAGTCTACCAGTTCCTTCTGCGCGTCCTGGAGAACTTCCAGCGGCAGCACCGCGGGACCCGCGGAGAAGTTATAGGCTCTTGCCATATTCTGTGTTTCCTTTCTTTTTGTTAGAGTTTATCCGTTTGCCGCCATAAGAGATTATCAGGCTGGCGACGAATGCGTATTATACCTAAAACGACCACGGACCGCAACCCCGCCCGGTCCTTCGAACAGGGGCCGCGACAGGCCTCACCTGACAACGGAGAGGGAACTTATGAGCTGTGGCAGCACGAGTTCGAAGCAGACCGAATACGTGTGGTCCGGAGGCGTGACGCCGAGTGCCACGCACACGAAGTCCGCGGCAAGCGCGGCGGCCTCGCCCGGAGCCATGCCCCGCAGGACCGCGCCGGCGAAAACGGACGCGAACACGTCGCCAGTCCCGTGCGACAGGCGGTCTAGCCTCGGATTGAAGTCGTAGACGACCGAATGACCGTCGCTCGTGGCCGTGCCAAGCTCGTCGGGGCGCAGCCCTACGCCGGTTATCACCACGTTTTTGGCTCCCATGCCGTGAAGTCGCCCGATCAGCCGCTCTATGCCGTCCCGCGAGGCCCGCGTCCGCCCGTCGTTGCCGGAGACGAACTGGAACGGGTCCTCGCCCGTAAGAAGCGCCGCCTCGGTCAGGTTCGGCAGCACGTAGTCGGCGCCCGACACGAGCCGCGCGATCTTGCCCGGGAAGTCCGCCCCGAAACCGGGATAGAGAACGCCGTTGTCGGCCATCGCCGGGTCCACGATCCGCACGGCGCCCGGATTCGCGCAGCTCTTCATCACCGACAGGATCGGGTCGATGTGGCTCTCGCAGACGTAGCCGGTGTAAAACGCGTCGAAACGTATGCCCTGCTCGACCCACTTCGCCTCCACTTTGGGCAACTCGTCGGTGAGGTCGCGGAAGCTCCACGTCTTGAAGCCAGTGTGGTTGGAAAGGATTGCAGGCGGCAGCACCGAACACTCTATGCCGCAGGCGGACACTATCGGCAACGCCGCCGTCGTGGAGCACTGCCCCACGCACGAGATGTCCTGGATTGTAAGCAGCCTCTTCATCTCCGCATCTATCCGACCAGCGACAGGAACTCCTGCCGTACCTTTTCGTCGGCGCGGAACGAGCCCAGCACGACCGACGTCGTCATCTCAGAGTTCTGCTTCTCTACGCCGCGCATCATCATGCAGAGGTGCTTGGCACGTATGACGACGCCAACGCCCTCCGCACAAGTCTCAGCCATCACCGCGTTCGCTATCTCTTCCGTCAGCCGCTCCTGAATCTGGAGCCGCCGCGCAAACATGTCGACGATGCGGGCAAGCTTCGAAACGCCTAGCACCTGTCCCGTAGAGATGTAGCCGATGGCGCAGCGCCCGTAGAAAGGCAGCAGGTGATGCTCGCACAGGGAGTACAGCTCTATGTCCTTCAGAACCACCATGTGGTTGGTGCCGCTCGCGAACTTGGCGCCGTTCACCACCTTCTTCAGGCCCTGCCTGTAGCCGCGCGTAAGGAACGCAAGGGAACGCGCCACCCTCGCAGGCGTCTTCCTCAGCCCGTCGCGCGACGGATCTTCGCCCAGTTCCTTCAGCAGTTCGCCTACGAGTGCTGCTATGCGTCTCTCATCTGGCTGCTTCATGCCTGATCTTCCCCGAAGAAGTGCGCGGAAAAGGCTCCGCCCTTACGACAGTCTTCTTTATTCGCTTGTACACCGGCAGCCGCGCGTTGAGCCGCCCTACGGCGGCGGTTATGGTCGCGGCAGGCACGACGCCGTACACTTCAGCCATCAGCTCACGTGTCTCGCCGTCGCCCGAGACCACCGCCTCGCGAATGCCGGGAATGGCAAGAAGCAGCTCCTCCAGCTCTTCGGGGGCGATCTTCTTGCCTGACGACAGCACGATGGTTCGCGACGCACGGCCCGTGATCCACACGAAACCGTCCCCGTCGATCCTGCCGATGTCGCCGGTATGGAACCAGCCGTCCGTGTCCAGCACGGCCGCCGTGCGCTCGGGCATGCGGTAGTAGCCGCGCATCACGCACGGCCCGCGAATCAGCAGCTCGCCCGCAGGCGACACCTTCGTCTCGACGCCAGGCGCCTGCGAAACGCGGCCCTGCGCCCCTACGTGCGGATCGCCGTCAAGCGGCGTCATCGAATATGCCGCGCAAGTCTCGGTAAGCCCGTATCCGGTGATCGCCCGCACGCCTAGCGCCATCAGGTTCTCGTAGGTGCGGCGAGGCAGGGGTGCGCCCCCTACGAGTATCCAGTCTATCGGCTGGCCGAGCGCCGCCTCGGCGGAGCGTCCCTTGAGGCTGATCTTCTGCGCCAGTATCTCGGCCAGGGCCGGAACCAGGAACACGTAGTTGACGCGGAACCGCTCGACCGCGTCGTAGATGCGCCGGAAGTCCGGGCACACGCCGAGCGCCACCCCCTTGGAAAGCATCAGGTAGGTCGTGCAGACGCCGAAGATGTGGTGCAGCGGCAGCAGCATGAGCGAGCGGTCGCCCTGACGCATCGGAAGCGCCCTGGCCGTCCAGTCGCAGAACGTCTCGACGCCGGCCACCGTCAGCTCAGCCCCGCGAGGCTCCGACGTCGTCCCGGACGTGAAGACTATCATGGAAGTCTCGGCATATTTCGCGCCCGACTCCCAGACGCTGTCAACGCCGAACTTCAGGCTTGTCTTGGCCAGCTCCATGAAGATGTCTGTCTTGCGCGAGCCGAAGCCGGCAACGACCAGCCCTGGCGTCAGGCGCCCGACGTCGTGCGCCTTCTCCGCGTAAAGCGCCGAATGTATGAGCGCAGCCGCGCCGACGAACTTGAGCCTCCGGGACACCTCTTCCGCCGTCAGGTTGTCGTCGATGGGAACGACGGTCGCGCCGGCGAACATCGTCGCCGCGTGCGAGACCATCCATTCGTACGAGTTCTCGCCCAGAAGGCCTATCTTGGCGCCAGGCACGTAGGTGTGGATTATGCGCACGATCACCGCGATGTCGTCGGTGAACTGGCGCCACGTGATCGGCAGCGAACGGTCGCCGCTGGTCACAAGGAACGCCGCATCGTGCGGACGCTCCTCGCGCATCTTCCTGAACGCCTCGAAAATCATGGTCCCGGGGTCAGCGCAGGCTGTAGGTGCGCTCGACCTCCTCCCACGTGCGCGAAGCGAAGAACGACGCTATCGCCGCATCGTACTCGGCCGTGTGCGCGAACGCCTTCTTCATCAGCCTGAAGCGGGTGTCGAAGCCGATGCTGCCGCAGTGCGCCTCGAGCTCGCCCGCTATCGCCGCATAGTCCAGGGGATCCGTGACCGACGCGACGCGCAGGTAGTTCTTCGCCGACGCGCGCACCATGCAGGGCCCGCCGATGTCTATGTTGGTGCGGGCCATTTCCGGCGTGACCCCGGCCTTGGCTATGGTCTCGCGAAACGGATAGAGGTTCACGACCACCATGTCGATCGGCTGCGCCGACAGGCGCTTGAGGTCGGCCTGGTGCGCATCGTTGTACGTCTCGGAAAGAAGCCCGAGGTATATCTTGAAGTCGAGCGTCTTCACCAGCCCGCCCTGCATCTCGGGCTGGCCGGTGTAGTCCGACACCGCGACGAGAGTCTTAGCCGCCTCCGCGCCCAGTATCTCCTGGACCTTCTTGAACGTGCCGCCGGTCGAATATATCCTTACGCCCGGACATGCCTTGACGAGCGCGGGCACGAAGCTCTCCAGCCCCGTCTTGTCGCTCACGCTCATGAGCACGTTGCGTACCTGCACGCGGTTGTCGATGTCAGTGACGATGTTGAGTGCCATGCTTTTTCCCTTCTGATGCGTTGCTTAAAGGATTGTCTGCATATTATACCATATTCCCGCCGTCCGGGCGGCGCATCACCCGCGGGCGAGGAGCCCAGTCGTCCATTCGCCGAGCGTGCGGCGCGACACTTCCCTAAGGCCGCGGACCTCGTAGGCGGCAAGCACGTCCGGATACAGCTCCGACAGTATGCCCGAGACGATCAGGCGGCTCCCGACGGCCGACGACACTTCGTCCGCGAAGCGCACGAGCAGCGGCCCTAGGATGTTCGCCGCGACGACGTCGTAGCGGACGGCTCCGCCTGGCGGCGTCTGCCCGCGGCCAAGCGCGAAATGGAAGAACGACGCCTGTGCGCCGTTGCGCTCCGCGTTCTCGGTCGCAACGGCCACTGCCTCGCGGTCCACGTCGAAGCCTAGAACCGGACTGAAGCCTAGCTTGGCGGCGGCAATGCCCAGTATGCCGCTGCCGCAGCCCATGTCAAGAAAGCTGGCGTCGCCCCGCGTCATTTCGCCGGCCAGCTCGTCGATGTACTGCAGGCACGCCTTCGTAGTCTCGTGCCTGCCGGTCCCGAACGCAAGCCCCGGGTCCATCACGACAGTCTCGCGCGGAGGCGTGGAGCCGTCACCCTTCCAGTCGGCAAGCTCCCATTCCGGCACGATGACGAGACGGCGGCCGATCGGCTCGGTCTTGAAATGGCGGCGGTAGGAAAAGCGCCAGTCCTCGTCCGCCAGCTCGCCGACAGCGACAGGCGCGTCGACGCCGACGACGCGCATCGCATCCCGCAGGCAACGCTCCGCATCGCCTGCCCTCGCAGGATCTGCGAGATAGACGCGCATCTCGGTCAGCGGCTCCTCGATGTCGCGGTACGACGACAATGCAAAATCCCCTCCGTCGAAGACTTCGAAGAGGGGATTCACGAACTGTTCGGGAATCGAACAGCTGACAAACGTCATTACTTAGCCTGCTTGGCGGCTTTCTTGGCCACGAGCTTCTTGACGACCGCAGGCCGCTGCACGAGAACCCTGACATCCTCGTCGCCCATGCGGCTCACGTCTTCGGCGGCCATGCCGAACTTGACGAGCCTGGCGCGCTGCGCCTTGCTCTTCTTGGCCTTGCCTGCCGGCGTCTTGCACGGACGGACATGCGATTCCTTGCGTAGTGTACGACCTGTACCCATGTTCAACCTCTTCTTTCTTCCTTGTGAAATTGGAAATTGGGTGTGAATTATACATTATCTGCCGTAAAAAATCAACGGGGAAAATTAACAAATCGAGTGGCCGTTCAAAATCACCGCAAGGCAGATGACGTTCCAAGAAAACGGCAAAGGCCCGGGCGACGACGCCGAGATACCGCAAGGGTGGCAGTTGGGTGTGGGTGTATGGGTGGATGGAAAGTAAAAGGGCCGGGACGATTGCGGGCGCCGCCCGCAATGGCCGGGGGCCCCTTTTACTTTTCGCCTTTCGGTGGAAAGTAAAAGGGCCGGCGGCGTCCTA
>JAFWKK010000068.1 GCA_017514235.1 Kiritimatiellia bacterium | reverse complement strand
TGGTTTTTGGCACGTGGCATTATACCACACCCAACAAGTGGAACCGACTTTTCGCTTATTTCACTTCCGAAAACGCATCCCGCCCAATGGAATCAGGCATCCGACTCGTTTCAGACATCAAAAACTGGGGATATTCCAGCGTGCGCCAGCCGCGCGGATTATGGTATAATATGATGATATGTTTTCCGCATGGTGCGGAAGGAGGTTACGACGATGTGCAAAGACTGTGCCGCGAGCGACCTGTCGAAGCTCGAACCCGTATTCAGGGAGTTCGAGGGCGACAGGCATGCTCTCGTTACGATACTGCAGCGGGCGCAGGAGATATACGGCTACCTGCCCGCCGACGTCATCTACCGCATTGCGGAGCGCCAGGGCGTCTCCCCTGCGAAGGCGATGGGCGTGGCCACGTTCTATTCGCAATTCAGGCTCAAGCCGGTCGGCAAGAACCTCATACTGCTGTGCAAGGGCACGGCGTGCCACGTGAACGGCGCCGACTCGATCGCCGCCGCGCTCAAGGACGAACTGGGCATCGAGGACGGCGGAACGACCGCTGACGGGCTCTTCTCGCTGAAAGAGGTGGCGTGCCTCGGCTGCTGCTCGCTCTCGCCGGTCATGATGATCAACGAAACGGCCTACGGCTCGCTTACGCCGCAGAAGGCCAGGGAAATCGTCCGCAGGATTGCGGCGGAAGGGAAAGCGTCATGAGAATCGTCGTCGGAGAGGGAAGCTGCGGCCTCGCTGCGGGCGCGGGCAAGGTTCACGCGGCGCTGACTGCGCTTGGCGCGGACGTCGGCATCACCGGCTGCATCGGCATGTGCTACCTGGAGCCGATCGTCGACCTTTACGACGGCGGCTCGCTCGCCGCCCGGCTCGTGAGAGTGCGGGACGGGGACGCGGCGCGGATCGCGGCGGCGGCATCGTCGGGCGACCTCGCCGGCGTCGCCGACCTCAGGATATCGGCGGAAGACGAGGACTTCCTTGCCAAGCAGACGCGCATCGCGCTCAGGCACTGCGGCCTCATCGACCCGGAGTCGCTCGACGCCTACCGTGCGGCCGACGGCTACAAGGCCATAGCGAACATCCTCGGCGTCGGCGGAGCGCCGGGCCTCACGCCAGAGCAGGTCATCGAGGAGATAAAGGTCTCCGGCCTTGCGGGGCGCGGAGGCGCAGGCTTCCCGACGTGGTTCAAGTGGAACGCGGCGCGCAAGGCGTCCGGCGACGAGAAGTACCTCATCTGCAACGCAGACGAGGGCGACCCCGGCGCGTTCATGGACCGCGCCGTCATCGAGAGCGATCCGCACTCCCTGATCGAAGGGATGCTGATAGCGGCATACGCCATCGGCGCGGCGCAGGCGTTCGTTTACGTGCGCGCGGAATATCCGCTCGCCATCGTCCGCCTGCAGAAGGCGATAAAAGACGCCGAGGCGGCCAACCTGCTTGGCGACAACATACTCGGCACAGGCTTCTCTTGCCGCCTGCGCATCAAGGCAGGCGCCGGCGCGTTCGTCTGCGGAGAGGAGACGGCTCTCATCGAGTCGCTGGAGGGCAGCCGCGGAATGCCGAGGCTGAAGCCGCCCTTTCCGGCGGAGAAGGGGTATACCGGCAAGCCGTCGAACATAAACAACGTCGAGACGTTCGCCAACGTCGCGTGGATCATGCTGAACGGCGGCGCGGCGTTCGCGGCGATGGGCACCGAGACCTCCAAGGGCACGAAGGTGTTCGCGCTGACCGGCAAGATCAGGCGAGGGGGGCTCGTCGAGGTTCCTATGGGGCTGACGCTCCGCGACGTCATATTCGGCATCGGCGGCGGAGTACGCGACGGGCGCAAGTTCAAGGCCGTGCAGATGGGCGGCCCGTCCGGCGGATGCATACCGGAATCGCTCCTTGACACGCTCATCGACTACAAGGCGCTGGGCGCGACCGGGGCGATCATGGGATCCGGCGGCATGGTGGTGATGGACGACTCGACGTGCATGGTCAACATGGCACGATTCTTCCTCGACTTCACGGCAAAGGAAAGCTGCGGCAAGTGCGTGCCCTGCCGCATCGGCACGAAGCGCCTCCATGAGACGCTCGTGCGCATAACCGAGGGCAAGGGACGTGAAGGAGACGTGGAGCTTCTGGAGGAGCTGTGCAAGGGCATCAAGGACGGGGCCCTGTGCGGTCTCGGCCAGACAGCGCCGAACCCGGTGCTCACGACCATACGCTACTTCCGCGACGAGTACGACGCGCATATTCGCGAAAAGCGGTGCCCGGCGCACGAATGCGCCGCGCTCAGGACGTATTCCATAGACGCGGCGAAGTGCAAGGGCTGCACGGCATGCGCACGGAAGTGTCCGGCAAAGGCGATCTCGGGCGTCTTGAGAGGGCCGCACGCGATAGATGCCGCGAAGTGCGTGAAGTGCGGCGCATGCGCGGCGACGTGCAAGTTCGGCGCCGTTACCGTGGGATAGCAGGCTTGCCTTCCGCCTGAAGGCCCTTCCTTGGGCGCGCCTTGAGGAAGATGCGCAACGGCGCACCCTCAAGGCCGAACCGTGCGCGGATGTTCTTCTCGATGAACGAGAGGTAGGCAGGCGTCACGAGCTTGGGGTCGTTCACGAACAGGCAGATAGTCTGCGGGTTCGTCGACACCTGAAGCCCGTAGTAGACCTTCAGCCGCCTGCCGCGTATCATCGGCGCGAGAGTCTTCTTCGTCGCCGTCTCGATGACGCGGTTCAGCATTCCGGTCGGCAGATGCTCCGACGCGCTGGCCGCCGCGCGGTCTATGGCGTCGACGGTGCGGCGTATGTTGTAGCCGGACGTGTTGGAGCAGAACACCACCGGGGCGAAGTTCAGGAACGGCATCATCTGGCGCAACGCCGGCAGGGCCTTCGTCTCCGTTATGCCGTCGGCCTGCGCGAGATCCCACTTCTGGCAGAGGACTACGCAAGCGCGGTTCGCCGCGAGGATCTTGCCTGCTATCCGCTTGTCCTGCATGGTCGGCCCCATCTTCGCGTCTATGAGAAGCAGCACGACATCAGCCTCCTCTATCGCCTGCTCGCTGCGGAAGAGGGAGAAGTTGTCCACTGAAGTCTTCGACATCTTCGTGTGCGGCTTCATGCCGGCCGTGTCGACGAGCATGTAGTGCCGCGCCTCCGGCCCGGTGCCGATCGTGAACGGGACCTCGACCGCGTCGCGCGTGGTGCCGGCGATTTCGCTGACGATGACGCGCGGCGCGTTGAGCAGCCGGTTGACGTATGACGACTTGCCGACGTTCGGCCGCCCGACGACCGCCACGCGGAGAGGCCGCGCCGCCGACTCGTCCGCCTCCTCAGGCGGCAGGCGCGAAACGACCTGCCTGACAAGTTCCTCGACGCCTCTCCCGTGCTCGGCGGAAACGGCAAACACGGGAAGCCCGAAGTCCGCGAACTCCGAGGTGCGCACGTCGTCATCCGGCGTGTCGCACTTGTTTGCCGCGATGAGGCACGGCACTCCCGAAGCCCTCACCCTTGCGATGACCTCCGCGTCTAGCGGCGTCACGCCGGCGCGAGCGTCGACGACGACCACGCATACGGCGGAGTCCTCGACTGCCAGAGCGGCCTGGCTTCGGGTCTCCTCGTCAAGCGGGTCGCCCGTAACGCGCCGGTCGAAGGCTATGCCGCCGGTGTCCACGAGCATCAGGCGCCTTCCGCCCAGCTCCACCTCGCGCGTGACGCGGTCGCGCGTGACGCCCGGCTGGTCAAAGACGATCGCCACGCGCTTGCGCACGAGGCGGTTGAAAAGCGCGCTCTTGCCCGTGTTCGGGCGCCCGACTAGCGAAACCACGTTCATCGCCGCGTATTATAACACAGCGGTTCCCTCGCTGCAATTCGCGACGCGACAGTTCCAAAGAGATTCTTCGTCAATCCGATAGGGCGTCGTCGCGTGAATCGACGCGCCCCGTAAGCGCATCATCTATTGACAGCTCCACACTTCGTCAGTCCACCTCAATCAATGCAAAAGAATCTGGCATAAGCGAAAACATTGCCGAGCCATCCAGCTGCCGGACCAGAGGAACCTCCGTATATGTGCGAACGGCGTCTGTGATGTGACAACGCGCTTTGGCAAGCGAACGGCCTGGAACACGCAGAACAACCGCACCGGTGTCCGTCACATCGTTGCTTGCTGCGTAGCGCACCACAAGCACCGCCAAGGAGTCGCCCTCGCCTTTCGCCGCAACTGCGCGGAACTGTCCGTCGGCCTTTTCCTTCGTCGCCACCGGGAAAACCACGCCCGTCGCCGCGTCCGACTTCACTCCGCGCCCCTCCTTCACGATGGCGGCGACCTGACTGCCGCGATCCACAACCTTCGACCAGGCATAGAACGGATAGTAGCCTTTTTTCGGCCACAGGGTCGTGCCGTCGAACATCCCGTTCATCACCGAGCCGACTTTAGCATCGTAATACATGAGCATGTCAAGTGGCGCGTACTGGCAGTCCACCATGGACGCAGCGATGAACGCCGCGCTCTTCTGGTTGAAGCGGCCTGATTCCACCTCAAGGGTGTACACGAAGTCGTCCAGCCACCCTTTCACGTAGTTCCACTCGTTCAATATGGACTCCGCCTTGACAAACCCGGTCTCGTCCATCATCTTCCGTATGCGCACGGCCTTCTCTGACAGTCTGCGCGGATCGACGGCGTAGACATGCCAGGAGAAGAAGTCGAGCGGCACACTGCGGTCGCGGCAGTAGGCGAGGAACCGGGCGCCCCAATCCTCGCGCCCGCATATCGCCGGGCCGCCGATCTTTAGGTCCGGGAATTTCCCCTTCAGGTGCTTCGCCGCCGTCTCGTAGAACTCAAAGAAGTTCGTCACCGTGCCGCCCCAGCAGCGTGGGTTCTTGGGCAGCTCGCCGTCCGACGGATCAAGGTCCGCCTCGTTCCATATCTCCCAATAGGCGATGTTGAACTGGTTGGACCACGCGACGTTGACTGTCGTGTACGCGTCATCCGCACCCCAGCCCCAGCCTTCGTTGTAGTGGCGTATCACATGTTCGCAGATGCGCGCCCACTTTGCGAAGTCCTTCGGCGGCAGGACGCCGTATTTCTTCGGACCGTGCTCTATCGTCTGCCCGAGGCGGAAGAACACCTCGGTCCCGGCGCGGCGGATGTTGTCGAGGTAATGGTCGGTGAAGACGAAGTCGTAGTTTTTCGGATCTTTCTCGTCCGCGTTGAAATTCGGGAACAATACGTTTATGTCGCACGTGTGCGCCCCGCCGGACACGCAGTTAATGGAATCGTGCGTCCGCGCGAACGGTATTCTCGCGGCGCGGTATTCCTCGAAGTTCCCGCGCTTCTGGTCGCCGCCGGGCTTGTTGACGCTCGGTCCGTTGTTCACCGCATGCATCGGCTTCACCGATCCCAGCACAGTGCCGACATCGACCGAGACCTCCGCCGTCGCCATCGGCTCGGCGGCATGCAACGCGCAGAGCGAAGCCATGGCGCAACAGACTGACAGCACAATTATCTTGTTCATCATTCTTCCCATCTCCCGTATCGGGAATGGCATAATTATACCAAAAATCGAGATTGCGTGCGTCAGCTTAACGGAGTCGTGGGTTACTGCAGTAACAGCGACTCAACGCCGTCGACGGTTCCCCTGACGAGATGCCGGCCCCTGCCGCTCCATCATTACGCAATATCGTAATATCCTTGAAATCGTCTCCGGAAAACTCGTGGAAATCAAGGCGGATGCGAGGCGGATTGTTTACGGGATCCTTGCGCCAGCCTTGCATGTTGCCGCCCAAAGCCCGCACAACAAAGAACACCTTCGCATCGCGTCCGATGACGGACTTCGGGACAAGCCCGAAGCCTTCGGAACACGAGAAATGCACTCGATCGCTTGTTTTCAGGTCGGCACTTACGCGCGACGTGCCGCCATAGTTCCCGAAGAAGAGGTCCTTGCCGTCGGTCGCCATCGTCTGAACGCCATAATGAATCTCATAGCCAAGGTCGATGTCGACGTTCCCTTTGTCGCTCAGGTCGAGCCCTAGACGCTTCACGCAGCAAAGCGGATGCTTAGGATACCCCCATCTGTCAACGCCCACGTAGATCGTGTCGCCAAGGACTGCAATGCCATCCAGCGCTTCGTCAAACCAGGCCTCGTTCAGCTGATTCAGGTTTTCGTCCCATACCCGCACCAGCCCCTGCTTGCCGTCCTTCCGCATCTTCTTGTCCCGAATCACGAATGCACCGTATATCTTGCCGTTCGCGTATGCGCTGTCGCCCAAATGCGCGGGAGCGTCTATGTGCTTGATGAGCTTGCCGTCCCAGCCGATCTTGTCTATGCCCAGCTGGTGGGAAAGGTATACGCCCTGTTCAGAGCAGCATGCGCCCTGAATGTGTCCAGACCTGATAAGCACATCCAGCTCATGCGGCACCGTGAGCACCGCCTTCATCTCTGCGAAACCCGTCAACCGTACCATCCGGTAACCAATCGGCTCCAATGAGACCTCCATCGTCTTGCCGTCAACCTTCGGCGCGGAGCCGAAATCGCACGAGACAAGCCTGCCTACATTCTCCGAAAGCGCGAGCGTCGCCGCCTGCGCGTTCGTAGTGCAGTTCACGGCGAGGAGATACGTGTCGCCCTTGTATCGCCATGTGCGCACGGCGACGTCGCCGTTGGAACTGCTCGCCGCCGGAGCCGGATCGACCGAAAGAAACACGTCAACGTACTTCTTGAACTCCTCGGCCATCGCCTTCGTCCGCGCCCACGCCGGCTCGAACGCGTCCTCCGGGTCGTCGTGCGGCTCGGAGAGGTGCTGGTATGCGTAAAAGATGAGTCCGTTCGCACCGCCGGCAATCGACTGCCAGCCCATGTTCGCCATCTCCTTCTGCGTTGGCGCGCGCTGGCCTTTCGTCTCGCGCCGCTTGAGCCAGCCCCAGCCGAACGCCTGCGGAATCATCCACTTCGCAACCGCTCCGAACGTGTTGGTCACGGCCTGGCACTCGGTTGAATACACCAGCCCGATCGGTTTCGTAGGAATCGGGTAGGGATCGAGTCCGATAACGTCGGCGACGCCGAGATAGTGCCGCGCCTCGCGCACCACGTCCTGTGCGTACCAGGTCGGATGGTCGGGGTCGAGAGCCTCCATCCAACCCTGCCGCCGCTTCAGCATGGGAAGGTCTGAAAGCGGCAGCTCGTCGCTCACGAACCATCCCATCAGCGCCGGGTGATCCTTCAGCGCGTTCACGCGCTCCGTGAGCCACTTTCTTCCCTCGTCGGCATGGTCGAAGCCATTGTCCACGCCGCAGGTCACGAGCAGCCCCTTGGCATGGCATATGTCAAGATGCTCGCGCGGCATCCTCCACCGAGTGTCCAGACAGTTGAACGGGCCTTCCGCATAGCGCTCGATGTTCTCTTTCGTCACGTTGCCCCAGTGGATCATGCCGAGCGGGAAGAACGGCTTGCCATCGACGATGGTGCGCAGATGACGGTCAATGTACACACGGCGCGGCGTGGGCTTTGCGAGGTGCGCGAACGGAACCGATGCAGAACCGATCTCCTTGTCCCTCAGGAATAGCGTGCAGACCACGTCGTTCGTGCCAAGCGCGAAAAGCGACGTATCAAGCGTGGCCACCGCCTCGACTGGCGACACGACCTTGCCATCCAATGTCACGCGCTTGCCGCCTGCTGCGACGTACGTGAACTTCGCCGCGTAGTCTTCAATCCGGTTCTCATGCACATCCGAGTTTATCGACGCCGAGAAGCGCACCGGCCCGCCCGTCGATTCGCGGCGATAGACGTGCGGGAACACACCTTCCACCGCCACCGTCTCGCGTTCGGCAAGGAACATGTTATCGACCGCGCCGCGCCCGGAGATGCAGCGCTTCGCAATTACCCTGAAATACGCCTTGTCCACACCTTCGGGAATCTCGCGCGTCACTCCCTCGACCTTGACCCAGTCCGACGACGTGCCGGCGACGGCAGGGCGAGCGGTGTCGCCAAACATCCACTTGCCCTTGGCATCGTAGCCCTCCACGTAAATGGTCAATCCCTGATACGGCGACTTTCGCTGCGTAACCAAGTTGTCGGCCTTGATTATCGCCGAGAAGTCGTAGCGCTTGCCGGGCTTCAGCGTCACTTCCTGCCCCGGTCCACCGTTCTTGATTTCGCTCTCCGAAGCGCATTCCCACACGAGCGCGCCGGAGCCGTTGTGCCCCGCCTTTTCGGCGTGCCAGTTCGGATGGTGGCTCCAGCCGACGGCACCGCCCTTGCCGTCCGTCTGGTGGAAGCCCGCGTTCTTCAATTCAACCGGCGCACCGGCAAAGACAACTTCGGCCATCACTCCGACGGCCATGGCAAACGTCATGTGTTTCATTTCGTACCTTCTCAATGGATTGTAATCGTCATGCCGAGCCGCCAGAAGAACTTCAGCGACTCCACGCCGCCGACGGTCTCCTTGACGAGATGCCAGCCCTTGTTGCCGGGCGCGTTGTCGTCGAACGCGGGCATGCCGTCAATGCCGCCCGTCGCCGTGGCAAGCGTGTGCGCCGTCTTGCGGGAGAGATGCGAGAGATCGGTGCAGTCAAGCGTTGCGCCATCGGCGAACTTCAGCCTGCCCGTCACCTTCAGCGTCTTGTTTGCAGTGGCAGCGCCAGAAACAATCCACTTCTCGCCTACAGTCAGGGAGCCGCCCGGATAATAGGCGTTGGAGTTGGTGACCGCGCCGTTCACGCCCTCCAGAACCGGCACCGTGACGTCGCTGCCGCGCGTGTCGAGCGCACCGCCCGTGAACTTCAGGTGGTCGAACTTCGGCAAAACCGCCGCAACGCCGTCATCCAGCCCGTCAACCGAGACCGTCAGAAGCGAACCGTCGCCCGGATCAACTGCCGACACATAGTCCACGGCATTCGTGCTTTCACGCCCCTGCGTGTCGATGGCAAAGCCGAAATTTGGTTTCCACGCCAGCTTTTCACCATCCTTCGAGTTCTTCTTGTAGGTATAGCCTCTGCGATATTCGCTCCAGTCAAAGGAAGGACCGTATGCGACTGTCGTGTAGATGCGCAGATCAAAACGGTTTGCGCCAGGCGGCACCGGGATCGTCTTGAACTTTACGAACCCATTGGCACGGTAATCAGTCGCATAGAGATTGGCAACAGCCGAGCCATTCAGATAAAGATTTGCTCCCTGAGAAATGTTCAACGCAAACGTCCAGTCCTGCGTTACGCCCGACCGGTTCCACAGGTAGCCGTGATAGGTGAAAAGCGCACGTCCGCCCCATGTCACCTGATCGCGAAGCCAATACCCCTCTTCGTCCGTGTAGGCGAGATCGGCACCAAGCGCAACACGGTTTGTCAGCACGAGCGTATCGATCAATTTAAGCTGATCGGATGGGTAGTTAGGCGATACTGACGCCATGCCGCCCGCGATGAGTCCGGCATGGGCGTAGGGAACGCGCAACGTTCCTGCGGCAATCTCGGTGACGCCAGTAACCGTCACCGGCGCACTGACATCCAATGTGCCGACGCCAATCTTCCTCAGCGACTTCACCACGCCGTTCGTGCCGCCCCTGAAAGTCTCCGTGAGACCTGTCTTGACATCAAAGACAAGCGACGGAAGATGGTAGGTGCCACGATATCCAGCCAATTCCAGCGAACTGTCGTAGAGCTTTGCGCCGGCACCATTCGCCGGCAGGGCGCCGTCCGCAAAAAGGCGCAATTCGCCCTCGCCATCCGCACGGCTTGTGTTGATGCGCACCTCGCCCGTGAAGGAGTTGCCGCCGTTCGCAAGGACAACCTGCTGACCACGTGAACAGGAAAGTCCGCCCGCACCGGAGATCGTATTGTAGTACGAAAATGAATTACCGTGATTGCCGCTGACGGCCAACATGCCATCCGCAAGTTCCACCGGTCCCGCCCATGCCGCAAGGTTTGTGGACCCCCATTGACCATGCGTAGCGCGCATAACTCCTCCATCGTGGGAAATAACCTTCCAGGGCGAGGTCGGATTCATGTTGACCATGTGGAACCAAGCTTCGTTCGCCACTCTCGTTCCTTTCTTCAGTTCAATCGTGTTCGCCGCCGTTCCGGACAACTCGCGAACGACGCGCCCGGAACTCCCGACAGAGTCGATATTGAACGCCCAGCGTGTCCCATCCAATACGATGTTCCCTGGATTGCTGATGGTCGGGTACTGAAAAGTGAATGTGCTGCCCGTTCCGCTGCCGTAGCCCTGAAATGTCAACGTGTGCCCTTCCATATGAAAAGTTAGATAGCCGGCGGTGATTGAAGAGGCTGTGTTATGGACGGCGATCGTTGCATCGTCCGACATAGTCCAGTGCGTGTTCCAGAAGAACTGGATAAGGTCTGGTACCTTGTTTTCGATGCAGATCGCGCCCATGCCATTGTACCCCGTGCCGCCGAAAGTGACTGCCTGACGGAACTGCGCCGAGCCGGACGGTAT
This sequence comes from Kiritimatiellia bacterium, assembly GCA_017514235.1. GTDB lineage: Bacteria > Verrucomicrobiota > Kiritimatiellia > RFP12 > UBA1067 > UBA1067. The sequence goes on along the minus strand of JAFWKK010000068.1, from coordinate 39,646 downwards.
CGCGTACACCACCGACGCGCCGTTGGAAATCACGACGTTCGCGCTGTCCGTATAAGGATGCACCGAATATCCCAAGTGTCCGTTCGCCGTGGCGAGCCATGCACCCTCCTCCACCAGAATCGTGCCCGTGAAGCTCACGAGACTTGCCGCCGAGCGCAAAAAACCGGTGCCGCGCTTGCGGATGGTGCCCGTCGTGAACGAGATCTCAGAGAAAGACTTTGTGGTAGTCTCGCCGTTCGCCGTCACCTCGATTGTGGCGGCGGATATGTCGTTCGTGCCCGTGCCAGAGGTCGTAACCGTGTAGATCGGTTCATCAAGAGCGGTGGCGGCAAGTGCAACGGCAACTGCCGCACATGTCATTATCAATGGTTTCTTCACAGCCTTTGTCCCCTTGTTCAACGCGCATTCTACGCGCGTTCCATGCGACACTATGGGAGTACGTCTTCATTTCACGCCGCAAATTATACCATACCCGCCGTTTCGGCGAAAGGGGCTCACCCCACAATAATTTGGCCTGTTCCGCACAACAAGTCCAACATTCCCGACATCCTCGCCAAGTTGTAATCCGCCCTGCGCATCATCACGCCGCGCCATTCACAAACATTGCCATCGTCGGCGTAACTTCTCCAGCACTCATGATGGCAGGGGTGTGCCTCCGTAAATTCCAACTCTATCACCCCATCAGCGGTACAAGCGGATTCGCCGCCTCGACAGGCTGGCCGAATGCCGTAAACATTGACGCTATAATGCAACACACTGTCATTCTGCCCTCCGACCCCTACACGAAACGAAATCATAGGCTCCAGTCACCTTCATGCTCTCGTCATCCGCCGTAACATACGCAAGACTGTACGTTGCGCCGCCAGGCGCGACGGTCAGCACCACATGCCCAGCCTCGAACGCCTCTGGCGCAACGTCCGCCAAATACGGACGCCCCGCATCCTCTATCCGGCGCACGGGCGTAAAGACATTCGGCGCGACAAGGCGCGGTCCTGGATACGCCGACCGGTCGCACATGTTCTCCATCGCATCGGCCGTCATGTGAAGCCTGTCCCAGATGCAAGCCGTCCATACGCGGGCTCGAAGAGCGGCAACTAGAGACTTTGGCATCGACCGCCACCCATGGTGGTTCATCTTCGCCACGTCAACAGGCTCAAGCTCTTTCGCAAGCTCCGTCTCAATGTTCCGACGTGAGCCGTCGGGAAGCGAAATCGTATCTGAGAAGTCTCCGGCCGAGAAGAAACGGAACGGTCCATATTGCACCATGAGACCGAGGCTCATGCCGTTCTCGTTCAGCAGTTTGGCATCGTGCATCTCGGCATAAAGATCGCGTACGCTCCCATCACGGCACAGAATCTTGCCGTTCCCCGTTATGTTCGCAATCGAAAACGAAGGATGCTCCGCAGCACCATGGCGCATCTCAACCTGATTCACCGCGCCGACGCGAAACCGCTCCATCTTCAGCCCGTCACGTTCACCGAGATAGGCAATGACATTCTTGACGTGCGACAAGCATTCCTCGTCGCACCGCTCGTTGGGAATCGGATCATTGAAATCGGGCCAGCCTCTGTCAAAGCCGATCTTGAACTTCAGCGTATCCGCCGCCTGAAGAAAACCGCTGACAGACAACCGCCGCCCTTTCCATTCGCGAACGCCTGCGCCCCATCCCTCCATGCCGCCGTGGTCGGAATGGTGGTGCGACAGCATCATGTAGTCCACGTCCCTTCCGTTAGGATTGACGCGCTCCACATACCGCGCAATCCACTCTCCTGCATGGCGGCTTGCACTCGGCAGCACCCATACGGCATTGCGCCCTCGCTCAATCGCCTGATGGTCGCCGCAGTCGAGGAGCATAGATGTACCGTCCGGCAGAATCCAGAACATGCTTTCGGCGACACCAGTATAAATGAAATGCACCTGAAACTCGCCCTCGCGCCATGCCGGAAGCACTTTACCCGTCAAAGGATGAGTCGAGCCTTGGTAGGGCGCGTTGTCCTCAACGCGCCGCTCCTTGCCATCCACCTGAAGCGTCGCACCCAGAAGCGGAGCAGACGCCAATGCCTTCACAAAATCTCTTCTCCCATTCATGTGAACCCTTTACCGTTTCTACAGCTCAACACCCATTTCCTTGAACTGCGCCGCCGCATTGAGAAAGTGCGCAGTCAGCCAGAAGACAGTCCAGCGTTCGGCATAGCCGCCGCGCAGCTTGCGCACGTCGCTCATGTCGCCATGCTGCGCAAAATTGGTCTGCTGAATCTGCTCGCCCTGCGATCCCATCGCGTCCGCCAGCTGGAAGCACGACCGGTACATGACGCTTGCGAGCCGCTTCAGCCGCTCGTCGCCAAGGTATTCGCCCATCCGCCATATTTCAGGCGTCGTCAATACGCCGAACGCGTCAAGGTGCTGGTTCTGCGCGGAAACAACCGTCCACCCCGTCGACTTGAAGGCATGGTCGCTCAGCCGCCCGGGCGGATAGGTGGCGTCCCAGACCATCGTGTATGAAAGCATAATGTTCATCGCATGGCGCGCCAGCCTCGCATATCTCTTCTCGGCGGCGGTATCTCCCGTCTTGACGGCATGGCGGAGCAGCGCCTCATATCCCTGAAATGCAGCATAAGCCCCTTCCTTGTCTTCGCACGACGCATCAAGCGTACCGCCCCAATAAACATGTTCGTAGCCGAAGTATCTGCGTTCAAACGCAGCGGCCATCTTCTCCGCCGCCGCCAGGAAATCACGCCGCCCCAAAAGTTCCGAAGCCTCGACCAACGGAGCAACCTCAAAGCCGGGACCGTTTGAATCCGGCTCCCGCCAGTCGCCGCGCAAAACCTCTCGCGACATCGCATCTGCGGCCTTGACGGCGAACGCGCGCCATTTCGTGGCATTGAGCCGCCCGCCGGACTTCTTCTCCGCAAACCGTATAGCCTTGACGATGGAATAAAGCCCCTGCCCGCACGAGACGGGATCGCCCGGCCAAGTCCGACCCGTGTTCATGTCAAACGTCACGTCAAACACGCCGCCCGTAGGCGCAATCTTGTCGCCAAAGGCATCGCACAGGAAATCCAGCGAACGCTGTGCCTTATCCCAATCTCCTGGCGCAAAATCCAATACCGGTAGCGCGTAGGCGCAAGTCGCCGCGCATCCGCACCAGCCGATGACGACGTGCCGCCACTGCGCATTGAGGTCGTATTTAGCAAATCCACACGCCCCCGGCATCGGCCCCTCGATCCACCTCGTCACCGCAAAGTCCCTCTTCGACTTGACGATTTCGCCAAACGACGCAAACCGTTCGGCGAAATACGGCTTGAACAAGTCAAGCGACGTGTCCAACGCCCGCTCAAAGCCAAATGCCTCATCCGAAGCCTTGCCAGTCTCCACCCAGAACGTCTTTTCCACGGTCTGCCCCGGCTGAAGCGTCATATACGCGTCGTCATACGCCATCGCGCCGCTCTGCAGCGCCTTTACGACCGAACGCCGCCGGTTGTATCCGACGGGACCCGACATCATCACGATGTCCGTGCCGCCTTCCACGACCTCCACTCCAAGGCTCCACCAAAGGTCGTCGCGCCGTGCGCCGCGCACAGGTGACGGCAAGACGTGCAATGCGGCATACCCGCCCGTCCGCGCATTTTCAAGAAGCGCGAAAGGCATCGGGATTCTATGCTCTTCAAAGATCGCAAACTCGCCCGACTCTCCGGCAAACACCGGCACACGCCCGTCGGTGCGTCCCTTATTGGATGGATTGCCATAGAGTAAGACGCCGGGGATGAACGGCTTTAGCGAGGCGGAATCGCCGGCGACATGGTATCTGACGCAAAGCGTGACCTGTTCAATGGGTCTATCGCCAGTCCAAGTCCAACGGCGGACGACCTTTGTCAGAGAGTCCGACACCTGCACACGCGAGTCGGTGATGCAAAGCCCCGGAACGTCAGAACGCCATTCGCGCACCCAGCTATTCGTCCAGCCGACACCAACAACCGGCTGCAGCAGCTCGGCCGACGCCCTCGCCGCAACAAGAACCGTCGAGGCGAAAGCAAGAAGAATGCGCCAAGCGCTTTTTTGCGTCACTGCCGATTCTCCTTCTTCTTTTCGGCGGCGGCAGGGTCGCGCATTTCGGAAACCGCCTGCCAGAAGCCGGGCAACTTGTCCTCCCACGTCACATGGCGTTCGTACGTGAAGTTGTACGGCAACTTCGGATGACGCGTGTCGTCCCAGTTTATCCACGAAAAATGCTCGCCATACAGCCAGACGTAGTCGGCGCTGTGTGAAGCGGCCTTGAAGTTCTGCCTGAGATGGTTTACACGCGAACCATCCACCGGCCCGAACGAATAGTAGCTGTTCGTCGGGTTTGTGTACGAATCCACGTACTGACCGAATCCGATGCGCTGGCGCGCGAAGAACTTGTCGAGCCGCTCCGGCGGAACGAACCGCGCACAGCGGCGCGTCTGCTTCACAACCCCGGCGTCGAACATGGCGCGTCCGTCGTATCTGTAGGCGTCCTCGTCGCCATCCACGAATATCGCAGTCTTAGGCAGCACGTCAAGCATACCGTTTATGAAATGCGGCCAAAGGTAGTTCAGGCGCTTCGCCGCTGCAAGGGGATCGGGCGTATTGACGCAACGCCAGCAATGCGAATAGAACCAGAACGAAAGCACGACGGCGTTCGGGAACTCCTCGAACGCGCCGGCAAGGACCTCACGTCCGCGCTGGCGGGCAAGCCGCGCCGCCGTGTCGTAGTCCTGCCCGGCGTCGGGCTCCCACTGCTTCGCCTTCGTGTACTCCTCCGCATCGATGCATATTCCGTGCATGCCGCTGCGGGCGGCAAGCCTCGCCAGCATCCGCATGTTTCCGCCGAACCGCGCCCACGCCGCATCGTCTAAGAGCGAGAAGCGCGGTCCCTTAGTGTAGAACCACGCGCAGAGCAGCATGCTGTCGTGCAGACTCTCTTCGGCGCATATCGCCTTCAGCGTCGGCTCGTACTTCGCAAGCGACTCGTATTGCCACGCAACGTCCTGCGGAAGCGAAAGGGAGCCGATGCTCGTGCCGTCCGCCTGTTTCGTCGGCGGCAGCGTCACCATCACGCCGTCTATCGGCAGCTTGGCGAAACTCGCCGCATTGTCAAGGATGTCCTCGGGTGTCGTTTCAAGGAAATCCCATCCGTGAAGCAACACCCTCGGGCCCGACAGCGACGCGGCATTCGCCGTGGCGACTGCCGCAGCCAACATCAAAAAAGCGAAGCGCATATCGCTTGGACAGACCCTTTACTGCAACCCAGCCTGGCAATAAACACGGAAACCGATATGCATGCCACGAGCACTACCGCTGTCGACGCTGCAAGATGCGGGGCGAAGCCCCCTTGTGTCATCAAACTTCCAGTCGCCGCCTTTCATAAGCCTGTAAGAGGCATCGCCCTCAATAGGCTTTGCAGGATTAGACGGATTGATGTTCACCTGCCCGTTGTATTTTGCGACATCAGCTTGATACCAGTCCAAAACCCATTCATAGACGTTTCCTGCCGTGTCGTAAAGTCCCCAGTCATTCGGCTCGTAGCTTCCCACGATCGCCGTACCGCCATCCGCCGCGCGAGTTGTAGCAACGGCGTTGTTCGGAGCCACTGTCGGATAGGTGTGCTGGCAGCGCGTCATTACAGGGATGTGATCATCGTACCAGTTGTCAGATGGCCTGTTTCCAGCCTTCCAGTAGAGATTCATTTGATAGCCGTCCGGCCACGTGTTCTCGCCGTACCCTGCGCGTGCCGCAAATTCCCATTGAGCCTCGGACGGCAAGTCAAAGTCGATGCCGGTCTTCAGCCGTAGAAGGCCGAGGAAGGATACAGGATTGGGGGCGGCAGGCCAGTAATAAGTCGCGTTCGCCGTCGTGCTGTTCGCCGTCGTGCGGATTTCGTTGTAGCAGACCTGCTCCATCGGGCGCATGGCCGCATCCGCCGTGAAGAATGCCAACGCGCCGCCGTTGGCAGACGTCGCCTTGTTCGTCACCACGAGCGCCCATTGCGCCTGAGTGACCTCGAATACGCCCATATAGTAGTTGTTCGTAAGCGTCACGTTGCGGGCATTCTCTCGCGATGACCTGCCCGTCTCTTTGATGCTGCCCATCACCCATTCAACGTCCTTTGCCATGATCTTGCGCATTACTAGCTTCGTAGTCTTGTACGCCGCATTGTTGGTGATGGCACCCACCTGCCCAAGCGTGGAGCCCGGAAGGTAATCAACGCTTGGATAGTATCGTTGCGTTTCCCGTTGCGCACCAGCAGAGATATCCACGACCATGTAGTCGGGCGTGTTGTCGAGAGCCCATGCCGTCACCTTCGCGCGCGCGCCGCCGTTGGCAATCACATGATCAGGCCATGAGAGGTCGGGCCGCCACGTAATCGTGCGATTTCCCACCTCAACCCTCTTCCACACGTCGCCTTTTGCATTACAGACCGCCGCGCCGCCGATGGAAGTCCAGCCGGGGTCATCCGCCGCCGCGCTTGTGTTCGCGTTGGTCTGCACTTCCAGCGTCACGACGGCCGGCTCGTCCGCAAGCGTATAGGTTATGGTCACAAGCCGTCCGCCAGACGCCTGTGTCATCGTAACACTGCCCACCTGTGGCACAGTCGCCGTGAGGGTTGACGCCATTGTCGCCGCCATGGCGGCCACAGTCATTATCTTGATGTTCATTTTGGTCGATCTCTTTCTCTCTTGCGAGATTGATAGATGGTTGTGATTTGTTACGGTTACTTCACCACGATTGTCATTCCAGCCTTGTCGGAACAAAGCGCGGTGCCATTGGAAAGCTTCCAAGTGCGGTATCGGGCTTCAAGTGAAGATGCCGTCGTCAGTTTGGATAAAGTACCAGACACGAGTGCCGTGCTGGCCGAAACTTTGGCACTACTGTTCACAGTGGCCGCCGCAACAGGGTCGCCGCTGATGATGCAGCTGTTTGCCGCAGAAGACATGAGCGGGGCGAGCATCGCCGCGCTTGCCATTGACAACATTCTTTTCATTGTCATTCTTCCTTTCATGTTGGCAGGTAAAATTATCCCATATCGCAAATGGGAATACAACGCCAAATGCGGACTTCTTTTATACGGAATATACGGAATGGGCTATGTGTTCACGTCGGGGAACGTCCCGCCTAGTATGTATTCGCACTTCACATATGTATTTGGGAATGGCTTGTGCAGGACAAGGTAGTCGTATATGCGCCGTGCGAACTCATCACCCATCTTGAACGGATCACATGAGAAGAACGTTATCGGCTTTGAATAAATCGGTCCGAATCCGCGATTGGTGTAGCAGACAAACTTGACATCGTCAGGGATACGGACACCATGAGCCTGAAACGCACAGAGCATACCCGAAGCGAGCCAGTCGTCCATAACAAAGTACAGGGACGGAAACTTGAAGTTCTTCCCCGCAAGGATCCTCGACAGGAACTCATAGCCGACATGCATGACGTTCTCGCACCGGTACGGAATGTGGTCCTGCACAGGAACGACAGTACGCCTGACAGAAACACCCACGCTCTTCAGCGCCTTTGCGATCAACCTCTCATACATGTCGTATCGGCTGCACGACACGATTTCCACATAAGAGACTCGCGCTCGGCGGCAATGCCGGACAAACTCGTCGATGGCCTGCTTGGGCGAAACGGCAATCCGTCCAACACAGCCGGGTGGTTCGTCACCCTTGCCACCGATGACCACAAATGGCACGCCTGACTCGGATAGTCTTTTTATCACCTGTGGACGATCATAGAACAATATGATGAAGTCTATCGAGCGTGACAACGCGATATCCAATCCTGAAAGGTCGGTAATCGCATCCTTGTTGTCAAGCACAGAAACCTGCGAGAAGAGAAAGCCATTGTGCGTAAGCACCTCGCGTATCTTCTCGATGCCGATGGCCATCTGGCTGTTGAAGTCGTGGTCGCACATCACGCACAGCACATGACCTCGCCAGACGGGGCTTTTGGACGGCAAAACGACTGTGCCACGCCTTGGACGCGCCAGCACAAGACCTTCCTCCGCAAGCCTGCGGTACGCTGTGCGCACAATGATCTCGCTTACGCCCAGATGCCTTGCCAATTCCGGCATCGAAGGCAAAACATCATCAGCCTTGTAGAACCGGGAGTGAATTGCATCGCGTAAACCGTTAGTCAGCTGATCCGTGAGGCTGTCCCGACTTGCCCGATCCAACTTGAACGGACAAATTGCAGTCTCGGGAAACCCTTTCGACCTCATCAAACGCCCAATATACGGTCCAAAATCGGATTCAACACCGACATCCAAAGGTCATATCCTTCATCAGACGGATGAATCGCATCGGCCATCAAGGCCGGCGGAACGCCCCAGCCGTCAGGAAGCCACCTGTCGTTGAAATCAACCCAGATGACATCCTTGCCGTCGGCGTACGACTTGATGATTGCATTGACCTTTTCGTTCACCATGCGCTCGCGCTCATGGGCGGCTCGCGATTTCGCCGTGTCATGCCCGCGTGGAAATATGGGATGAAGAATGACTTTCGCCGTCGGCTGCTTGCGCCGTATGACCGCAATGCATTCCCTGATGCCTTCGGCCGTATCCTCTGCACTCGATCCGAGCGTTGCGTTGTTGGTGCCGATCTCCAGAACGACTGCCTTCGCCGTGTAGCCGTCCAGCTCGCCGTTTTCTGCCCGCCAGACGACATCTTGCGTACGGTCGCCGCCATACCCGCAGTTGATGGCCGAATACCGGCTGGTGAACTTCCTCCACGATTCGGGATGCCGCCATTCCCAGAAGTGCATGATGGAATCGCCCATCAGAACAACATCGACTGTCTTGCCCTTTGCCGCAATAACCTGCACGCGGCGGTTGTACAGGCGGTTCAGCCACCACCAGTCGCCGAACGGACCTTCCTCGCGGTTGTGCACCTGGCTGGAGACGTGCGTATCCCCGACGGTCTCGGCCGGACGGTCTGTCCAGTCCCGATCCGGGATGCATGGCGGCAACGTCTTCGGATAGGGGGTGCTTCGTCCAGTAGGTGACAGGCATATCTCCCGCAGAAGCGGCAGAACAGCACTTGCCCATATGTCATATCCTTCGTCCGAAGGATGGAGATAGTCCGGCATGATGCGCCGCGAAAGGCGACCGTCAGCCGTCAGAAAACGCTGGTTGACGTCCATCCAAACAGTCGCATGGTCGTCGCAGAGCTTGCCAAGCTCGCGGTTTACTACTTCATTCCGCCTGCGAACCGGATCGTCCGCATCCTTGCCGCGCGGGAAGATGGCCATCAGGATTATTCGCGCGTTCGGCTGTTTCGCACGAATGACGTTCATGATCTTCTTGACGCCAATGATCGTGTCCGCCGGAGCCTCGTCCTCCGGCTCAAGCTGTCCGCTGTTGTTTGTTCCTATCATCAGCACGACCGCCTTCGACGAATAACCGTCGAGCTCGCCGTTTTCAAGGCGCCAGAGCACATGCTCGGTGCGATCGGCGGAAAATCCAAGATTCAGCGCACGCAGCTTGCCGTATGAAAACCAATGGTTCCAGCGCTTTCTGTGCCGACGCTCCCAGAAGTCGGTGATCGAATCGCCGACGAAAACCACATCATAACTGCGATTTGTGTTGGACGCAATTTCGGCCAGCTTCTGCTGATGTCTCTCACGCCACCATGGCTCGCTCTCGCGCGAAACTGGCGTGACCGAACGAATGTCGGCAAGCGCAGAAAACGCCAACAACACGACTAACGGCATTATCATTTTTTTCATAAGACTTTCATAGTTCATAGGTTTTCATGACTTTCATAGGCTACATCACTGGCAAAATCGTCCCGACAGCGTCTTCACCCCGACATACGCCACCGCCAGCGAAAAGACAAACGCCGCAATCAAAAGCGCATTCAGAAGAATGCCGGCACGGAAACGGCCCATCGCATCCCGACGGTTCACAAGACACAGGATAACGGCCACGGTCAGCGGCAATACAAAGACGTTCGATATCTGCGCAAGTATCGTCACCGACACCGGATTTGAGCCGACGGCGGGAACGACCAGTCCCCAGACAGCGGCGACAAGGCAGATGATGCGGAAAAGCGGCGTATCGGTTCGCATGCGCCCGTCACGCCAGTCGCCGACAAGCAAAGGCGCAACCATCATGATAGGGAACACGGACGAAAGCCCCGCCGCCAGCGTGCCGCACATGAACAGCGCCACGGCGAACCTCCCCATCAGCGGACGGAGCGTCTCGGCCATGTCGAGAACATTCACGACGCTGCCGCCTGTCGTCCATAGCGTCCACGCTGCCACGGCCATGACCGCCCCCGAAACCACAAACATCAGCGTCGCGGAAACCGCCGCGTCCATACGCTCGCGCCCGATGTCCTCTGCCCCAAGGCTCTTTTCCCGTATGATCAGCGGACGTGTCACAAACGTCGGCGCTGCCATGGTCGTTCCCACGAACGCCGCCAGCATAAGAAGCGAAGCCGCATCATTCGGCAGAACCGGCATAACTGCCCGTTTAACCGACGAGGCGTCCGGCCATGTCGCGAAAACGGAAAAGACAAACGTAATCACCATAAGGGCGACAAAGAACGCAAGCAACCGCTCGAAGAACGAATACCGCCCCACCATCATCAGGGCATACATGACCGCCATGATCGCACATGCGATAGGAAATGTCCCGATTGAAAGGGAGAACGCCTCGCGAATCGCTCCCGCCGTGAGGATCATGATGCCGCCAAGGCACGTGTACTGCCCCATGACCACGCCGACGAACACTGCCGCAGCGATCCACTTGCCGCCAGGCAGAAATCGGATGATGCCGTGAAGCGCCGTTTCGCCCGTGACGGCGGCAAAGCGTCCGTATGCCGACATCAGGACTCCGGAGAAAATGCAGCTCAACGCGAGCACCCAGAGAAGACCAAGCCCGTAGTCCGCACCGGCCTTGGCCATCGACGTGACCGACCCCGTGCCGATCGTGTAGCCTATGGCGAATATGCCCGGACCAATCAGAGACAACAATGACAGCCAAGAATTTTGCCGTTTCGCCATCATCTTCACATCGACCTGTTCATGGCAAAATGAGACGAGGCGAAGGACACGACGCCGCAAAGCCATTGCCTGTCAGAATCTGCCTGCCCTTTGCCTTTTCCGTTTTAGTCTTGACCCTTGCCATTGAAAACGGTGATATTATATTCTATTTCCAAAATCCTTGCAACTCCAGCACGGACAGGTCACCACAAAATGGAATGTCTATATTGCTCCGATTGTCACTGCTCCCAGGGCTTCGGCTCCCGCGGCGCGAGATAGACCTTGTCAGACGGGCAAAAGGAAACGTCTGACTGCGGCACGATCTTGCCCAGTTCGGAGAGGAAAGAGACCGTTACGGCCACGCCCAAACCGGAACCGAGGTCAATGTCGACCACCTTGCCGCCGGGGCAGGCCATCTCCAGCACGACCGACAGCCGGCCTGGACTGCGGCGAATGACGTCGCGAATACGCTCCGCCTTCGCCTTGACGTCGGGGTCTTCGTAACGCAGGCGTATCCTCATTCCCTTCGAAAGCATCGGCATGGCGTCCTCAAGCGCATAAGCCTCACGCACCGTGAAGTTGAGGTCGCCGACGGACGGATGGCGCTTCTCGAACCTGTCGTCCTTCTCGTAGTTGATCCTGTGGGACACCTCGCCGCACAGCAACACGAGCTTGTCCACCGCCGTCTCCAGGGCGCTGCACGTCTCCCACGTCTTTGCAAAGCAGAATGCGTCCAGCAACGCGCCGTCGTCGACCTGCAGTATGGCCCACTTCTGGCCCACCGTGCCATCGGGGCGCGGTTTCGGCGTCTTCACCGTGCATGCAGTGAGGATGCCGACAAGCCGCACGTCAAGGTGCGACAGGGCGCGGTGATCCTTCACGTGCGGATTCGACTTCTTCTTCCACTTGTCCGCCGGCTGCGCCTTAAGCAATGCGTCCACAGCCTCCTCGTCGCCCATCTGCGACGCCTTGAACGTCGCAACCTCGGCTATGACGCGGCGGCAGCTCTGGAGAGGATGCCCGGAAATGTAGACACCTAGGAAGTCGCGCTCGTTCTTGAGGTCCTCAGCCGGCGAAAACGGCGGCGAAGGGGATAGCTCGTCGTCGGAGACGCGCTCATCTCCGCCGTCCATAAGGTCGAAGAAGCTCGCCTGGGCGCTCGCCTTCTCCTTCGCCCGCTGCTGCGCCTTCTTGAGGGCGTACTCGATGTTATTGAAGAGCTTTGCCCGGTTCGGTTCGAGCGAACCAAAGGCACCGGTGCGCGTCAAGTTCTCGAGAACGCGCTTGTTGCATGCCGGCGTCCCGGCCAGCCTCATGCAGAAGTCAAGGAAGCCCTTGTAGGGGCCGTTCGCCTTTCTCTCCTCGACGATCGCTTCGCCAGCCGCGCCGACGCCCTTTATTCCCGACAGCCCGTAGCGAATGCCCTTGGCGTCTGGTGTGGGCACGAACTTCGAACCGGACTCGTTCACATCCGGCAGGCGCAGCTCCAGCCCCATCTCCTGCGACTCGGCGACAAAGCCGGGGAGCTTGTCGAAGTTACCGATTTCGGACGATATCTGGGCGCACATGAACTCGGCCGGATAGTGCGCCTTCAAGTAGCCGGTCTGGTATGCTATCCAGGCGTAGCATACGGCGTGGGACTTGTTGAACGCATACGATGCAAACGCTCGCCAGTCGTCCCATATCTTGTCGATAAGAGTGCGGGCCTCCGTCTCGTCCGCCCACTTGTCGATGCGGAACGCGGGATTGGCAAGGCAGCCTTCGACAAACTTGACCTTCAAGGCCTCCATGACTGCGGCCTGCTTCTTGCCCATCGCCTTGCGCAACTTGTCCGAATCGCCGCGCGTGAAGCCGCCGAGCAGCCGCGAGAGAAGCATCACCTGCTCCTGGTACACGCACACGCCATACGTGTCGGCCAGGTATTTCTCCATGAGCGGATGATCGTAGACGATAGCCTCCTCGCCCTTCTTGCGCCGGACAAAAGCCGGTATGTAGTCCATCGGCCCGGGCCGGTAGAGGGCGTTCATGGCGACGAGATCCGTAAGGCGCTCGGGCTGCAGCGCCATCAGCCACTTCTTCATGCCGTCCGACTCGAACTGGAAGAGGCCCGTCGTCTCGCCGCGGCCGAAGAGCTCGTACGTCTCACGGTCGTCATCTGGGATTTTGTCGGGGGCGAGCATCCCGTCCGGCCCCCGCAGTTCCTCGGGGACGCGCGGGTTGTTCGCTCCTAGCAACGCGACGCACTCCTTCTCAACCGTCAGCGTCTTGAGACCGAGGAAGTCCATCTTGAGCAGTCCCACCGGCTCTACATAGTGTCCGTCGTATTGCGTGGTGAGCAACGTCTCGTTTTCCGTAGGCATCACCGGAAGCGTCTCGATGAGCGGATCGCGCGAGATGATGACTCCGCAGGCATGTACGCCGGGCTGGCGCATGCCGCCCTCAAGGTGCTTCGCGCGTTCCATCAGGAGGTGAACTGTCGGGTCGTTGGAGTTGAACGCGTCCACCAACCCCTGCGAATAGTCCCCGTTGGGGTCGCCGTTCTTGTCTCTCGGGCTCGTCGCCTTCTTGAAGGTGATCTTTGGCGTGCCGGGGACGAGCGCGACGAGCTTGTTCGTGTCGGCGAGCGGATAGTCCATCACGCGGCCGACGTCCTTGATAACTGACTTTGCCGCCAGCTGGGCGAACGTCACGATGTGCGCAACGTGCTCCTGCCCGTACTTGTTCGTCACGAAGTCGAGCACCTTCTGGCGCCCTGAGTCGTCAAAGTCGACGTCAATGTCGGGCATCGATATGCGGTCCGGGTTCAGGAACCTTTCGAACAGCAGGTCGAACTTGAGCGGATCCACATTCGTGATGCCGAGCGCGTACGCGACGGCGGAACCTGCGGCGGAACCGCGCCCCGGCCCGACCCAAACGCCCATGCGCCGCGCCGCAGCTATGTAATCCTGAACTATCAGGAAGTAACCGGGAAAGCCCATCGTGCGGATCGTGTCCAGTTCGAACTGCATGCGCTCGGACGTATCCGGCGGCAACGGGTCGCCCCATCGGCGCTTGGCGCCATCCCAAGCGAGCGACGCGAGGTACTCTGCCTCAAACTGTATGCGTATGGCCTTTTCGTAGCCGCCGAACTTCGCTATGCGTCCCTCCGGATACATGCCCGCAAGCGTCTTCTCGTCGTATTTCGCCTTGAACGACTCCTCGTCGCCGAACTCGGGCGGAATCGGGAATTTCGGCATGATCGGGTCGGAATTGAGCAAATATTCCTCAATGCCGTCGGCCACCTCCTTCGTCGCGGCAACAAGCTCCGGCGCATCAGGAAAGAGCGCAAGCATCTCCTCTTCGCTCTTGAAGTACTCCTGGCCAGTATAGATCATGCGTCCCGGGTCAGACATCTTCTTGCCCGTCGAGAGGGCCAGGAGCACGTCGTGGGAATCGTCGTCATCCTTCTCAAGAAAATGCACGTCGTTCGTGGCGATCACGCGGATTCCGAGTTTCTTGCCCAGGGCGCGCACGCGGTCCGCAACGCGCCTTTGCCGCGCCTCCAGGTCGCGGAAGTCGGCGATGGCCTCCGGTGGAATCGGCTCGCGGCCAGGGACAGTCTCCGCGCCCTCGCCCTTTCCTGACGGGTGAATCATCACCTCCAACGAGTAGTCCTCGCCGAAGAGCCCCTGATACCAACGCGCCACTTCTTCGGCTTTCGCCGGGTCGTTGCCGCCCTTCAACCCGTCATCAAGGTAGTATGCCACCTCGCCGGCGATGCAGGCCGATGAGCAGTGAAGGCCCTCGTGGTACTTCTCCAGCAGGGCGTGGTCTATTCGCGGGTTGTAGTAGTAGCCGTTTATGTGCGCCTCGGAGATGAGTTTCACGAGATTGTGGTAGCCCGTCAGGTTCTTTGCGTGCAGACAGAGGTGAAAGCGCTTCTCCTTCACCTCCTTGTGCTGCTGAAAGTACGCATGGCGCAGCGTATGGTCGCCAGTAGAAGTGACATACGTCTCGACGCCGAGTATGGGCTTGATTCCGTTCTCGCGGCACTCGTCGTAGAATGCCTTCAGGGCGAACAGGTTGCCATGGTCGGTTACGGCCAGAGCCGACATGCCCATGGCCTTTGCCTTTGCAACAAGCGGCTTGATCTGGCACTGCCCGTCCAGCAGGGAATACGTCGTGTGAAGGTGAAGGTGTACGAAGTCGGACATGGAGACGTATTATAACAAAATTTGTGCTATAATATCCGCCCGATGACGAGGATCTGCTATCTTGACAACAACGCCACCACCAAGGTCGCCCCCGAGGTGCGTGACGTCATGCTCCCGTTTCTCGGCGAACTCTACGGAAATCCCAGCTCAATGCACGCCTTTGGCGGCGAAATCGCCCGTTATGTGGACCGTGCCCGCGACGAGGTCGCCCGGTTCATCAACGCCGAACCGGACGAGGTGATCTTCACCTCATGCGCGACAGAATCCGACAACGCCGCCATAAGGGGCACCGCCGAAGCCGTCGGGCAAGGGTTGCGCGTCGTGACGACCGCCGTTGAGCACCCGGCCGTGCTGCAGCCCTGCCGCCGACTCAAGGCTCTCGGACACGAGGTTGTCGAACTGCCCGTGAATGCTGGCGGTCTTCTCGACCTCGACCTTTTCCGCAAGACTGTCACGCCGGGAGCGCTGGTTTCGGTGATGTGGGCGAACAACGAGACGGGCGTCCTCTTTCCAATGAAGGAAATAGCAGCCATCTGCCGCGAACGTGGAGCGACGCTGCATACCGACGCAGTCCAGGCAGCAGGCAAGACGCCGGTAGACGTGAAGAAGGTGCCTGTCGACATGCTCTCGATGTCAGGCCACAAGTTCCACGCGCCAAAGGGGATCGGGTTCCTGTACGTCAGGCGGGGCACAAGGCTGAAGCCCTTCATGCTTGGCGGCCATCAGGAACATTCCCGCCGCGCAGGCACCGAGAACGTGCCGTACATCGTCGGCCTCGCGAAGGCTTGCGAGATCGCCCGCCTCGGCATGGCCGACGAGGAACGCAAGCTAACCGCGCTACGCGACCGCCTTGAAGCCGGCATACTGGCGACCTGCCGAAACGTGCGCGTCAACGGCGATCGCGCCCACCGACTGCCAAACACGCTCAACGTCTCCTTCGAATACATCGAGGGTGAGGCGATAGCCTACCGGCTCTCAGACCTCGGAATATGCATCTCCACTGGCAGCGCGTGCGCCAGCGGATCACTCGATCCGAGCCATGTCATCCGCGCCATGGGAGTGCCCTTCACTGCAGTCCACGGCTCGGTGCGCTTCTCTCTTTCTCGCTACACCACGGCGGACGACATCGACTATGTTCTCGCAAAGCTTCCTGGGGTCGTCGAGGCCCTCCGCGAGCTTTCCCCATTCGGCCCCGACAAGAACGTGACCACATTCTCATGACACGCATCGTTGCCACAGCCCTTCTCCTCGCCGCCTTAGCTTCCGGTTGCCGCCGCGAAGACATCCGCGAAATGACCGTCACGATGCCTGGCCTTGCTGAAAGCAACAAGGTCACGATAGTCGCCGCGCTCGCCAAGTACAACGGAATCCAGAAGGACTCCTACCGGTGGGACATGCAGGCCAAGACGCTTACCCTGCGCTACGACTCGATGCAGATCGCACAGGCTAACATCCGCTATGCGATAGACGAGAAAGGCATCGCCGTCAGCTTCCCGTCGAATACGACGGGCCGCGCCGGGCACTAGCAGCACTTTTCAGTTCTCGGAATCCTTCCGCTCCTCCGCCTTGCGCAGCTCGTCCGCCCTGGCCAGAACCTTCTCCGCAAGGTCAAGCTTGCCGATCTTCTTGAGGCACAGCCCGAAGTTGCGGACGTTCCGTGCGTCCGGCCTGACAAGCACCATCGTCTCGTAGCACTTCATCGCCTGAAGCACCTTGCCAACCTCAAGGAACCCGTGCGCGTTGCGGGCGAGCCGGTCGAGCCGTTCCAACACGAAAAGGTCGCGCGGGTTGCGCAGAAGCGCACGCGCCCATGCAGCCGCAGCCTTCTCCTCCCCTTCCTTGTCCTTCGCCTCGACGGCCAGCATGTCGCCCTCCAACGCCACCCTGCGCACCACCTGCATCGAACGTATCTCGGCCAGCGTCGCACGAAGTATGTCGTCATCTATGCCAGAAGGGTCTAGCCAGCCGACGGCCGGTATTTCCCTAGTCATGAACCACTCCGGCACCACCTCGCCCTGCAGGTCGTTCGAGAACGCCGGCAGCACGTCCTCGCGGCGTCCCACGTAGTTAGCGAATATTTCCGGAAGCGACGGACAGCCATCGTCAAGCGCAAGCGCGTCCATCGCCGCGGCAAGCGACACGCTGTTGGTGCCGGCGCGACCGACCAGCAGCCAAAGCTGCCGCCCGGGCATCCAGACGTGGACCTCCCTGCCGGGAAACCTCTCCAATTCACGGCGGAAATCACGCGCGGTGAAACCCCTCACGTCAAGAACCTTCGACGTGACGGCGTTCGCGTCCCCTGACGGATTTTCCAGCATCCCTATCAGCCTGACCGCATTCGTCACCGGAGCAAAGACATAGTCGTCCTTCAGCTGCTCGGTCTTATTCGAGCATCCGGCCAAGGCCATCAGCACCGCAAAAGCGCAGACTGACAGCGTTTCCCGGAAAGTCGTGTCCATGCAGCCGCGCATCATGTCCTGTCGCAAGGCTGCCGAAGCGCGTCCTCAAAGATGTCGACCGCCCGCATGTTCAACTTGAGGGCATCCTCGTCCTTGAGACATTCCCACGGCGCCATCAGGAAGCCAAGAAGCCGTTCCGGCGCAATGACCTCGCGGCATGTCTTGACAAGCTTGCCCATGACTTCGTCAGCGCCGATCTTCAGCTGGCGCCGGACATGCCCGACCCAGTTCGTGCCGCATGGAATCTGATCGAAGCCCGCCTTCTCCAGATCCCAGAACTGGACGAGCCGCTCAAGATCGCTCGTCTTGTTCGTCTTGGGGTCGAAACCGCCGTAACATTCATCGTAGTACCAGTTCGACATCACGACGCTCTTCGGGCTCTGCTCCAGGAACTCGGGGTGCCGCCAGCCGTAGTCGCTCCAGCACCACGGACGCGCACCCAGATTCTCCACCGTGCGGACGAGATGCAAGTAGTCGTGCATCCAGAACTCCTTCGTCCGCGCGACGATGTAGGCGTAGTGCAGGATGTTAAGCTGGTGCTTGGCGGACTCCTCGTCGCAGCCAATGTGAATGAAGCGAGGGCTGTCAAAGATCTCGCAGGCGTCGCGCAGCACGTCTTCGCAGACCTTGTAGTATGTCGGCGTGGAGATCATGCGGCGGTATTGCTTGAGCCATCCGTTGTGAGATGTCGAGAAGTTGAGCTTCGGGATCGCCTCCACGCCCATCGCCCTGAGCCGGCGGACCTCTGCGCGGAGCTTGTCCGGACTCCACGACCCCTTGATCGCCAGTTCGGGACGGCTCGGGTACTCAACGCCTTCGCCAAGGTCGATGACGATCATGTTCACGCCCTTCTTCACAGCGTAGTCGATCGCCTTGCTCCAGAGATCGTCCTTGTTGCGGAGGACGGTATCCGGCTTGCACTTGAAGCCGTCGGCGCTGACATCTGCCGGGAACCAGTCGCACCACATGTTGTGGCCGAGGTGCAGCAGAACCGCACGGATGTCACCGAGCTTCGGCAACGGCGCGGCGGTCTTGGCGACGCCGGAAACACACCCTGCCTCGACGGCCGCCGCCGCGTACGCCGAAACCTTAAGGAATTCCCTTCTGTTCATTCTGCTCATGTCATTTCTCCTTTTCGTTTGTCTTTGAGATTTTTGATCAATTTACCTTGAAAACGCCCTCCGCCCTTGCAGGCAACGTCACTACGGCGATGCGCCGCGCAGCGTCATATGCAAAGGCAAGCTGCCTGCCGCTCAACGTCACGGAAGCGGGAGCGTCAATGCGTGTCAGGACAAGGCGTGACTCCGTCTCCGGCCACGCCTCGATGCGGCAGGCGAGCGCGTTGCCCTCGCGCTCCAGCTTCGCGGCGTCACCTGCCATGTGAAGCAGCACCGGCGTCTTGCCCGGGAAGGCCCTGAGCGCATAGTAAGGCGACCCGAGCATTTCCGCCAAGTTCTCCTGCACGTCGCCGGGATTGATCGCAGGCGGATTGCGGGTCTGCCCATCCAGATACACGGAATCGGGCAAGAGACCCTGCCTGTCAGGTTCGCTCGCTGGATGCGACTGCCTTACGCCCGAAGCGACGATTCCGTCGGCGATCGTGCGCCAGAACGCCGTCTCCTCCGGACGGCACAGGCGGCTATAGTCATAGAGCGCAGCAGAATAGACCAGCCCGCACCACTGCACGGGACGCCCCATCCAACTGACGAGATCCCAGTGAGTTGCGCCCATCACGCCGCACGTCGCGTAGCAGCCGAACGGGTCTGCTCCGGCCGGGAACTCGAACGGCGGAGGAACGAGATAGACCATGGAAAGGCCGGTGTACGCCCAGTACCGCGCTGCCTTTAGATACCTTACGTCAGGCTTAAGCAGATACCCCAGCGCGCAGCAGCGCACCATCAGTCCCGAAGCGATTATGTCGGGTGTATGAAGCGGCATTTCCCACGGCTGGGCGCCACGCGGAACGGTGCCCCTGTAGCGGGCGATTGCCTTGTCGAGCGCGGTGAGAGCGCGGGCTATCTCTGATTCGTCGCCGCTCCACGTGGCATCCATGAGCATCTCCTCCATCGCCATCGCAGTATAGCCGTTGCAGTCGGCGGCGCCTAGCGTCTCGCCGTAGTCGTACTTTGCGCCTGGAGAAGCCTTCCAGACGCGATAGCCGTCGGCAAGTTTCTTCGTGCCGGAGCGGAGCCGCTCGTCTCGCGCCGCGATCCATGCATTGACGTCGCCTGCAAGAAGCGGCGAGACCGGACGCTGGATGTGCGAAACGCATGTCCGCCCGATGTCCGCCGGCTTGACCGCCGCGAACATGTCGGACGCCATTTCGCGAAGGCGCTTCACGAGAGCCGCGTCGGCGGCGGGTCGGCGTTCGATCTGCGCGGCGAGCCACCGCATGAGCGCCGGCGCATCGGACGCCTGGTTGAGGCTGAAGCCGACGGCATGACTCACCTTCGTTCCGTCGCGCAACTTGGAATCAAGCCATCCGTGGGAGAGCAGGGCGAGTGTCGCAACCTCATCAATCTTGTCACGTTGCGGCAAGTTGTCTCGGCGCACCAACGCCGCAAGCGCGGCGGCAACGGTCGCGCCATCGCCAGCGCGCAAAACTACAGTCTGCGAGCCGCCGGAGTATGGCTCTGCCCCGTAGAGGTTAAGCTCCGATTCAGGGCGGGCCTCGCCAACGGCAGGGAACCAGAACGCCAGCAGGTGCCCGCCAGAGTTGAACTGGCGGTCGGGCGTGTCGAACACCACGGAATATTCCTGCCGGCGCGGCATCGTCCATTCCGCCGCGAGCCACGCCTTTTCGTCGGTAAGCGCGGCGAACGGAGCGCAGATGCGATGAATCGCAGGAATGAGCCTGTTGGCTTCGGGCATCCTGATGTCCTTCGTATTGGAAGAAGGCTCGTCATCAAGATACTCAAGGCCGGAAAGCATGGCCTGGCGCTTGTGTCCGTTCGACGCACGCTCGGCGAACATGGTAAGGTATGGCACGTGGAGGGCCTGCGTCTCGTCGCAGTCATACTGCGTCCTGATGGCAAGGGCACGCCCCTTCTCCGCCTTGCCGAACGAACGCGACATGCGCCATCTGCGCCCTTCCGGGTCGCGCGTCGCAGCCGTCATCGTGAACCCGTCTCTCGTGCGCTCGACCGACGGCTTGACCGACGCCCAGTCGACCTGACGCGGCGTACCGTCCTTCAACAGCACTACGCATGGTTCGCCTGGATTCCCCTCCACAATCTTGCCGTGCGACTCGTACCGGAACGCGCCCATGCGCGAAGGATCGTGACTAAGCCGCCAGCCGTCACCTTCAATGACGATGGCATCGGCAGGCAGAACCAGCTTCTGCGGTGTCTCAGGACGATACGACCACAGCGGCCTGATGATTTCGGCGGCAAACGACTTTATAGTGAACCTCTCGCCTGCAAGCGCCGGCGGATCGATTCGAAAGCTGCCGTTCGCGGGCGAAAGACCTTTCACGGGCATATCGACGGAAAACCGCGTGTATGGCGCTGAACCACACGCGCGAAGCGCAAACTTCTTCCTTTCGTCGTAACCCTTCCCCTCAAGGTCGTGGTAAATCTCCCAGGCGCCGCCGCAAGAGGTCGGCGCACAGGTTATCGTGAAACGCACCTTCGCGGCACCTGCCGGAGCGGCCGGAATCGAAACCTTCGGGCCAAGCAACCACGGGTCGTTGCCAGTGACCGTGAACGACGTTCCCTCCGACGACACCTCGACGTCCTTGACGTGATGCGCCGCACGCCATCCGCCGTCATCCCTAGTGAAATCGCCCAGCACGACCTCGGTCGGCGACTGCCGGCGTTCGAAGAACACGGTTACGACCTGCCAGCCGATCAGGTTCGGAATCGTTATGACGCGCTCGTCAGCCGACGCGCCGCGCTCCACCGCAAGAGGCGAAAGGCCCTGCTTGACGCCTTGCCAATACGCCTTCTCCGAAACCGGGTTGCGCACCCGCACCTTCAGCTCGTCCGTGTCGCCGATGGACAGGTTCAGTATCGTCACGCTGTCAAGCGAACCGTCCTCGCGGACTCGCGGCAGGATGCGGAGCGGACGGCAAGCGTCAATCCTGACCGGGAACGTTCCGCCAGTCGCCTTGTCGAGATCGTCCAGCAGCCTTGCACGGCGACTGGCAAGCGGATACTTGCCGACGTCCGCCACATTCACCACGCCTGACTTCGCAAGCAAGGCCCTGTCGGCATCCGTCAGCGCGACGCGGGATTTCTCAGTAAGATACCACACTTTCGGCTTCGCCTCCGCAACAGTAACCGGTATGCCTGCGCAGGCCAGGTCAAAATCCTTCTCGTCGCGCAGGTCGAAGCCCGAAGCCTCCAGCGCCGCGGAGCCGATGAACCTCGCCACTCCTCCGAGCCGCGTCCTTTGCACGGAAGCCGCCAGCCGCTCGAAGTACGGACGCGCCTCAGCAAGGGTCCGCACAAAGCGGTCATACTCCTCGACCGGCTCAGGATGGTCGGCAGCAAACCAATACAGCGAAAGCGAATTGCAGCCAGAAGCCAACGCAAGCGCGCATTCGGTCATTATCGCCCCCGGCGACTTGTGCAGGACATGGCGCGGGTACGTTTCCTGCTCGTAGCAGACGCTCGCCACGAGATCGCCGTAGTCGCGGCAACGTTCGGCCTCGCGAGCGACGCTGAGGCATTTCTTCACCATGCCGCGCGGTTCAGCCTCCATGTAGTAGCCCGCTCCAGGACGTATCCCAACCGGCTTGCGCCCCGCGCCAGACAGGGCCTCAAGGAGCGGACGGTAGCTGCTTGCCGTATAAACCGTGTCGGCCCAGACCGACTGGTACGCAAGGCGACAGGGGCTCTTCAGCTCATCTGCAGCCTGACGCACCGCCGCCGCGTATGCCGCCAGCGACTCAGCGTTGAAGTCAAGCCACGCCGCGCGCAACGGCTCGCGCGCGGCCTTCGAGAAGAGTCTGGCGACAAGCGTCTCACGCGTCCAGCTGCCGCCGGTCTTTGCGTTGAACGCCGCTATGCAGCGTCTGCAGAAGCATCCGTTCGGCTTGCTTATGCCCAACCGCAGGTCGTCGTCAAGCCAGTACGACTCCGGATTAGCAGTCCCGATCACAGCCTTCGCAAACGCTCTCTCGTAGGCAATCACGTCCGGCGAACGCGGACAGAGGAAATGCATGGGCTTGCCGTCCTGCCCCACCTGCCAGGCGTCATCAGGGAACGGCTGCTCTCCTGGTTTCGGCTTGCCGTCGTGCGCCTCGCTGTGACCCAGCGTAAGGCCCTGCTGGTACGAAAGCGCGATGCCAGCCTCCTCGCAGAGCGGACGGTAACGCGCGAAATCCTCGCAGGACTTCGCCACTGCAGCTGGCGTGCCCCTGCCGCCGGCCGAGAACCAGAACTCGTCGCACGCCCCAGGATGGCGGCGATGGCATTCCATCAGCCGCCCGAACGTCTCAGGTTCGCCGTTGATGGCTCCCGTATGACGGATGACGATGAACGGCCATGCCGCCGACTGGCCGGCGGACGCAGCCATCACAGCGGCGAAAAGACAGAACACCGCAACAAAAAGCTCTTTTGTTTTCATAAATTACCTGGGGCCGAGCGCAGCATCTTTGGTGAGAAGTATCTGGCGCCTGACGCCGATGTCCTGCATCCAGCACTTCACGTAGTTAGTGAGCCATTGGCCTGAACCAGGGCCTCGTCCGCCAGAGTTGTTTTCCCACAGCCACTGCGGCGTGGGCCATACGCAGATTTCCGGCTTAACGACCTCGTAGAAGTTCTTGTTCGCGCCGTTCTGGCCGTGGTGCGAGAGGAAGACGATGTCGCTCTTGAGCTTGTCGTGAGACACGGTCTTCAGCAGCTTGTCGGACATCGGCCAGCCGATGTCTCCAGTGACAAGGATCGACTTGCCGCCGTTCATCACGCGGTAGCAGATGCTGGAGCAGTTGATCGAATTGCCGCGCATGGAGAGGTCGTAGTCGTTCAGGCACTCAAACGTCAGACCTTCGCCGAAGTTCCAGACCTGGCCGACTTTGGGTGTTTCGACCTTCAGCCTGCTCTGCTTGAGGTTCTTCAGGAACGGCGTCACGTAGGGAAGGCTTCCGTTCTCAGTCTCGGCGATGAAGTCGAGCGGCAGGAACTTGTGGACGACCTTCTTGATCTTCAGCCCTTCCAATCTCGGTTTCGTAAGAATGTCGGCAAGTGCGCCGTAGTGGTCGCAGTGCGCATGAGTGAGGAACCATGCATCGACCGTGCCGCCAAGCTCTTTTAGCGCGGGAACCAGGAAATCCGCATCCTTGGGCCAGCCCCCGTCGATCATCACCACCTTTCCAGACGGCGACTTGAAGAGCGTGGAAAGCATCACGTTGTTGCCGCGGTCGGCGAACATGTACATCGTCCAGCCGCCGTTGAAGTACGGAGTGACGTGAACCTTCAGGCCCTCCCGTCCAGAAGCGGACGACTGCGCGTCCCCGCGCCCTAGGCCACTCGGCATGGTTGGCATGGAGTCGCCGCGCGCCGCACCGGCGGCGCCCGTCGCCAGCATCGCCGCGAGAAATCCGCGACGGTTCAAATCATGATTCGTCATCTCGACTGTTCCTTTCTTCATTATCTCATCTAAATGAAATTTGCGTTGCGTTCATGGTCGTGGAATCCGACCCGACGTAGACAGTGAACGCACCCGGCTCCACTACGCGCTTCAGGTCCTTGTCGTATAGCGCGAATGCATTGTCGTCAAGGGTGAACGCCACGGTTTTCTCCTCGCCCGGCCTGAGCCAGACCGAGGTGAACTCCTTCAGTTCCCGTTCGCGCGGCAGAACGCTCGCCACCTCGTCGCGCACATACAGCTGCACTACCTCGCGGCCTGCGACCTTTCCGGTGTTCTTGACGGCAACGCGGACGCGCACCTTCTCGCCAATCGCATATTCCGCCTTGTCCGCCGCCGGCTTGCCGTACTCGAACGTGGTGTAGCTCATCCCGAATCCGAACGGGAAGAGCGGCTTGGACGGGATGTCCGCGTACGAGCATGTGATGAACGTGCGCTTCTCGCGGTAGGAAAGCGGAATCTGCCCAACGTCAAATGGAATGTGCTGCGCGAGCTTCCCGGACGGGTTGACTTCACCGCACAGGACTTCGGCTATGGCCTGTCCGCCCATTGCGCCTGGATACCAGGCGAGGATCACGGCGTCAGACAGCCACACGATCTCGTTCATGATGAACGGTCGCCCCGCAAAAATGACGGACACGATCTTCTTGCCCGCGCGCTTTAGCGCACGAAGGTTCTCAAGTTCCGAATCGGGAAGCTCTATGCGTCCGCGTCCCCTGCGCTCGCCGGTGTATTCCGTCGGCTCGCCGATGGAGAGTACCACTGTGTCGGCCTTGGGCATTCCGCCGCCCAGCCCGCGCGCCACGTTGAACATGTTCATGGGCTCATAGTCGAGATTCGCGCCCCAGCGTTTCGCCATCGCGGTCTTGATCGTGTCGATCTTCATGCGCGACTCTTCCTTGATGCCGACATCCACATCGTACTCGTTGAACATGTCCTTGCCCATGCCGCCGCGATGCGCGTCGTCATCGTCCGCCCAGGTCCCCGTCAGCCCAACCGGCTTCGAGACGTCCAGCGGCAGGATGCCGTCGTTCTTGAGAAGAACGAGCGACTCGCGCGTTAGGGCGAGGACGTCGGCCTTGTTGCGTTCCGTCATGAGCGCTTCGCGCGCCTTCTTCTCGTCGCAGAACCGGTACGGATCGTCGAAAAGACCCATGAGGTACTTGAGCGCAAGCGACCGGACGACGGCAACGTCGACATCCGCCTCGCTCACCTTGCCCTCGCGCACGAGCTTCGGCAGCGAAAGGAATGCGCGGCTTATCATGTCCATGTCCACGCCGGCCTCAAGCCCCCGCTTCGCGGCGTCCTCCACATCCGTCGCCGCGCCCTCGTCGATCGAGAAGGTGAGCGTCGTCCAGTCCGTGACGAGCTGTCCGCGAAATCCCCACTGGTCGCGCAAGACGTCCTTCAGCAGATAACGGTTGAAGTTGCAGGGAACGCCTTCGCAGACGGTGTAGGCGTTCATGAGCGAAAGTGCGCCCGCCTTTATCGTTGCCTCGAACGGCGGAAGATGCGTTTCCAGTAGTTCGCGGCGCGAAAAGTCCTTGTGCCGATAGTCCTTTCCGCCCTGAAGCGAAGAGTAGCCGGCAAAATGCTTTGGGCAGGCGATGATGTGTTCGCCGTCCGTTAGCTCCTCCAGCGTCCGCCCCTGGCAGCCGCGCACGCGCGCCGCTCCGACGCGCCCGGAGAGATTCGGATCCTCGCCGTGCGTGCAGCCGATGCGCCCCCATCGCGGATCGTCGGAGACATCGACCTGCGGAGAATACGTAAGCTGGATACCGATCGCGGCGGCTTCGCGCGCAGCAACGGCTTCCGCCTTCTCTATCGCGTCGTCGTCCCAGCTGCACGCAATCGCGATCTGGCTCGGAAGCGTCGTCACCCATCCGTGCGTGATGTCCTCGTGGATGATCAGCGGTATGCCGAGGCGGGAGTGCGCCATCTTGTACTCCTGCATCCGCCGCGTCTCCTTCGCGCTCAGCACGCGCATCATGGCGCCGATCTCGTTTCGGCAGACCATGTTGGTGTAGATGTGCCAGTGCTTCGGGCCAAGATCCATGTAGTCGTAGACCATCAGCTCGCCGGCCTTCTCCTCGAGCGTCATGCGCACGCAGAGCTCGCGCGCCCGAGCCTCAGCCCTGTCAAGCGCGTCGCCGGCATAAGCAACCGCCACCTGCAGCAATGCGCAGATGGCCAGCGCCCGCTGAATTCCAAGCGTTCTAAGTTTCATTGGCACGCACTCGCCGCCGCAGCAGCAGCCTTGGCGGCCTTGAGTTGGGCTTCGGCGCAGTTTGTCGTTACGGTCTGTGCGCCACGCCTGAACGCCTCTTCGGTATCCTTCAGCTTGTCAACGGTCCACACGTGGAACTCGTAGCCAGCCTTGCGGACTTCGGCCACCATCTGTGGAGTCACGACCGTCGGATCGAAATGGCAGTCAACGCCGTCCGCGCCCGTTTCGCGCATGGCGGCGATCACATCCTTCGCCGTGACAGGCGGATAGCCCGGTGTCTTCCAATGTTTGCTTGACGTAATCCAATACACCTTGTATTCTGGCATCTGCTCCTTGAGCGCCTTGCACGTCGCCTTCTCAAACGAAATGAAGAGCGTGTTTTTCGGCGTGGCCTTCTTCTGCGCGACGAACACCTTCCTGATGTGCGGCACGATCTCCGGCCCCGGCTTCACCTCCACGTAGATATACCGCCCGTCGCGGGCGAGCGCAAGCACCTCCTCCAGCAGCGCGGGGCGCGTGCCGGCGTATTTCGAGCCTTTCCACTTTCCCCAGTTGCCTACGTCAAGCCGCGAGATTTCGTCCCACGTCACGTCCGCACACTTGTTCGTGTTCGCGCCCGCCGTCGTGCGCTTAAGGTCGCGGTCATGGAACGTGAACACACGCCCATCCTTCGAGAGGTACACGTCGCACTCGAATCCGAAGCCGCGATCTACCGCCATCTTGTAGGCCGGCAGCGTGTTTTCCGGCGCATCGACAGACTCTCCGCGGTGTGCAATGAGCGTATCATAGCCGATCCGCGAGAAAGAAAGGGAACTCGGCTTGTCAGCTCTCACCGCCGAGAAGGAAAGACCCGCCAAGGCGGTTGACGAAGCGAGTACACATGTTTTAAGCAGGGTATTGTAGAGTGCTTTTCTTGCTACCATAGACTTTTACCTTTCTTTGATTGTTGGCTGTCCCGCAATCGCATGGCGTCATGCGACCGAAAAACGAGCATCGGACCGGATGGGGTTGCCTTTCTTCCCGAAACATTCAATGGGCGTGACGTCAAAGCGGAGGTGGACGCCCTTCGGCAGCTCAGCGAGCGCGAAGATGCACGATCCGGCCATCCCCGCCTTCGCCAGCGGGTAGTAGAAGTCCAGCGCCAGCACGCGCCGCGTCGCCGCCACCAGCTCCACGTCGTCCTCCACCACCACGGCCTGCACCTCGTACTCGAATACGCGGCTCTTCCCGCACGGCGTGGCGGACGGGAACGACACCTCCACCTGCGTCGACTCCTTCGGCGCGGGTTTGTCCTTCTCCGCCTTTGGCGGCACAAGCGCAACCTTCACGGCAGCGTCCTTCGGGAACTCGGGCGCTTGGCGCACGGGAATCCGCTTCGCGAAAGTGTACGGTTTCTCGGCTGCCTTGCCAATCGGCAGAATCCAGTCGTCGCCCAATGATTCGCCCCAGGTGAACTCGCGCCGCTCAATGCGGATGTGGTCGTCGCAGACCGTGAGCAGCATTCCCTGCTTCCCGTCGGACGTTATCGAGTCCGTAGGCGGGCGAGCCATCTGGCGCTGCCGTTTCTCCTTCTGCCCGAAATCGTTCGGCCATGCATTCTCGCGGAAATTGTATTCGAGCGACAGGTAGGAGATCGAAGACGTGCCAATCGAGGTGAACGCACCCTGCCAGATGCTCCGTTCGTCCGTGAGCGTGTAGTGCGAATGGCCCGAGAACGCGATTGCGTTCGCGTAGGGCGAAAGGGACTTCGTGGAGGCGCCGTCATCATGGCCCCACGCCCACGCGCCGTAGCACGTGTCCTTCGGGTGCGGATGCTGGAAGTAGAAGAACGGTTGAGACGGGTCGATCTTGCCGCCGTTAGCGGCGAGCCAGCCGTCCAGCCCTTTCAGACCCGGCCAGTGCGCGCCGACAAACGTATATCCCTTCACGGTCTTGGAGAAGACCGGCTTGTACTCCTCGCGGAACGCCCTTTCCCAGCATCCCTTCGGATCGAACTTGATGAGCCTGCGCGCGCGTTCCGCCGGATCGGGATAGTTCTTCTCCTCCCAACCCGCCACGTCGTGGTTGCCGTATTCGAGAAGCTGCACGACGGGTCGGCCGTCCGGCATCTTGTTGTCGGGAAAGACCTTGAACCACGCGTCAGCGACAAGCTGGAGTTGCGAAACAAGCCCGCGGTCGGCCATGTCGCCCGCCACCAGTACGGCGTCCACTCCCTGCGCACGGTACCATTCAAGCACCTTTTCGAACGTCTTCTGAGACGCCTCGTTGCGCACGTGGATGTCGCTGATCACCGCCAGCTTGAGGCGGGGCGTACCACAGACCGTACCGGCCGGAACGGCAAACATCCGTCGCGCGCCCGCAGCCGCCACAGCCATGGACCCAATAAGGAAACTCTTCCGTGTCAAGATTTTCTCCTCTTAACGTATGACAACCGTCGTGCCGTACACCCGCTTGAACTCAAGATTCTGGCCGTCGGCACTGATGCGGAACGTCCAGCCATCCCAGCCGTTTGCGGTTGAGACGACCGTGCCGTCGGACTTGACGAACGTAACTGACGGCATCGCCGGTATTGCGGTGTTGAACCGTGCAACCGTGTGCCACCTCCCTTTCCAGTTCTGCGCATTCAACGTCTCGCACTCGGTCACGCGCAAGCCACACCCAGAACGGAACGATCCGATGTTTATTCCCCAAAGGAGCGGGGTGGACGCATCCGTGCATGCCGCCAGCGCCACCGCCGCGAACTCGATGTCGCCGTCGGGGCGCCCGTTCTCAACGGCAAAGGTAAGCGTGCCGCCTTCAAGACGCGTGGCGCCGTTGTAGGTGTTGGTCGTCGTCATCGTCAGCGTTCCCTCGCCGAGCTTCGTGAGACCGCCGTCCGTCTCGCCTTCGCCCACCGCCGAGAGAAGCGGCATGTTGACGCGGCGTGAATAACCAGCCGTGTCGAACCGCGCACCGCCGGCAAGCACGCGGACCGTGACATTGTTCCAGACCTCATCCGACTTCTTGCCGCCGAGGAATGTGTTTTTGTCTGCCGTCGAGACAGCGCTGTCCGAATAGACCGCGATCGTTCCGCCGTTCAGGTTGATGCGGCCTGTTGAATGGTTGTCCATGTAGAAATAGGCCGTGCGCAGAACGCCGCCCGTGTTGATGTTGACATCCGACCCGACCGGACCGCCCTGCGAGACGCGCATCTTGTAAACCTCGAACACGCCGCCTTTTTCCACAGTCAGCGTCGCGGGTTTGTCCGACAACCCGTTGAGATACTCGCAGTACGTCGTAAGCGCGCTTACCGTGCCGCCATCGACAACCACGTTAGCATATTTGTTCGCCTGAAAATACCGATTGCCCTCGATGATCAGCTTGCCGCCGCTGACCCGCAAGTTTCCGTAGGCGTTGTATCCGCCCGAGTATTCGCTACCGTTACCCTCGACATAGAGCGGAGCGGCTGTTTCCGTTCCCTTGGACGGGCTGCGCACGATCGTGACGCCGCTCGCAATTTCGAGATTGCGCACGACATGAAGCCTGTCGAGCCGGTTTGTGCGCCCTTCGCCGGGGTCGAACACGACAAATCCGCCCCAATTGCCGTTTCCGGCATTGAACATGGTGTCTTTCGCCGCGTCTTCGCCGTCCGGCACGGAGATTTCGCCGCCTATGCGCATACCCGTTCCGGAATTGTTACATCCGAATGTCGCCGTCGCGCCTGCATCGATCCAGACATTGCGGTTGCGGTGGATGGTGTAGTCCGAGCCGCCGCCAAAAAACGTCGTGGTGCCGCTGAAGAAGATGTTGTTCGTCGGCGATGCGGGCACGGCTCCGAAGCTGGCATCGTTGAGGTAACTGACCAGTGTGACGTCACCCTCCAGCCATGTGCCGCCGTTGAACGTGCTGTTGTCGTACGTGCCTTGCAGATAAATCCACCGCCCCTTGCTGGACGAGAAGTGCGCACCGCCGTCATTCTCGCCGCCGCTGTAGAGCGGCCTGTTAACGTTGATGGAATTTTCCGTGTCGTTTACCAGATGGAACCCACCCTCTTGGACGTAGGACAGGACCGTATCCCAAGCTTCCGCTTTGCCGGTGTAGAGATCGCCACCATTGGTCTTATAGACAGTTCCGCCATCGTAACGAATTACGCCATAGCGACCCGTGCCGTCAACATACAACTCTTTAACATAAACCTTACCGCCGGCATTGAGGAAAAGGCCAACATCGTCGGTCAAAGATGCGGTTCCCGTCTGCGTGATGCGCAGCACGCCGGCGTTGAACACACCTTCATCCTGAACAATCAGGCGACCATGAGACGATACGTAAAAGCCATTCAGGAACTCTCCGGCAATTTCGTACGTTCCGTTCGTCACCATGAGGTTGCCGCCAACATTCACAGATGAATAGCTGCTGGTCGAGGTCACAGCCAATTTCGCGCCGCCCTCTATGATCGTCGTACCGCCCGCCTGCGCGAACGTGGCCGTCGTTCCAGAAGTTCCGCCAGGGCCTGTGACAGTCGTCAAGCCGCCATTGATCCTGAGCGTACCCGCGCTCATCTGAAGACCGTAAAGCGAGTTCGTGCCAGTTAGGATCAACGTGCCGCTTCCGTTGGTCTTGATGGTGCGTGTCGTTTCCGTAATGTTAGAAAGCACGGTCTCGCCTGATGCGTCGTACGTATTGGCACAAAGTGGCAGCGCAAACATCATCACGCAACCGAACAACACGCATTGAATGGCACTTGTCTTTCTGTTCATTGCTTTCTCCTGCCTTTTATATAGACTGTTTCTCCCTGACATTGCAAATTGTACCAAAAGCCTCGTTGTACCCGCAAGTGCAGAACATTGCTTTTCAGGCAAAAGAAACATGACTCTATTGACTTTTGCCGAGACTTTTAGGATAATTCCGTCGTCCCATGAAAAGAGCGAACGACAGAATCAACAAGATCTGGGTGTACCTGCGACTTTCTTACGCTTCAGGGCGTGACATACTCTACGGGATATCCCGCTACGCCAGAGCAAACGCGCACTGGAACATAAGGCTTCTCCCCTTCTCCGGCGAAGACGGCAGGCATCCGTTCCCGCTGCCGGAGGAAGCCGACGGAATCATCTCCAGCGAACCGCTAGCCGCCGATGCCGCGACATCATCCATACCTCTTGTCGTGATCGGCACACGCGAGAAATGGCTCGGGCGGCGCATGAAGTCGCTTGCGTTCGTGCGGAACGACGATGCGGCGATCGGTCGCTTCGGGGCAGAATTCCTGAAATCGCTAGGCAAGTTCCGGTCGTTTGGGTTCGTGCCAACAAACGTGCCGTACTACTGTTCGATCCTCCGCAACGAGGGCTTCCTCGCCGAGTTGGGGAGGACAACTGCGGCGGACGTCCGCCAGTACGTGGCCAGGGGCATGGAAGACGGGTCGGTGGACGACATCGCGTCGCTTGGCGAGTGGCTCGCCGACCTGCCCAAGCCGACCGCCGTCATGGCCGTCCACGACCTGCGCGCCACGCACGTCCTGGAAGCGGCGAACATGATGAAGATCAAGGTGCCGGACCAGATGGCCGTCATCGGCGTCGACAACGACGAGCTGCTGTGCGACTTCACGTCTCCGCAACTCACCAGCATATACCCCGACCACGTCAAGGAAGGCGAGCTCGCCGCTGCCACGCTCCAGTCGCTGCTCAAAAAAAGAAACTCTCGTCACGCACGAACATTCCGTTCCAACTCAAAGTCCATCGTGGAGCGCGAATCGGCGCGACACATATCGCCTGCGACGCATCTTGCGGAAGCGGCGATGTCGTTCGTGCGGCACAACGCCCTGAAAGGCATCAGCTCCGCAGACGTCGCCAGGCATCTGCACGTATCGCGGCGGCTATGCGACCTGCGGTTCAAGGAATGCCACGGAGAAACGGTCCTGGAAGCCATTCTCAAGATCCGCTTCGCGGAGCTGAAGCGGCGGCTGGTTTCGTCCAACACTTCAATTGGAAAGATTGCGGCGGCTTGCGGATTCACATGCCAAAGCCACGCCAAGAGAATGTTCAAGAGGCGCTTCGGCATGACTATGCGCGAATGGCGCACAGCGCAGTCGAAATGACGTCACTTCATGCGAACCATGGCATAGTCAAGAGCGTACAGACCACATCCTGCCCGCAAGTCAGATCATGGCCAGCAAGGCCAAGATGATGCCGCACAGACCCTCTCCCGCAACAAGTCCGGCAGAAAACAGAGTTCCAGTATCCTCCAACTTCGCGGCTACTTCACCCTGCCGCCGCGACACGGCCCAACGCAGGAGTCCGCCCGCAAACATCGTCACGCTCAGCCCTACCGGCAGATACATGCCGATTGCGACCGGCATCACTGGCACACGCAAGATCGCGAGGACCGCCGCAAGCGCCGCACCGATCGCGATAAGGCCCCAAGGCAGGCCGCCGTCCATGATTCCTTCGACAATGACCTTCATCAGCGTCGCCTGCGGTGCGGAAATAGCGTCACTCCCGAATCCCCAGGCACGGTGGAGAAGGACAAGCACTCCGCCTATCGCCAACGCCGACGCAACTACGCCTACAAGCTCCCCGACCTGTTGCTTCCACGGCGTCGCACCAAGCAGATGCCCGGTCTTAAGGTCCTGCGCCGTGTCTCCGGCTATTGCCGCTACAATGCAAACGACGCTGCCTATCGCTATCGCCGCGACCATTCCCACGGCACCGACTGACCCTGTCTCCTTCAGGACCAGCGTCGAGACGACGAGCGTGGCGATGGTCATTCCGGACACCGGATTGTTCGAGCTACCCACCAGCCCGACCATCCTTGCCGAAACCGCCGCGAAGAAAAATCCGAAAAGAGCGATCAGCAGTGCGCCGGCCAGCGATACCGGCACGACCGGCACGAGCCATATGAATGCCACCACACAGGTGAGGCATCCGATGACCGTCCTCATCGGGAGGTCGCGCCCGGCGCTGCGCTCCGCTCCGTCACCTGCGCCGGATGTGCAGCCGGACGGCTTGAACGCACGAAGGAACACCGGCAACGACCGGACGAGCGAGACGAATCCGCCAACGGCAATGGCACCGGCGCCCACATAGCGCACATAGCCGCTCCAGACCGCCTTGACCTTGCCGGCGTCCCACATGGCGCCCGCTTCGGGAACCGTCGCGACAATGACGGGTATCAGCACCATCCAGCCGAACATCGCACCGCTGAACAGCAAGGCGGAGACCTTCGGCCCCACGATATAACCTACGCCAAGGAGCGCTGGCGAGACTTCAAAGCCGATCGCGCCGCGAACGGCCTTGACCGGCCAGACGACGTTTTCAGGAATCCATTTGAGCCATCCCGTCACGAACTTCACGGCTGCCGCCACTCCAAGCCCCACGAACACGTTCTTCGCGTGTTTTGCGCCAGCCTCGCCCGCCCGGAGAACGTCCGCGCATGCAAGCCCCTCGGGATAAGCCAACGTCTTGTCCGCAACGATCAGCGGACGCCTCAGCGGCACCATCAGCAACACGCCGAGGACGCCACCGGCAAGAGCGATGAGCGTAACGGAGAGGAGTTCCGGGGGCGAGAATTCGGCGGGCCGCTCCTCTGCCCACAGATACAGCGCCGGCAAGGTGAATATCGCGCCTGCCGCGAGCGACTCACCCGCGCTGCCGATCGTCTGCACCATGTTGTTCTCAAGAATGGAATCACGACGCAGCACGAAGCGCAGCACGCCCATCGAGATCACCGCCGCCGGGACGGACGCCGAGACCGTAAGCCCGACTCGCAGACCCAGATATGCGTTCGCCGCCCCAAACACGACGGCAAGCAACACGCCAAGGACAATCGCCGTCGGCGTCAATTCCTTTTTCTTATTAGAATCGTTCATCTTTTCGTCACCTGCAAAGACGCCAACGCGAAAATCTCAACTAATGCCGCAGCGAAAGGCTGCGGCTGTCAAAGCCACTGTCCGTATCCGTCAATGCGTCAGTCAAGGTGAAACACCGACTGAAGATCGTGCGTGACGGGCGAATTGTCGGAGTTCACGGCCATAAGCGGAGCCATATAGTCCCACCACTTTCGGCAAATCTCCGTATCCGCGCTTGCCGCCCACTTTGCCTCGTCCTCAAGCTCGATGTATCCGTAGAGGACGTTTGTGTCAGGATCGAGGAAGATTGAGTAGTTCCGCCCGCCGTGGGCGTGAATCATATCGCGCATCTCCGGCCACAACGCCTCATGCCGCCGCCGATATTCCTCCGCCATGCCGGGGCAAAGCTCCATACGGAACGCCTTTCGAATCATCAATGTCCTCCTTTTGGGCACATACTGTATCAAAAATGCGTTCTGTTCGCAATGGCGAAATAAAAAGCGTCACACCACCTCTTTACGTCTTCACTCCCCTCCGCGTTCCGCCAGTTCCGCCCAGCGGTCCACCGCCGCTTCAAGCTCGGCTTCGGCTAGCGGCAGCCTCCCGCCAAGCGTCTTCGCGCGTTCGGGATCCGACCTGTAGATTGAACCGTCAGCAAGCGCCTCGCGAATCCCCGCAAGCTCGCTCTCCAGCGCGTCAATCCTGCCGGGCAACGCGTCCAGCTCGCGCTTCTCGTTGTACGAAAGCTTCCTGTCGCGCGATGCAGGCGCTTCTGCGCCGAGCACCGGAGGCTTTGCGCGCTTCCCCGCCTGAATCTCTACTTCGCGTTCCCGCATAGCACCACGCTGCCGAACATAGTCGTCGTATCCGCCCGGGAACTGCCTTACCGTTCCGTCGCCTTCCAGCGCGAAGGTCGAGGTCACGACGTTGTCCAGGAAATCGCGGTCGTGGCTGACGAGCAGGAGCGTCCCGGAATACGCGAGAAGCTGCTCCTCCAGAAGCTCAAGAGTCTCCACGTCAAGGTCGTTCGTGGGCTCGTCCATGACGAGCAGGTTCGCCGGCTTCAGAAAAAGCTTCGCGAGCATCAGCCTTGCGCGCTCGCCGCCAGAAAGCGCCTTGACGGGGGTGCGCACGCGCTCTGGAGTGAAAAGGAAGTCCGAGAGGTAGGAATACACGTGCTTCCTTATTCCGCCAACGACAACTTCGTCGCGGTCGGACGCAACGTTCTCGCCCACGGTGAGTTCTGGACGCATCTCGCTCCGCAACTGGTCGAAGAATGAAAGCTCCACGTTCGTTCCGCGCACCACCTCGCCTGACGTCGGCTCCAGCCTTCCCGTAAGCAAGTTAAGGAGCGTAGTCTTGCTGACGCCGTTCGAGCCGAGGATGCCTATCCTTTCGCCGCGCAGCACGGTTGCCGTAAAGTTGGATATGATTGGACTGTCAGAACCGGGATATGAAAACGAGAGGCTCTTTGCCTTGAGAACGCAAACCCCTCCAGGCGCAGCAGTGTCGAGTTTCAAAGTCGCGCTACCCGCCGCAAGCCGCCGCGCCGCAAACTCCTCCCTGAGCTTCATAAGCGCGGCGACGCGTCCCTCGTTGCGCGTCGTCCGAGCCTTCACTCCGCGCCTGATCCACGCTTCCTCCTGAGCGAGTTTCTTTGACTTCTTTTCCCAGTAGACGGCTTCGTCCGCCAGCAGCTCCGCCTTGCGCCTGAGAAAAGTCGGGTAGTCGCACTCCCAGCCGGAGAGCTCTCCTCTGTCGAGGTCAAATATCTTCGTCGCGACGCGTCTCAGGAACCGCCTGTCGTGCGTGACCACGATCACGGCCATCTCGCGCATCCGGCGGAGCATCCCCTCCAGCCAGTCGATGGCTTCCATGTCAAGATGGTTCGTCGGCTCGTCCAGAAGCAGGAGGTCGGGACGCGACAGCAAGGCCGATTCGAGAATGCTCCTGCGGCGGCGTCCGCCGGAAAGCGCGTTGAAAGCCGGATCGTCCGGACGGTCCGCCGGGACTTCCTGCGAGACGTAGGCGACACTGAGCCCCGGCGCACGGACGATTTCCCCTGAGTCGGGCTCGAGGTCGCCTGCAATCACCTTCATCAAGGTGGACTTGCCTTCGCCGTTGCGTCCCGTGAGCGCGGCGCGAAGCCCCTTCGAGACGGATAGCGACACGCCGTCCAGCACGCTCGGTCCCCCGAACGCAAGCGACACATCCTTCAGCGATAGCAGAAAGTCACCCACTCCGCCATGCCCTTTAGCGCTGCTGCCATTCCAGCGTCCCCGTCGCCGAGATGCCGAGCCGTCGGGAGCAGTCTATCGCAAAACTCCGCGGGACATGTCCGTATGGATAGCCGGAAAACACTGGACATGACACCTTCGCTGCGAAGCGGGCGAAGAGCGCGTCAATCCTGCCTTGTTCCCAGTTGCGGTTGAAGTCGCAGAAGACCACCGCTGCCGCCTTGTCGAACGCACCCTTTGACAGCAGCTTGTCTAGTGACGATTCAGAGCTGGCGGCATATTTCGGCGTGCACTCTATGAATACTATGCGACCGTCGAACGGAGGAAGATATCCCATGTCCGACAACACGACAAGTCGCGACAGCAGGCCGACGACCGGCTTGCCGCCAACTGCCGAGGCGCAATGCTTGACGGGCTTGAGCTGAAGCGGCGGCGGTGTACCGTCCAGAACCATGCGCAGGCGTTCGCGCGATTCCTTGGAGCAGTAGGTCGCAAGGGTTGAAAGCGTCGGCCCGGAAATAGGAACGCCCGCGTCCTTCAAAAGCATCGCGCCAAGCACCAACGTGACGTCGCTGAATCCCAACACGCGCATGCGGCGTCCGCGAAGCCGATTCCAGTCGATGCGCGAAATCACGTTCGATGCGCCCTGTCCGCCTCGCGAAAAGAGGAGAAAGTCGATCTCCTGATCCATCCACGCCTGCTCGAAAAGCCTTGCTCGCACTCCCGGCGGCTCCATCTTCAGGACATTGGGCATGACTTTCACGCGATATCCGGCCTCGGCGAGCAGATTCGTGCCACGCACTAAAACGTTGGTTGGAATCAATGAGGAAACAGAGACTATGCCGACGGTCTTGACGTCCGGCGGTAAGAGCCCCCGAAAGTCAGTCGCGTCCTGTCGGCTGCCGCCGTACGCTGCGCCGCAAAGCGCCGCCGCGCACATGGCAGATAAAAGCGTTTTCTTTTTCATGGGCGTATTATACCATTTCTTCTACCGCGCTTTCCCGCGCTGCATGGCTCGCACTACGAACGGGGGCGCACTTGGGGACAGGCCCCGCAAAAAGCCCTTTGCAGAAGGCCTTGCACATCCGTTTCATGACGCAACCTCCTTCGCGAGCCTCCATCCGTGCGTCGCGAAGCCCACTCCCTCCACAACCCGCGCCGGAACGTGCCGTGACCGGAAGCGGTTGCCGAGAGCAAAAGCAATCTCCACTACAAACGCCTCGCTCCCGAATATCTTCCCTCCCCCTATCTGCGCCACCCTCCGCATCAGCCTTCCTTCGGGGACAGGCCCCGCAAAAGGCTCGTCGGGAGCAGCAATCCAGCTCCAGGCGTAGTCGGCAGCGCTGGCGACGATTCCCGCGCGCACGGGGTTCAGGTAGACGTAGCGCATGCACATCGCACGGTAACGCCCGCCTTCGATAAGGGTGGACATAAACCTTCCGCTCCAAATCGTTCCTGTGTACTTGCGATCGCGCTTGTACCAGGCGTTGAACGTCTCCTTGAACGTCTTCATGAACTCGCTGATGTCGTTCATGCGCATGCGGAGCCGGTCCTGCGCCTCCATGACGACGGACTCCATGCCGATGCAGCGGAGCTCCTGCCAGTGCGATGCAAGTTCCTCGGCCACCCGGTCGCCCTTGAGCGCCGCCACGCGGCGGAGAAGCTCCGACTCAGGAACTGGCTCGTCCGTACGCACCACCTTGCAGACAACGTGGAAATGGTTGTCCATAGCGACGTAGGCATCGATCTCAACCCCAGAGAACGCCGCCGCGCGCCTGAGCGCGTTGACAAGCTGAGTCTTGACTCTCCCCCTGTCGAACAGGAATCTCCTGTCGTTCGTGCGCGACATGAGGTGATAGTATGCGGTTCCGTTGCCGGTCTTCTTGACCCTTGCTGTCCTTGCCATGTCATTTTCCTTTCTTTTCGCTCGGTGGGGACCCCCACGAAGGCGAGCGTAGAATATCAAAAGCTGACGGACAGCTGGCCTTGAACGTACCTTTTTCGTGCCTTTTTTTCAAGACACAGGGTTTGCAGCTGAGTTGTCCTCTATCCCGCCCAAATGCTTAAGATGAGTGTTTCACAAGGGTTTCATGGGGCCTGTCCCCGGGTTTCACACCCGCATGGGCGACCCGTGACGGCCGACGAGGTAAAAGCGTCGCTTGCGTTTCAATTCACGCCGCGCGAGGCGGGCGACAGAACCAGCGGACGTAGACGCTGGATTTTCAGGAGTTTCAATTCACGCCCGCGCGAGGCGGGCGACTCACCCATCATTTTAGTAAAGTTAGTCCAGAGCGTTTCAATTCACGCCCGCGCGAGGCGGGCGACCAGCCGTCCAGGTGCGCGAGATTGAGGTAATTCCGTTTCAATTCACGCCCGCGCGAGGCGGGCGACATACCATGAGCGGTACACGGAAAACTGGACCGTGTTTCAATTCACGCCCGCGCGAGGCGGGCGACCCTGGGGCTGAAAGTGCGTGATCTGATGCCGGAGTTTCAATTCACGCCCGCGCGAGGCGGGCGACTTGCACGACGTCGGCCGGTACGTTCCTGAGTAGTTTCAATTCACGCCCGCGCGAGGCGGGCGACCATGCCTGGATTTGTTTTGTACAACTCGGGATCGTTTCAATTCACGCCCGCGCGAGGCGGGCGACAAGCCAGATGTCAAAAATAGTTGCAATCATGTTGTTTCAATTCACGCCCGCGCGAGGCGGGCGACCCATTCGCTGCGTATGTTTGCGATTGCTTTCTGGGAGTTTCAATTCACGCCCGCGCGAGGCGGGCGACACACGGCGGTAGGTCGTGTCGGCGGTGGCGACGGCAGTTTCAATTCACGCCCGCGCGAGGCGGGCGACTGCACGAGCGCCACGTATAGCTTCAGCTTCGAGGTTTCAATTCACGCCCGCGCGAGGCGGGCGACCTCCCGTTCTTATTTCCCGCCTCGCTTTCCGTGGTTTCAATTCACGCCCGCGCGAGGCGGGCGACCCCGTGCGGCCCGTGGTCTTCGCCATATAGTCGGTTTCAATTCACGCCCGCGCGAGGCGGGCGACCCTACCTCGGCTTTCGCGCAATCAAGGGCGGCATTGTTTCAATTCACGCCCGCGCGAGGCGGGCGAC
>JAFWKK010000067.1 GCA_017514235.1 Kiritimatiellia bacterium | reverse complement strand
TAGGACGCCGCCGGCCCTTTTACTTTCCACCGAAAGGCGAAAAGTAAAAGGGGCCCCCGGCCATTGCGGGCGGCGCCCGCAATCGTCCCGGCCCTTTTACTTTCCATCCACCCATACACCCACACCCAACTGCCACCCTTGTGGTATAATACAGCCATGTCAGAATGCAAGCTCACGCGCGGCGGCGTCTGCGCCGCAAGGGGATTCCGTGCGGCAGGCGTTGCCGCCGGAATCAAGTACAAGGGGCGCAACGACGTCGCCCTCATAGTGGCCGACGAGCCGTGCGCCGTCGCCGCGATGTTTACCACCAACAAGGTCGCTGCCGCGCCTGTCACGTATGATCGAGATGTCGTGCGCGGCGGCCGAGCCCAGGCGATACTGGCCAATTCCGGCTGCGCGAACGCCTGCACGGGCGCCCAGGGCATGAGAGATGCGAGGCTGTCCGCGCTGGTGACGGCAGGCGAGCTCGGCATCGACCCTAAGCATGTGCTGGTCGCATCCACTGGCGTAATCGGACGCCCGTTGCCCATGGACCGCCTCCTTGACGGAATGCGCCTCGCAAAGAGGGCGCTCGGGCGCACCGCCGCGCATGGACTCGCGGCGGAGAAAGCCGTGATGACGACCGACACAAGGCCGAAGGAAGCCTGCGCCACCGTGACTATCGAAGGCAAGAAGGTGACGGTCGGCGGCATGAGCAAGGGCTCCGGCATGATCGAGCCCAACATGGCGACTATGCTCGGCTTTCTCACCACCGATGCGGCGGTCTCTCCGGCCATCCTGAAGCGTGCGCTCCTTCGGGCCGTCGCAAGAAGCTTCAACCGTCTCGTCGTGGATGGCGACGAGTCGACCAATGACAGCGTTTTCCTGATGGCGAGCGGCAAGGCCGGCAACAGCCCGATCGTCCGGGCCGGCACGGCCTTCGAATCGTTCTGCGCCGCACTGGAAGCGGTGTGCGTTTCGCTTGCAAGGCAGATGGCGGCAGACGGCGAAGGCGCGACAAAGTTCGTGACCGTAACGGTGCGTGGCGCAAAGAGCGTTAAGGACGCCGAGCGTGCGGCGCGGGCGGTGGCGAAGTCTCCGCTCGCAAAGACGAGTTGGTTCGGACGGGATCCGAACTGGGGCCGCGTCCTTGCGGCGGTCGGCTATTCCGGCGCTGCCGTAGTCGATTGCGAAGCGGAGGTCTTCTACGATTCCGTCTGGGCGTTCCGCCGTGGCGAAGTGGCGGATGCCGCCCAGCTCAAGCGGCTCGCGGCCGTGCTGCGGAAGGATTCCTTCGAGGTCGTCGTTGACCTGCATCTCGGTTCGGCGTCCTGTTCCATATACACTTGCGACCTCTCGCTGGACTACGTTCACATAAATGCAGATTACACCACTTGACCCCCTTGCGCGGTCGAGCAAGATATGATATAATACTTTCCACTTTTCGGAGCAACGGGGTTGTGGCGCAATTGGTTAGCGCACTGGACTGTCGATCCGGGGGTTGCGGGTTCGAGCCCCGTCGACCCCGCCAATCCTGAAAAGTGGCGAATGCCTCGTGGTGTAATGGTAGCACCGCAGATTCTGATTCTGCTTGTTGGGGTTCGAGTCCCTGCGAGGCAACCAGATTATGGTATAATATCCCACCTATGAAGACTGCACTTGTGACTGGCGGCGCCGGTTTCCTCGGAAGCCATCTATGCAAGAGGCTTCTTGCGGACGGGTACGAGGTGACGGCGCTTGACAACCTTTTCACCGGAACGAAGGAGAACATATACGAGCTCCTCGACGACAAGCGGTTCTCGTTCGTGCTGCACGACGTTACGCAGCCGTTCTGGGGCCAGTTCGACGAGATATACAACCTCGCCTGCCCGGCGTCGCCGGTGCACTACCAGAGGAACCCGGTCGAGACCACGAAGAGCTCCATGCTTGGCACGATGAACATGCTGGAACTGGCGCTCAAGACCAAGGCCCGCATGCTCCACACTTCCACAAGCGAGATCTACGGCGATCCGCTCGTCCATCCGCAGGTCGAGGAATACTTTGGAAACGTGAACACGGTAGGCGCCAGGAGCTGCTACGACGAGGGCAAGCGCGTGGCCGAGACGCTGTGCGCCGACTACCGCCGCCAGTACGGCGTTGACGTCAGGATGGTCCGCATCTTCAACACCTACGGCCCGAACATGCATCCGAACGACGGGCGCGTCATCTCCAACCTCATCATGCAGGCCCTTGCGGACAAGGACCTCACGCTGTTCGGAGACGGCCTGCAGACGCGCTCGTTCCAGTACTGCGACGACCTTATCGAGGCGATTCGCCGCTACATGGAACTGTCGGTGCGGAAAGTCACGGCGTTCTTTGGCGGCAAGAAGGTCGGTCGGCGCTTCACGCCCGCCGTGCCAGTGATCAATACCGGCAATCCGGGCGAGTACACGATAAGGGAGCTGGCAGAGGAGACGCTTCGCCAGTTGCCAGGCTCGAAGTCTAAGATCGTGTACAGGCCTCTTCCGTCCGACGACCCGAAGCGCCGCAAGCCGGACATCGCGCTCGCGAAGGCCCTGCTCGGCTGGGAGCCTAAGGTGCCGCTCGCAGAGGGCCTCGCGCGGACAATCGAGTATTTCAAGGGGAGATTCGGGAATGCTTGAGGTGATGGACAGGATAGCGTCCGACCCGTCCAGGTACTCGTGCGAGATCGCGACGCTTGGGGAGTGCACGATAAGCTCGCCGGTGCGCCACCACAAGTACGTCGGCGAGAGGGAGCGGATATTTGCGATAGAGAACGAATCGGAGGCCCGTCGCGCGTCGGAACGCCTGGGTCATCTCCCTACGTTCGAGATGGCGGGGCCGCGCAGCCGGATATTCCACGATCCGAGCTGGACCCGCGTCGGCATCGTCACGGCCGGCGGCCTTTG
This sequence comes from Kiritimatiellia bacterium, assembly GCA_017514235.1. Lineage (GTDB taxonomy): Bacteria > Verrucomicrobiota > Kiritimatiellia > RFP12 > UBA1067 > UBA1067. The sequence continues at coordinate 11,698 of JAFWKK010000067.1, read as the reverse complement.
TCCAGGGCTGAACACCGTCATCAAGGGACTGGTCGAGATCCTGGAGTTCGACTACGGCGTCAAGAACGTCTACGGCATAAGGTACGGCTACGCAGGGCTAAACCCGAAGTACGGCTACGAGCCGGTGCTGCTGAACGCCGATGCGGTCGATACGATTCACGAGGTGGGAGGGACGGTCCTCGGCTCTAGCCGAGGGCAGCAGCCGGCTGAAGTCATGGTCGAGACGCTCGTCAGGATGAACATAAACATCCTGTTCTGCATCGGCGGCGACGGGTCGCTCAGGTGCGCGAGCGACATAGCGGCCGAGGTTTCAAGGCGCGGACTCAAGATCTCGGTCGTGGGCATTCCCAAGACGATCGACAACGACCTGATGTTCGTCGGGCGGAGCTTCGGCTTCGAGACTGCCGTTGCGCGCGCGGCGGAGGTCATACGCAACGCGCACGTCGAGGCGAAGGGCACTCCGCACGGCGTCGGGCTCGTGAAGCTCATGGGGCGGGACTCCGGCTTCATCGCGGCGGCGGCGTCGATAGCGAACCCGGTCGTCAACTTCTGCCTTGTGCCTGAGGTGAAGTTCGAGCTTTCAGGCGAGAGAGGCCTGCTGCGGGCGCTCGAACGGCGCTTCGCCGCCGGCAAGTCGCACGCCGTTGTGGTCGTGGCCGAAGGCACCGGCCAGGAACTGCTTGAGGGCGCGGAGGAGCGCGATGCCAGCGGGAACGTGCTGAAGAAGGACATCGGCGAATTCCTCCGCCGGGAGATTGCGGCGTATTTCAAGGCGAAGGCGTTCGACATGAGCGTGAAATACTTCGACCCGAGCTACATCATACGCAGCTGCCCGGCTCAGGGGACCGATGCGATACGGTGCTACGGCCTCGCGCGTGCCGCAGTGCACGCCGCAATGGCCGGGCGCACGAACTGCGTCGTCGGCAACATAAGCGAGAGCTATGCGCTCGTCCCGATCGCGCTGGCGACCATCGAGAGGCAGAAGCTCGACGTCGACGGGCAGGTGTGGCGGAGCGTCCTTGACGCGACCGGCCAGGAGTTCTATTTCAACGGGGTTTCTCACGCCGGCTCCGGCGACGCGCCGTGACGTCGGCGTTGATTTTCGCCGCGAATTTCGGTATCATATCAGAACCAAAACGAAAGGGGAGAAGAAAATGGTTTTCGGCTTTCTGCAGAACATAGGCCCGTGGCAGCTCGTAATCTGCCTGGTAGTCGCGTTTGTCCTTTTCGGGGGCGCGAAGAAGATTCCCGAGCTTGCGAAGTCGCTGGGCAAGGCTAAGAGCGAATTCAAGAAGGGGCTCGCCGAGGGCGAGAAGGAGGCCGCCGAGGCCGAGGCTGCCGCCAAGGTCCTGGACGAGCCGGCCAAGGAGCTCGCCTAGGCCGACAGTACCGTGCTCAGCGCCCTAGCAAGGCAGCGGCTCAGGGATCTCCCGGACCGCCCCGGCTGCTATCTCATGCGAGACCGCCGGGGCGTAATCATCTACGTCGGCAAGGCCAAGAACCTGCGGCGGCGCGTCAGTTCGTATTTCCGCCCCGGTGCGCGCCACCCGCCGAAGGTGCGCTCGATGGTGGACACCGTCTATGACTTCGAGTACCTGACCGTGCGCAACGAGGCGGAGTCGCTGCTGACCGAGGCGGCGCTCATCAAGCGGCACAAGCCGCGCTTCAACATACTGATGCGCGACGACAAGCGCTACCTTGCGCTTCGCGCCGACCAGTCCGCACCCTGGCCTCGCTTTTCATGCTGCCGCATCGTGCGCGACGACGGTTCGCGCTATTTCGGCCCGTTTCCGTCCGCACCGGTCGTCCGCGCCGCCAAGGACTTCGTCGAGAAGCGCTGGGGCATTCGCGAATGCGATGCGATAGAGCCAGACGCCGAGACCCACCGGCATTGCCTGGCGGACGTGATCCGCACCTGTTCGGCGCCATGTCTCGGCAGGATATCGCGCGAAGAGTACGCCCGGCGGTTCGAGGAGGCGTGCGCATTCCTCGAGGGGAAGCGTCCCGAGGCATTGGGAGAGGCTGAGGACAAGATGCGGGCGGCTGCCGAAGCCGGAGACTTCGAGGAGGCGGCTCGGCTCAGGGACACCGTCTTCGCGCTCAGGGAAATGACTAAGGCCCATTTCGTGCGCAAGTCGCCGGAGCTTCGCCGCGAGAACGCGATGCGCGGCCTTGCCGAGCTGTCGGAAGCCCTTGGTCTAGCTTCACCGCCGCGCATCATCGAATGCGTGGACATATCGAACTTGTTCGGAGAGGACTCGGTCGCGTCGCTCGTCGTCTCCCGCGACGGCTTGCCGGACGGACGCTTCTACCGGCACTTCCGCATCAGGACTGTCGTCGGCGCCGACGATCCGCGCTCCATGGCCGAGGTCGTCCGCCGGCGCTACGGACCCGACTCGACCCTGACGGCCACATCGCCTCGCGCCGACCTGTTCGTCTGCGACGGAGGCATCACGCAATTGCGCGCGGCCCGCGCGGCGTTCGCGGAAATCGGGGTCACCGACATTCCTACGGTCGGCTTGGCAGAGCGCCAGGAGGAGGTCGTCTTCGACGACGGGCGCGAGAACCTTCTGTTGCCGCGGGACTCCCAGGCGCTCTTCGTGCTGACGCGGCTCAGGGACGAGGCACACCGTTTTGCGATCACGTACCACCGCAACTTGCGCGAGCGGCATATCCGCGAATCGGTGCTGGACGAGGTGCCTGGAATCGGCGCGGCGAAGAAGGCGAAGCTACTGCGCCATTTTCACTCGATCTACGGCGTGGCGCGAGCCGACGAGGCGTCGGTCGCGTCCGTCGCCGGCGTCGGCAGGCCCGTTGCGGCTGCAGTCCTTCGCGCTGCGCGAACGGCCGCAGGCGAGAAGTTTTGATATAATACCGGCATGACGAGAAGCAGCGAGGCTTGGGTGAAGTTCCTGGCGACGCGGGTCGTCGGCCTTGTGGTCGACTCAGTCGTCCTGGCGGCCGCCTACTGGGGCGCGTTCGCCTTGCGCTTCGACTTCAGCACGCCACGCTGGGGCTGGCGCGCAGTCGCGCTGTCTTTCGTGACCGTCGTCGTCGTCCAGATTGCAGCGCTCCTGGCGTGCGGATGCTACAGGATTGCCTGGCGGAGGCTTTCGCGGCGAGACCTTCCGCGCTACTTCCTGGCCGCTCTGGTTGCCTGTTTCGTCCTGACCGTCATGCGTTTCTTTACGCCGATAGACGAGTTCCTTCACGTCCGTCCGCCATATTCCGTGACCCTCATCACGACCTTGCTTGCTGCCTTCGGGCTTGTCGGCTGGCGCATGGTCTGGAGCGCCTACGCCGCGTCCCGCGTGAGAGAGGACACCCTTCTGGAGCGGAGCGTCCGCCGCATGGACGGCACGACCGCAGCCCGCTTCTTGAGCGGCAAGACCGTTCTCGTGACTGGCGCCGGCGGTTCGATCGGTTCGGAAATCGTGCGGCAGGTCGTCCGGGCCGGGCCAAAGCTTGTCCTCATGGTGGAGCGCGGCGAAAACGCGCTGTACGAGATCGACCGCGAGATGCGGCAGGTCGGCGTTACGGTCCCGATGAAGGCGCTGATGGTAGACGTCAATGACCGCGAGCGCATGGAGGACGTGCTTTCCTTCTACCGCCCCGAGGTCATTCTCCATGCGGCAGCCTACAAGCACGTTCCTATGGTGGAGCAGAATCCGCGGGAGGGCGAGCGAAACAACACCGGGGCAACGAAGGGTCTTGCCGAGCTCGCGCTGAAGTATCGCGTCGCCAGGTTCGTGCTGATCTCGACGGACAAGGCTGTCAACCCGGTCTCGGTGATGGGCCGCACGAAGCTCGCCGCCGAACGGGCGATTCTTGCCCTGAACGCAGACGATGCGCCGACGTCGTTCTGCGCGGTGCGATTCGGCAACGTGCTGGGTTCGTCCGGCTCGGTCGTGCCGCTTTTTCGCGAGCAGATAGCGCATCGTCGCCCTGTGACGGTCACGCACCCAGACATGAAGCGATACTTCATGACGGTCGAAGAGGCCGTCGGGCTTGTCCTTCAGGCGGCGAGCCGCGACGAGAAGGCCGTCTACACGCTCGACATGGGCAAGCCGGTGCGCATACTCGACCTTGCGGAGGACATGATCCGCCAGGCGGGTTACAAGCCATACGTCGACATACCGATCGTCTTTACGGGGATTCGTCCGGGCGAGAAGCTCTTCGAGGAGCTCGACATCTCGGAGAAGTCCGCCTACAAGACCGACATGGCCCGCATATACGTCACCAAGGCCGATTCGGCCGGCTGAAAGGAGCGGGTCTGCCGCCGTCGGCTCCATCGCTATCGGAGGGGGCCCGTGCGGTGACGTCCGAAATATGTGGTATAATATGAGGAAAAGGAATTTTGGAGGGACACCATGAAGACTACTGACGAACAGCTCAAGCTGGCGGCCGACACGATACGCTGCCTGTGCGCGGACATTGTCGAGAAGGCGAACTCGGGGCATCCCGGCGCGGCTATGGGCATGGCGGACCTGGCGGTCACGCTCTGGCTGCGGCACCTGCGGGTAGACCCGAAGGACACCGCTTGGAAGAACCGCGACAGGCTCGTGTTCTCTGGCGGACACGCCTCTGCGCTCGTCTATGCGCTCACGCACCTTTCCGGGACGGGCGGCCTTACGATGGAGGAGCTGCAGACATTCCGCCAGTTCGGCAGCCGTTGCGCGGGTCACCCCGAGCGCGGCGTCATGCCGGGCGTGGAGGTTACGACAGGTCCTCTCGGGCAGGGCTTCGCGATGGCGGTCGGCCTTGCGATCGGCGCTAAGATGAAGAAGCGCAGCAACCGCACGTGGGTCTTCTGCGGCGACGGCGACATGGAGGAAGGCATAAGCCACGAGGCGGCGTCTCTGGCCGGCACTCTCAGGCTTGGCGGCCTCACGGCCATCTACGACTTCAACGACATACAGATCGAGGGGCATGTTACCGACACTAACCGCGATGACGCGAAGAAGCGCTTCCAGGCGTACGGCTGGAAGGTGATGGAGATCGACGGTCACGACTTCGTTCAGATACAGCGCGCGTTCCTTCGGGCGTCGAAGGAAATGGAGGCGCCTGTGCTGATCATCGCGAAAACGGTGATCGGCAAGGGTGCGCCGACTAAGGCCGGCACGCACGGCTGCCACGGGGCGCCGCTCGGCGCGGAGGAAGTCGCCGCGACGAAGAAGGCCCTCGGCTTCGATCCGGAGAAGAGCTTCTTCGTGCCGCAGGAGGTCTACGACGTGTTCGCCGCGCGCGCGGCGCTCTGCCACCGCTGGCGCAACATGGACGTCAAGGCGGAGAAGGAGAAAGCCAAGGCGCAGCCCGCGCCGGCTCCCGTCACGCGCGAGCAGCTGCTGGCCGCGCTGCCCAAGTTCGACCCGGAGAAGCCGATCGCGACGCGCGCGGCGAACGGCGCCGTGATGAACGCGCTTGCCGACGTGTTCCCGAACCTCGTGGGCGGCTCGGCCGACCTGGAAGGGTCGAACAAGACAGGGCTCAAGAAGTACGGCTGGATATCTGCGGAAGACTTCACCGGACGCAACTTCCACTGGGGCGTCAGGGAGCTGGCGATGTCGGCGATGGTGAACGGCCTTACGGCATACGAGGACTTCCGTGCGTTCGGGGCGACGTTCTTCGTGTTCTCCGACTACTGCCGCCCGGCTATACGCCTCGCGGCGATCATGGACGTGCCGTCAATCTTCGTGTTCTCTCACGACAGCTTCTACGTGGGCGAAGACGGCCCGACACACGAGCCGATCGAGCAGATCGCGGCGATCCGCACGATGCCCAACGTGCTGTCGTTCCGTCCGGCGGACGCGAACGAGACTGGCTACGCCTGGGTCGAGATGCTGCTGAACACGAAGGGACCGAGCTGCATCCTGACTACGCGGCAGAACCTGCCCGTCCTTGAGGGGACGTCGGCAGAGGGCGTCGCGAAAGGCGCATACGTCATCTGGCAGGCAGGGGCTCAGACGAAGGACACCGTGCTGTTCCTCGCGACCGGCTCCGAGGTCGCTCTCTGCATAGAGGCGGCGAAGAGGCTCTGGGACGAGTCGGAGGGACGCCAGTCGGCGCGAGTCGTCTCGATGCCGTCCGTCGGCCTCTTCCTCTCGCAGCCGTGCCAGTACCGCGACTTCACGGTGCCCGACTACATGACGCGGCGCGTCATCGTGGAGGCCGGGTCTCGCTTCGGGTGGGACCGCTTCCGTCTTGACTACAAGACGACGCGGTTTGTCACAAAGGATGACTTCGGCGCGTCTGGTCCCTACAAGGTGCTGGCGAAGGAATTCGGCTTTACCGTTGAGAACGTGTACGCGGCCGCCAAGTCGTTAGGAGCCGGGGTGGACGGGGTGCCCGCCGGCCTTGCATAGGGGGCATTCGGCAGCGGTCCACGTCTCGGGCGTCATCTGCAGCAGCGAGAACATCGGGATGCGCCCGAACTTCACCTTGCCGGCCGAACGGTCGACGAGCAGCACGACGCCTGCGACCGTGCCGCCGGCGGCGCGGACGAGGTCTATCGTCTCCTGTACGCGTCCGCCTTTGGTGACGACGTCTTCGGCGACGACATAGCGTTCGCCTTTCCTTATGGCAAACCTGCGGAGCGCCAGGACGGTGTTGGGCTTGCCCGTGGCGTCAACGCCCTTGCCAGGAACCTTCTCGGCAAAGATGCACTTTACGTTCAGCTCGCGGGCGACCTCGTGTCCGACGAGAATTCCGCCGACGGCCGGTGAAATGACACCGTCGATGCGTTTGCCTAGCTTGCCGCTCGCCACTGCGCGTTTCGTGACTTCGCGGCAGAGCCTTGCGGCGATTCGCGGATAGCGCAGCACGTTGGCGCATTGGAAATAGCGGTTGGAATGGAGCTTGGAGCGCAGCTCGAAATGTCCTTCGAGGAGCGCCCCGGTCTTCTTGAATGCGGCCATAACGGCCTTTTCGGTCATCATCTTGCGTTTTCCTTTCTTTCGATCTGTTCAAGCGACAGGAGTTCCTCTTTCGGGAATGCCAGGGCTTCCCCTTCTGGCGCATCCTCAGGGATCGTCTGCGGGGGAGGGGCGGCCAGTGAGGGAAGATAGGGTGGCGGCGTCCAGTCCACGTCTTTTGCGCAAGGCGGGCGGTTGCGCTCGGCGACGTGCAGCGTCTCCTTTTCCACGCCGCCCGGCAAGTCGCCGAGGAAGAGGTCGGCGCGGACCCGCAGCATGTTGCCCGCATTGCCCTGCCAGGAGGCCTTGGCCGCCCGCATGGCCGCCGCCTCGTCTTTTTCGCTCAGCGTGACGAACGCGACGGACGGCTCGTGCGCCGCAACGGGACTCGCCCTGAAGCCGATTGCCGAGAAGGGGAAGATGGCGGCGATGCCGGCGGGAATCGCAAGCACGGTGAAGAGAGAGGCGAGTTCGCCGGCAATGCCTTTCATTCCTGCGCCTCTGATTTCTTTTCCGCAAACAGGATGCGTTCGACGCCGTTGCGCCGGGCGGCAGATGCCAGCCGCATCAGTTCGCCGCCGGCGACACGCCGGTCGGCCAGCACGAGCAACGTCTTTGTCGGCGACTTCTCCGCTCGCAGGGACAGGCTCTCGCCGAAGGCCCGCATGGACGCCTCGTCGCCAAGCAGGTAGCGCGAATCGTCGAAGAACACCAGCGTCTCGTGCGACATCGGCATGACGAGCGCGACCAGCCCCGTGGCCTCTCCGTCCGCAAGGCCGGCGTCGGGCAGGTCAAACAGCACACCTTTAGCGGAGGTGAGCGTGCCGCTGACGAAATGCAGCATGAGGAGCAGCAGCATGACCGTCAGGAACGGAACGGCGGCGACGAACGGCCGTGTCCAGGCGGCGCCATGCCGCCAGATGCCGAGCGTGCGCTCGGGCGTCCATCCCCAGGAGGTCTTCACCGCATCTTCTCCTTCTGGGCGGCCAGGTAACCGACGATCTGGCTGGCTGCGGCCTCCAGCTCTACGATCGTGCGGTCAAGCCGTACGCGCAGCGAACCGTACATCACCGTGGCCGGTATGGCGACCGCGAGGCCTAGGGCGGCGGATACGAGCGCCTCCATCGAGCCGTTGAGCAGGTCGGCCCTGGAGACCAATTCCTGCGCATTCGCAGCCATGACCGTCTTGATGAACCCGATTATAGTTCCAAGCAGACCTATCGACGGGGCGATCTGCCCGATGATGGCGAGCGCGGCCAGGCGGCGGTCGAGCCGCCCGACTTCGGCGCGTCCCTGGGAGTCTACGGCCTCTCGCAGCAGTCTGGCGGAACCGCTGCGGTGGCGTATGGCTGTCGCCACGACCTGCGCGACCGGGGCCGGCGTGTCCTCGCAGATTGCCAGGGCCTCGTCGACGTTGCCGGCGTCCAGCACGTTGATTACGCCCTCGAGGAAGTCCTGGTACTCTATCTGGGCGCGGCGCAGGTCCATTAGGCGCTCGAAGTAGGTGACGAGCGCGACGATTGCCAGCACCAGGAGAATCCAGAATACGGGTCCGACTGCAAATGTCATAGGAACCTTCCTTTCGCTGAAATCCTTTCTATGCGGCGGCGAGCTTCGCCGGCGGCGTGCACGTCGCCTTCTGCGACCAGCTCCAGCACGTGGAGCGCGGCGCCGTCGCGGCCGCGGCTTTCGAACTCGTCGGCCAGGCGGAAGGCCGCCTTCGAGAACGCAGCCCGCGCCTCCTCGCCGAAGCGTTCCCTGGCGGCGCGTCCGCTGCGGTAGGCCAGCACCACCTGCGAGTAATACTGGTCGATCGCCTCGTCAATTCGCTTGAGCTTTTCCAGCGAGCGGGCGATCTTGAATGCGATGACTATGCGTTCGCCGGCGGAAAGGATGCCGCCGAACAGGATCGCGCGGTATGCGTCGAGCGCTGCCGCGTAACGGGCCGGGTTGTCAGCCCCCATCGCGTAAAGCGCGTCCGCCCTGAGCATCTGCGCTCGGGCGCGGTCCGCCGTAGCCGCGCCCTCTGTTGCTGCGGCTCGTTCCAGCACGAGCACGGCCTCGTCGAAGCGGGCAAGTTCGATCAGGGCCTCGCCCTGCACCAGCAGCGCTTGCGCGCGCACGGGCGAGTTCGGGTGGTCCTCCGCGATGCGGGTCGTAAGCTGTATGGCCAGCTTGAAGTCGCTGTCGGCGAACGCCGCGCGCGACGCCCAGAGCAGGGCCTCCGCTGCCTTGTCGCCGCTGAAAGCCCCGGAGCATGCGGCGAAGAGCCGACCCGATTCCTTCCATTCGCGGCGGTTGTAGCGGAACTTTGCGAGCCAAAGCGTCGCTTCTGCGCGCACTTCCGGGTCTGGGCACTGTTCGGCGAGTTCCTCGGCCTTCTTCCCGGCGGCTTCGTCAAGGCCCTCCCCGTAGAGGCAGAGGATTGAGAAGAAATCCATGCGCGGACGGCGGGACGGGTCGGCTGCTGCGACCTCGGCGAACGTCTTGCGCGCAGCGTCGAACCGAAACTCCTTGTACAGGTCGCGGCCCTTTGCCTCCAGATCCCGGATGCGGACTATGGGCTCCAGCCTTGCGGCGACGGAGGATTTCGGAAAACTTTTCAGTACGGCGCGGTACTTTTCCATCGCCTCCGCGTCGCGCCCCAGTTCCGACAGCACGTCGCCTTCCTTCGCGATTGCCGTAGCGCGCGCCGCGTCGTCCGTTGCCAGCTCTCCTGCAAGCCGGAACGCCTCCAGCGCCTCCTCCCGTCGGCCAAGCTTCTGCAGCACCCAGCCGAGACCCTCCTGCACGGCGCCTGACTTTGCGGCGTCCGGCCAGATCTCTATCGCCTCACGGTAGTCTGCGGCGGCTGCGTTCCAGTCGCCGGATTCCATCTCCGCATCCGCTACCGCGAGAAACGCCTCCCTGGCACCCTCGGTGTCGGGTGCGTCCTTTACGATGTCCCGCACGAGCTTCGCGCCTTCTGCCGTAGTCTTTGGGTCTCGCACAAGTGCGGTGCCGAGCCGCAAGCCGACAAGTCGTCTTAGGGAAGCCTGGCGAACTTCGGCGTAAGCGCGGCGCAGTGGCGCAACCTCCATCAGGTTGACGCTTGCGGTGGCAAAGGCTCTTGCGTCGACGTTGCTTGCCGCGATGACGTCGCGCCAGAGCCGCTCCGCTCCGGCGCGGTCGCCGGACTTTGCCAGCTCTCCCGCCTCGAACAGGCACGCTTCGACCATGCCTTCTGGCGAACCGCCGTCGCGCAGTATCTTCGCCGCCGCCGCATGGTCGCCCTTGGCCACAGCCCGGTAGTAGTCAAAGCCACGTCCCTTAGCTTCCGGCCAGCCGGCCAGAGTCTCGAGAACTTCCTTCCAGCGGCCTTCGCCGGCATAGCTTTCGAGAATGACCAGGCGGGCTTCGTCGTTAGTGCCCGCCGCAGCGGCATGCGTCCGCGCAACCTCCCATATGCCGTCGCGCAGGGCCTCACGGGCGATGTCCAGTTCTGAAGCTGCGCTTGCCGTGCAGATTCCGACCGTTGTCGTCATGAGAACTATCCACTTCCCGCCTTTCACTTTACACAAGCCCCCCAAGATAACCCATCTCGGCCAGAAGGCGGTCGTTCTTCATCCAGTTCGGCTCTACGCGCACCCAAAGCTCAAGGGCTACCTTCACGCCGAAGATGTCCGAGAGCTCGCGCTCGGCGCACTTGCGCACGTATTTCACGGTCTCTGCCTTGCGGCCTATCACGATCGGCTTCTGCGAGGCGCGGTTCACGAGCACTTCCGCGCCGACGCACCAGCGGCTGCCCTCGTCGCGGATGTCCTTTACAAGCACGCCGATCTCGTGGGGAAGCTCCTGATGCAGGCGGGACAGGTACTTCTCGCGTATGGAATCCGCTATCGCGAGCTTGCGCGGGTAATCGGTCACGATGTCATCGTCGAACAGCCGTTCGCCTTCCTCGGCCAGGCCGAAGAGCGCGTCAAGGACGGCTGTCGCTCCGCCGGGGGCCGTGGCGACCGACTTGACCCAGACAGGTTCGGGGGCGGCGCCCTTTGCCTCCTCCCAGGCTTCGCGGAACATCGTCTCGTAGAAGGGGGTGCGGTCGGCCTTGTTCAGCACGAAGACGACCTTCTCCGGACGCTCCTTGGCAATGCGTTGCATCCAGCCGATGTCCTCCAGCTGCGGGGCTTCCCCGGCGTCGAATACGACGCAAGTTATGTCGGTGCCGGCGGCCGAGCTTCTGGCCATTCTGAGTAGATGGCGTCCAAGCCCGCCGACGGCCTTGTGCAGGCCGGGGGTGTCAAGCAGCACGAGCTGCCCGCGCGAATCGGCGACGATGCCGCGAATCGTGTTGCGGGTCGTCTGCTCCACCGGCGATACTATTGAAATCTTTTCGCCGACAAGCGCATTGACGAGCGTGGATTTGCCCGCGTTCGTCCTGCCAACGACTCCTACGACAGCCACTTTAGGCGCCGTTTCCATACTGTTTTCGCTCACAGGCGTATTATACCAAAATTTCCGCGATTTGTTGGCAGAATACCCCAATTTCAAAAAAATCAAAAAATCCTGTCATTGGATCGCCGCCGTTGCATACACTCTACTGGATGGAGGAACGGGGAGCGGAAACAAACGGCCGCAGCGATCCGATCGGAAGTCCAAAGATTTCATAAACTGGGTGGCTGATTGACGGGCCTAACATTCCGGGCCGTCCTTTCTGGGTGATGAGACATAGAACTCCTTTATTGACTTAGGGCGCATTGTCACGGCTTGCTGAATCATCCGATGAAACAACTTTCCCCTGTGCATTG
>JAFWKK010000066.1 GCA_017514235.1 Kiritimatiellia bacterium | reverse complement strand
TGGTTTTTGGCACGTGGCATTATACCACACCCAACAAGTGGAACCGACTTTTCGCTTATTTCACTTCCGAAAACGCATCCCGCCCAATGGAATCAGGCATCCGACTCGTTTCAGACATCAAAAACTGGGGATATTCCAGCGGCGTCGACGCCAATGACTCGCACATCTCGGCTCGAAACACGCCGGTGCAAGCAGATGCCTCACACGCGTATGATGCCGTAATTTTCGTCTTGTCCGGCAACAGGTCGTCACTTGTGGTTCACGCCGTAGCCGAAAAGCGCGAAGTCGCCGCGGAGCGGATCGTCAGGAAAGACTTCGGCCAGGGCGGAGGTAAGCCTGCATGCGGCGGACATCGACGCGGAGGGACTACCAAGGAGACCGAGGCGCATCGCCTGCCGCACGACGTGCGTGTCGAGCGGCATCACAAGCGTACGACGGTCGATGAAACCGGACCACAGGCCAAGGTCTACCGGCGACGAATCACGCACCATCCACCTCAGGAACATGCAAACTCGCTTGCAGGCTGACGTCGCGTCCTTCGGCACAACCGGCGCACGGCAGGCCGAGCCGAACCAGCGGCAGATGGCTTTCACCGCCTCGTGTCCGTCGCCCCCCGACTCCGTACGCACGTATTCGCCAAGCGTGCCGTGTGCATCCATCAGCCGCTGGTACGCATCGAGAAACTCGCACATGTCGCCGTGCGCAAAAAACCTGTAGAAACAGTCACGGCAGCCTGGCGCAAACGTGCACGAATAGCGTCCGTTCCGCACCCATGCGTCGACATCGCCATCTGCACAGTCCACGATTTGTCGAATCTTTCCCATGAACAGCTTGCGGCTGCCGAAACTCAGGCACGACGCGACGAAAGCCGTCGCCTCACGGTTTGCGTCCCCTTCCACGTAGTGCATGAACCATGAGGGGTCGCCCTCCAGGAACGCCGGCGTCTCGTAGAGCGAGGCGAACCTGCGCAACATGTCTGCTGTCGACTGGTCAACCACGGCCTTGCAGAACGGCTACGTATGGATTGCCACAGAAAGAACAGACTGCACCATCGTGCACGGGCGCTCCGCAGCCAGGACATTTCTTCTCCAGCACCTCGCCGCACATCGCGCAGAACCTACCGCCGACAGGATCGGCCGCAGCACGGTCCGGCCGACGGTACTCAAGCCCGTCAACCAGGTAGGCGTGGTTCGTAGGACAGTTAGGATTGGGACAGAACCCGGCGACCGGAACCGACATGGAAAGCGTAGGCTGCACATCACCGCCTCCTCCCGTACCGGAAGGCTCATCAAGGCTGATGCCGAACTTCTTAGCAAGATTGACAACAGCCTCTTCGGAAATCTTCGTACCATCCCCCTGCTCAAACATTGACAGCGCAGACTGCTTGCAGCCAACCTCCTCGGCTACGACGCTCTGAGAAAGTTTCGCCGCCTTCCGCGCATCACGAATGCGCCTGCAGATGTCTGGATTGAGTCTTTTCACCGCCGCGTATTATGGACTTTATTTTATCAATTGGCAAGGGGTATCTTATCAACTTTATAAACAGAATTATAAACTTATCAACACTTCCGGTTTCACAAGTTTATAAATTCGTTAATAATATCAATACGTCCGTTTTAAGATTTCTGACGGAAGTAGGTATTCTTCGCCATTCTTGTGCGAAATGCCTTCCTTTTTGAGATAGTCCAGCACTTTCCCAGAAATGATGTTGCCGTTTTCTTCGAAAAGCTTTTCAAGGCACTCGCGGCGTTTCGCAAGTTCTCCGTTTGGCTCGTTGGCGACAAGCACTGATTCAAGGAGCTGCGCTTTGCGCAGCCTGCCGTCCTTCTCCGCCGCATCGCGGGCTTCTTGAATGACTTCGATCACGTGATCGCGCGTCTCTCCAGGAAACCTGTCATCAAGGTTTACGTTGCGATCAATCAATGCGATCTGGCTAGACTCTTCGCGTTCCGAGTTCTTTGCAAGCAGGTCACCGGCATTTTTAGCCGTCTTCTCAAGTTCCGAAGTTTTTGCCTGAAGCGCGGAAGCACGACATTTCAGTTCGGCGTTATCCGCTTCAAGCTCCTGAACTTTTGCCTTGAGCGCGTTTATCTGCTCCTCAAGTTCGGCCTTCTCTGCGGCAAGGGACTCCACAACTGTCTTCTGAACCACAAGTTCGTCAGGACTGACATCGGAAATTTCCTCTTCCACGTTATCCGCTGACGGTTCGTCTTTTCTCAAAAACTCTTCAAAGTTCATGTCTGGTTATGGCCTTTCAGCTCGCACCCTTCGTAGATGAAGAGACGGCAGTCTATCGGTCCGTTGAAGAACGGCACGCGTCTTTTGTAGTATAGATCGACAAGATTTGCAAGATCGGGATTTCCGGTAATCAGGGCACCGGTCCAGCCATGGCACTTTTCGTGCAGGAAGGTTCCTATGCGCGTGTAAATTGGGGCAAGTTCCGCAGGGTCGCCAAGACGTATGCCGTATTCCGGATTGAAGAAAACGCAACCTGGACGCTTGCCGTCGCAAGACGGAATCTGAGTTTCGCCAAAGTCGCAGGCTGAAAATTCAATGTATTGCGCAACGCCGGCCGTGATTGCATTCATGTGCGCGTTGTCAACGGCCTCGGGAGAAATGTCAGTTGCTATTATCCGAGGAAGGTCACTGGTTTTCTCCTCGGCCTTAGCCTCCATTACCATAGCCTTCCATATCTGCTCCGGCGAAGCTCCCGAGTGCTGGCGCGGAGACATCGTAGGAGTAGATTCTCCCGGGATGCTCTGCCCGTATCCCTTGATAGACTGAAACGCAAAATGTCCCTTGAGAGAGCCTGGCGCCTTGTTCATTGCCATCATAGCGGCTTCGATCGCTGGCGTACCGCTGCCGCACATGGGCGATACGAATGGTGTGCTATGGTCCCACTCCATCGCCATTATGCAGGCCGCCGCAAGAGTTTCCTGCATTGGAGCTGAGCCAGGTATCTTGCGGTATCCGCGCTTCGACAGAGGTTCTCCCGACGTGTCGAGGTATACGAGCAGCTCGTTCTTTTCCCAGTAGATGAACACTGCCGCCCCGATATTCTCCCGGCCGGAATCAGGCCGGGAATGACACTTGTCGCGAATCCTGTCCACTACAGCGTCTTTGGCATAGAGCGAAGGTATCCGCGTGTCGCGAATCGTGTTGTTGTGAACGACCGACGAGACTGAGAAGTATCCGTCGGCCTCTATCAAGTTTTCCCAATCGATCGAGTTGACAGCATGATAAAGGTCCTTAATGTTTCGGCAGAACGTTCGAAGTAGAGGAACAAGCACGCGATGAGCCGTCCTAAGTCGTAGGTTCAGGCGCATCACGTCCCTCATGTCTCCCCTTACGACGACGGTGTTCTCGGTGACTTCGACCGTCTTGTATCCCATTTCGGACACTTCGCGCTCGGTCCAGCGCGAAAGTTCCTTCGCGCAGGATATGATTATAGGATAGTTCTTGTTAAGCCAGAGATTCAATTCTCTCTCCGAAGTTCTGCGGATTAAAGCTTCGATCAGCTTATGCGAAGGGGCATTATAACGTACAGGAACGGAATGGAGCAGGTTATTACCGCAGGAGAATGCCCGTCGTTGAGATTGATCGTCACCTCGTCGTCGTCGATGGCCTTCAGCGGATCCATCACGTATGTCGGATTGAACATTATCTCAATCGTAGGACCTGCGTACTTTATCTCAACCTCGTCCCTCGCTTCGCCTATGTCGGAGGCAGTAGAACTTACCGAAAGCTTTCCGCTGGAGAAAGTAAGCTTGGTAGAGTGAGCCTCGTCCATCGTCATCACGCTGGCGCGGTCAAGGGCGTCAAGAAGAAGCTGGCGATCGACCGCTATGTGTTCTGCGGTATCCTTTGGAATGACTTGGCGGTAGTTGGGATATGCGTCTTCCATCAGCTTCGAGTATATCATCACGTTGTCAAGGCGGAAGCATATCTGGGACTTCTGCACCATGACAGATGCTTCCCCTTCGCCGCAAAGCGAACGCTGAAGTTCTGCGACGGCCTTTGACGGCAGAACGATGTCCTTCTCGGCATCTTTAGGAAACTCAATCTCGTTTTCGACAAGGGCAAGGCGACGTCCGTCGGTTGCAACCATCGTAAGCTTAGAATCGAGGAAGCTCATAAGCACGCCCTTGATTGTGCGTCGGGTATCGTCCTGGCTGGCGGCATAGGAGACCTTGCGAAGCATTTCGCGAAGGGTCTGCTGCGGAACGGTATACGCGTATGCATCTTCGTCTTGCGGCAGCTTCGGAAAGTCGGAGCTGGGCATGCCGGCAAACCTGAACTTTGCACGGCCGGCCTTTATGGCAGCACGGTCGTTGGCGTCAATATCAACTTCGACTTCACCCTCAGCCACTTTCGCTATCGCATTGAAAAGAAGCTTTACAGGGAGAGTAGATGCTCCGCTTTCCTGCACCTCGCACTGACAGGCCGTCCTTATCGATATGTCAAGGTCGGTAGTCGTCATCTTGAGTTCTTTTCCGCTAGCTTCAAGCAGCACGTTCTGGATGATGGGGAGCGATCCTCTGCCGGCCACTATGTTCTGCACGGCCTTTAGACCCTCGATGAACTTCGAGCGCATTATCTTGAATTTCATGGTACTGTTTTCTCCTTATGAATCTGTCTGGGTTGTGATTGTATCAAATACTGACTGTAATATAAAGTGCAATCTTTATTATCAGTATCAGTTAGATGTTCATGATGTATACAAGTCGCTGAAACCATTGTCACACGCGAATTTGCCTGAGTTCAAACTGTTCATTTTTTCTTCATGACATGCATACTGAAGAAGACAACCATGCCTTCCGTGTAGGCTCATGTTTACATCTGAAAGGTTTTTCTTCATAATGTATTCAGCTTATGACCACTCAGTATATCTTGTCTGAAAGTTTGCAGCCAAGTTCTGAAAGAACCTCTTCAAGGCTTGCCTTCAGTTCTTCCTCTACATCCAGACGCTTCTCTATGCTCTTTACGCCGTGAATTACAGTCGAGTGAGTCTTCTTGAACAGTTCTGCGATCTCCGGGAGACCCTTTGTCGTGAACTTTCTTGCAATGTACATTGCAAGCTGTCGTGGCGTAACGAGCGATTGTGTTCGCTCCATCGAAAGGATTTGGCCTATGTCCACCGAATATTTCTTTGCTACAGCAGACTGTATTTCCTCAATCGTAAGTTTTTTGAAGTTTTTTTCCTTCTCTATGAAATCGTTCAGAAGTCGTGACAGTATCTCGTTTGAAAGATGGGTTGCTGGGTCCATAGACCTGAAGATGCTGACCTTCCTTAGGGCTCCTTCCATTGCTCTGACATGGCTTTTTATGTTATCTGCTATGTATTCGAGAGCGTTGTCAGGTATTTGAGGCGTCATGCCTTCTGACTTCTTTTTAAGAATGGCAAGGCGAGTTTCGTAGTTAGGTGACTCTATTTCCTGCACCATGCCGCCTTCAAATCGAGAGATTAACCTTTCCTCTATGAGAGGAAGGTTCTTAGGCGCGACGTCCGACGTCATCACTATCTGCTTGTGAGCCTGCTGCAATGCGTTGAAGGTATTAAAGAACTCTTCCTGAAACTGCTTGCCCTTCTGCAGGAACTGTACGTCGTCGACCATTAGCAGGTCTATGTTCCTGTAGCGGTTTCTGAACGATTCGGCCTGCGTGTTCTTAAGGGCGTTGACATATTCGTTAAGGAAAGTTTCCGCCGTTAAATAGCAGATGGCGAGATGAGGATTCTTCTTGTGAAGCTCGTTTCCGATCGCCTGCATCAGGTGGGTTTTTCCAAGGCCTGTTCCGCCGTGTATGAAAAGCGGGTTGTAGCCGCTCTTACCAGGATTAGCCACTACGCCTTGAGCCGCTGCCAATGCCCAGCTGTTTGAAGGGCCTCGTACGAATTCGTCGAAGGTGTATTCCTCGTTGAGTGGCATTGTAGAGGAAAAAGTAGATATTCTTTCAGCTCTCGTTTCGTTTCGCGAAACGTTTATTTGCTGTATCTCAGGCATTACTATTGCCGGGCGCGCGGTTTCGTCGAACTTGAATTCAATGTCCAGATCGTTCTCTCCGCCGGCGAGGTTGAGGCAACTCTTGAACTTGCTGGCATATTGTATCTTGAGAAAATCGGCTGCGTATGCGTTTGACGTCAAGATCACGAAAACATTAGCTTTACGCGTTACCGACGTGATCATTGAAAAATAGCGCTCGACCTGACTTTTCTCATCGTCCGACTGCAACGTTGAAAGATATATGCTTTTGGCTCTCTCCCAGAGTTGCTTCGAATTGATGTCAATTGTTTCGTTCATTGTGTTGTCTTCTTTTGTCAGTCAGCGGAAACTATACCAAAAAATCATACATGAGTGGCAGAGAAGAAATAAACTTATGTTTTCAACTTATGAACATTTGATGTTTATAAAGATGATAAATCCCAAATCATCTGCAATCGTTATGTTTTATCGTACGTTTTGACAAATCAAATGTGACCGCGTTTTATGAGAATGGCAAGCAATGAAATGTCCGCTGGATTGACACCTGGTATTCGTGAAGCTTGCGCGAGCGTTTCCGGCCTTACGCGCTTCAGTTTTTCCCGGCTTTCAAAGCGAAGGGCATTGCATGCGTCATAGTCAAGCCAGGCTGGAATTTTAAGTGATTCGCATTCCTTTGCGTATGCGGCGGACTTTTCTTCCTGTCTGATATACGGCGCATAATGACGCATAATATTTATTTCATTTTCAACTCTTTTAAGTTGTTCGTAATTGAGATGACGTTTTAGCATTTCAATGTGGACGTTGTCTTGTCGGTTATTTTCGTCAGATGATATTAGGCCGTTGATAAGTGCCAGTTCCCCTTCTGCTGCCTTGATTTCACTTGGACTCTTGATTTCCATTGACCTGGCATACCCAAGGAGCCTATAACGAGCGTTATCCTGTCTCAGTAGCAGACGTCTTTCGGCGCGGCTTGTGAACATGCGATACGGTTCGTCGGTTCCTTTTGTAATTAGGTCGTCAATCATAACTCCGATGTAAGCTTCCTGACGGCTGAGTATAAGTGGTTCTTTTCCTTTGACCTTCAGGGCGGCGTTTATTCCTGCGATCAAGCCTTGTGCAGCCGCCTCTTCATATCCTGTGGTACCGTTGACTTGTCCGGCAAAAAACAATCCGATGATTCGTTTTGATTCCAGTGAATGGGTCAGTTCGCGGGCATCTATGCTGTCATATTCGATGGCGTAGGCATATTTCTGGAATCGCGCGTTTTCGAGTCCGGCTATCGAGTGGACCATCTTTTCCTGGATTTCGCGCGGTAAACAGCAGCTTAACCCGTTCGGATATATGATAGATCCACTTGAGTTTTCCGGTTCCAGCATCACATGGTGTTGTGTTGCGGACGCAAACCTTACGATCTTGTCCTCTATGCTTGGACAATACCTTACTCCTGTTCCCTTTATATCGCCGCCATAGAGTGCCGAATCATTCAGGTGGTTTCGAATTATTTCATGTGTTTTAAGGTTCGTATGTGTCAGCCAGCAGGAGAGTTCTGGCAATGTTCCACGTGGAACATTGCCGCCAGAATGTTCCACGTGGAACACTGGACGAGGATTTTCTCCTTTCTGTTCCTGACATCTTGAAAAATCGCACGAATCCGCGTAAAGCCTTGGTGGTGTGCCTGTTTTTAGCCGGATTATCTGAAAACCCAGTCTGGAAAGGCTTTCCGAAAGCTGGTTGACGGCAGGCCGCTCGTCGCCACCGCTTTCCATCATCTCATGCCCAATCCAGATTCGTCCTCGAAGCGAAGTTCCGGCGGTAATGACGATTGCATGAGCTGGAATCTCACCATGTTTGGCCGTCTGTATGCCATATGCCTGCAACAGGCCGCCGCTTGAATTGCTGGCGATGCAATCGCCATTGTTGCCGCTAGGTTGTTGCTGTTGAAAAAATGATGATTGCTTCTGACATGTCGCTCGGCAATAGATTCCAACCACAGAATCTTCGAGCACGTCGAGGTTGTCCTGGTCGCTAATGACCTGTTGCATCCTCTCGGCGTATTCCCGCTTGGCGCATTGGCAACGCGTCGCCCATACGGCAGGTCCACGGCTGCGGTTTAGAATCTTGGATTGAAGGGCGGTCGCATCTGCGTTCTTTCCCATTTCCCCGCCCAAGGCGTCAATTTCGTGTACGAGATGACTTTTTGCCAGTCCGCCGATGGACGGATTGCACGGCATTCGGGCTATCGCATCGGCCGATGACGTCACGAGCAAAGTCGAAACACCCATTCGCGCCGCAGCTAATGCAGCCTCCGTTCCGGCATGCCCGCCTCCAACGACGACGAGTTCATGCAGATAACTTCTTCCGGACTCTCTTGCCATGACCGTAGTATATCAAATTATAAACTGTGTTGTGAACATTTTTTTATTGAATGTTATGCGACAATCAGAAAACGGAAAGTTTAAAAATCCATTGTAAATAAAGGGGAAAATGATTTTCTCGGATTTGTCAAGGGCAAAATTGTAATATCTTGACTACATTTATCTAATGGTTATAAACAGAAAATGTCCACGGAACTCGATAACTATGCCTAGTCTAGTCGGTGATACCCCCGTACCTAGCAGTCAGCACTTGGCGGCTTCGGGCGTCGGCGCACCGTTTGACAACCATAGGAGTTCTTTCGAAAGTGAGAGATGTACCCTGTCTGCCCCTGCGTTGTTGAAAGGGTAGGCAAGGCGTTGAGGATATGGGATGATTATGGTATACTTAACAGAACGTGAAAATGATATTCCTGTTTGTCGACGGCATCGGTCTGCGAGAGCCGGCTTCGGACAACCCGGTCAACGCCGAGGTCTGCCCTACGCTGTGGCGTCTCCTCGAACGGCACTCCAAGCCCATAGACGCCTGTCTCGGCGTCGAAGGCCTGCCGCAGAGCGCAACAGGACAGTCCACGATGTTCTCCGGCGTCAACAGTGCGCAGGCGGTCGGCCGCCATTGCGAAGGCTTCCCTGGCCCAGCGCTCCGCAAGATCATCGAAGCGAACAACATTTTCCTTGAGCTGAAGCGCCGCGGCCGCAGCATCTGCTTCGCCGACGCCTACCTCATAGACTCAGCGGACGAGCTGGCCATGCGCCGTTTCAAGTCGGTCACGACCGTCATGGCCCTTACCGTGCCTGAGTCTATCACAACGGCCGACGATCTGATTGCCGACCGCGCCCTTATGCAGGACCTGACGCGCGAAACCATACAGGACCGCTACCCGAACATCCCCGTCATACCGCCGCAGCGCGCCGCAGAGCATCTTTTCGCCTTGGCGTTGGAACACGACTTCACCCTGTTCGAGTTCTTCCAGACCGACGTCGCCGGGCATTCGATGGACTACGCTCGCGCGTGCGCGGTACTGCGGGTCTTCGACCGCTTCCTCGCGGCGCTCGTGCACTTCGCCGAAGCCGCCGGCATAACTCTGGTGCTCACCTCCGACCACGGCAACGTGGAGTCAATGGGCGAGCGCGGGCATACGCGCAACCCAGTGCCGTTCGTGGCCTTCGGTCCGGGCGAGCGCCAGGTAAGGGAACGGGTTTCGTCGCTCACTGACGTGACACCCGCACTGCTGGAGGCCTTCGACCGACCGTAAGCGCGTGTCTGAAAAGACATTGGCTTCCCGCCATTTTGATGCGGCGCTCCGCCCCGTGTCTGGCGCAGATTATGGTATAATACGCGAAAAGCCGGTCGCATGGCGACGCGGCCACCGGGAGAATACGCACATGAAGCAGATAGGAGTTGGCATACTTGGTTTCGGAACCGTCGGCGCAGGCGTTGCGGACGGGCTGCTGAAGCACCGCGACGTAATGGCGAAGCGGCTTGACGTTGACATCGCGCTCAAGCGCATCGCCGACCTCGACATAACTACTGACCGCGGCATCACGGTCCCAGAAGGCGTCCTCACCACCGACGCGACCTCCGTGATCGCTGATCCCGACGTGCGGATCGTGGTCGAGACGATTGGCGGCACCGGCATCGCCAAGAAGCTCGTCCTGGACGCATTGAACGCGAAGAAGTGCGTAGTCACGGCGAACAAGAAGTTGCTGGCCGAGCACGGGCGCGAGATATTCGACGCGGCCGCCGCCAACGGCGTAGACATCTACTTCGGCGCGTCCGTCGGCGGAGGCATCCCGATCATCCGCGTCCTGCGGGAAGGACTCGCAGGCAACGAGATAGAGTCCATTCACGGCATACTCAACGGAACTTGCAACTACATACTCACCCGCATGGAGAACGAGGGCCTTCCGTTCGACGCGGTGCTGAAGGACGCCCAGCGTCTCGGCTACGCAGAGGCCGACCCGTCGCTCGACATCGACGGCTTCGACACCGCTCACAAGGCGTGCATCCTCACCGCGCTAGCCTACGGCTTTCAGCCGACGCTCGACCAGGTGCAGGTGGAGGGCATACGCAATCTCTCCGGAACCGACGTCAGGTATGCGGCTGACTTCGGATACCGCATCAAGCTCCTGGCGGTCGTGGCCAGGGACGGCGACGAGGTCGAGGTCGGGGTGCACCCGACGCTCATACCGTTCTCGCACATGCTCGCAAACGTCAACGACGCGTTCAACGCGGCGATGGTGAAGGGCGACATGAGCGACTACACCATGTACTACGGGCGCGGCGCCGGGCGCCAGCCCACGGCCTCCACCGTGGTCGGCGACATCGGCGACATCGCGCGCAACCTCGCCCACGGGGAGACGCGCTACGTGCGCGGAGTCCCGTGCTACGCCGAGGGTAATGTGCGTCTACGCGCCGCCGGCGACATCGTCTCGAAGTATTATGTGCGCTTCATGGTCGCGGACCGCCCCGGCGCGTTCGGCCTTATCGCGACCGTCCTGGGCAAGCACGGGGTGTCCATCTCCGCCGCCACGCAGAAGGAGTCGGGCGAGTCAGGCTTCGTACCCGTGGTCGCCCTCATGCACCGCGCTAAGGCGTCCGCCCTTGAGGCCGCGCTGGCCGAGATCAAGGCGTCCGGAGTCGTCTCGGAGGATCCAATCCGCCTCCGCATGATCTGACGCCACGGCGCGGACGTTTGAATCCTTCCAGCGGATCATGTTTGATCCGTCGGTCGGGTGCTACCGCGATGGCGTCGGCACCGACCATGCGACGGACCGTTGGTGTGTTTCGCTTGACACTCCTGCGCCTACTGCGTTTGATTTAGCCGGGTGCCGTCGGCGCTTCGCTGCAGGGCGCCACATGGTTACATTGCCTTCTTGCCCGTAATGAAACCCCAATCTCAAGGTCTGCCATTGCGCGCTTGATTCTGGCGGTGGATTGACAGAAAAAGAGAAAAGGCTATAATTAGCTAAAACGGCTCTTCCCGCTGAAGGCGGTCATAGAGTTCGCGCCGAGCGCAAAATAACCCCGCAGAGTAGAATCACGCATGACAAATGGTTTCTTCAGCTTTCGCCTTGCCTATGCTAGGCATATTAGGTATAATGTGCGGTGCTTTTTGTGGATAGAAGGATGTCCGTGACGAAAAAACTGCCATTTTCGGTGAACAGGAACGATTCGCAGACGCTTGTCGCGCAGGTGTCTGACGGGTTGCGGCAGGCTATCGTTTCCGGCTACTACAAGGTCGGGGAAGTGTTGCCGTCGTCGTACGAGCTTGTGGAGAAGCTCGGCGTAAGCAGAATCGTGACGAAGGCCGCGCTTCGGCAGCTGGCTGACGAGGGGTTCGTGATGGCGCGTCCGCGCATCGGGTCGGTTGTGCGCGACCGCGCGGCGAAGCAATGGCGCGGCCATGTGGTGTTCGTCAGCGAGGTGGGCGACGAGAACTATGTGCAGACGGTACTGGCCGATGCCCTGCTCAACAGGCTGACAACTGCGGGCTATCTGATGACGTGGGTCAGCATCCCGAAGACGCCGCAGGGCCGCTTTGACTTCTCGCGTCTGGACGCGGCGCTTGCGCAGTCCGTCGATCTTGTCGTGACCGTGCTTGCCTGGACGCATACACTTGCGTGGCTGGCGCGGCAGAAGCGTCCATACGTCGTGTTCAGCGAACACAGGGAGGTGCCGCGTTCGGCCGTTGGCTGCACGTGGCTCGACTTCAACCTCGCCTTGCCTGATTTCGCGGCGGCATGCAAGGCGGCGGGCGTGAAGGAGGTTACGCATTTCTATTTCTGGAAACCCAGGACCGATGCGTCCGTGGTGCTGCGCAGGGCGGGCATTCGCGTGCGCAACGTGCCGGTGAAGGTCGATTTGTCGAAGGGGAAGCTGATCGGCGTGAAGCGGGCGGGGATGGAGACGTTTGCGCGGATGATCGCCGAAGGAAAGCTGCCGCGCGGAACGGTCTGCCTGATCTTCGACGACTATCTGGCGAGCGGCGAGCTGATGGCGATCGCATGCGCGGGGCTGAAGATTCCCGACGACATCCAGCTTGTGACGTTCGCGAACAAGCGGCTCGGCCCGATTTACGTCCGCGAGCTGACGCGCATGGAGTTCGACGCGCGGCAGGCGGGCGAGGTGCTGTCCGACGCCGTCCTTGAATACCTCAAGACGGGCGTCTATCCGTCAAACAGCGTCGTCGGCCCCGTCTGGGTCGAGGGCGAAACAATGAAAACCGAAAGGAAAACCTAAAACCGCGATGTCTGCAACGCTCCAGATGACGGCAGATCTACATATCGGCGATGGAGAGACCCCTGCATTCGCTCGTGAGGGAGCGAAGTTCGGGGTTTTTGGCGTAGAACGCCTCGGTCTTGGCCCTGAGCGCCGCGAGGTCGATTCGCCGTTCGTCGCGCTTGATTTCGTAGAAGTCGAGCCGTCTGTTGATGGAGTCCTCGCAGACAAGGTCGATTTCGTTCTCTCCCTTCCTGTCCCACCATCCACCCATGCGTGTGTAGGACGTGTCTTCGGTGAACTTCCAGAAGAAATAGCGCTCGAGCGCGTATCCGGAGAAAACGTCGAGGTCGCGGGCGGTGAGTGCCTGGAGTTCGCTGAAGCGTCCAAGTTCGACCATGGACTGGTTGCGGTATATGAACCGGAACCAGAAGCGGAAGAAGCAGTCGTCGATGCGGTAGTGGCAGTTTTTGTTCCGCGTCTTCTCGAAAATCGGCTGGGTCTGGGAGATGATGGAATAGTCGCGTTCAAGCCTGGTGAGGTAGCCTCCGACGTCCGTGTCAAGGAGGTTGCAGATTTCCGCGAACGTCGTCCTGCCGCTGGCGATTCCGGCGAGAATGGCGAAGTAGGTGCCGTAGTCGCGTCCGAATTCCTCGATGAGAACAGTCTTGCCTTCATCGACAAACGTGTTTACGGGGCCGAACACGGCCTTGAGCATGGCGGCGCGGGTGAATGCGCGGGAGTCCATGAAAAGCTCCACGTATCTCGCGACGCCGCCCGTCATCGTCCAGAGGTCGAGCAGCGCGGCGGTGGTGCGCTTGGACGTGGCGCATTCCGCGAAAATCTCCTTGAGGGTGGAGACGGGGAACGGCTTGACGTCGAGCCGCCCCGTGTTGCGCCCGTAGAGAGGTTCGGCGTAGCTGAAGAACACTTTGTGCATGAGGCGGTTCACGCTGCCGCAGAAGATGAGGTTTACGCGGGAGGATTTATGCAGCTCGTCCCAGATGCCGGCGACCTCCCCGTAAACCTCCGGCGCGGTGCGGTCGAACTCCTGGAATTCGTCCACGACCAGCGTGAGCGGCATGGTCTTGGCCTTTTCGAGGACGAAGCGGAAGATGTCGGAGAAGCGGTCGATGCGTCCGGGCATGGGGCACCCGAAG
The DNA here is from genome assembly GCA_017514235.1 of Kiritimatiellia bacterium. Classification (GTDB taxonomy): domain Bacteria; phylum Verrucomicrobiota; class Kiritimatiellia; order RFP12; family UBA1067; genus UBA1067. Next base: position 12,663 of record JAFWKK010000066.1, on the reverse strand, counting down.
ACACGGGCGATCTCGCGCTGGAGGTTTTCGCAGACCACGGGCTGAGGGGCGCGTGTGACGAGGAAATACACGAATGGAGCCTTGCCGTCGTCGAGGGCGTGCCGTATGAGTTCGGTTTTGCCTATGCGCCGACGGCCCGTGACGACGGTCATGCGCGCCGCTCGTCTGGAAGCCTCGCGGATTTTGAGGAGCTCCGCCGTTTCCGCCTCTCTGCCGAAGAATCTCATTTTCCCTGTCCTTTCACCTTGTTGACAAACCCGCAGTTGGCAACTGACGGTTTGTCAATGCGCAGAATTATATCATATTCGCCGGAACCGCGCAATATCCGCAACGCCAGCCATCTGAACTCGCCCAACTTCTGAACAAGGAGACAAAAACAATGAAAAAACTACTATTACTGATAGGCGCAGCGATTGCGCTTGTGGCAGAGATTGCGGTTGCGGCGCGTGCCCCATCCGCGTTTCTGGACTCCAATCCCGCTTCGCTCGATACGCGCGTCGGGACGGCGTTCGTCGTGGAGAATCTGGAATTGGATTCCCGCACCGGCTCTTGGGCCGATTCGAATCTCAGAGGTCTGGACACCACAAACATGGGGACCAGAATCGTCATTCACTAACCACCACAAAGGACAAGACAAATGAAAACGCAGAAGAGAATGTTCATGGCCATCGCGTGTGCGTTATGTGCCGCTACGCTTTTTGGCACGGCTACGGACGTGCCGGTGGTATCCAACGTCAACTTCGACCAGCCTGTCGGCGGCCGCACGGTGACGGTAACCTACGACCTTGCGGATGCGCCCGCCATCGTGACGGTGGACGTGCTGACGAACGGCGTGAGCATCGGCGCGGACAAGGTGACGCGCCTCGAAGGCGACGTGAACAAGGTCGTGCAGCCGGGCTCCCACAGGTTCAAGTGGTTCGCCAGGCGCGACTGGCCGGACCATCGGATCACTGAAAGCATCGTCTCGGTGCGTCTGAGGGCGTGGGCGCTCGCGGAACCGCCGCCGTACATGGTGGCCGACCTCGAAACGCCGTCGAACGTCACCTACTACGCCAGCGCGGATGCGCTGCCGGGCGGCGTCACCAACGACCTCTACAAGACCTCGCGCCTCGCGATGCGCCGCGTCAACGCGGTTGGCGTCCGTTGGAACATGGGCAGGCACCCGACGGAAAATGGATATACCAGCTCCAGACCACAGGACAAAATCCATTCGGTACAGCTGACGAACGACTACTACATCGGCGTCTTCGAACTGACGCAGGGGCAGTGGAAGCGCATAGCGGGATTCTATCAATACTCGGACGTGACAACGGATGGCGTCCGCGAAGTTTATCCTTTGCAGTACGTTGCGTTTACGGAAATGAGAGAGGCCGCACCCGTGTCGAGTGGCAATCCACCGGCTCTTGACAGCACTGGTAGCTACATATTCCCGGCTCCCCCTGCCCCTAATTCTTTCCTTGGAACACTTTCGAGCCTGACGGGGGTTGCGTTTGACCTGCCGAGCGAATGTGAATGGGAATACGCTTGCCGCGCCGGAAACTACGGCGCGAAGTGGGGCGATGGATCTCTGATTCAGCTTAAGGGCGGCGCGGATGCCGGAGAAGACACGAATCTCACTCGGCTTGGAGCGTACAAAAAGAATGCGGATGCAATCCAGCCCGTCGGAAGTTACGAGCCGAATTCGTGGGGGCTCTACGATATGCATGGAAATCTTTGGGAAATGTGCCTTGACTGGTTCGGGGTCGACATCACGGCACTAGACGGCGCCGTCAACCCGATACCGCCCTCCAATAACAGACGCGTAGATCGCGGCGGCGCCAAGCACAGCACACAGTACCAATGCCATCCGGCCTACCGTGATAGCGACAATCCTGCGGGGCGCTCCCTTGGCATTGGCTATCGGCTCGTCTCGCGCATTGCGCAGTAAGAGGGGAGGACGCCATGACGAAGCGAATTCTATTGGCGCTGGGGGTGGTCGCGACAAGCGCGTCCCTCCTTGCCGCGCCGTCCGTGACGAGCGTGACGTTCTCGCAGGAGGAGACAGGACCGCGTACGGTCACCGTCAACTACACGCTGGCGGGAGAGGCGGCCATCATCACGATGGACGTTCTCACGAACAACGTCAGCATCGGCGATGCCAACATCCAGTATCTTGAAGGCGACGTGAATCGGCTCGTGCAACCGGGCGACCATCAGGTCAGATGGTATGCGCAGAAGTCATGGCCGGAGCATCAGATTGACGACAACACGGTGAAGGTGCGCATCAACGCCTGGTCGAAGTCTGCGCCGCCCAACTACATGGTGGTTGACCTTGAAACGCCAAACAACGTGAGGTACTACACCAGTACCAATGCGTTGCCGGATGGCGGACTGGCGAATCGCGTCTATGCTTCAAGCCGCCTTGTGATGAAGTACGTTGAGGCGAAGGGCGTCACGTACACGATGGGGTCGCCGTCAAACGCAAGGGGATACAATGCGAACCATGCGGAACACAGCGCGACGCTCTCAGACAACTATTATATAGGGATATACACTATTACACAGGGACAGTGGAAACGTATCATCGGATGGTATCCAAGCTACAACTGCCAGCCTAACCCTATCGAGAACCGCGAATTCTATCCGGTACAGTACGCGGCGTTCAATGAAATTCGCGAGGTCGCACCGGTGGACGACAATACGCTTGTAGATGCCAGCAATGTCGATTCTAAAGGTGCAAAGAATATTGTCGGCGACGCGACATACGCCTATCCGGCGGCCCCTGCGACCGTTTCGTGGCTGGGGCAGCTTTCGAGTCACGCCGGCATATCCTTCGACCTGCCAAGCGAATGCGAGTGGGAGTATGCCTGCCGTGCGGGAAACTACGGCGCGAAGTGGGGCGACGGCACTGCAATCAAGAACGCGGACGTAGATGAGAATCTGGATAAGATCGGTTTCTACACCAGCAACTCGGGACGTGGTATCAACCAGGTCGGACTTCTTGCGCCCAACTCTTGGGGTCTCTACGACATGCACGGCAACGTCTGGGAATGGTGTCTTGATTTCTTTCAGGGCAATATCTCAAGCCTGAACGGCGCGGTGAACACGACGACGAACGGCGTGAAACGTACGGAGCGTGGCGGAACGTTCCTGCACGCCGCACCCACCTGCTATCCGGGGTATCGCACATACGATGAGGGCAACACCCGATATCCGCGTGTAGGTTTCCGTGTCGTCTCGCGCATCGATCCGTAAGGCATAGAGGACTTCATGATGAAAAGAACTTTGTTTGCGGTTGGCTGCTGCGCGGCATTGGCGGCGGCGGCATTTGGCGGCGGCTTGGGTGGACGCGACAGAGCGCGTCCTTCCCAATGGACTCCTGTAAAGCACGTCGTGCTGATCGGCGTGGACGGCCTCGGAATCAGGAACATAGTCTGGGACAGGTTTGTCCAAATGGCATAGCGAACTCCGTCCAAATGGCATAGTAAATCTCGTCCAAATGGCATAGTCGGTTGCTCGGCAAGCTGAATTATGATATAATATGCGCATTATGTCGAAATATCGTAACAGGATAGCGGATGTAATTCTCGCCCGAAAACTGGATACCATGGGAGCGGTTCTGGTTGAAGGGCCAAAATGGTGTGGGAAGACCACAACATGCAAGCAATTTGCGAAGAGCATCCTTGATCTTTCCGATCCGGACGTTCGTGATCGTGCCGTTGAAATGGCAGAAATTGACATAAAGCCGCTTCTTGAGGGTGCCACGCCAAGGTTGATTGACGAATGGCAGGACGTTCCTAAATTCTGGGATGCGATTCGACATAGGGTTGATGTATCCGAAGGACACGGGCATTTTCTGCTGACAGGGTCCGCTGTCGTCAAGGAGGAAAAGCGCAAGCAAATCAAGCACAGCGGAACTGGACGGATTTCACGAATGAGGATGCGCCCCATGTCGCTTTGGGAATCAGGAGAATCTTCGGGCGCAGTGAGCATCTCTGGTCTCTTTGGAGAAGACTCCTTTGTTTCGGGGGCAAGCAAGGCTTATTCACTTGCGGATGTGGCTTATCTTGTTTGTCGCGGAGGATGGCCAAAGGCAGTCGAACGTGGTGGGAATGCCGCTCTCGACTATGCGTCTGAATATGTCGATGCAGTTGCAGAGAGCGACCTTTCGCGTGTTGATGGCATTCCGCGATCGCCTGAGCGTGTTCGAAGGCTTCTCAGGTCGCTTTCGCGGCTTCAAGCGACGCAGTCAAGCTTGGCGACGATAAGGAAGGACATGTCAGCCAACGACGAATCGACTCTGAGCGAGTTGACCATTGCGTCATACATCAATGCGCTGGAAAAGATATTCGTCGTCGACAATGCCCACGCCTGGTCGCCGAACCTTCGTGCAAAATCTACCGTCCGCACTTCAGACACCCGGTATTTCGCGGATTCTTCGATTGCTGCTGCCTCTGTCGGTGCCGGTCCGGGAACGCTGATGGATGATCTTGCCACCTTTGGTCTCTTCTTTGAGACGATGGCAATCCGCGATCTTCGCGTGTACGCCGAAAGCATAGGTGGAATTGTCGAGCACTACCATGACAAGACCGGACTTGAGTGCGATGCCGTCATCCATTTGCGGAACGGCGACTTCGGTCTTGTGGAGATAAAGCTTGGTGGCGAGACCCTGATAGGGGAAGGCGTCAAGACACTTGAAAAGCTTTCCTCGCTCACGTCCGCGAAGCTGAAACGCACCCCAAGATTCAGGATGGTGCTGTGTGCTGTTGGCGACTATGCGTACAAGCGCAAAGATGGCGTCATCATAGTGCCCATAGGCGCATTAAAGGATTAGAAGTGGTGAGCCACATTGCGAAACAACAACGAGAAGTGAAAACGATGAAAAGAACTTTGTTTGCGGTGGGATGCTGCGCGGCATTGGCGGCGGCGGCATTTGGCGGCGGCTTGGGTGGACGCGACAGAGTGCGTCCTTCCCAATGGACTCCTGTAAAGCACGTCGTGCTGATCGGCGTGGACGGCCTCGGCATCAGGAACATTGTCTGGGACAGGATGCCGAACCTGCGTAGGTTGCGCGACAAGGGGATGTTCGCGGTGGCGCGCAGCACGTTCCCGACATCGTCCGGCGTGAACTGGAGTTCCGCGCTCTGCGGCACAACGCCAGATTTGCATGGCGTCCGTGACAACACGCCGAAGCCGGGAGTGCTGCCCGCCGTTGCGACGCCAAGGGGAAACCATCCCTGCATCTTCTCCGAGATCCGGCGGCAGGAGCCGAGCGCATACACGTGCTCGCTCTACGACTGGAACGGCATCGGATGGTACCACGATTCGGCGTCCGCAAACTACACGAAGCTCTACCCGTCCAACTTCGAAAGCGAGTCGCAGTACACGGACGAGTTCATTGAGCTGCTGAAGAAGAACAGTCCGCGCCTCGCGTTCATCACCTACGACATGTGCGATCACACGGGCCACGCCTCGCGCTACGATTCGCCCGAATACGCGAACGCCTGCGCGCAGGTGGACAAGTTCATCGGACGCATCGCAGACTACGTGGCGGCCAACATGGCGAAGGACACGGCGATCGTTCTCTTCTCCGACCATGGCGGGCACGACAAGGGGCACGGCGACACGACGCTTGAGTGCTACGAGATTCCGTTCCTCGTGCATGCGCCGGGGCTGGACGGGTACGTTTTCCGCGAGCCGGTGACGATCAGCGACGTCGCGCCTACGGTCGCTTGGCTGCTAGGGTTGAAGATCCCCGACTTCTGGCGCGGCAGGCCCGCCCTGCGCAGGAGCGCCAAGTATCCGCTGCAGAAGCGGCTTGTCGTCCATGCGGGCAAGGGGAACGGTGCGCCGGAGAACACGCTGCCGGCGTTCAAGGCTGCCGTCGCGACAGGCTTCGGCTTCGAGTGCGACATCCAGATGTCGGCCGACAATCGCATCTTTGCCGCGCACAACGGCTCGGCACTGGCATACGGCGGCGGTGACGTGCAGTTCAAGACGATGCCGTGGTCGGAGATAGAGAAGCTCGACGTCGGCCGCAAGCTCGGCGGCGTGAGGTGGGCGGGTACGCCGCCGCCGCTCTTCGAGGACATCCTCGCGCTCATGCGCGACGGGCGCAAGTCGTTCGTAGAGGTGAAGGAATCGGCAGGTACGGAAATCGTGCCCTACATCAAGAAGGCGGTCGAGAGCCAACGCAATGCCACGCCGGAAAACATGCTCTTCATCTCGTTCGACAGGGAGATATGCCGCGCCCTCCGCAAGGCGTTGCCCGAATATGAGGTGCTTTGGATCATCCTCCCGCGCAAGGACCTGGAGCGCCCCGACGACTGCAAGGGGCCGGCGTACACGGCGGACGAGGTGATTGCGCTCCTGAAGGACGCGGACCTCACCGGCGTGGACATGTGCGGCGACATGTCGGTCGCGACCGAGGATTTCATCAGGAAGGTTAAGTCGGCCGGGTTCAAGTTCGGCGTGTGGACGGTGGACGACACTAAGGTCGCGAGGATATTCCTTGAGCGCGGCGTCGACGCGGTCACTACCAACCGCTCCAGGGAGATCGCCGAAGAGCTGAAGGACTGGAAGTTGCCGGCGGGCGAGCTGTAAAGGTGATTCAAAATGTACAACGTTTCAAGAAGAGCGTTCCTTTCATCCGCAGCCGCCGCAGTCGGCACGTCCGTGCTCGGCGGCGTCGCCAAAGGGCCGAACGTCACGTTCGGCGTATTGAGCGACGTGCATCTCAACAAGCCGGGCGACGAAGACACGCTGCTCAAGGCGTTCGCGTATTTCCGCGACAACGGCGTTGACGGCGTGCTCATCGCCGGCGACATAGCCGACAGCGGCCTCATCGAGCAGATGGAGCGCTGCGCCGACTGCTGGTGGCGCACGTTCCCGGACGGCAAGGCGCCCGACGGCCGTCACGTCGAGCAGCTCTTCATCTATGGAAACCACGACATCGACGGCTGGAAATGGCACAAGCGGGACGACTGGATTCTCGCGCATGGAATCGGCTGTGGCGACAACCGCGTGAAGACGTGGGAGCGTCTCTTCAAGGAACCTTACCGTCCGATCTGGGCCAAGAAGGTCAAGGGATACACGTTTATCGGCGCACATTGGAGCAGCGAGAAGGATCTTGACGCCTTCCTTCAGGCGAACGCGGAGAAACTCGGCCTTCGCGGCGGAAGGCCGTTCTTCTACACGCAGCATGCCCATCCCGGCAACACAGTGCAGGGGCCGTGGGCGTGGGGCAACGACGGCGGCACTGCGACGCGCGCCCTTGATAAGTTCCCGAACGCCGTGGCGTTCTCCGGCCACTCTCATTATTCGCTCACTGACGAACGGAGCATCTGGCAGGGCAAGTTCACGTCCGTCGGCACGAGCTCCCTCAGGTACATCTTCTCCCAGTACTGGCGCGACAACGGCGAGGACCATTCCGGAATCGTGAAGCAGATGAAGATGCTCCCCGAGGGCAATGGCCGCCAGGGAATGCTCGTGCGCGTCTATGACGACATGATCGCCATCGCTCGCCGCGAGTTCGTGTACGGCGAGAGCCTTGGCGCGGACTGGATCGTGCCGCTTGACGGCTCGCGTCCGTTCGCGTTCGACGTTCGCGCGAGTGAGAAGGTCGCCCCCACGTTTGCGCCGGAAGCCAAGGTGACGGTGTCGCGCGCCATGGGCAAGGACCGCAACGGGAAGGATACGGACCAGATCACGGTGTCGTTCCCGGCGGCACGCCCCAGCTCGACTTCCCGCGTGTTCGACTACGAGGTGGCGGCGCTCGCGTACCATGAGGACGTGGACTACCCGGTGGCAGTGAAAAGGGTTCTCTCCGAGAGCTTTTTCCTGCCGGCTTCGCGGGAAGCGAAGAGTGGCCGCATCGTCTTCTCCGTGGCCGAGCTGAATGGCGCGGAGAATGTCCGGTTCGCGGTGCGTCCGCTGGAGTGCTTCGGGCGCAAGGGCGCCGAGATCTATTCCGAAATGTTCGCATGCGGCAATTCCTGATTGCGTTTATGTAAGTACGTAAGGAGAGGTGGAAATGAGAACTTGCCTTCTTGCTGTTGCCCCGGCGCTGTGCGGCGCGTGCGTGTTCGCATCCTTGCCGCCGGGACGGAACGACGCCGATTCGTCCGGCGGCGCACCCGCACCTAAGGCCCTGGTCATCATGCTTGACGGCATGCGGGCGGACACGATAGACAACGGCTTTGCCCCGAACCTGAAAGCGCTTGCGGACGGCAAGTGGCGGCCAGGTTACCACGGCGCGTGGTCGCTCTCGGCGAACACGCTCCGCGACGGTACCACGGAGAGCGCGCCCAACCACGTCGCTATCGCGACCGGCATGACAACGAAGAAGTCGGGCGTCGACGACAACGGGGATCTGGTCTACAAAGGCACGACGACGGAAAAGCTGCCGACGTGGCTGGCGCGCCTTGCCAAGGATCGGCGCGGGCTGAAGCCGCTGCACATCTTCGCGTGGTACGGCGACCTGCGGCTGAGCCCCGACTACGGAGTGCAGTTCATCTTCGACCGCGACAAAGCCAACGCCAAGACGCTCGTGAAGATGGTGCGTGAAGCCGACGCGCCGGACGCGATAATGTGGTACATCGACCTTCCGGATCACGCCGGCCACGGCCACAACTACTATCCGTATTCGGAGCAGTATATGGAGGCGGTGCGGGAATCGGACAGATACGTCGGCGAAGTGCTTTCGGCGATCGCGGCACGCCCGACGTTCGCCGAAGAGGACTGGCTCGTAGTCGTAACGGCGGACCACGGCGGATGGGAACGCGCCCACGGCCATATGAGCACGCAGTGTTACACGATACCGCTGATAGTGTCCGGCCGTCGCATCCGACAGGGACGAATCCCGGGGGTGCCGCACAATTACGACGCTGCGCCTACTGCGCTTGCGCACTTCGGCGTCGACGTGTCGAAGATCGATTTCGACGGTCAGGTGCGGGGCGGAGATGTCGCAACTGTGCCGAAGGCTCGCTCGCTCGCCGATGGATTGGCGGTGTATCTTCCGTTCTCGGACGGTGCGACCGTCAACAAGGCCTCGTCGGGCGTCGTGGCCGAGCTCTGCGGCAAGGCTGCGCCGATAGCTGACGGCGCGTCAGGCGGCGGGCTTCGCGTATCCGCTTCGACAAACAGTGCCGGCGGCGTATGCCTCAAGGGTTCGGAAAAGCTGAAGTTCGAGAACGGCGCCGACTTCGGCTTTGCCGTATGGGTGCGCACGTTCGGTCCGCAGACGGGCGACCCGGTGGTGTTCGGCAACAAGAACTGGGCGGCAGGATCCAATCCTGGCGTCTTGCTCACCGCGTCCCGCGGGGTGGACATGTCGCGGGTCTGCCGCGCACATTACGACGTGAAGAAGCGCGGCAAGAGTCCGGGCTTCATGTTCAACTGCGGACGCACGGGAAAACGTCGCGAAGACCTTGGCGTCTACAACCCCGACTTCGGGCAGTGGACGTTTTATGCGGCGACGCGCGGGGTCGATGGCGTGGTACGGTTCTACCAGGGACGGCGCGACGGCCAGCTGTACTGCGTGGCGGACGACCTTTCCGACATCGCGTTCGACACGGGAATGCCGTTCTGCATCGGGCAGGACGGGCGAGGCGTGGCCGAATACGCGTTCGTTGGGGATGTCGACGAGTTTGCCATCTGGACGCGTACGCTTACGCACGATGAGGTCAGGCGCATCTTCGAGGAAGGACTCGTCGGCAAGGGCTATAATATCAGCCGATGAGATCGATAATTGCAAAATCACGGACTAACACGGGAAACAGGCAATTACCTCATGGTTTAGGAGAAAAAAAGACCAATGAACATGCAAAACAAAATGTTGGCGGCAATTCTTTTCCCCGCAGTCGCGTTGGCGGCGACGTTTCGCGGGACGGACAACGGGCAGGTGCTGACGAACCCCGACATGGGGCTGACGATGCACTACTACTCCAACACCCCGAACGAATACGGTTCCAGCATTGCGCCCGGCGACGACATGACGTGGTTCCCCGGCTGCTCGATCGCATACCTGCGCCTGCCGTGGAGCATGGTCGAGCCGGAAGAAGGCGTCTATGACTGGGCTACGATCGATACGCCCGCCCAGCGTTGGATCGCCAGAGGCGGACAGATCGCGCTGCGGCTCACCTGCTCGGAGGACTGGATGTACTACGCGACGCCGAAGTGGGTCGAGGCCGCAGGCGCCAAGGGCAAGCACTACCGTCTCTGGGCGGGCAAGGGGCCGGTCCGCACGCCGGACCGCAAGACGTTGCCGTGGGATCCCGACTTCGGCGACCCCGTGTTCCTGGCGAAGCTAGAGAAGTTCATCGCCGCGCTTGCCGCCCGATACGACGGAAGGCCGGAAGTCGCATTCGTGGACATCGGCTCGTACGGCTTGTGGGGCGAAGGACATACGTTCGGTTCCAGTCAGGTGCCTGAGGAGAAGCGCGCCGTCGACATTCCGCGCCACGTCGACCTTTGGTGCAAATACTTCAAACATACCCAGCTCGTGATTTCCGACGACATCGACGGCAACGCCAACCGGACGGGGAAGTATCCGGTTCTCGACTATGCGCGGTCGAAGGGCGTGGGCTGGCGCGACGACTCGATCCTCGTGGAGCCGCCGCCGCGCTCGTGGTACCACGCCGACCAGGCAGATCGCTACTGGCGCACGCTGCCCGTCGTGCTGGAGCATGAACACTACGCTGGCAGCGTGCAGCGCGACGCATGGTCGCAGGATCTGCTGGTGAAGTCCGTAGAGGACCATCACGCGAGCTACATGTCAGTCCACGGCGACCCGAGGAAGCTGCTGGACGAGAACCGCGAGGCGTTCGGGAAGATTGCGCGGCGACTCGGCTACCGCTTCGTTCCGAAGACCGTGACGTGGCCGGATGCCGTCAAGGTGGGCCCTGAGGGCGAGCCGTTCGAGGTGACGTTCTCGTTCGTGAACGGCGGCGTTGCGCCCTGCTACCGCGACGCCTATCCCTGCCTGACCGTCAAGGACGGAAACGGGCGAATACTCGCCGTGCTGGCGGACGGCGGATTCAGCCTCAAGGGGCTTCTGCCGGGCGCCCCTGTATCGCACACGGCGAAGTTCCGCCTCGGGCGCTTCGGCGCACCGGTGTTCCCGGCGGGCACGTTCGATGTGTGCCTCTCCGTCGGCGCGGCGGACGGCACGCCCGCATACGAACTGCCTCTTGGCGACGGCGATGGCCGGCGACGCTACAAGATCGGGACGATTTCGCTGCGGAAAGCCCCGTTCGTCCTGCAAGCCAAGCCAATCCGCTTCGGTACGTGGAACATTCGCCTTTCGTCGATGGACAAATGGGAGAAAGACCCGCGCTTCCCGAAGTGGGAGGCGCGGATGCCGCGAATCACCGGCCTCATCGAGGAGAAGGGTTTCGACCTGATGGGTCTTCAGGAGGTCGCCTCGCCGCAGGCCGACTTCATCCGCAAGGCGATGCCGGGTTGGGGACTGGTTGGCGTCGCGACGAACGACGCCGAGCGTTCGCGCACGAGCCACGCGAACGGCATATTCTACCGCAAGGACCGTTTCCGCGTCGACGAGTGGGGCTGGTTCGGGCTTTCCGAGACGCCTGACGTGCCTGGCGTAAAGTCGTGGGGCACCATGTGCGTCCGGGCCTGCACGTGGGCGCGGATGACCGACATGGCGGCCAATAGGAAGTTCCTGTTCTTCAACACGCATTTCGACCACCGCAGCCAGCTGGCGCGGGAGAAGGGCATGGAGCTGATACTCGCGAAAATCGTCGAAAAGAACTGGGACGGACTGCCCGTGATCCTCTGCGGCGACTTCAACTCTCGCGTCGAGTCTCCGCAGATCCAGCTTGCCAAGAAGTCGCTCGCCCGTGCCTACGAAATAAGCGCGACGCCGCCGAAGGGGCCGTTCCGCACGGACAACTGCTGGAAGTTCGTTCCGCCGGAGAAGGAGGACGCGAAGGCCGGCAACCGCATCGACCACATCTTCCTCACGCCCGGCACGAAAGTGTCGAGCTACGAGACGTTCGGCGACTTCTATGGCGACAACTTCTATCCATCGGACCATTTCCCGATCAAGGCAGTCATTGCATGGCCGTGATTTTTTTGGTATTATTCGCGTAGAGAATAAAAAGAGGAACAATTCCCATGAAGGACTCGCTTCCTGCCGTTGTCGCTGTCGCGCTTGTCGCGGCGTTCTCAGTATCCTCATATGCCGCATACACCAGCGCAAGCTACGTGCAGAACGGGCTGATCGCGCAGTGGGACGGCATCGACAACCAGGGCACGGGAACGCATGACCCGACCGCGACGACGTGGAAGGACCTGAAGGGCAGCCTCGACATGACGCTGACCGACAAGGGTTCGTGGACGGCTGACGGCAATGCGCTGTACGTCACTGGCGCGGGTGCGCAGGGCACGAGCGCGACGCCCGCCTACAAGACGATCGAAGTCGTTTACAAGATGACCAAAGACGGCGGACGCATTTTGTTCACGAGCGGAATTCAATCGAGATTCGTTGTTTTCGACCCGGGGGGCGAAGACCCCAACAAAAGACTTACTGGGTGGCTGATTGACGGGCCTAACATTCCGGGCCGTCCTTTCTGGGTGATGAGACATAGAACTCCTTTATTGACTTAGGGCGCATTGTCACGGCTTGCTGAATCATCCGATGAAACAACTTTCCCCTGTGCATTG
>JAFWKK010000065.1 GCA_017514235.1 Kiritimatiellia bacterium | reverse complement strand
GCGGCGGCGGCGGCGACGGCGGCGGCGCGGGCGGCAACGGCGGCTCGTATGAAACTACGCCGAGCGCCTACTCCTACTACATGCCAAACGGCGGCAACGGTGGCGGCGGCGGCTCGAACGGCGGCGGCAGCCGCACGGAAGGTTCATATACCTCCTATACCGGCAATTCCAGCGACGGCAAACGCGGCGGCCATGGCGGCTACGGCGGCAGCGTGGGCAGCGGCGGCTCGAACGGCATGGTCTTCAAGGCGGCTGCGGCGACGGTGGGCGGGGCGTCCGGCACTTCCGGTGCCGAAACCCACTCCGCCATCGAATACACGATCACCTTCGACGATGGTTCGCGCCTCACGGAGAACCTGCTGGCCAAGTTCGGCTACGCCATCCCAACCGCCCCCACGACACACCGCTACGGCTACAACTTCAAGGGCTGGTACACGGGCGAGAACGGTAGCGGAACGAAGTACTACGAAGCGGACGGCAGCCCCGTCATAGGTGTCTGGACTCACGCCGGCGACCTGACGCTCTATCCCAAGTGGGAGCGCAACAGCGAAGACCTCTCGTACGTCACGTTGTGGATCAACGGCGACAGGGTCGTGGAAGGTACAAACACAAGCGGTGACGGCTGGTCGTACAACGCGCACGCCGGCAAGATCACCATCACCGGCTACGGCAAGACGTACGAGATACACGGATGCGACGCGGACGGTTTTGCGCAGATCGAGGTCAAGACGAGCTGCACCATCAAAATTTCCGACCAGCTCGAAATGTCCCCAGGCACGCACGCGAACTATATCCCCATCTCTGTCGTCAAGGGCGATTCGGTCTCGCATGTCATCCTTGAGGTCGAGGAAGGCGCCCATTGCAGTCTGACGGGTTCCAGCGGCTGTCCGGCGATTTACGTGAAACCACCGTCCGGCTCCTCGGTGAGAGACAGTTACATCAGGATCAAGGCAAGGGGCGCGTTGGACGTGACAGGCGGCAACGGCGCGGCGGACATCGGCCTGCGCGCCAACGACTCCACGTCTGACTGCGGTGAATTTTATGTGGAGGCATACGACAATTGGTTCGCGAACATCCGGCCCGGCCACGGGTCGAACGACGGGAACGGTTTCACCAACAACAAGGGAAATAGCGCACCATTCTATTCGGATGCAACGGCCAAACCCGTGTTTAGCGTTCGGATGTCGTTTGCCGGCGTGGGAATCGGCGACAAGACGATCTACCGTCAGCGCGTAGAGGGCGAGGTGAAGGATACGGTCAAGCCTGACGGCGACGGACACGTCTGGCTCTGGGTTGAGCGCGGTGAATATGAATGGGCCGAGAAATTAAATGCTTCGTATGAAGACGGCGACAGGGTTTGGACCGCAACGGTGAGCGGGCACACAGAGGCGACATCCTTCTTGCCGCTCGACATCAAGATAGACGGAGAGGACATCGCGCACATGTCGGGCGACGGTTGGTACACAGACGCAAAAGTGTCGGGCGGCACTTTGATCCCTACGCTCGTCATTACGAACGCGGGGCCGCACGTCGTCACCGGCGATGGCAACGCGCGCATCAACGTGCAGTGCAGCGGGCATCTTACGGTCTCCAACTTGACATTGGACGTGTCGTCCTGGAAGAATAACGGTTCCAAAAACGCGGCCTTCCACATCGACCAGGGCGTCAATCTCGATCTGGCGGTGAAAGGCAAGAATTCGTTTTCGAGTCCCAATTCATATCCAGGCATATTCGCGGGGTACGACACCTCCCTGACCATCGACGGCGACGGAGAGCTGAAGGCGTCGGGCGGCAGCAGCGCGGCTGGCATAGGCGGCTCGTGGTGGAACTATGACACCCAGCTCTGCGGCAACATTACGATCAACGGCGGACGTATCACGGCAACAGGCGGTCAGGGGGGCGCAGGCATCGGCGACTCGATCCAGGTACCCGGTTCGATAAGCAGTTGGAAGAGCAACGGCAAAATCACGATCAATGGCGGCGTGGTGACGGCTCGCGGCGGAAAGAACGCGGCTGGCATTGGCGGCGGTTACCGGGGATATGCCGACGTGACGATAAACGGCGGCACGGTGTTCCCGGCTCCAGGCGACGGCGCGTTCGCGATAGGCAACGGCTCCAATCCGTCCAAGTCGAGCGTCACCACATTCGGCCTAGCGGCGGTCTATGTGACTTCGGGCGCGGTTTCGCCCGCTGCGAAGAACAGCTCCGGCAAGGCGGTGTTTCCCGTGCGCTTTGACATGAAGCTTGCGAACTGCAATGTCACGAACATCGTCATCGAAGGCGAGGCGAAGGCCTGCAAGGATCTCTGGACGAACGAAAGCGGCTGGCTCGTGCTTTGGCTCGAGCCGACGAACGGCGATCAATACACGATAACGATTACGGCCGTAGATTCGGACGGCAGGTCGGTTGCAAAGACATGGGGCTACAAGATGGACAACGGCGGCAACACCGAGTTCTCGACCGACATGCTGACGGTTGACGGCGTTCCCGTCATCGGCGGCAAGTCTGTCTCCGCCTCCGGCTGGGAATACAGTGCCACGACCAGGTTGCTGACGATCTCGTCCGGCAACCATACCATCGCCGGTGTATCTACGAACGGGTCGATAAACGTCGTGGCGACTGGCAGCGACATCGGGATGACGCTTGATAATCTTACGCTTGCGACGTTGCAGAGCCATCAGTCTCCGCTCGTCGTCTCCAACAGCTGCACGCTGACGCTTTCCGGCAACAATATCATCGCGTGCATCAGCAACCCGAACGCATCACTCGTGAGTCAGAAGGGGTCTCAATACACGGCGGCGATCGAGGTCCCGGAGGGTGCGTCGCTGACGATCGACGGCGACGGCACGCTCATTGCGGCCGGCGGCATATCCGGCGCGGGCATCGGCTCTCGTGGCGTAAAGCAGAATGGCAAGTACCTTAACGCCGGCTCTATCACGATCAACGGCGGATACATCTACGCGACTGGCGGCGGGGGCGGCAGTTCCGCATACAATACCGGCGGCGGGGCGGGCATCGGCGGCGGCTATGGCGGCGGGGTGGCGTCGGTCCTCGTGACGGGCGGCTATGTGCATGCGGCGGGTGCAAAGGGCGCTTGTGGAATTGGAACGGGTTTCGACGGCCCCTTGCTGGCCGACAGTGCGTTTCGTGTGACGGGCGGAACCGTCCTTGTCGAAAAAGGGGATGGCTCGTTCAGCGAATTCGATACGGCTTGCGGAAGCGTGATCTCCCCGACGGGAAGCCGATCCATCGTCATCGACGGCGGAAGCGTGCGCCCGAAGAATTTCAACGGCAACTACAATCCGTACCCGAATCCCGTCAACTCCAACGGCGTGGAGCTGGTGTATGCGATTATCGCGGGAGTGGGCATAGACGAGGGCGACTCCGTACGCATCATCGACAACCTGTGGCAGCAGTACGCCGGAGTCGATATCTACGCCGACGAGGACGGGGCGATATGCATTTGGGGGGAGAGGACCAACGTGGTGCGTTCCGTGGAGGTTCGAGGCGCCGGCATTGACGGCGGCACGGCCTTGTTCAACATAAGCGCGTCGAGCAACACGGTGCAGGCGGTCCAGGGTGGCGGGGCGCCCGATTCGCGCGAAACCGCCGGCAAGACGTGCTGGCGCGTTGAAGTGCGCGCCATTCCGTCGAGAGAGCGATTGGAGGTGACGGGTGTAGAGGCATACGTGCACGGCACTGTCATGCCGGACTATACGGGGAAGCTCAACATCTACCTGCCTGACGGCGAACACGACTTCAAGATCGGCAACTATTCGTACCATGCCTCGGTGGCAGGCGGGCCGACCGTCGCCACGTACAAGGTGGGCCTGTCCGTGAACGGCGTCGATGTCGGCGAGGAGAACGGCACGGGATGGACCTTTGACGGGGCGGAAGGAAAGCTGAGGCTGGACAGCAATGCCGCCGAATACGTTCTTTCGGGGACCAACTCGGAGAGGACCGTATCGGTGTGCGCAGCGACCGCCGGAGTGAAAGTCCGTTTCGAGCGTCTTGTCCTGAAGGCGGGGAATGACGGGCCGTTCTGCCTCGAGAACGCGTCCGATACGTTCGAGTTCATGGGTGGTACTCTTTCAACCGGCAATATTTCGACGCGGGTGATGGTTTTCGGCGGCACGTATGAAAAGGAACTGGCGAATGCCGTCGCCAGAGTCGGAACGGATTCGCACACGAACGCCTACCGCGTGACCGTAGGAGGGTTTCCTCGCAACAGCAAGGTGGTAATCGAGTCCATCGAGGGGCTTGACCGCTACGACACGTCCGACATCTATGCGGATGCGTCTGGCGCAATCCATCTCTATCTGCCCGACGGCGAGTACTATTTCAGGGTCAGGAGCGGCGGCGACGAGAAGGAGATGGTCGTCGTGGTTGACGGGAACGACGCAACGGCGGTGGAATACTTGCCGACCGGAGTCATCGTAAACGGGCGGGACGCGGCGCGTCTCGTCGGCCCCGGCTGGCGCAACGAGGACGGGCGGGTGCGGCTTTATTCCGAGATGGACTATGTGGTCTCCGGCACGAACGACGGTGAAGCCGTCACGCTCTCGGTCGAAATGTCCGGCGCAACGCTCACGCTCGACAACGTCGTGATGACGAACGAGCTGATGCAGGTCTCCCCAATCGCATTCGTGGGCAACACGGTTAAGAACTTCAATCTTGTGCTGACAGGTACGAACATCATACATTGTTCAAAATCAGTGAACGCTTCGGCGGCTGTCGAGCTGGGTGACAAGGTCAACTTGACCATATCTGGGGACGGGCGCCTGAAGGCCGCCGGTTCCAGCGCTCAAGCCGGCATCGGGTTGAGTAGAAGCGGAACAGGAAATCAGGTTGCGCTCACCATCCTTTCGGGCGAAATTGTCGCTACAGGCACGGGTTCGGCCGGCATCGGCGGAACAGGCGGTCAGGAAGGCTTCACGGTCAATATCTACGGCGGCGATGTGACAGCGATAGGCGGCGAGAACGCCGCTGGCATCGGCGGCGGATATTACCAATCCGGCGGAAAGGTGACGGTCACAAACGGCATCGTGCGCGCGACGGGCGGCGACGGGGCGGCTGGCATCGGCGGCGGCAAGAACGGCGACGCGGGGGGCTACAGCCAGAGCGGTGGCACGGTCGTTGCGAGGGGCACGAACGGAGGAGCCGACATTGGCGCTGGCAGCGGCGGTAGCAGCGGCTCTGGATATACTACAATCACTGGTGGATCGCTGGACTCATCCACCGGGAAAGTCACCGTGCAGGCGAAGAACTCCGACAGGGAGTATGTCTACTGCGTGACGATCCAGACGAGTCGGCCGAACTTCGATGTTGGTGCGGTTATGGCCGACTATGACGGCTATCTGCTTACGGGCGCAAAGACGGACGATGAGGGCAAGATCTATATCTGGCTTCCTAACGGCTCCTACTACATCAACCTCGGCGGTGTTCCCTACAAGGCCGTTGTGAACGGCGCCGATACCGAGGCGGAGCAGTGGACTGCTGGCGTCTTTGTGAACGGCGAGGATGTCGCGCTCAGGTCCGGCAACGGCTGGACGTATGACGTATCGAACTATGCGCTTTCAGTCACGAACGATGGATGCGTGGTGAGCGGCACGAACATGTCGGGTACAGTGTTCCTAAATTGCGCGAGCGATGTTGCGCTGACGATTTCCAACCTCTTTCTGCTCTCCTCCGCGACACTGTCCCCGAAGATCGATATAGCGTCAAACGTCACCGTGACGTTGACGCTCGTTGGCGAGAACGAGTTCATAAGCGCAGTGTCATCTGTCCCCGCGATTCACGTGCCCTACTCGGCGACGCTCATCGTAACGAACATCGACTCCAACGTGGCCGTCCCCGACCTTGATGACATCAAGTATTACACGAACACGGTAGAGAATATAGATGAGGTGGAGGACGGGCACGGAGGTGTCGTCATCGTGACGAACTATGTGGACATCGTGACTGTCGTCACGAACTACGAGTACGTCCAGACCTCGCCTGTCCTGACGGCAAGAGGCGCATACGAGGCTGCCGGAATCGGCGGCGGATACCTCGAGAGCTACGGAACGGTCGAAATTGCCGGCGGCGTCATCAATGCTGTCGGCGGCACGGGCGCGGCGGGTATCGGCAGCGGATCGCTCAACGATAGTTTGTTGGCAACCGAAGTGGCGGAGCAGGGAGTTGTGAAAATCTCCGGCGGCAAGGTCAAGGCAACAGGTGGACGGTATGCCGCGGGTCTCGGCGGCGGGAACAGGCATACGGGCGGAACGATAGTCGTTTCGGGCGGCGAGGTCGAGGCGTATGGCGATCAGTATGGTACGGGAATTGGCGGCGGATATTGGGCACACGGACATGAAGTGACCATCTCCGGCGGCAAGGTGGCGGCGCACGGTGGAGAAAACGCACCGGGAATCGGCAACGGATATGGCAACGCGCTAAAGGACGGCGATCCGGCCACGGTTTCGATATCCGGCGGACAGGTCGCTGCGATCGGCGGTGCAGGCGCCCCTGGCATCGGGGCCGGCTATTGGGATCCCCAGTGTGCGGTGGTCAACATAACGGGCGGAACGATTGTGGCCACGGGTGGAGGTGCGGTGTCGGGACGCGAGGAACCGGACGACATAGGCTTTAGCGGCTACAGCAATTACGCCAAGCAGTTCTACGCGCTCACGATAAAAGGCGCGTCCGTCCACGCGACGCATCGTACGGTATCGAACGAATGCGTCGAGCCTGCGCCGTCCAACGGCACGGAGCGCGTTTGGTGCGTCACGGTCGAGACGCAAAAGACCAACGAATTGGTTAGGGTGGAATATCTCGACGGATTCGGCGAAGGATCCGAAATCTACGCCGACCTGGACGGCAAGATCTACCTCTGGCTTCCGAACGGAACGCACATCTTCTTTGCGGACACATGCCTGTACAAGGCTACGGTCTCGAATGCGGATACGACGGTGGAGAAATGGTTCACCGGCGTCACTGCGGACGGAGTGGACGTTGCGCACGGATGGGATGACGAAATGAATTGGTACTACGACTTCGGGGACAAGTTGTTGTACGTTGTTGGCGATTGCGTGATCTCGGGCACGAATACGGAGGGTTTCGTCAACATTCTCGCCATGCCATTGCCCGATGAAGGGGGCGGCGGGAGCGTGGACAGTTCGAATGTCGTGTTCACCATCTCAAATTTGTATCTTAAGGCGACTAGCGATGCCAAGGCATCCCCGATTTCGGTGACGAACGCCACGGTGACCGTCCGCCTCGCAGGAACGAACACGCTGGACGCCACGAGCACCGACAGCTATGCCGGACTGAATGTCGTGTCGCTGGCCACGCTTGTCATCACCAATCTCGGGGATTCCGCCATGCTTCGGGCATACTCTGGCAAGTACGCTGCAGGCATAGGCGGAAACCGTTCGGCCACGGTCGGCACCATCGTCCTTTCCGGCGGCATTATCGAGGCGACTGGCGGCAAGGAAGGCGGTGCGGGCATTGGCGGCGGCTATGCGGCAAAATACGGTGACGGGGCCAAGATCGCGATATCCGGCGGCACGATCAGCGCCAAGGGCGGATGGTACGAAAGCGGCTACCATGCCGCCGACATAGGTCTCGGCATGGATCCTGACTCAGGAGAGGAAAACTACAGCATCGTATTCTCTGGGTCGAGCACTTGGATGGTCAACGGATGTTTCGACGAGACCGGCCACGTCCGCTCGATCACGCCCGTGAACGAAGCGAACGCACGCGTTTACAAGGTGAGCATATCCGGCTTCACGCCGCACGCCAAGGTTGAAATCGAGATGTCCGACTACGGCACCAACGACATCTACGCCGACAGCGTGGGCTCGATCTACCTCTGGCTCGCGAACGGCACGTACTACGTCAACGCCAACGGCAGCCGCTATGCGTTGCGGATAGTCAACGGCACGGCGACGACGATTGCGCTTCCCGACGCCTACGGAGTCAAGGTGGACGGTGTTGACGTCGTGAATCTGTCCGGCGACACCTGGTCCTACGATCCGGTCGAGAACAAGCTCACCCTCAAGGGCGACTGCACGCTCTCCGGCACGAATACGTACGCCCCGATCACGGTTTACGCCTACCACGATGTGACTGTAGCGGTCGACCGTCTTTCGCTCAGCGCACGGGACGAGGATTCCGAGCTCTTTGACGGTAGCACGCTGACGATTACGAACGGCACGTCAACCCTGTTAGGCCGCGTGTCATGCGATCTTGTCATCCGCGGCGGTTCCCACGTAATCTACTCATCCACGATACCATCCGTCTCCAACGGATCGGACTATGTCGAACCGGTGATCCTCGGAGGCTACGCGCCCAACGCGCCCGTCGAGATCGAGGGTCCAGCCGACTACTACGAAGGTGCGCCCTACGGCACGTCGAACATTTTTGCGGACGGGAACGGGAGGGTGTATCTGTGGCTTCCGGAGGGTATCTTCAACATCAAGATCAACGGAATTCGGTATGTTATGGATGTGGATCTCTTCGGCACCTATACGCTTGAAAGGGCGCCTATCGGGGTTGAAGTGGACGGGACGGACGTCAAGGAGCTTTCCGGCACGGGGTGGACCTACGACTTCGACACGCGCGCGGCGACACTATACGGCACACACGCCGTTTCCGGTACGAACACCTGCGGCGAAGTCAAGATCTGCGCTTCCGGGGCCGCTACCATTTCTCCTTCAAGGCTGGTAATCGAGGTCGGCGCGGGCGGGGAGGTGCTCTCCGGTTCGGGGACGGTGACAATTGCAGACGGCACGGCGTACCTGACAGGAGACGTCTCGTGTCCCGTGAAGCTGCTGGGCGGCTCGTTCAGGCTGAACGGCACGGCGGCAGTCGCGTTCTCAAACGAAACCGAAGCGGTGCATTGCGTCACGGTATCCAACTTGACGGCTGGCGCGGAGATTGCAGTCGGAGGGCTTCCCGCCTACTACGGTACGGACGGCATCTACGCCGACGAGGACGGCAAGATCTACATCTGGCTTCCGGACGGTACGCACAATTTTACGGCTGGCGGCATTCCGTTCAGGGCCGTTGTGGACGGCGCGGCGACTCAGGCGCGCGAGCTCTTCCATTCCGGCGTGTTCGTCGGCGACGATGAAGTCGGCATTGAGATCGCGGGGACGGGATGGAGCTACGATGGCGCAAGCGCGCGGCTGACGCTCACGGGCGACGTGACGCTTTCGGGCACGAACACGGCGGGAGTGGTGCGCTGCATCGTAGAGAGCGACGCGGACATCACGTTCTCCAACCTGTGCCTGAAGGCGACCGGAAGCAGGCAGACGCCGTTCGCGATCGCGTCGAACGTCACGGCCAACATCACCTTCACCGGAACGAACACGTTCGCAGCGGGCAAGTACTGCGCGGCGATCTCGGTTCCCTACGAGTCGCGCATCTCCATAGGAGGAGACGGCTGGCTCTTCGCATCGGGCGGAAACGGTGACGGTTGGAGCTATCCCGGAATAGGTGCGAGCGATGGATCGTATCACGGATCGACGAACGTGGTCGTACGGAGCGGCAACATCGTCGCCACGACGCCGGAGGATTTCGTTGATTCGATAACCGGCGCGCTGATCGCGGGTGGCAATGTCAATATGCGCGACAGCAATTTGGCCTACAATCCGGACAATGAATCTCTCTACCGCGTCAAGATCGAGAATCTTTCGCCCGGCGAGCCGGTGACGCTGACGGGGCTGCCGGACTACTACGACGTTTCCGGCATCCGCGCCGACGGTTCCGGCAAAGCCTATCTTTGGCTCGCCTGGGGCAACTACTCGTTCACGGCAAACGGAACGTCGTATCTCGCAGGCGTATCGGGTTCGGCGACGACCGCCGTAATGCGCGATGTCGAGGTGTTAGTCAACGATGCGAACGTCTGCACGCTAACCGGCCCAGGCTGGTATTACGACGTCTCAGAACGGACGCTTTGGGTGACGAATCAGGGCAGCTACACCGTGACCGGAACGAATACCGAAGGGAAGGTGGCAATCTACCTTCGCGCGGTGGATGGACCGGTCAATCTGACGCTGAAAGACCTGCATCTTTCCGGATACACACGAGACAACTGCTATTCGCCAATCGTGCTTAGCGACATTTGGAATCAGCAACCGGTCACGATAACGCTCGTTTCGTCCAATTCTCTCGTGTCGTGCAACGATCCGTACAATTTCAAGTATGCGGGCATATTCGTTCCCGCGAACCGCAAGTTGACCATTAATGGCGACGGTTACCTTTACGTGAAGGGTAACAGCGGTGCGGCGATCGGCGGGCTCGACAACGCCGGCAGCTACCCGCATAACGAATCGTGCGGCGAAATCTACATCGAAGGCGGAATCATCGACGCGCGTGGATCTTCGTCCGCAATCGGTTGCTGCTACAGCGGTTCGTGTGGCAAGGTGAAAATATCCGGCGGTACGGTCTTTGCCCTCGCTGGCTCCGGACAGGCGCTCGGAGAAGGGGGCGGCTACGGGGATGAAACGGTTTACATTACCGGCGGTTCGGTCAAGACGACGGACGGCGGCCGTGCGACAATCGCGAAAAACGATTCAAACGTCGCGCTCGTCTGCGTCGAGGTGCCGGGACTCGTGCCGAACAAGCCCGTGGTCTTTGACAACTTGCCTACATACTATGGCCAGTCCGGCATCTATGCCGACGCTGGGGGCAAAGTTTATCTATGGCTGCCAGAGAATTGGGAGGAGCCTCACGGGTCGTCGCTTCTTTCCGCCTCGCCGAAGAATGGGGGTCTTGGTACATCTTCGGGTACGGCGCATGCGTTCTCGGCCAACGGCTACAGCTACACGGTGACAATTGACCCCTCCGCCGGTAGAGCGGTCGCGACTCAGGGCGATCCGCTTCCGCTGGAGTCGCTCAAGATAGACGATTTCGCGATAGATGACGAATATCTTGCCATCCGCTTCACTGCCAGGCCGGCGACATGGCTGTACAGCTTCAAGGACCTGATCAGGATCCGCGCATCGGAGACGCTTCCGATTCCGGATGGCGGCAGTTCGCTTCTCGATCTTTCCGGCGCGGAGTTTAACCTTGAAGGCAACGACGCCGCGACAATCATCGTTCCGCGTACGTCCAGCGCGGCAAGGTTCTTCCGTGTGGAGGGGCTTTCTCCATGACGGCCCTGCGCCATGCCTGAAAGCAAAGGACAGCCACATGTGCGATATCTACATCCTGAAGCAAAAGGGAGGTCCCCATGGCCTTTTTAGATGTGATGGCGATTCTTGAACGGACCTTCAAGCTGGAGCTGAAGGTCGTGCATGATACGACGGTGTTCGAGGTGACGAGCGAGGATGGCGGTCTGCCTTCAGCGCGCGGCGGAGCTCGAGCGCGCCATCATCGACAAGATGTCCGCAATGGAGGCGGCTACGGCCTTCCTTGAAGACCTGACGGAAATCGAGAGCGACGTCATCGCGGAATTCCAGAACAACACGTCAGGCCACGCATACGAGCTGACCGGCAAGACCACTTCCGCCGGCACGTCGTACCTCGATCTGCTGCGGAGCAGCGATGTCGGCATATTGAACAATACGCAGCACTATGTGCGCAATGACGCCACTTATTCCAACCAGGACATCCTCTACGACGACTTCATAGCCAAGATCGAGTCGAAGATGGACGAGAAGAACACCTTCAGCCAGAAGACGATGATCGAGCTGCAGTCGCTGACGGCCAAGCGCGACCAGAGCTACGACATGATCTCCAACGTCCTGAAGAGCCTCAACTCGGTGCTTGTTGGCAACGCGAACAACATGTAGCCGCCGTCGTAAACGGCAGAATGCCATCTGACACGGGCGGAAGCATGGACGCGGCATTCGTTCCGGGAGCGACTGGAGGACGATCTTGACATGGCGGCCGTACGCATATGCATGAGGCGGTCTGTCAAGAGAGGTCGCTTGTGAGAAGAAATCTCACGGCGGATTTATGATATAATACCTAACCATGAAGAAATTTTGTGCAAACCTGCGGTTCATCGCGTCTATCGTCGCCGCAGCGTTGCTTTCACTGGTTTCTGGCTGCTTTTCGCTTGGGCCCGACTTCGAGGAGCCAGAATGGGACGGCCCCGAAGCGTGGTCGGGCGACGTTTCAGTCGCGTCACGGCTTCCCGACGGCGCCCCGTGGTGGTCCGTCTTCGGCGATCCCGTTCTCGACGCCCTCGAAGCCGAGCTTCTTGAGCAGAACCCGTCGCTCGCCGCCGCCGTAGCGCGTCTCGACGCCTCTGCCGCGCAACTCGGCATCGTCCGCGCCGGTCTCGCACCATCCGTCGATGCCTCAGCTTCCGCCGTCTATGACAGGCAGTCCGGCGAGGCGCACGGCTCCACGAAATTTGCCGACAACCCGGCTTGGCTCTACAAGCCCGGCGCGTCATTCTCATGGGAGCTGGACTTCTGGGGCCGCGTCCGCCGCAACGTCGAGGCCGCGTCCGCCAACGTTGCCTCCGCGCTTGATGATGTCCGCGACTCCCGCCGTCTCCTCGCAGCGAAACTGGCCTTCTCCTACATTTCCCTCCGCACGCTCCAGGCCCGTCTCGACTACGCCTGCAAGAACGCAGACCTCCAGTCCAACACGTTCGAGATCGTCAAGGCCCGCCGCGAAGCCCGCCTGTGCGGCGACCTTGACATGCGCCAGGCCGAGATGAACCTCGCCACCACGCGCGCGAACATTCCGGCGCTGGAGGCGGAGATCGATTCCACGCTCAACTCGATCTGCACTCTCCTTGGCCGCTACCCTGGCTCGAAGGATGACCTCCGCGAGCCAGCCCCCGTGCCGCTGCCGGACGATGCGGCGTTGCCGGCCTCCCTCCCCGCCGACCTCCTGCGCAACCGCCCGGACGTCGCCTCCGCCATGGAAAGGCTTCACGCAGCTGTCGCCAACGTCGGCTCCGCCAAGGCCGAGTTCTTCCCCAAGGTTTCGTTGAACGGGTCGTTCGTGTTCGCCGCGACCGACGCCGGAAGGCTCTTCAAGGCGAACGCGCAGAACTATTCCATCGGACCAACCGTCGAATGGCCGATTTTTACAGCTGGAAGACTCCGCAACCAGGTTCTTGAGAAGGAAGCCTCCGCGCGCGCCGCCGAGGCCGAATTCAAGGAAGCCGTCCTCTCCGCCGCAGCAGAATGCGAAACGGCTCTCTCTTTGCGCCGCCACGCGATTTCCGCTTTGGACGACCTGCGCGCCGCAGCAACCGCAGCCGAAGAGGCGGCGGACCTCGCGGTCTCCCTCTACCGCACTGGCCTCACGGACTTCGAGAACGTACTCGACATGCAGCGCCAGCTTGCGTCCAACCGCGACAACCTCGCGCAGGGCATCGGCTCCGCCGCATCGGCCCTTGTCGGCGTTTGGCAGGCCTTCGCGGACCCCGACATGCAGAGCACGGCTGAATCTCAGCAACCTCAGGAAACCAACAAGAAATGAAACTCGCAGTCCGCATATTCTCGCTCCTCCTCCTCGCCGCCGCAGTTGCCGCGGTGTTCCTATATGACGGCGGCAAGCCTACTGCCGACGACACCCCGCCGCCGGTCAGGCCTATCAAGACTGTGGTCGTCGGCCCCACGAAGACGCTGTATTCGCTGCATTTCCCTGGCGTAGTCGACGCCAGCACGGGTGTGAGCCTCTCCTTCGAGGTCAGCGGCCGCATCGTCTATTTCCCGTTCGTGCACAGCCGCGGCCAGCACGTCGAGGCTGGCGCCGTTCTCGCGCGTCTCGACGACCGCGACTATTCCAACGAGGTTGCGAAGGCCGAGGCGGAGCTGGCGTACGCCGACTCCAACTTTCAACGCATGGATGCGGCCCTCAAGAAGAACGCCGTCTCGCAGGACGAGCATTCAAGCGCCCGTGCCAGCGCCGAGAAGGCCAGAGCCTCCCTCTCGATCGCCCGCAAGGCGCTTGGCGACACCGTGCTGAGGGCCCCGTTCGCCGGCGTCATTTCCGACATCTACGTGGACAACTTCGACACCGTCTCGTCGGCCACCGCCATCCTAAAGCTCCAGGACATGACGACTCTCGACCTTACCGTATCGGTTCCGGAATCCTACGTCCTGTCCGCACCCGCCGGAGTCCGCTCCAACTTCGCGTTCGAGGCGTCCTTCGACTCGTTGCCGGGCCGCGTCTTTCCGGTTCGCGTCAAAGACGCCGCCCGTATCGCCGACTCCGCCACCCAGACCTACCGCGCCACGTTCACGCTCGACGCGCCCAAGGACGTCGACATCCTTCCCGGCATGACTTGCACCGTCACGGCCAAGGTCCCCGACGAAGACATGAAGGAGGTTGCAGAGGGCAACCTTTCGGTTCCGCTCAGTGCCGTCGGTTCTGCCGCCGACACCACGTCGTTCGTCTGGCGCCTTGACGCCAACGGGAACGGCACCTACACCGTCCGCCGCGCCTCCGTGGTGCTTGGCACGCGCCTCGGCGAAAGCATCCTCGTCAAGTCGGGCCTTTCCGCCGGTGACCGCGTTGCCGTCGCCGGCGTGACCGTACTGACCGAAGGCCGCGTCGTACGGCTCACCGATGAATCCGCCGCCGCAAAATAATCCCCGCACTCCTGCGACGCCATGAACATTGCGCAATTCTTCATCGACCGCAAGGTACTCACCTGGACCATGTCGCTCGCCATCCTTGCGGCTGGCTTCTCGGCTTACCGCACCATCGGCCGCCTTGAGGACCCCGAATACACCATAAAGGCCGCCCAGGTCGTCACCTACTGGCCTGGCGCCACCGCTGCCGAAGTCGCCTCCGAGCTCACCGATCCCCTCGAAACCGCCATCCAGCAGATGGGTCAGGTCAAGCGCGTCACCTCCACCTCCTACCCCGGCCGCTCCATCATCGCCGTAGAGATGCAGGACCAGTACGACAAGACCTCGCTCCCGCAGGTTTGGGACGAACTCCGCCGCAAGGTAAACGACAACGCCTCGTCCCTCCCCTCCGGCTGCCTGCCCCCGATCGTCGTCGACGACTATGGCGACGTTTACGGCATGTATTTCGTTCTCTATGGCGACGGCTATTCCATGGCCGAACTAAAGGAACACGCCAAGATGCTTCGCCGCGAGCTCCTGCTCTGCGACCAGGTCGCCAGGATCGAAATGATCGGCTACCAGAACGAAGTCGTCTACTTCGAGATCTCCCGCGCCCGCCTCGCCAACCTCGGCATCTCCCTCTCCGAGATCAGGACCCTCGTCAACGGGCAGAACGAACCAGCCGAATCCGGGCACCTCACCATCGGCGACAAGTATGTCCGAATCGATCCAACCGGGAAGCTCGCCTCTCTCGACGAACTCGGAGACCTGCTCGTCGTCCGCGGCGACGCCGAGGGGCGTCCATCCGTCCGCCTGCGCGACATCGCCACCATACGCCGCGGCTACGAGGACCCGCCCTCCGCCATTCTCCGCTACAACGGTCACCCATGCATCGCCCTCGGCGTCTCCACCGTTTCAGGCGGCAACGTCACCGTCATGGCTCAGGCCCTTTCACGGCGTCTCAAGGAACTAGAATCCTCAACCCCCATCGGCCTTGAGATCGGCATGATTTCCGACCAGGACGAAACCGTCCAGGCCGCCATCTCCAGCTTCATGGTCAACCTGATCGAGGCCGTGATCATCGTCGTCGCCGTCCTTCTCTTCTTCATGGGCCTTAGGTCGGGTCTCATCATCGGCGGCGTACTGGTGCTCATAGTCATGGCTACCATCGCCGTCATGAAGCAGATGGGCGTCCTCATGGAGCGCATCTCCCTCGGCGCGTTCATCATCGCCCTCGGCATGCTAGTTGACAACTCTATCGTCGTTGCCGACGCCGTGCTCGTCGCCGCCCAGAAGGGCCTCGACAAGGTCAAGGCCGCCTGCGACGTCGTAAAGCAGAACATGTGGCCTCTCCTCGGGGGCACCGTCATAGCCATACTCTCCTTCGCACCCATCGGCGCCTCCCAGGACTCCTCCGGCGAATACTGCCGTTCCCTGTTCATCGTCCTGATGGTCTCCCTCCTCTTCTCCTGGCTCTTCGCCATCACCCTCGCTCCTCTTCTCTCCGCCGACTTCATCAAGTCCGACAAGAAGGGCGGCGGCGACGCCTACGGCGGCAAGTTCTACACCGTCTACCGCGCCTTCCTCGCAGGCTGCCTGCGTTACCGGTTCTGTGTTCTCGCCGTCCTGGCCGCACTTCTCATCGGCACCTTCATGGGCGCCCGCCACGTCGCCCAGAACTTCTTTCCCGACTCCACGCGCAAGCAGATGATGGTCCACCTTTGGATGCCCGAAGGTTCCTCCATCCGCGCCACCGACCGCAGTCTCACAACCCTTGCCGAATACGTCCGAACCCTTGACGGCGTAACCGGCACCACCCAGCTTGCCGGCACAGGCGGCCTCCGCTTCATGCTGACCTACTCCCCCGAAAACGACGACAACGCCTACGGACTCCTCTTCGTCGACCTCGACGACTACAAGCGCGTCCCCGAAATCTCCGCCAAGGTTGACGATTTCGCGGCAGAAAGCCTCCCCGACGCCATGGTCTCCTGCCAGCGCTTCATCCTCGGTCCCGGCGACGCCCAGAAGATACAGCTCCGCATTCTCGGCACCGATGCCGACACCCTCCGCCGTCTCGGTCAGAAAGCCCTCGACATCTTCCACGCCGACGGCCACCTCGTCGAAGTCCAGACGGACTGGCGCAACCGCACCGATCTCGTACGGCCAGTCGTCTCTCCGGCCCGCCTCCGCACCCTCGGCATTACACGCCAGGAAGTTGCGAAGGCCCTGAAGGGCGCCACCGACGGCGTCTCCATCGGCACCTGGCTTGAAGGCGACGAATCCCTCGACATCCGTCTCCGCGCTCCCGAGTCCGAATGCAACGACCCCGACTCGCTGCTGTCGGCGTGGTTCCGTCCCGACTCCCTCTCCAAGTCCATTCCCCTCATGCAAGTTCTCTCCGGATTCGAGACCGTCTCAGAAGATGCCATCATCGCGCGCCGCGACCGTCTCCTCTGCCTCACCGTCAAGGCCAACCCTGGGCTCGGCGACAACGCCAACGCGGCCCTTGTCCGCCTCCGCCCGCGCATCGAGGAGCTCGCCAAGACCTTCCCCGACGGCTACTCCGCCGAATGGGGCGGCGAGCAGGAAAACTCGGCCGATGCCAACGCCAGCCTCTTCGCGAAGGTGCCGGGCATCATCGCCATCATGTTCCTGATCACCGTCTTCCTCTTCAATTCCATCCGCCAGCCACTCGTCATCTTCTGCACCGTCCCGCTCATCCTCATCGGCGTTGTCGGAGGCCTCCTCTCCTTCAACCAGCCATTCGGCTTCATGGCACTCCTCGGCCTCCTGTCCCTCATCGGCATGCAAATCAAGAACGCCACCGTCCTGATCGACGAAATCAACGCCCGACTGGCCGCCGGCGACACTGCCGTCGACGCCGTCCTCTCGGCGGGCGTCACCCGCCTCAGGCCCCTCGGCCTGGCCGCCGCGACCACGGTTCTCGGCATGTTGCCCCTAATTACCGATCCGTTCTATGCCGCCATGGCGGTCACGGTAATGTGCGGCCTTGCCTTCGCGACCCTGCTCACCCTGGTTGTCATTCCTGTCAACTACGCACTCTTCTTCCGTCTCCCCAAGCCGGACTGACGACATGGCCGGCATTGCGGAGGTTCTTACAATGAATCAGAACAAATGAATTAGAATCTTATGGCTTTTGAAGATATTGTAACGGTTCTTGAACGTGCCTTCAAGCTGGAGCTGAAGGTCGTGCATGATACGACGGTGTTCGAGGTGACGAGCGAGGACGGCGGCACGAAGGTGCAGGTTCTCGTTCAGGACGTGAGCGAGCGCAATCTTGTGCTGCTGTCGGCCGATCTAGGGGAGCTGCCTCCATATGGCGGCGAAAAGCTCTTCCGCACCATGCTCGAAGCCAACAACCTCTTTGCGGGAACGGCTGGCGCGACGCTTGCGCTGGACGCCGCCACAGGGCGCTTCCGTCTCCAGAAGTACGAGTCGCCGGACGAGTTCGCCAACGATGTGGAGGGGAGACTCAAGTCGTTCATCGAGACGGCGCTCGTCTGGAGCCGCGCGATAGCGGATTACCGCCCGTCCGGCGAAGAGGCGGGAAATCTGTCCGAGGGTTTCAACTTATTGCATGTGTAACCTTTTCCGGATTCCTGTGTATGCAGAATAATGAAGCACCGAAGAAGGGGATTCAAAAATGGCTATAAACCTCAGTGCCTTAAACATATCGCTGGACAAGTTCAACGCCGAGTCCAGCGGCACGTACAACATCGGCCAGCTGAAGCTCAGTTCTGACGGCAAGAGCGTCTACCGCACGAACAGCCACAAGACGTGGACGATTCTGAACTACACCAAGATTAGGCCAGAGGAGGCTTTGGCGGTCAAGTTAGCGTTCTGCAATGCGCTCAAGAAAGAGGGGCTGTCGCCGGAGGCGATCGACGCGGTCAAGAAAAAGCTTGGCATTCCCGGCGACGTGCTCGGCGCATTGAAGGCCGGCAGCATAAAGCCGCTTACGGCGGCGGAGGTGCGCGAGGTCATAGACGAGTACGCCGGCCAGATCAACGAGAGGAGGGCGTCCGCCGCGCACGGGGCGAAGGCGCCGAAGGCGCTGAAGACGAGCAGAGAGCTGTACAGGGGCGTGGAATTGGAGGAGATGGCGGCTCGCGCGACAACGCGCAACGAGATCAACGCCACGTCCATCGGCAAGATGAACACTGGCACGGACAAGGCGGTGAACAATCTGCTGGACATGCTGCAGTTCGGCGAAAAGGGCGAGACCGTCACGTCCGCCAACAAGAAGCTCGCCAGGGAAATGATGACGAAGCTTGGCAACCCCGCCGCATTCAACGGACTGAAGAAAACGGTTGCCATGACTTCTGCCCCCGTCAAGTTCAAGCTTCAGGACAATGGGAATGTCCTCGCCGAATTCACGCTCGGCAATGGCAACAGCTTCACAATTGACACCGGACTCGACAGGAACGGGCTTGTCGACAAGGCGGTAAACGTGCTGAATTCGGCCGCCGCCTCTGAGCCGCCCAAGGTTGAGAAGCCCCGCGTCGAGAAGGAGTCCGACGACATCATGAAGGCCATCAACGAACTCGAACTTGGCGAGATAGAGCCTGGGGATGTCGAACCGGAGAAGACCGAGTCGAACGAGAGCGAGAAGGCGGAGGTTGAGCCGCAAGGAAAAGACGGCACCATGAGCAAAGAGAATCTGCTCAGCGGACTCAACAGGGTCTTCGATGCGCTTAAGGAAGTTCGCGGGCAGGACGAGAGGAAGATATTGCGCGACGCCAACCTGGAGGCTGTCGTCAGGGCTCTCCAGCAGGCGCTGAACAAGGCAAGACCGCTCGACAACAGGAACACCAAGATCATAAACGACGTCCGCGAAGCCTTCTACGGCAACAAGGACATCGACACGAACTACCTTCTCAAGAGCATCACCGACATTCTAAACAAAAAGCGCGTCGATCCCAGGGACAAGATCGTAGAGAACATACGGAACCAAATCGCGGATGACCTGGAAGAGAACCTGAACATCAACGCCTGGCTTGGGGTGGACGACGAAAGCATTGGCGACGCTCAGGTGGAGGGCTTCAACCAGAATGCCAAGAAGGTTCGCGACGCACATGCGCAGATGGCGAAAAAGGTAGATGAACAGACAGGCACGACGGCGACGGAGCGCAGGAACGCCAACATCCTCGGGATGGTCAACCGTTCCATCTGCGACGAATGCAAGAAGATGGCGGCGGGAGACTGGAAGAACGTGACTTTCTTCAACGACGTCGACCGCCAGCTGAACGTGATGCTGCCGACCGGCGATAGAATGTCCGCCGAGTTTGAGAAGGCCCGCGACCAGCTCTCCGCGCTTGTGGCCAAGGGCGCCAAGTATTCGGATCTCGGCGGCAACAACAAGGCCAAGGTCCATGTCCTTATGGCGATCCTGAACCAGCGCCCGGGCCAGGGACTGCTCTTTTCCGAAGGGCTGACCCTCGATCCCAAGGGCAACGACTCGAAGCTGTTCTTCGGCGGTGCAAAGGGTAAGGGCGGAGTGGAGTACTCGTATATGCTTTCGTTCGCGAAGGACGGAACCCTGAACATCTCGTGCAGGGCGCAGCAGAAGGGTTTCGACATGGTCATGCTTTTCGGAGGCGCCAAGAACGGCGAGGGCAATGTAATCGTCATGCCGGGCAAGGACAGCAAGGTCGAGGCCGCCATGGAGCTGAAGATCGCCCCGGCCGAGCTTGACCGCCTCGCCGGGATCGACTTCTCGAAGTACGACAGCGACGGCGTGAAGGCGAAGTACGACGATCCGAACGTCCAGAACCGCTACAGCGACCGCACGCTGCTCGGCGAGGACTTCATGCTCGATGATGCAAACGTGACCTGCACCAGCACCTACAAGATGACGGTGAACTGAGCAGAGGCTCATCGGAAGGGCCTCGCCTTCCTCCGCACGGGCAGTAACATACGGACGCTGGCCATCGATAAATCGTTCGTCCGCGTTGCCCGTGCATTTGGTATAATGTCGCTTAAAGAGCGGATGACGGATGAGAGGCAAATCGACAGATAGCGCACTTGCTCGCGACATACTGGAATGGAACGTTCCAGACGAAGTCCTTGCGGTCCTGCTGAAGGACCGTTCAACGGGCCGCAATCTCATCTGGGCGACGGACGACTATGCCGCACTGATTTTGTCACAACCTGTTGCGCTGTGCAATCTTCCAGTGTGGTAAGCTTTTCGGTCATGTGGAGGCCGTCTGGAGGCCGAGGTTTTGGTATAATATGCGCATGAGGAATAAGGGTGCTTTATGTTTTATGAAATGATCAAGCGAAAACGGGATGCCTGGTTGTCACGGCCAGACTGTCCGATTCATGCTACCATTCAGGCAATGGTCAATGCCGCGCTTTCTGGACGGGGTTTACGCGACATACAGATTGATGCCATAAAAACCTATTTGTTCCTTAAAATAGCCTGTGGCAACAAGCCGCTTGCGGAACTGTTTTCGAGCGGTGCGTTGACTTCGTTGGAATTGACCGATGATATGTTGCTATCTGGCCGTGCGCGAGATTATCTGAAGACTCATCCCGCATCGCTTGCGCTGCTTGAATTCGCGTTGCAAAAAGACGAAGGTGCAAAATCTGTCCTTGCGCCAGCGCTTGAAAAGGTACTACGCGACGATCCCGCAAAAATAGATGCGGAGAAAGTCTTCAGCCAAATCTTCTACAACGTCAAATATTCCGATTATCTCTTCTCATTGCCAATGGGCGCCGGCAAGACCTATTTGATGGCGGTGTTCATCTATCTTGACTTGATGTATGCCCATCAAGAGCCGACGAATCCGGCGTTTGCGCACAACTTTCTTGTCCTTGCGCCTTCCGGCACCAAGTCTTCCATCGTTCCGAGCCTACGCACGATTGAGAACTTTAATCCTGCGTGGGTCATCCCGGAACCACTCGCCTCGCAACTCAAAAGAGTCGTCAAATTTGAGACGTTGGATGCGGAATCGACGGCCGCAAAGTCCAATCAGGTCAAGAATCCCAACGTCCAGAAGATCGCGCGCTTTCAGCCGTACGATGAAATGTTTGGCGTCGTGCTGGTGACAAATGCCGAAAAGGTCATTCTGGACAAAGTTGCGCTTGACGAAAGTGGATTGTTGATTCCATTGACGGAAGAGGAAAAGGCAAGTCACGCAAACGAACTCCGAGCAACGATAGCAAAGATCCCCTCGCTCGCGATAATGATTGACGAGGCCCACCATACGGCATCGCAGAGCAACAGAGACGACGAGGTAAAGCTTCGCGCGGTCGTCAACAATTGGGCCGAGAGCGAAAACGGCGTCAACTCTGTCCTTGGCTTTTCCGGTACGCCATATCTAGACAAGGCGGCGACGATCGAGTTGGGTGACGGTCTTTCGTTCAAGAGCGAGGAAATCGCCAATACGGTCTATTACTATCAGCTCGTTCGCGGGGTAGGCGATTTTCTCAAGAAGCCGCAGATTACGATAGTCAGCGGGAGCGTCACTTCCCTTGGAATCGTACGCCGAGGCGTGACAGAGTTCTTCAAACAGTACGGCAAGACGAAATACGAAAACGGATGCCTTGCCAAGCTCGCCATTTACTGCGGCGGCATTGCCAGGCTGGAAGGTGAAATCTATCCTGAGGTTGCCAAGCTCGTTAAAAAGCTTGGGATGGACCCCGCAGAAGTAATTCTGAAGTATCATCGGGGAGACAAGGAGTACAAGGCCCCCGAAGGTGCGCAGCTGGAGTTTGAGCAGCTTGATTTTGATTTTTCCAAGAAACGTGTTATCCTTCTCGTACAGATCGGCAAGGAAGGATGGGACTGTCGCAGCTTGACCGGTGTCGTGCTGGCGCAAGAGGGCGACTGCCCCAAGAAAATGGTCTTGCAGACCTCGTGCCGCTGCTTGAGGGGCGTGGACGACCCGGAGACTGAAACGGCCTGTATTTTCCTGAACGCGGCGAACGGCAAGCTTCTCGAAGATCAGCTTAAACAGCAGCAGCACACAACGCTCGAAGCGTTTCAGTCTGGCCTCAAGGACGGAATTGTCATCAAAAGGTATGACCGCACCAAAAAACTTGAGCTGCCCACGTTGCCGTTCTATCAGCTCTTCATCGAATATGGCGAGAAGGTCATTGAAGAAACGGTGCCTGTCGCAAAGCGCCTGAATTCATTGAAACGAAAACTGAGAAACTTCCAGAAGGACGACACCATTACAGTCGGCGATTTTGAGGAGATTCGCAAGCGCATTTCCACGAGACACGGAGAGTACTCCGATGTCGGCTTTGCGACCACTTATCTTGCCTGGCTCAGGCAGATCAGCAAGGAAAGCTTCGGATTGCTGTC
This sequence comes from Kiritimatiellia bacterium, assembly GCA_017514235.1. Lineage (GTDB taxonomy): Bacteria > Verrucomicrobiota > Kiritimatiellia > RFP12 > UBA1067 > UBA1067. The sequence goes on along the minus strand of JAFWKK010000065.1, from coordinate 7,631 downwards.
GGTTGACGACCTGAAAGCCGAAGACACCGTCCTGCGTTCGATCTTCGAGAAAATCTCATTACGGGATTGCGATGGCGACAGCGTTCTCTCGCCGCAGTACAGCCAAGCCGAGATTCGCGCCGAGATTCGCCGTTCATTCTGGCCCAGCCGGAAGATTGAAATTAAGGAACACGACGATCTGAAGGAAGCGCATCTTTTGGATGTCGATTACCTTGCCGCCAATCAGCAGATTGTCGTTGAAGATGATACGCCGTTTGTGCCAGATCGACGCATGTGTCTTGAGATAATACGAGCAGATGCGGGCGGTGCGCCAGCTTCGACCGTGGCCGACGACCTGAATGATCTGCAAAAACTTCTGGCGAGGGAAACTTCCCGCGATCCAGATTTGCAGGATAGGGAGCTTATCAAGTATTTGACCTCCAAGGTCGAGCGCTTGAAACGCGATGTCGATGTGGACTACGACAAGTCATACCACTATCTCCCTTATCGAACGGACAGCGCGTTTGAACGCCGTTTTCTTGCGGATGCGCTTAAGACGGACGAGCTTCGGAAGAAGGGGCTTGAGATCTACTATAACGGCGACAGTCCGTTTACCGAGTTTGTCATCCAGTGCTACGCGAAGGTGGATGGACAACTTGAGTCGGTCGGCAAATACACGCCCGACTTTCTGATCCTGAGTCGCGACAAGACGCGCAAGAAGATCGAGAAGTGTCTAATCGTGGAGACGAAAGGAAAGGTCTATGCGAACGATCCGAGCTTCAAGTCGCGGAGGGAGTTCATGGAAGGGCTTTTCAAGGCACGGCAAAACGGCAAGCCAGATTGCCCGACATACGAATACCTTTATCTTGAAGAGGACGATCCATGGCATTCGCGTCTTGTAGATGTCGTGGAGAAGTTCTTCTAGTAGCAAGACTTTAGCCACAAGGACTCAAAGTAGCGGCGAGGTTTTAGCCACAAAGAACACAAAGGACACATAGATGACAGACGAAGAGGCAAATAGTGTTTGCGACAAGATAAGGCAGGTGGCGTATGATATTCATGTCTATCTGGATGTTGGGTATTTGGAGAAGGTCTATGAAAATGCCCTTGTACACAGGCTGGAAAAAATCGGCATGAGTGTTAAAGCGCAGATTCCAATACAGGTTGCAGACGAGGATGGATTTGTCATAGGAGAATATATTGCAGATATGTTAGTCGATGGTGTTCTGGTGGAATTGAAGGCGGCATCCTCTTTGTCTTCCTCGCATGTTGCGCAATTGCTGAATTATCTCACGGCAACAGGCATCAGACATGGGCTTTTAATAAACTTTGGATCTGAAAAGTTCCAATGCAGGAAACTCGCAGGAAGGGCCAAGCGACCACAAGGCCCTTTGTGCTCTTTGTGATCTTTGTGGCTAAAAATAAGGAGTGAAAATGAGCGCAAAGTTTATTCCGTTTTTCCCCGAGCCCGTCAAAGGGCAGGCGATATTGAACAACTTCACCCGTACGCTCCGCTACTATGGGAACGACGCGGTTAAGACATCGCTTCGCCGTGGAATGCCGCTCTACGAGATGCGGACGCGTGAGCATGTCGGAACGACCGGCAATTCTGACAATCTTGTCATTCGCGGTGAATGTCTTTCGGCCTGTGCCTATCTGAAAGACAAAGGCGTTAAGGTTGATCTCGTCTATATCGATCCGCCTTTCGCGTCAGGCGCAGATTACGCCAAGAAGATTGTCCTTCGCCGAAACCCCTTGAAGGGAAAAGGTTCTGAGATAGGTGCCGAGATTACCGACGAAGCACACGCCGCGTTTGAGGAGAAGATGTACGGCGACATTTGGGATAAGGAAAAGTACCTCAATTGGATGTACGAGAATCTTCGCGCAATCAAGTCCGTCATGTCTGAAAACGCCAGTATCTATGTCCATCTCGACTGGCATATCGGGCACTACGTCAAAGTGATGATGGATGAGATTTTCGGAGAAGAAAATTTCAGAAGTGAGATAATCTGGAAACGCTCAAGTGCGCATAGTGATAATACCGATTATGCAAATATACATGATGCAATTTTTTTCTATCAGATAGGGACACCTATATTCAATACACCATATCTTCCATATACAGAGGAATATGCTGACCAATACTATTCAAAGCGTGATGCGAAAGGTCGATTCAAAGATACAGATCTTACGGCGATGGGGAAGCAAGGTGGCGGATATGAGTATGAATGGAAGGGTGTTCGCAAGGTGTGGATATGCCCTGTTGCCACAATGGAAGAGTATGATAAAAAAGGATTGTTGTATTATACGCGAAATGGCACCCCGCGATTGAAGCAGTATTTGTCTGAAATGCCTGGCATCCCAGCACAGGACCTTTGGTCTGATATTTTTCCTGTGAATTCTCAGGCAAAGGAAAAAAATGATTACGCCACGCAAAAGCCGGAGGCGCTTTTGGAGCGAATCATCAAGGCATCGTCAAATGAAGGAATGGTAGTTGCCGATTTCTTTGGCGGCAGTGGTGTGACGGCGGCGGTTGCGGCAAAGTCGGGCCGTAAGTTCATACATGTGGATGTCAATGTCAATTCCGTTCAGACAACGCGCGACAGGCTGGAGTCTATTGGTGCCAAGTTTGACATGATGGATGTGATGGACGGCGTGCATCTGTTCCGCAATCCGGTGCAGACAATGGACAAGTTGAAGACACTGATTCCCGGCCTGCGCGACGAGGCAAGTCTGAATTCGTTTTGGATAGGGGCGATGCACGATTCCCGCCTTGGCATGATCCCCGTCTATGTTCCCGACCTCAAGGCTGGCGGCACTTCGCGTCTTCTTGATGGCCCGATGATGGCACGCATCTTGAAGCAGGAGGTGCGCAATCTTCCCGAGGGCGTCAAAAAGGCAATCGTCTATTACGTCGAAATTGACCAAGAGGCAGTTGACAAAGTCAGGAAACGCGACAAGTCAACGCTTGTCGATGTTGAGCTTCGCGACCTCAAGGATGTCCTATGCGATGTCGTGATGGACGACAATCTGGAGTGGGAGATGGACGAGAAGGGCTCGTCGGAACTTCTGGCTCCCCAGCTTTTCAGGGTCAAGAGCTTCGAGTCGGATTATGTGCGCGGGAAGATCGTGGAATTCAACGAGGCGGGGCTTCTGAACGCAGCGAAGGACAAGAAGTTCAAGGAGGTCAAGATTTCAGACGAAGGCTTGGAAATGCTGGAAGCGGTATTCCTTGACTGCGGCAAGAAGAAAGGCGTCTTCCATGCCGATGTCAGTCTGAAGATTGACAAGTTCGGCTACGCCATTCTCAACGGAGCAAAAACCGGCAAACTCTGGGACGGCACAATCCCCTGTCCATCAAAGCCACTCCGCATCCGCACCCGCAACATCTGCGGCGACGAGTCTGAGTTTACATGTTAAGAGCTTCCTTACGCTATGAAAATGTCTTTCCTGAGATGGGCCGGCAGTAAGAAGAAGCTCTTGAAGAGGCTTCTTCCGTATTGGCAAGTTTCTGGATGTCAGCGTTATGTTGAACCGTTTGCAGGATCTGCAATGCTTTTTTTTGCTGCGCAACCACAGCAGGCGCTTTTAGCCGACACCAATGAAGACTTGATCGAAATGTATCGAACGATGCAACGAAATTGGCAGGGGGTGTTTCGTGTTGCGTCGCAATACCCCTGTACGGAACAGTATTACTATCAGTTACGCGATACGCAAATTCCAAGAACACATTCGAATTGGCGTGCAGCTCGTTTTATATATCTCAATCGATTTTGTTTCAATGGCCTTTATAGAACTAATTGCCAAGGGGAATTCAATGTCCCTTATGCGCGTGGTACGACACGACAGTTGCAGTCGCGCGATGAATTTGAACAATTTTCGCACGACATTCAGAACGTGCAATTTGTTTGCCAAGATTTTCGAGATACGTTGCAACAAGTAAGGCGCGGTGACTTTGTATACATTGATCCTCCCTATGCTGTTGAAAACAAACGAATTTTCAAGCAATACGGGGCAACGACGTTTGGTAGACAAGACCTTCAAGAATTATCCGACATTCTTCACGATATTGATAGATGTGGGGCAAGATTTGTTGTGAGTTATGCTTATAATAAGGATTCACTCGAAATTTTACGAGGTTGGTGTCGTAAATCGTTAATGGTTCAAAGGACTGTGGCAGGTATTACGAATGATCGTAAGGTAGCGAGAGAACTGATGATCACTAATGTGGAGCTGTGTTGATATGAAGGTCGCTGTTTTAAGTGATATGCATGTTGGGATGGGGGCCAAGGCACAAGATTTGTGCCCTTTGTGCTTGGTAGATAAAGACAATCAAGTGAAGTATATCGGGAAACAGAAAGATTATCTTGGCAGGTTCCTAACTTTTTTAGAGAAGGAAAATCTGAAAGCAGACTATTTACTGATTCCGGGTGATATGACCGAATCGGCGCACCCAGAAGAGGTGTCGTTGGCTTCAAAGGTACTTATAGGAATTCGAGAGCAACTAGAAGTACCCGAAAACAAAGTAGTTTACGTTCCAGGGAATCATGATGTCGATTGGGGCATTCTTGATCCTAGGGACTCTACAAAAACGAGATGGCGACACAGATATATGGCATTAAACGAGTCACAATTTGTTTTTGATTCAATAAACAAGCGCGGCATTCCAAATGGAGATTTGTTACAAAATAATTACTTCAATCTTTGGGAGTATGAAGACTTTGTTGTATTGGGTTATAACTCGGCATCTACTGATAAAAAAGGAGAAAAGGTTCATCATGGTGATATTGTGATTGATCATGTAAAAGCAATGGAAAATGTACTGAAAAATATGAACTTTTACAATGATCGTCGGATTAAAGTCTGTTTGATACATCACCATTTAAGGAACTATCCATTGCCAACACCCATTGATTATGATCCATCTACCGCTAACAACGGGGAGTGTTTGATTGATTTGTTGTTGGATTATAATTTCGATCTTATAGTTCATGGACATAGGCACCATTCCTTTTTAGATACCAGAAAAGATATTCCAATATTGTGTGCTGGTAGTTTTTCGGCAACAATTGGATCTTATTGGGAGGGGTTAGTATTTAATCAGTTTCACTTAATTGATATGACTAAAGCTGATTTGCACACAAAGGCTAGAGGGGTTGTCTATAGTTGGTTGAATAATGCTTCAGGATGGCATAGAAGTTTTATGATAGAAGATGGATGCATCGTTGATTATAAATCACCATTTGGTTTGTCTTTAAAAAGACACCAAGCAGTATCAGAAAAACTCAAGACATTTCTTTCCAAGGAATTAGATTGTAGTAATGTGATTTCGTGGAAAGATGATGTGTTACGTGGTGTACCAGAGTTGTCTTTCGCTAGTGAAAGCAGGGACGAGATTATCAATTGGTGTCGAGAGAACATACTAGACGTAGCAATTAGGCAAACAGGTCGGGAAGACTTCCAATTTGTCAAGAGGTGAGGACTAGGCATGAAAGATAAAAGTGTATCGCTTGATGTTGAGAACGCCCGTAATCTAACGATGGAGCAGTTGTCAAGCATGTTCATTTCAACATGTCTGTATAAAAAACTCCTGTCGAGAGGTCATCACATCCTTTTGGGGGCTCGTGGTCAAGGCAAGACGGCTCTGTTTCGCATGTTGGCATTTGAAGGATTTCGTACATTAGCTAAAAATGATTCGTGGGCAGAGGACATTTTGAGTGAAAAAAAGTTTATTGGTATATATCTTCCTACAAAACTGGAATGGGTACAGTCGTTGACTTATGTAAATAATGGACATCTAAGTGAGAACGAGGCATTTCGTTGGAAGTTTAATCTGTCTAGTTGCATTGCGTTTATCGATACGGCGTTAGCATGTATTGAAGAGTATGGTGGTGATCGCCGTGAAGTAATCCTAAAGGAAATGGAATTCTCTTCTTCGGTCGCTTCTATATGGCAATTAGGGACTGGTTGCGATACATTGGAAATAGTCGCTTCTCGTCTAAGGAAAGTCGGATACCAATGGCAAGTCGCGGTCACAAAAATGTCGATGTTTGGCTTGAGTTTGAAAGATGTGATATCTGATGACCTTCAAGCTCCGATGTCGGTTTTTGCTACAAATGCATTTAGCCCATTGAAGCAGTCAATTGATATTCTTGCAAGACTACTTGACTTCCCCAAAACAACGTCGTGGCTTCTATGCATTGATGAAGCAGAATATATGACTGGTGAGCAGCAGTGCATAATCAATACATTCATGCGGGGGGCGCCAGAGAATCTCTTTATAAAGATTGCAACCATGCCGTTTAGCCATTATACGCTTGAGACTGATTTCCCGGAAGCTCCACTGAGGCCAGGGAATGATTTTGAGTATTTGATGATGGACAAGGAGATGAAATATATATCTGATGGCAGGGCAAAAAACCCTGATAGCGATTTTTCGGATGTAGAATTACAATTTGGAGAACAACTACTTGATCGTGTAATTTCAACATGTTATCCTGATTGCAATTCTTCGTGGCGAACTTTGGAGAAAATGTTTGGACGAAGTGTTTTGCTGGATAATGCTGTAGATGCGGATTGGTCGCAGGACTCTATGTATATGAGATTGTTCAGGCAATATGCAAGTCCATCATATGTTGCTCGTGCTGAGGAATTATTATCAAAGGAAGGGCCTCGAACTAAATTCAAGAATGAGGTTAGCCGCAAGATTCGTGGGACGTTGCTGTTACGAGAAAATAAAGACGTGTGTATCGGGCACAAGAAATCTTCTATATATAGTGGAGGGAAGGTTGTTCTCAGATGTGCAGAGAACAATCCCCGCATGTTTATAAGAATAATTAATTCAATGTTGCGCTATATAAAAGAAGGAGCCCAACCATTAGTTGGAGTTAAGAAGCAAGAAGAAGTTCTTGTGGATTTAGCCAGAAATTTTCATAACCAAATAAAAAGCTATCAAGTGGTTGGCCCCGATTTATATAGATTGGTTGAGACAATTGGGAAACGTTTTCAGCGAGAACTATATGAAAAGCCCTTGACGGGTGACGTTTTGCAGTCGATTGAAATAGATGAGAAGTACCTGTCAGACGATAAGAATGTAAAGTTGATAAGAGCTGCTATACAATATGGGGTGTTTTACCCAAATGATGTTTCTCAAATTAATTATGGAAGCGATGCCAAGCTTGAAGGCACCTATCATTTGTCATATTCATTCTGCCCTTTGTTTCGGTTGCAACCCCGAATGGGTAAAGCTATTAATATGGAGGATATCTTGATGCCTCGCAAGCAATCAAGACATGAAGGGTCTAAGTCTTTGTTAAATGAGCAAATGACATTCGAGTTTGAGGAGGATGGCGTATGAAGCGAATTGAAATTTCTGATGGTTCAGCGGAGAGCGCGTTCTCGAAAGTGTATGATTGCTTTATCGTAGGCATCGGGAATGAATCTCGTATAGATTTTGTTTTGAAACAGTTGATCGATAAGAATGTCAAGATCGGGAAAGTCTTGGCATTGTATTAACTGGGTGGCTGATTGACGGGCCTAACATTCCGGGCCGTCCTTTCTGGGTGATGAGACATAGAACTCCTTTATTGACTTAGGGCGCATTGTCACGGCTTGCTGAATCATCCGATGAAACAACTTTCCCCTGTGCATTG
>JAFWKK010000064.1 GCA_017514235.1 Kiritimatiellia bacterium | reverse complement strand
TACTTTCCATCCCAGTTCTTGAAGAACGGACGTCTACCAACATAGTTGTCGAGCTTGAAACTGACGGTCGTGCCTTGTGCTGACGTAAAAAAGCCACAGTCCTCTTGAAGCCCCGCCCATGTCGGATAGGACGCCGTCTGCTTTGTGACGTCCACGTCAAGAACCAGTTGGACTGTGAAGTTGAGACCGGGCGAGATGTCCTCGTCCATCCGGGCGTAGACATACCCAGGAAAGACGTATCCGCTCGCCGTCCACCTGCCGCCGTTGCAGAGCGTCTCGGAATGCTTTTGAGTGTCATTCGTAGTCGTGTAGAAGTTCGCGACATGGCCGACGCGGGCAAGATCGGCCCAAGCGATGGCCTTTGGATCGTGCGGCATGTCCGCGCCCGCGTTGCGTATGCCGTCGAAATGCGATATGAGGCCGTTCTGCACGTAATCGCCAACATCGTAGGAACGGATTCCTATCGGCTTTGACGGGTCGACGATTTCGTCGTATATGCCGGCCGTCGCCGCAAAGTCTGCCGCCGCCGCGACAAACAACATTGCCAGGATTTCTTTCGCCATTAGTTTTTTCATGGTTGCCTCCGTTTTAGTTTACCTTGTACAAAGAAACATTGTCGTAGTTGACCCGCGTGCCTTTTCCTCGCGGGCAGCCCAGGTTGAGTTGCAGCACTTCGGCGCCGTCCGGCACGCACAGAAGCGCGCGTCCGCGCCGCCAGGTATCCGCAGGGCAGTCCTCGAAGCGCAGGGCATAGGTTGCGAGGTTCCAGTCGATCGCCCCGTTCCTGACCCAGTAGACCGACGCGCTGGCCTTCTCGCCCTTCGCCGTAGCCGAAACGGCGTATATCTCGCCCGGAAGCACCTTTCGCACGAACTGAATGCAGGCGGACTTTTCGAACGCCTCGGCCGCAATGGATGACGCGTCGCCATCCCCTTCGCTCGTGTCGATGTAGATCTTGCCGGAATCGTCCGCCTTCTCGCGCCAGACGCCGTACTGCGTCTTCTCGAAGAGGTTCGGTTTCTTGACGTCCTTCGGGAAGTGCCGATCGACGAAAGCGATCGGATCTTGCATTGTCTGCAGCATCTTCGGAAGGCCCGCCGGTTCCCGCATCTGGCGCAGCGCATCCGCAAGGCCGGGCAGCTCTTCTTCCCATGTCTTCTTGTCCTCAAAGCGCTTCGCCCTCACGTTTTTCCAGCGGACCAAGGTGCGGTGTTCCCCGTAGAGCCAGACATACGAGTCCGCCGCCTCTGTCGCCTGTGCAAGGTTCTCGCGCAGATGCCCGAGCCGGGAGCCGTGCTTCGGCTCCATGTACCAGTAGCTCTTCGGGTCTGCGCAATAGGAGTCGAGGTAGATTCCGAATCCGGCGTGGAACTGCGTCCGGTACTTGGCGCGGTTCTCGGGCGTGACGCAGCGGAGGGCGCCATTGCGCTGGCGGACGGCCGATGCGTAGAAGTCGCCCCGGTCTGCGCGGTACCGGTAGGCATTCTCGTTCCCGTCGACAAACCTCGCCGACGGCGGCATCACGTCCATGATTCCGTTCAGGAACGCAGGCCAAAGATCGCCAGTTATCCGCGCAACGGTCAGGGGGTCTGGTGAAACCAGATACTGCGGTACCTGCGAGAACAGCCAAAACGCCAGCACGGTCACGTCTGGATATTCCGCGAAAATCGCCCTTCCTACTTCCGTGCCGCGGCGACGGGCGAGGGCTGCCGCGGCGTCGTACTCGCCGTCGCCAGGCTGAACGTAGAACTGTTTCTGCTTGCGATAGTCCTCGTTGTCGATGAAAAGCCCCTTCAGGCCAGACTTCTTCGCGAACCACGCCACCGTGCCCGCATTCGCCGCAAGCCGCCCCCAGGCCGCGTCGTCTCGCCAGTCAAGGCGTTTGACAGGCTGAAGCCAGACCATCAGAAAACTGTCCTTCAAGCCGGGATGGCAGACGAGTTTCTGACAAGCATCAATGTCTTTCGACAATGCCTCACGAGGCCAGACCGGGTCGTTCATGAACGTGGAGAAGCCGAACTTCCCGACCTTGGGATCGTCCTTCGCCAACGAAACGACGACGCCGTCTATTCCCGTGGACGCCAGAGAGTCCGCATGAGCCAGAAGTTCGGACGGCGACATGTCAAGGGTATCCCATCCAAAGGCAACGTACTTCACACGCGGCTCGTCTGCGGCGGCCCGTGCGCAAACGGACAATGCCGCGACCGCCGAAAGCAAGATGCGCTTCATGTTCCAGCATGCGATTCGTCTATTAGTCATTGCCATTCTCCGTTCAGTGCAATCCGCGCGTTGGGGTTGATTCGCCTTGTCTGCCCGTTCCAAACAAGCGTGCCTGTGCCATCTGGACTGCCAACGACTTCCACATGGTCTTTTCTGACCGACACCTTCACGATTCCGCGCGGCGTGGGGACTGTCCCCTCCATCCACTCCAGCGACCCGAGATGCGGTTCGACGGCGTAGCTCGAATAGCCGCTGGACGTCGGACGCACGCCAAGGAAATGCTTGCCGAACAAATAGACGGGACTCGCACCCCAAGCATGGCAGAGGCTGCGCGCAAAGGGCCGTCCGTACATGGCGAAATGCTCGGCGCCCTTCTCATCAGGATTGTAGGCTTCCCAGAACGATGTCGCCCCCTCTTTCAGCATGCCGCCCCAATACGACTTGATGCTGTCCAAGACCTGCCCGTGGCGTCCTTTCCCGCACAGCAAGTCCATCTCGTAGAAACGCATATAGGGAGTCTGGAATGATGTGATCGACTCGTTCAGAATTACGCCCTCGAAAACACGTTGCGCCCGATCCGCGTCAAAGTAGCCGTATGCGAGCGCGAAAAGGTTCGGGTAGCTCGTCAGCTGGCCGCTCAACGACCCGTCAAACTTCAGGAGATGCATCAACGCGCCCTTCTCGTCGTTCCAGAACGTCCGCATCACGTCGTCCCGGACGCGGCGCGACTGGCTAAGATAGGCAGCGGCTTCATCCTTCGCGCCGACCCTCTCCGCCACATAGGCGGCCGACTCCAACGCACGGGCATATAGGACCATTTCAAACGAGCAGACGCCCTCCTTGCCGTGCAAATCCTCCTTCGCCCAGTCAATGAACACCCAGTCGTCGCCGTATGGCGTCGCGCCAGGGCGCCAGGCCGGCCGCCCGTTTTCGTCCAGCCGACCGCTAACGAAGTCAAGGAGCGACTTCATGCGCGGATAGACCTGCCGCAGAAATGCCGCGTCTCCTGCGTAAAGGTCGAAATCGCGGATGGCGATCAGCCAGTAGAACGAGTAGTCGATTATGCCGTTCAGGTGCATCTTAAGCGGATCCTTGCCTCGGATGCACCACAGCGTCCGCTTCGCACCTTCAAAGTCGCCGTTCCGATAATACGCCATCAAACAGCTCTGGACGGCATCGCCGCTCCACACCCAATGGTCGCGCTTGACGCCCTCGATGAACACTTCACGGCATGTCAGTTCAAGCGTCCGATCGGCGACGTCCCAGATGCGATTCAGTTCGTCGTCGGAACACCTGAACGATCCCTTGCGCGGCAAATCGTTCCATTCGTAGTCCATCGCCAGAGAACCGACGCTCACGTCCGGATCTACGGGGATGACGTGAACGTAGCGGAAACCGTGCGGATTCTCGGCTACGAACTCATCTCCCGCCGTAAGGCGCAGCAGTTCCCACGAATCGCAATGCGTGATGTCCTCGTCGAGCGCCTCGTCTTCAGACTCTCCGTAGATGACCCTGACAAGACCGTCCGCAGAGACATTCCGAAATCTTAGATAGCCGTATGTCTCACGCACGAAGTCGGCGAAAAGGTGATCGCCGCAGATTGACTTCTGACAGACAGGGCTTTCAAGACGACGCCTCATGCGCCAGTCGGACGGCTTTTCGTTCGCCTTCGCGAACTGGCGCAGTTCTTCGGCCGGTGCGTCCTCGTCTGGATGCCATTCCACAAGCCAGCTGGAGTCCGTCCGCACCGTCGGCCCATCGATTCTGATCATGGGCGGGTGTCTGCTGTTTTCAACGCCGATTCGCACAAACACGTTCGTCCCCGCCGGAACGGTGAATACGTTCGTAACGGCGCTCATCACCTGACCAGTCAATGCGCAGCAAACCTGGGCGTTGCCGTCGCAGTCAAATCGAACGGTCTCCGGCCGCGACAGCGTGAAGTGCCGCTTGAACCAAACGCGCGAATGATGCGAGTACTGCGGCCAGAACGGCGAAAGGTACGCGCCGCGCTCAACACGACGGGCCTGCACGCGGTTGCCCTGCCAGATGGCGTAGTCGCCGGGATAGGCAATCCACGGAGCATCGCCCGCAGATGTTGCCAAGACAAAATATCAGATGGCTGTTGACCGCATCCGCTACTACTGCGACGGCAAAAAGACACTGTGCGCCTTTTCAGGCGGCAAGGATAGTCAAGTGTGCTACCACCTTTGCAAAGATGCTGGCATTGTGTTTTCAGCGCAGTATTCAATTACGCGATTTGAGCCGCCCGAATTGATCGGTTTTATTCGTGCGAACTATCCAGCCGTGACGTTTCGCCGCGCCTATCGCCGCTCACTTGTTGACGAAATCGGCTACAATGGACTGCCTAACAGGTGGTTTCGTTGGTGCTGCGACGCGAAACACAAGAAAACCCCCGGCTTTGACATAGCCGTGATCGGTGTTCGCGCCGCCGAAAGCCCACGCCGGAAAGCTAACTGGCGAACATTTGGCCGCAAGAAAGATGGATCGTGGTACATTTGCCCGATATTCGACTGGACGGACGCTGATGTTTGGGAATATCTCAACGGCAAGGGGATTCCGCATTGTTCGCTTTATGATGAAGGATTCCACAGAATAGGTTGTGTGTGTTGTCCGCTTGCGCCGTCCAATATGAGACGAGATGCGAAACGTTGGCCGAAGACCGCCGCAATGCTTTATGCCGGATTTTGCAAAAATTGGGAAAAGGCAATCAATGCAGGAGGAAAGACGGTGCATGGTAAATTCTACCGAATGTTGGAGTGGGGGTCGCCACGCGCAGCGTTTGAACATTGGCTTAACACGGGCATGACTATTAAAGCAAAAGCCGACGATCCTGCAGATGAACCGTGCCTGTTTGCTGGCACGGGATTTTCTGAAAGCGACGGGAGGGAGGAAAACTGACATGTGGCAACTGTTCAACATGGACTGTTTGGAATTTATGCGCCGCATACCAGACGGGGCCTTTGACCTGACTATTGCCGATCCGCCCTATGGCATAGGCGCGGATTGGCACAAGCGCGGCAAGAATACACGGGTAAAGTTTGAAGATTTCACCTATGCTAACGTTCGACCCGCAGCACCCGTGTTTTCGGAAATACTGCGCGTGTCGAAGCATTGGATTATCTGGGGCTGGAACTACTTTACCGACATTCTGCCGCCGACAAACTACCTTATCGTATGGGACAAGGCAAGCAACCAAAATCAGAAGTTGCCTTGTTCACATGCTGAAATCGCGGGGACAGACATACGCATACCATGCAATCTCGTGACAATCCAATGGGATGGCTACCGCATGGGCGAGGAAACGGGACACAAGAAGATTCACCCGCACCAAAAACCTCTTGCGCTCTATCGGTGGCTGTTGGACTATTACGGGCACGGCGCATCCACGGTGTTTGATCCGTTCGCAGGCAGTGCAAGCCTTGGCGTTGTGTGCATTGAAAGAGGGCTTGACTATACGGGATGTGAACTTGAGGCGGGATTTCACAAGGCTGCACTTTGCCGTTTGCGCGGCGAAGACTTCAAGCCGCCTCGCAAGATAGATTTTTCGCCGCGCTTGCAGTTCAACACGAGCAAGGGGGCAAGCTGATGGAAGCCGCAACAGTCACCAACCTACCGAAGATTGAGGCGGAAGAGAAGTCGGACGCTTACATGCGCTGGCTTGATTTGCAGGACACCTTGGACGGCATACGCACCGCAGCAAAGAGGCACGACGCACAGGCGAGGCAGAAGTATTACAAGCCATTCAAGCGGTGGAAGTTCAACCGGGCAAGGAGGCAAAGGTAATGGATAGGTTTCACAAGGTCAGCCGCCGCGAACCCTGCCCCGTCTGCGGGCACACCGACTGGTGCGTTGTCTCGAACGACGGCGGCACGGCTATCTGCTTCCGCACGGAATCCGATCGCCCGCACGACAAGGGCGGCTGGGTGCATGTCCTAAAGCGCACCCTTCCGCCGCCGCGCCGGAACTTCGCGCCCGTCCGCAGGCCGCGCCCGCAGCTTATCGACATGGAGCGCGTAATGCAGGGCTTTTGGCGCGAGTTCGCGGAGAAGCACCCGAAGGACGCGGACGGCTACGACGCAATGTGGTATCTGACGGAAGACCTATGGCTGGACGAAGCCGCGCTCCGCCGCTTGACGCCCGGACGCAGCGAGTTCTACAAGGCGTGGGCGTTCCCGATGCGAGACGGCGACGGCAAGGTGGTAGGCGTCCGGCTCCGCGAGTACGTGAGCGGGCGCAAGTGGAGCGTGGCGGGGTCGAAGGACGGGCTTTTCTACGATCCAGACATGGCGGCTGCCGAGACCGTCTCGCACGGCGTGAGAGGCCGCGAGATCGTGATATGCGAGGGCGCGACGGACTGCGCAGCCGGCTATGAGATCGGCCTTGCGACCGTGGGGCGTTCTTCCTGCAACACGGGCGTGGATCACCTGAAAAGGCTTTGCGAACGCCTGCGCGTCAGCCGCGTGACGATTGTCACGGACAACGACCGCAGCCACGAGCGCGAACGTACCTATTCGTCGTGGCGTCCGGGGATCGAGGGCGCGGAACGGCTGGCGCACGACCTGGGGCGCATGTACCGGCTTGTCACGCCGCCGAAAAAGGACTTGAGAGAATGGCTATATGCGGGGCTTACCGCAGAGACGTTCCGCACGGTTGCGGACGCGCAGAAATGGAGGATGCCCAAATGAACATAGAGACGCAGGGGACTTTCGCGGACGTGTCGCCGGAATACGCCGCTTTCGTGGAGAAGTTCAAGCCCAAGAAGACGACGGACGACTGCTATACGCCAAAGCCCGTGTACGACGCGATACTTGGGTGGTGCCGGAGGCACTACAAGCTGCCGGACGGGACGGTGGTATGCCGTCCGTTCCAGCCCGGCGGCGACTACGAGCGGTTCGAGTACCCGGACGGGTGCGTGGTGATAGACAACCCGCCCTTTTCCATCCTGTCGGACATACTGCGCTTCTACAACCGCTGGGGCATTGGCTACTTCCTCTTTGCGCCCGCCCTCACCCTCTTTTCCAACGGCAAGAGCGGGAAGACCAACTTTGTGGTGTGCGGGACGCAGATAGAGTACGAGAACGGCGCGAAGGTGCCGACCTCTTTCGTCACTTCGCTTGGCCGGAACGTAATCGAGGTGCGCGGCGACCTCTACAGGCTGGTGGAGGCGGCGAACGCCAAGGCGACAAAGGCGTTGCCGAAGTACGACTACCCGGACGACGTGGCGACGGCTGCGGGCTTGCAACGCATATCCAAGCGCGGCGGGGTGTTCTCCGTCCCAAGGGGCGAGGCACTCTTCACGCGGCGGCTGGACGCGCAGGACAAGGTGAAGGAATCGGGCATATTCGGCGGCGGGTTCATCCTGTCGCGCAAGGCGGCGGACGCAAGGGCGATGGCGGAACGGCAGGCGCGTATGGACGGCGACGAGGGCCGGACGTACACATGGCGGCTGTCGGAGCGCGAACGCATCCTGCAGGACGGTCTCGCAAAGAAAGGACACAGGCAATGAGGTGGATAAAGATAGACGTTGACACCCCGCAGAAGCCCGCCATTGTCAGGCTGGCGCACGACTGCGGATGTTCGAGGGGCGACGCATTCCTTGCGTTCTTCCGCCTCTATTCGTGGCTGGACGAGAACACGGCGGACGGCACCCTGTACGCCGACCCGGACGAGGTGGACGCCGTGGCGAGGCTACAGGGCACGGCGGCGAGCCTGTCGAACTCAGGCTGGCTGTCTTTCGCCGCAGACGGACGCCTTACAGTCACCAACTGGCAGGAACACAACGGGCAGTCCGCCAAGCGCAGGGCGATGGACGCCGTGCGCAAAGCCTTGAAGCGGGACGAGCTGCGGAAACAGGGCTTGCCAGTCCGCCCGCTTCCACGATCCATGCCGCCGGTGCGGAAAAAATGAGGACGCACGTGTCCGCAAAATGTCCGCACGAAAAGCGGACAAGTGTCCGCATCCGTTGCGGACAAATTGCGGACGAGATAAGATTAGATAAGATTAGACTTAGTTAGAATAATGGTCGCCAAGGATAGAATTAGCACTAACGTTGGTAGCATTGCTTATGCGATGCTTACACGCGCACGTGCGCACACGCGAAAGGACAACACATGAGCTACGTACCACGATGGACGCCCGAAATGCTCGAAGACTACAAACGAAACCTTGCACGGAAGACCAAAACCCCCGCCAAGGCCGCGCCAAACCCCGCCAGAACCCCCGCGCACGCGCCCGCGACGCCGACCCCTGCACTTGTACCCTACGACCCCGCCGAGAGCGTAGCGGTGCCTCTACGCGCCGCTACGGGCAAGATGACGCAGACGGAAGAGCGGTACAACCGTGACGTGCTGCTTGGCAAGGGGCGGTTCGAGGCCGTGACGCTCCGATTGCCCGGCGGCGGGAGGTACACGCCGGACTTCATGACGATCGACGATGGACAAGTCACCTTCCACGAGGTCAAGGGCAGCTACCGCCTTGGGAGTCAGGGCAGGGCCTTTACCGCGTTCCATGATGCGGCGGCATACTACCCGATATGGCGGTTTGTCTGGGCGCATTGGACGGGCAAGGCGTGGGAGCGGAAAACCGTTTGATTAACAGGCCATATTCGGAGAAAGGAGATCGAACTGGCAAACTGCACGAAATGCCGACACGCCAAGGAAATTGAACGGCTGCGGCGTAAATGCCTTGGCTGCGCGATAGGAAAGGACGGTTGCGGACTTTCCCACGCTGGCGTTTCCGTCGTTTCTCTGGATGCGGCGCGTGACGCGAACTGTCAGGACAGGATCGTGCGGCGGTCTGTGGAGCGGTGCAGGGCGGAGATCGTGGAGTCGCCGCTAAACCCCGACGAGCGCGAGAACCTTCTCCGCGTGATATACAAGTTCTCTTCCCTGTCATACGACGAGGCGGGCATGGTGTGCCTAATGATGCAGGGGCAGGGATTGCAGCAGATAGCCAACGAGCGGAGGCAGAGCATACAGGCGGTACATGCGCGGTGGAAAGCCCTCGTCAAGCGCGACCCTGTGTGGGAATCGCTGGCAAACTGCATGATAGGGAGCGGACGGGGGCGGAAGAAAGCCAAAAAGAACTTCAAGCAGATGGAGTTATTCGACACTACGGGAGGTGCGAAGTGAGCAAACCGAGGCATGAGCCATTCAAGCCCGGCGAAGAAGCGCGGGAAATGGGGCGGCGGGCTGGCATTAAGTCCGGCAAGGTGCGCCGCCTAAAGCGCACGTTGCGCGAATGGGCGGAGATATTCAGGGACACGCCGACAAAGGCAGACCCGCGCCTTACGATGGGCGGCGCGGTTGCCCTGCGCATGTACGACGAGGCCATGCTTGGGAATGTCAGGGCGGCGCGGCTGCTGGCGGAGCTGCAAGGGGAAATGGAAGAGCAGATTTCGATTAAAGAGATTCCCAAGATGATTGACGACATCTGATGGTGCTGCGAACGTCACAATTCATACCGCCCGTCTATCATCCCATGTGGCGTTCCATGCGGTCGTGGGAGATGGACGAATACTGGTGCAAGGGCGGGCGCGGATCGGCAAAGACCACGGTAGCGGCCAATCGCGGCGTGGACTGCGTGATGCGCGACCCGCTTGCCAATTTCGTGTGCTACAAGAAGCACAAGGTGGAGATCGAGGCGACGGTTTACGCCGAAATCTACAAGTCCATATCGCGGCGCAACTGGTGCGACCTCTTCCGCTTCAAGACTTCGCCGTTCGAGATCACCGTAAGGCACACGGGGCAGAAGATATGCTTTGAGGGGATGGACGACGCCTCCAAGTCGAAGGGAATCACCGCGAAGGTTGGCTACGTGCAGGGCGCGTGGTTCGAGGAAACAGACCAGTTCGCGGGCATGAAGGAGATAGACACCGTATTGCAGACGCTTGGGCGAGGCGGGCCGCACTTTCAGGTGATATACACGTACAACCCGCCGGAATCGTCGGCGTCGTGGGTGAACGTGGAGGTTGGCAAGCTGAATCCGCGCCGCATGGTGCTTCACACGACCTACAAGGACATTCCCGAAGAATGGCTCGGCCCGTTCTTCTTCCACCGCATGGAGGCGATACGCGCAGAGGACGAAACGCGCTACCGCCACGAGTACCTTGGCGAAGTGACCGGCACGGGCAACGAGATTTTCCGCAACATCCGGGAGCGGCGGTTTAACAAGGAC
Organism: Kiritimatiellia bacterium; assembly: GCA_017514235.1. Taxonomy (GTDB): domain Bacteria; phylum Verrucomicrobiota; class Kiritimatiellia; order RFP12; family UBA1067; genus UBA1067. The sequence goes on along the minus strand of JAFWKK010000064.1, from coordinate 11,478 downwards.
GAAATAGCGGAAATGCGGCGCAAGCGGTGGGGGATGGACTTCGGCCAGGGCGACCCCACGGTGCTTGTCGGCACGAACTACATACCGCGATACGTGGACGGCGTGGACATAGGCGGGACGCTCCAGTTCTTCGACGAGTGGTATAAGGTGGACGCCCGCAACCGGGAGGTCTTCGCCGCCCTTGAGGAACGCGGGCTGCTGACTACGCGCATAATTGGCGATCCCGGAGGCGGCGGCAAGGGCGTGATAAACGAAATGCGAGACCTTGGCGTTCGCGGACTCACGCAAGCCTACAAGCCCGGCGGGAGCGTGGAGAGGGGCATAAAGTGGGAACGCGACCTCGTGGCGATCGAAATCGACCCCGTGGCGTGTCCCAACACCTACCGCGAACACAAGCAGTACATGTACGCGCAGATGCGCGACGGCACCAACCGCAACGAATACCCGGACAAGGACAACCACACCATAGACGCCGGACGCTACAGCCGCGAGGACGAGATATTCGCCAACTGCGGTTCCCGCCTTGCCATAGACCTTTGATTTACCGGCCATAGTCAGGAGGACTGCACACTATGGGAATCACCGACAGAAAGCACAAGATCATGCAGAAGCGCGAGGTGCAGATACGGCGCAACGCGCTTGCCGTGGACGGAGGTCGTGACTACATCGACGAACGCCTTTGGCGCGCCCCCAACGAAACCGACACGTCGTGGAACGGCGACCCGCAGCGCGGAATCGTCGGGCGGAAGGAGCGCACGGGGCTTGTGAACGACGCGGGGCGCGTGGCGAACAAGATAAACCAGTACATCTTCAAGGAAGAAGCGAAGCGAGACGGCGCGGACGCCGGATTTCTCGCAGACTGCACGGGCGAGGGCGAGAGCGTCCACGACTTCATGCAGCGCGTCAATACGGCATTCACCTACGGGCGGTGGTGCTGGCTACAGGCCGACCGCGCCCCGCTTGCGGAGGGCGAAAGTGAGACGGAGGCGAGCAAGGCACCGATAAAGTGGGTGCTTTGGGACGCGCTGGACGTTCCCGACTGGTGCATTGACGCGGCGGGCAACATAAAGTGGCTTATCACGCGCTCTGCGGTCTACATGAACGAAGATCCGCACCAGAGCGCGAAGGACGCCATGCTGTACACCCTGTACGAGCTTGGGGCGGACGGGCACGTGTACGTGACGGAGAAGACGGACAAGGGCAACATGGCGAACCTGCGCACACACGCGCTGGTGCCGGGGCTTGAGCGCCTGCCGTTCGCGCTGATCGGGCGTCCAAGTTCCAAGCCGTGGTGGTTCGATGACGTGGAGGGCATACAGGCGCAGATACTGAACCTTGACTCCATGCACTATGAAACGCTGCTTGACACCGTGTTTCCGCAGCTGGTGCTGCCGTCGTCAATCGGCAACTCCCTTGAGACGCGGCTTGCGGAAAAGAAAGTGGAGGGGAAAAGCGTCGTGACCATCATACGCGAGCTGACCCTTGGGCGCAAGATACCGATAATGGAGGGTGCCGAGGACAAGGGAATATCGCGCTTCATAACGCCGAGCGGCGACCTCAAGCTGCTTACGGAGGAGGCGGGGCGCAAGCGATCCCTTCTCTTCGACATGGTGGGGCTTGCGCTCTTCAACAAGGAAACGCGGCAGATTCAGACGGCGGAATCGAAGCAGTTCGACCAGCTGGACACCAATTCGACCCTTGCGAACCGCGCCCTTGTGCTGCAACGTGCGGAGGCCGCGCTTATCAAGCTTTCGCAGCTGTTCGACAAGGGCTTCAGGTCGTGGGAACCGGCCTACCCGTCCAAGTTCGACGTGGTGGACGTGTCCGCGCTGTCACAGGCGTTGACGCAGACGGCGAACATGCCGAACAAGACGCCGAAGGTGAAGCGCATCGAGGCGAAGTGCGCGGTGCGGGTGTTGAAGGAGGTTGCCGCCGGAAGCGTCACACAGGAAGAGATAGACGACGCCCTGGCCGAGATCGACGCGACGGACTTCGAGGAACCTACCATGCTTCCAAACCCCTTTGAAGGGCTTGAAGACAGGAACAAAGGCGGCGAAGACGACGAATAGCCTACAACAAGGAGAACCCATAATGCTCACGATTCAGGTATTCGAGGGAAGCGCAACAAGCACCGCTTCAATCCACGCGAAGGTCGGCAAGGCGATCCGTGTGCGGATCGTCGGCGTTCCGGAGGACGCGGACGGCGTGAAGCTGACGCTTGTCGGCGCGAACGTCAGCAACGAGCCAGTGTCCGCGTCACCCGTGCCGGGCGGCGAATGGAAGGCCGTCTTGCCCGGCGGGCATTTCGTCTCTACGGGACGTGCCCTTTACGCGGTGTCCGCTGACATCGGCTCAGAGTCCGTGCCCCTGGGCGATGGTTCTGTGTTCATTGATTAAACGGCCATAGTCAGGAAAGGAACCACGAAAGGAGCGCGAAAATGTTCAATCCCACAAGCACCATATCTGTCACCGGCTGGATGTTGCAGACCGTACAGAAGCAGAAGCAGAAGCAGAGGGCACAGGCCCTTACTTCTTCCGGCAACGAACACGCCCACCGCTACTGGGGCGAGCAGAACACCGAGACTGCGGAGTTCACCCTTGGCGGCGAATACGGCGACAACGACACGATCACCGTCCCCACGCTTGGCTCCGGCATCCTCGAATGGCTGCTGACCTACTCCGAGACGGAGTTCCCGAAGTTGTCCGTGCAGAAGAACGACGCGGCGGGCGGCGGCACATTCGCCCTTCCGTCCACGGGCGACGACGCGATCACCCTTCCCGCCCGCGCCCTTGGCTGTCCCCTGTCCATACCTGGCATCTACCAGGGGCTTGTCGCCGCGAAGACCGTACAGATACAGTGTTCCTGCCAGCACGTCGAAGAGCCGGACGGCACGGGCAGCTACGGGACGCTTCACGGAATGCGCGACGTGACTATCACAGTCACCATAACGGGCGTGGACGGCAAGCCCACGTTCGGCAGCGCGACCGGCGACGGCTTTGCGTCCGGCTGGGCGACGCCGAGCGAACAGGAGGGCAAGTCCAATACGGCTGTTGACACGGGCAGCATCGTGTACGAGAAGCATTTTGCCGTCTCTGCGGCGGCATGATGAGCGAACGCCCCCGTTTTCCGCGCTTTCAATCGGGTTTGTCGCGGGAACGGGGGCGGCTCCCAAGGGATGTTGAACCTATATCATTGAGAGAGGTCGAACCTATATCAATGACATAGGTTCCAAAAATGGAAACTGACGAAAACGGCGGCTAAAGATGAGTTTAAGGCTGAAAAGCGTCCTTCAGGACTTCCGAGACCGGGGCATAACGGCAGCCGACATGACGGCTGACGAACTGGAGGCACTCGTACACGCCGTGGAGCGCGTGAACAATCCGTATTCGGACATAAACGCCGATCTCTGCGAACAGCCGGTCAAGGTCTGCAAGGGCCTGTACCTCTGGCCGCTCACGGCTGGGGCGTACATGTGGCTTGAGGAACACGCCGCCGCGTGGTGGAAGAAAGGCTCGTCCATGTACCGCTGGGCACAGGCATACGCGCTCTACCACGCCCGCGATCCGGAGGCGTTCACGAATCTGACGGACAAGTGGACGGCGCGGCGGGCGATTGTGAAAACCGCCCTGCGCTTTGCCTGCCACCGTGCGGAACTGACGGTGGCGAAGAACCGCTGCTATGGCCTTAGGCCGCACGACGTGCGAGAGAGGACGCCAGCTTCCGCGCCGGACGAACAGGCGGCGGACTTGGCGCACTTCGCGGTAATGCTCGAAGCCGAAAGCGGCATCAGCGCGAAATCGTGGCTGTTCGGCAAGAGCCTTGCAACGATGGTGAAGACATACCGCCGCATGAAGTCGCTGAAAAACGCCTTTGGCGGCGCGGACGCTGCGGAGAAGATGACCTTTGAACTAAACGACGCGCTGGCGAACCTTGCGAACGTCAAGAGCATGATTTTTGAGCGCATAACGGCGGAGAAAGCCGCAGAAGAATCAGCACGACGCGATGACGAGCGCAGCGATGGCACAGACGGCAGTAATGGCATAGGCGACCACGTCCCATCTGTCCCGCAGACGGATCCTGTTTCCCCCGTTCGCAGCCATGTGGCCGACGAGAAGCCAGAAAATGTTGTCGCTGTCGTCCATGACAACGTGAATGATACCACATCCGGCGCGGAGGGTCAACCGTGAACAAGGTGGTCGAATACATAATCGGCGCGAAAGATAAGACGCAGGAAGCCATAGCGTCTGCCATTGCACGGCTCAAAAGCTGGGCGAAGGACACGACAGAGGAAATTCACAAGCAGATAGTCAAGTTCCGTGAATGGGCCGCTGCGGAAAAGGGAGCCTTGTCTGGCGCAGACGCAGACTTCGAGCGTGTCCGCAAGGCTGCCAGCTCTACATACGAGACGCTTGAGCAGATAAACGCCAGGATCGACGCGCCGAAAAAAGCCGCCAAAGCCCAAGAAGAGATGAACCGCGCCTTGCAGCGGTACTGCGAACTGTGCGAGGAAGCGAAGCGCAGGGAACAGGAGCGGCTGAGCGCGATGCGCACGCCCAAGAGCCAATGGAACCAAGGGCCAGGGGCGGGAAGTCTTTACAGGCCCAAAGACTCTGGCAACAACACCGACAATGCAGCCAAGTCCATCACAAACCTTGGAAACGCCGCGAAGTCCGCTATTCCCGCGATGATGGCACTTGACCGCATGATCGGCGGGATGGACGGTTCAATGGGGAAAGTGGCAAGTGGGCTGAAAGGCATCATCGGAATGCTGTTGGCGTTCGGCCCGGTTGGCGGTGTGGTTGCCGGGGTGATGCTTGCAATGGAAGCGGCTCTAAACGCCTACGCGGAAGCGCAGCAAAAGGCCATAAACAAGATAATGGAGTGGTGCGACGCAATGCGCACGCGGCTTGCTGCATTCAGGGAAAACCACTTTACAAACATGGTGCGGGAGCTTGAGGGCGTTGCGAAAGCGGCTGACCGTGCGGCGGACTCTTTTGAGCTTGCGGCCAAAAGGCGCGACGATCTTGCCCGAAAGCGTGAAGGACTGGACGCCGCAAGTGCCGAAGCGGAGCTGCAGAACATGCGGCGGCAGATGGCCGATGACGTGGCAAATGCCGACGACGCAGACAAAGGACGAGTCGCCGCAGCGTGGAAACTTCAAATTGCAGAACGGGAGGCTGAACTGCGTGAACGCGCCGCAAAAGCATCAGCCGCTTCCGAGCGCGAATCACTTGAAACGGCGAAACAACGGCTTGACCTTGCCAACAGAACTATGGAAAAGCTGTCGAACGCTGCATCAAAGGCACATGAAGAGTATCTTAGAATCAAGGATATTACCATTGCAGACAAGGGGAAGGTCGAAGCGGAGAACGATCCTGAGGTTGTACGCTACAGGCAGGCATACGAAGCCGCAGAAGATCGCGCCAGAGCTGCCGCAAAAGACGCCGACGCAAAGCAGGTCGAAATGGAATCTGCACAAGGCATGGCGGAAGTCAGCGCACTCAACCGGGCGAACGACGTCGCCAAAGCCTACGACGCGGCGAAAGAAGCAGCCTATGCCTACGACGATGCCGAGCGCGACTATGCCAATGCGCAAATAGAAGCGCAAAATAAAGCCGCAGAGGAACGCGAACGCTTGGAACGCGCCGCCGCCGAAGAGGAAGAGCGAATGCGTCTTGCCATCGAACGCCGCATAGCCAAGGAGCGCATAGACCTTATGCGTTCCGAACTTGCGGAGCGCAGCCGGGAGGAGTCCGCCGCTCAAGCCCGGCTTGCCGAGGCGACCGCCAAGGAAAGCCAGGCTTGGGGATGGTATCGCGATCGTGATTCGTGGGCGGCGCAGCTTCAGGAAGAACGCGCCGAGGCGGAGGCACAGAAGCAGTTCGACAAGGACTTTGACAGGCTCCGGCGGTTCCGTTCCGACTGGCGCACGAGCGGCAGCCTGTCCGACGAGGACGAGCTTATACGCCGCGTTGCGCTCGCCCGCGAGGAAAAGGCGGCTGCGGAAGAGTACGCCAAGGTGACTGCGGAGGCCACGCAACGCGCCGCCGACGCCCTTGACGCGATACAGCAGGCCATCGAGGAAGGAGGCGAGGCGTAATGGCATGGATAGACACCTATGCGAACGGGGCTGCCGTTGAAACGTCCAAGCAGACGGCATCGTCAATTCTTTTCGCGCTCTCCGGCCAGACCACAATCCGGCAGAAAGAGACCGTAGAGACAAAAGAGGTGCGCGGCCTTACCGAGTCTGCCGCTCGGAACAAGGGCGGCACAGTTAGCGACAACACCTCCCAGAACGTCAGGTGGGCGCACTTTAGCAACCGCACCTATTCAATCACCTACCTGACGGGTTCAAAGACCGAATACAGCGCGGCGCGGCGCGACGAGTCGGGGCAGTGGGTAGTGACGGAAACCAAGCGGACGTTCTCGACTCATCCGGCCACCTTGCCTAACGCATGGGGTTCTACCGAGCTTGATGCCGAAGGCAACGCTATCTCACTGTCCGCCGCTGGCGATGCCGCCGTGGCCATATCCATCGACAAGACCTCTTCGCGCATCATTTGGGACGTATTTCAGACCGTCAAGACCACCGTCTCGGAAATCCGGCATATAGATACGAAGGCCCACGCCGACACCATAGTCGAGAACAACACTCCTAACTCCGGCGCGACGAACGCGACCGTCTACCATCACCAGATGGTTAGTTTAAGCACCACAGGCCAAGGCACGCCACAGGACATGGTTACGGCGTGGGTACGTTACATGTCGGGCACCGACAAGTTCGCCACCGCACGGTACTGCGGCGCGTCAGAGGGATGGACTGTCACCGTCACGCAAAAGGACTACGACTGGAGCAGTCCAAACCCGTATAGTTCCGTCACCGGCGAGGGCTGGAAGACATCATGATACATCTTTTCCAAGGCCGCAGAAAGCTATTCTCCTTCCCGAAGAAGTGGGCTAACTCAATAGTCCGCTGGATTTCCGGCATCTGCTCCCCTTCCGGCACCATCAAGGTCTCGAACACAATGGATCCGGGCGACGACGCTTCGCTCGAGCTGGACGTGAACATGGACGCCGTAGCTGCGAACGTTCTTGAACGCTTCGAGGTGCGACCCGTCACGAACGAGGAGCGCGACAGGATGAAACACCTCCTGCGCGGAATGCTCGACGGCAGCACCATCTTGATGAGCGACGGCCACATCTACGTCGCTTCGGACTGGATAGAGGACATGATTGAAAATCTCCTCCCGGACTTAAGCAACTTCGTGACCCTCGACACGGCGCAGACCATCCTTGCGAACAAGAGTCTCGCGGCGAATCTGACCGTAATCCCGAACGCTAACGGAAACGCCTCCGTGATAAACGTGCAGGACGCGGCAAGCAGCCCGACCGTCCGCACCCGCATCACGGGCGGCGACATATTTCTCGACAAGGACAGCGGTTCAAGGCAACTGCTTTTCCGCACGGTCTCGGGCGCAACCGTGCTTGCTAGGGTGCAATACTCCGAAACGTCGGGCAATCTGATTCTCGCCGCTTACGACTCCGGGGCGCTGAAACCCAACGGCGTTGTCCTTGCCATAGCCCCGACGGACACGCTATCGACGTCCAGTCTGGTTCTCGCCACCCTCGGCTGGGTCAACGACAAGTTCATCCGCAAGGTCGCCAGCGGAAGCGGCGTCCTTTACTCCGCAAACGGCACCGTCTCCCTGATGGCCGTGGGCACGACCTCGGGGACGGTCGCGGCCGGAGACCACACGCATACTGAATATGCCGCCGCAAACCACACGCATCCAGAATATGCGGGCGGCGGAAGCGGCAGCAGCATCGACCTGCCAAGCGGCAACGGCGTGCTGGTGAAAAGCGGCTCCACGCTCTCCGTCAATTCCAAGCTGTCGAGCCTCGCATCGAATCTTGACAGCAACGGCAAGGTGCCATTGACGCAGCTCACGGGCAACATCGCAGGTCACTCCGGCAAATGCCTCGTCACGATAGAAAACGACGGCACTCTTGGTCATTCGCTGAACAACGCATGGTTCGCCTTGGAATCCCTTGCGAACTATCTCGCCACTGGGAGCACTGTTGGAAGGTTCCCGCCGAATCGCATAATGGGGACGGACGCCAACGGGGAAATCGCGACCGTCATCTCGACCAACGGCTCAAGCAACGGCAATGACAAGATGCTGGTATTGACGCACGGCCATACAACGCCTGAATGGGCAAACATCAAAGCTGACGATCCCTACAGTCCCAACAGCGAAAGCGTGATAAACCTTACGCCGACCCTCCCGGGAGGCGACACCTCCGACAGTTTGACAACATGGACGGCGAACAACGCGAACGGCGTAACCGTGCGCGTGCAGACGCGCACTCACTGGAGCGGCACCACGCTCTTTGGCTTTTACCGCGACATGACTTACGACTGCTACGGGCGGCTCTACTCCGTTTCCGCCGAAACCAGCTACGTCATCAACACCCCGGCGGTAGCCAAATGGGAATGACGCAATGGCGACCGATCTCTGCAAGACCGATCTAGGCACGGGCAGCGGCGCGGCTCGCTATCCCCTCCTTGCCGACGGCAAGGACCTGCTGATAGTCAAGCACCCCAAAGCGTGGCTCGGCACTGGCGGCGGGAAAAATATGATTGTCACGCCAGACAAGGAGTATTTCTCGCAAGCCGTCGTATGGGGCGAACAGGATTCTTCCAGCGCGGACTCTGAAATGTTTGCGAACAACGCCGACGCCGCCGCCATGCAGGGGCAGCTCCTAAATCTCCGCAACGACAAGACCGCAGGCATCTACGGCGGAAGCGGCACTGCGAATTGCTGGGTGCAGGGCCACAGGCCGCTCTTCGCCTACTGGGCGCGATCCTACCCGCCCTACAGGATCAAGGCCGACCCGAACATCAACGGCGTCACGCTCGGCACGACGATGGAGCTGGGCGCGTCATGGAAGCTCCTTCGCTTCAACTTCCGTGCGCTGCCTGTCGGCCTGCCGACAATCCACCATGCTTACTGGCGCATCTGGAATCCTTCGTGCCTGTACGTCAAGGACACGCCGCTGAAGCCGTATGCTGTCGAGGCATACACGTATCTCCATTCTGGCGCGGGCGTCATGCGCTACAAGTTCTCCAGCGAGATACATACGCCTAAATGGCACGAGAGTTCGGGTTACGGCGAGGCCGACATAGCTGGAGTCGCCAACGAAGGCCGCGGAGGCGGCTGGACCGACGACGTCAACGACGCCAGATGGATGAAGTACGACATCTGGGACAGCCACAACGGCGTAGCCGCACCTGCCGCAAGAAACTTTTACGGACAGGAGCGGCTGCGCATATACGCCAAAAATGGCTTCGGAGGCACCCCAACGGCCGATCCGTATTTCGCTGACGTGGAGATAACGGGCAACGGGCTTACTTCGCTCAAGAACGCCCTGAAAGACAGGGCTCCCATATGGGCGCACTGCGGCTTCCCGGTAGCCGACGCGCAATCTGCCGGAACCTTCAACAACGTCTACATGGACGGGCAAGTGCCGCGGTCCACCCTGTTCGTCTACTGCTCACGGCTCGAACTCCGCATCGACGTGACTTGGACCCTGTTCAATGCGACTTAGTCGGGAGGCATTGCGATGTCACTGTCGAACCAGAATCAAGCGCACCCCACGACAATCTCCGTCTGCACGTCCAGCCACAACAACAGCGGCCCGCACAACCAAGGCAACGGCCGCGATTGCACCTACGGCGTGGACAGCGAGAACTATTCCACGAACACGCTTGAAAAGGCCGTAACCATCTCGCCCGGCAGCGTCCGGGCGCAATCGCAGTGAACTTGACTTTTAACAGACAGCGTACTACGCCAACCCGCCAGTTTAGGTTTATTAAACGGCCATAGACGGAGGCATTCTATGACTACATTTCTGAAAGGCGACAGTTCGGCGGAGATAACGCTTGTGCTTGCGGAGGGCTGCGACTACTCCGGCAAGACTCTGTACTTGTCGTACCAAGGGGCTTTGCGCGTGTTCCCCGTCATCGAGGCTGGCGGCACCGTGGCGTTCTCCTTCACGGCGAAGGAAACGGCCTCAATGTCGCTCGGCGCATATCCCGTGCGCGTCTGGCTCAAGGGCGAGGACGGCGGGACAGTCACCATCCACAACGGTGCCGTGAAGCTCCGCGTCACGGACTGCGTTGCCGACGTGCGCAGCGACAAGGCCATGTACCTTGACGTGCGCGGCGGTCTGTACGGGCTGGATGGCTTGCCGGATCGCTGGAACGAGAACGACCTCAAGGCGAAGATCGACGAAATCATCAGGCGGCTTGGCGGCACGGTCGCCCTGCTGCTTTTCTGCGTCCTTCCCGCCTTTTGCGCGGGGCCGCTCACTGTGCAGACCGCGCCGAAGGGAGAGGTCTACAACGACGCGCATATTGTCACCAACGTTGACTTCGACGTGTCCGCGCTTGAGGCAAAGGCGGATGCGACGAACACCTACACCAAGGCCGAGACCGACGCGGCAATAGTCCGTCTCGCGCCGACGCCTGACTTCACGACCGGCAACACGCAACTTGTGGCAACCATAGAAGCGACCGCTCCTGCGCCCGGCAACTATCTAGCCGTGAGCAACGCGGCGATGAACGCCCTCTCCCGCGCCGATGCCGAGGCGGGCTTCACCGAGTGGCGGGTATATGACCCGGCGGGCGAACCCGCCGAACAGTTCTTGATATCGTATGCCGACGGCATGTGGACGTTGAGGATATCCGATCGGTTTACGGCGGAGGTGGCGGGACCTCCCGATGCCGAGCGTCTCAACTTCTCGGACGATGGGATAGAGCGTACCGCCACCCGCACGCGCCTGCCGACGATGGCCGACCTGCCGACCGACAACGCGCAGCTTGCCAACGGCGCGGGGTACGTCACCGCCTCGATCACCAACGGCCTCGTCACCGCGTCCGTCACCAACGGCCTCTCGTCCGCCGCGTCGCTCGCGGCGTTCGCCGCCGATGTGTCAAACGAGCTTTACTACGCGGGAGGGGTGCTGACGAACGTAACCAACGCCATCATCAGCACGGAACCCCTCTCCGGCGACACGCTCCTTGTCTTCACGAACACGGCGGAGGTGGGCAGCTTCACGCTCCTGCGGCCTGTTTCCATGCGAGTCCTTGCTGTCGGCGGCGGCGGCGGAGGAGGCGGCGCGTACCAGATTGCATATGCAAACCAGCCGAACGGCGGTGGCGGCGGCGGCGGCGCAGGCGGAATGGTAGATGTAGTCTACCCTTTTGATGAAGGCGTCTATACTGTCTCTGTCGGCGGCGGCGGCACGGGCGGACGGCGCATCGCCGCGCACACGACCAAAGTCTATCCCGGCGGCGACGGAACCAACTCAACTGTCTCCGTGGCGGGCAGGGATGTTATCGTTGCCGGTGGCGGCGGCGGCGGCGGCGAGTATGACGGTAAATCCGGCGACTCCGGCGGTGGCGGCTCCATGTA
>JAFWKK010000063.1 GCA_017514235.1 Kiritimatiellia bacterium | reverse complement strand
CGACAAGGGTAGATCGTTGTACCGCTTGACCGACTGTCGGAAGATGAAGTCCGGCTGATCATTGCCCGTAACGTCCGCAACGTCCAACGTCATCACCCGCAATATTGATGCTCCCAAAACCTGAATCGGAGCTTCGCAGGCGGAAGGCGAGGTGCCGCGCACCTTCCATGAAGGAGCGGTGGAATTGCCGGCCCAGAACGTCCCGCCTTTGCTCGTAAGCGCGCCGCCATCCTCAAACAGCATATTGTTCTGGTAGCTGAAGGTCACGCTCCCACTCGCACGCTGCGATTCGAATATGCCGCCGCGCAGCTCGATCTTCTGTTCGTTGAGCGTCGTCCAGTTGTTGTTGTGCTTGACGATGCCGCCCTTGTACACGCGGATCGTCGCGCTGTCGTTCTGCCGCGTACCGCCGCCGTTCGGGCTTCCGCGCCCGATCAACCCCGTCAGATCCAGCACGCCGCCATCGCGCACCTCCACAATGCCATTCGTCGGGAACGCCGACCAGCTGTTCGCCTTGCAGATCATGGTCTTGCCCGCCGCGCTGTCGCCTTTGATGATTAGCCGCCCGCAGGTATCGACATGGTCCTCTGTCGCACCATTCGTCCGATCGTTCTGCCCCATCGCGCCCCTCATCCTATTGAGATGCGTGTTTGGCAGTGTCACCGTGTAGCTGCCGACCTTTGTTGCCTCCAGCACGAGCGCACCATTGCAGTCGCCGCCCATCGTGCCGTCCAGGGAAACGTTCGCGTCCTTCACGACGAACTGGCCAGCCACAAAGAACGAAGGCGGAGGCGTTGTCGCGTTGCCGATATCCACCTTCGCGCCCTTCGCCACCGTCAGCGCACCGCCCAGTCCGGAAAGGTTTCCGCGCAGGCTCACGCCCGGCGCGCCGCTCCACGTCCCCTGCAACCGCCCGATGCGATACCCTCCGGTCAGCACTTCCGTATTGACGCTGGCATCTGGGTTTGATTGCCAGAGCTGATAAAGGTTCAGCATGTCCTCGCCTTCAAGCTTCGCCCACGGATAGTAGGCGCCGACGGTACGCCCGACAACGTCCAAGCCGGACTGCTTAAGCTCCAGAAGCACGGTCTTGGTTATCCATTTGTTGTCGGATATGTAGCAGTCCTGCATCTGGCAGGTCAGCCATTTTACGCCGTCTTTCGTCATGCGCCGCACAACATGCGGATAGTTGATCTGCGGATTGCCGACACCGGCATACATTATTCCATCATGCACCTTGCCGTCGAATTTGTGCTGGTTGGCGTACAGGATGGTGATGTCATCAATATCGCATCCAGGGAAGACGGTCTTGAACGCCGCACTTGTTCCGGAGTACAGAAGTGTGGGGTCCAGAAACTCCACGAGCGCGGCGTTCTGGGCGTTCGTGACGGTGAGGCCGTTAACGCCGGCGAGCGTGTTCTCGACCACGAAGTTGCCAGGGCCGGAAAGCATCACCACGGCATTGGCGGCGAAGTCGATGGCATCGCCGGATAGCGTGATTGTGTCACCTGCGGCAATGGTCGCGGAAAGTGTCTGCACCTTGTCGTTTGCATCATAGGTGAACGCGAGTTCACCATTCGCGCCAAGCGATCTGGGGTTCTCTCCAGCCGTCCATGTCAGCGACTGGTCCGCCGCCATCAACACGGAGCCCGCAAACACCGAAAGCAACACGCTCCAGCTTTTAAGCGTCGTCTTCATGTCTGTACTCCTTTTGATTTATATGATACATGTATTTGCCCAGCGACAGTTCCAAACGGAAATCCACGTCCGCCGATCACCATCCGCCAACGATATCACTGCAAGAAAATCACCGTGCCGAGCGGCTGACCCAACCATTTGAGGCGAACCGTTGCGGGGTCTGTCCCCTCCGTATAGGTGTAGGAGTTGCCGTTGCAGGTCTGCTTGTTCGTCCACGCGCCGTTGACCAACGTTTCGATGGAGTAGCGCGCCACATCAACCACCTCTCCATTTTTGTCGACCGTCTTTGTCGCGGTGAACGTCCAGCTGCCCTCGACCTTGTACGCGCCGGTTTCGGCCTGTACCGCGCCCGCACCGCCAGCCACGACAAGCACATTGGTAACGCCCAGCTCGCCGAAGTAGCGCGAGGCATCCACGTTGCGGTTGCGCAAAAGCTCCTCTTCCGTCAGCACGCGGTCGTAGTAGCGGAAGGTCTTCACGGTGCCGACGAGGTTCTGGGAGCCGCCCGGACCGCCGCCCCAGCCGCCAAGACGGAAAGCGTTGTTTTCGATGCCGTTTAAGGTGGTGAAGCTCTTGTATCCGTCCGCCGCCGCACCGCTCGTCGGCGCCTTCGTGCCGGGAAACACGACAGCGGCCTTCGACTTGGCGTCGTGGATGGCCGTCATGTAGTCGATGCCGGTCTCGGTCGTGAAGTGCGGGTTGTTCTGGCTGTTGCCAATGGACTGTACCTGGAAGCGCGCGCTTTGGCCAGGCCCGTAGGCGACCAGGCCGAACATGCCCCACGTCGTGGCGGCGATGTAGTGCCCCTTCTCGGTCCCGTCAACATTTCCGTTGTCCGCATGCGTGGCGTCCACGAGCACTTGCGCGGAGAACGTTGTCGCCCACTGCTGGCCGCCGGGACTGTTGAACTGCGACTTGCCGCCGAAACGATAGCCGTCGTCAACCCATCCGCCTATGGCTGTGGCGTCGGAGCCGCTCGTGGCGCGCGTGAGGTCCATGCCGGGACGCGAGCCGAGGTTGACCCACTTGGTCGCGGTCGTGGAGCGCGCGACGCCGACACCCTGATTGAGCAGACCGTCGTAGTGGAGCGCGAGGCCGGCCGGCGAGAGGTCGTCGATGGAGTAGTCGGCGGCGGTGCGGAGACCGCTCGTCGCCTTCCACTTCCATGTGAGGCGAACGGTTCCGGCGGAGGTGTTGTAGAGGTAGGAATTGCCCGTGTAGTCCGTGGCGTTTGCCCAGCCGATGCCGTCCTGCGTCTCGACGGTGTAGCCGTCGCAGGCGTAGGTGATGCCGTTCGGGGCGGTCACGGTCTCCGGCGCGGTGAAGGTGTAGGAACCCTCGACCTCGTAGGGGCCGGCCTTCTCGTTGCCGTCGAGGTAGGAGTAGGTGGACTGCACAAGGACATTCGTGACGACATAGCGCCCGAAGAAGCGGTATTCATCGACCTTGCGGTTCTGCGCGAGCTCCTCCTCGGTGAGCACCTTGTTGAAGTAGAAACGGAGACTCCTGATCTTGCCAACGAGATCTTGGCTGGCGTCGCCTCCGAAACCGCCAACGCCGATTCCGGCATTGCCGACGGCGGAATCCATCGTCTCGTAGCTCTTCACGTTGCTGCCAGACTCCGGAATGGTCGTCGAAGAGAATATCACGGACTTCTTTGCGTTGGAATCCACGAAGCCATTGACGTACTGGAACGCCGATCCGCCAAGCGGCACACCATAGGGCTGCGCGCCCTCCTTCTGCGTTTGCAGCGAGAGTTCGTTGCGCTTGGCGTAGATGGCCATGGCCAGCCGGTTCCAGGAAACGGAATAGATGTACATCGCCGTGTCATTGCGCTGCTGGTCGGCCGTGTTCGCGTCCAGCACCACCTGGACGGAGTAGGTCGCCGGCCAGGGTATCGCCCCGGACGGGGAGGCGAACTTGGGCGTGTCGGTGAACCAGTAGCCGTCGCCGTCCCATCCGCCGAGGTCGCCGTAGCCGTATTTCGTGCGCGACATGTTGATGGCCGAGCCGGTGGTGCCGAGGTTCACCCAAGTCGTGGCGTTCGGGTCATGGTCGGCGGTCGCACCGGCGTTGCGGATGCCGTCGAAGTGGACGGCGGCGCCGGCAACGTAGTCGTCCATGTCGTAGGTCTTGAGCTTGCCCTCGCCGGTCGCCTCCGCGTATTGCCAGGTGATGCGGACAAGCGCGGTCGGGTCGGTGGCCGTGTAGGAGAACTCGCCGTCGTGCACGACGGGGGCGCTCCATGCCGAACCACTCCACGTTTCGAGCGCGTAGCCGGAGAGGACGTGGCGCTTGCCGTTCACGGTCTTGCTGGAGGGGGCGGTGAAGGTCTGGCCCTCGGCATCGATGGCGTAGTGGTAGTCCCGGACGCCCGCGATGGTGAAGGACTCGACGACGTTCGTGACGGGAATCACCGTGATCTCGCGACCGCGTCCGAAGTAGCGGGCCTCATCGACCACGCGGTTCCACAGCACCTCCGCGTCCGAAAGGCAGCGGTTGTAGAAGCGGTAGTTCTTGATCGTGCCCTTGAACATTTCATCCGTGCGCGGATAGTGGCCGCCGATGCAGAAGCCGTTGTCATATGTCCAGGCCGAGCCTGACTTGGAGGAATCGTAGGCGTGGCCGTAGGAGGTGTCGTTGTAGGCGGCGTCCCACGGCGCTTCCGTGTCGGAAAAGAGCACGCCGTCGTTGACGTTGTTGATGGCCGTCATGTACGAGAACCGGATGCCGGAGGATCCCCGCACGGCCGGGCGCTTTCCGATTGAACCGGAAACGAGATAGAATGTGTGGTTGACGTTGCCGCCGCCGTAGTTGTAACCACTGCTGCGAAGGCCGTAGCTGCAGTAGGCCCAGTTGCTGGCGCTGTAGGGACACATGATGTAGCCGATTTGGTTTTTGTCGCCGGTTTGATCGCCAGTCTTGGCGTCGACAAGGGACTGGATCGTGTAGGTCTTCGGAATCGCGAACGAGGAGGGCTGGTGGAAGCACGCGTCCTTGTTGAACACGAAGCCCTTGTCCGTCCATGAACCTCTTGACGCGTCGTTGTTCCATCCCGCCTTCACAGCTATATTCGTAACCCCCCACGTGCCGTTGGTGCTGTAGCGCATCATGTCGTAGGTGCCGGGGTTGGCGGAGTTCACCCATGTCATGGCGTTCGGGTCGTGCGCGGCGTTCGGACCGGCGTTGCGGATGCCGTCGTAGTTGACGACGAGGCCGTCCTGGACGTAGTCGCCTACGTCGAAAGACTTGAAGTTCGGATTGTCCCAGTATTTCACGCCCGCGTCAGCGGAGGTTGCAATCAGTGCCAGCAAGCACACGGAAGCCATCCGTCTCGCCATTCTTGATGTTTCATTTATCATGATCATTCTCCTAATTTCATGAACAGGCAATTATTGGACAAGAATCACCGTGCCGAGCGGCTGACCCAGCCACGTAAGACGCACCGAGAGGGACGGGCTTTGCCCCACCCCCTCCGTGTAGGTGTATGTATTGCCGTTGTGGTACGTCTTGTTCGTCCATACTCCATTGACAAGCTCTTCGGTGGAGTAGCGTACCACGTCAACCACTTCGCCTTTCTTGTTCACGGTCTTCGTCGCAGTGAATGTCCATTCGCCTTCAACCTTGTACGCGCCCTGCTCGGCCTGCACCGCACCTTCGCCGCCCGCCACGACAAACACGTTCGTCGTTGCCAACGCTCCGAAGTACCGTACGCTATCGACGTTGCGGTTGCGCACCATCTCGTCCGTCGTCAGAACGCGGTCATAGTAGCGGATGCTCTTCACGATGCCGGTAAAGTCCTGGTTGCCCTGACCGCCGCCGATGTGCAGCTTGGTGAGCGGCTGCGCCGTGGCATCCACGGTCTTGGTGGTAATGGCGGTGCCGCTCGTCGGATAGTCCGTCCCGTCGAAGAACATCGCCTTTTCCCCGTCTATGATCGCCGTAGCGTAAGTGTAGGGAAGTTCTCTGGAGCCGTTCGTGAACCGGGGACGCGCGGACGCATTCTCGCCAAAGGCATTGTCGGCGACATAGTAGAGCGAACCGTTCGCACCATAGTCCGTCGCCGTCCTGATGGCGATTGAAGAGGACTTCCAAGGTGCGTTGAACATCATGTATCCGCAGGTAGCATCTGCCTGCTCGGACGCCGTGGCGTCCAGAAGCACCTGAAGCGAATAGGACGGCGCAAGCGTGAACGGTCCCGCACTGTCGAAACGGGAACCTACCGTGCTTGACGTGTTCGTAAAGGCAAAGCCGTCGAATGTCCACTCGCCGGCCTTGGTCGTCTTGTTGACGCGAACGAGATTGTACCGTCCGGAATCTGCCAGGTTAACCCAAGCCTTGGACCAGGTGTTCGTCGGGTTCGTCACGTCGGCGCACTCCGCGCCGATGTTCTTGATGCCGTCGTAGTGCAGAAGGAGTCCGTTCGGCACGACATCCTCAAGGCCATAATCTGCCGCAGTGCGCAAACCCTTCGTCGCCTTCCACTGCCATGTAAGGCGAACCTTCGCGGGCGAGGTGCCGACGGTGTAGGTGTAGAAGCCGGACTCATAGGAGACCGGCGCACTCCACCCCTGCGCGATGGCATCCCACGTCTCAATCGTATATCCGTCCAGCGTGTACTCTATGCCGCGCGAGTCGGTTTGCGTCTCAGTCGGCGCACTGAACGTGTATGTGCCGGAAATCTCGTAGTTGCCGTTCGCCTCATTTCCTGCAAAGAACGAATGCGAAGTGGTGACAATGACGTTCGTGACTGGAATCACGCCGTGGAAACGGTATTCGTCGATCACGCGGTTGTGCGCCAGCTCCTCGTCTGTGAGGACGCGGTTGTAGAAGCGGAAGTTCTTGATGACTCCGCGGAAATTGGAGCGGTCATCGTTGGGACTGCCGCCGATGCCGAATCCGGGACTTGAGGATGTCTGCACCTGCGGTACCTTCGAAATGGTGCGCCGCGATGCGTTCATCGTCCAGCGGGAAGTCTCCGCCGTCGGAATCGTCGTCCCAAGAAAGTCGGCGGTAAAGTCGTCGGCGATAACGGCCGTTACGTATTCGAACGGGACACCAGTCGTCGTCATGGCATCAGGGCGGGCACTGTCGTTTCCCGTCCGAGAGTCGTAGCCATGCGTCGCCCAGTCGATCCACGAATTGAAGTTGCCGCTCACGTCCTTGCGAAGGGAGAGAGCCCCGCCCTTTTCGAACGCGGCTTTGTTGTAGTAGATATAGGCCTCGTTGACATACGCGCCGCTGGCGTTGATGGGGTACTGGTCAAGCGAGGTGCCAAGCATCGCAACCTGGATGGTCTGGTTGGAGGGGAGCGTTACGGCGACATTCGGTGCGAAGTAGGACTCGTTCTCGAAGCGGTAGCCGTCGGCGCGCCACTCGCCGGGTTTCGCCCCTTCCATGCTGATGACATGCAGATTCATGTTGAAGCCGCCGTTCGGCGCAAGGTTCTTCCATTCGGTCGCGTCGGCGGAATGCGGTTGATCTTCACCGACGTTGCAGATGCCGTCGTAGTGGAACAGCAAACCATCCTGCACGTAGTCGGCGGTCGTGTAGCGCGTCACAATGCCGTCGCCCGCCGTCCATTGCCAGGTGATGCGAACGCGGTCGGAGGCGGTAACGGCTACGGAAGTGCCACTCTCCGTCTGGGCATTTCCCCATGTGGCAGCTGCATCGTTCCATGTTTCAAGCGTGTAGCCCGTGCAGGTGTAGGCGCGGCCGTTCACGGTCTGCGAAGCGGGGGCAGTGAACGTGTAGCCGCCGGCATCGACCGCATACGCGCCTGCCGCTTCATTCGCGGGGACGATCGCAACCGACGATGCAATCACGGCGTTGGTGACAGGAATCGTCGAAACTGGTATGCCAAAGAAGCGGTGGTCGTCAACCGCGCGGTTCCAAGTGCGCTCCTCCAGCGAAAGAACGCGGCTGTAGTGGCGGAAGCTCTTGATCGTGCCGATGAGCTGCTGCTGGCCGCCGCCAGGATTGCCGCCGATTCCCCATTTGTCGGACGTGAACGAGCCAATTGCCGTCGTGCCGCTCTTGAGGCCATATCGCCCCGTCGCCCCGGTCGGCTCCGTCAGACCGCTGAAGATCGCCGCGTATGTGTCGTTCGCAATCATCGTGAGGTAGGTGAATGCGTCCGTGTTCTTGATCTTCGGACGATCCGAGGTGTAGTAGTGCGTGTTGAACCAAACACCGTCAGCCGTCGAACTGCGGATGGCAAGCGACCACTTCGTCCAATTCTTATTGTCGTCGCCGGCGGTGAAAAACACATAGCCGATTTGTCCCTTTGCGGCATGGTCGGAGACTTTTGCATCGATAAGCGTTTGCGTCGTGTACCTGGGGCCTGCAATGGTCACGCCGGCATTGCCAAACCAGTTGGTGCCGTCGAAGAAGAAGCCGTCGTCGAGCCACTTGGAGTTCTTGCCGGAGCCTCCCTTGGTCAAATCCTGCGTACCGGGATTGGCGAGGTTCACCCATGTGGTCGTCGTCATGGAGTGCGGCTGGTCGATGCCGACGTTGCGGATGCCGTCGTAGTTCAGCACAAGCCCGTCCTGCACATACGAGTCGGCGTCGTAACGCCCCGTCGTCCAGTACTTAAGCCCTGCATCAACGGAGGTTGGAATCAGCGTCGCCATCAACGCCGAAAGCAACCATAGTGCTACTTTGAACGTCTTTTGCATTTTCATTGTCGTTTTCCTTTCCGTCCGTTTACGGCAGATGCACCATGTGCGGACACAATCCACCTTTTGGAAGAGAATGGTATCAAATCCTCCTATCGAAAACAACCTCAAAGACTTGTAATATTGCACTCATAAAATTATATAATCGTAAAGTATCGCTTGCGGTGGATTCCGGCGTATGGTACAATTCGCGGCATGAATCGTCGCCATGTGCTCATTCTCGTCACGCCCGCCTATCAGCCAAGGCTTGCTGGCATTGCTCGTTATGCCCGTCAGCACGACTGGCAGCTGACAATCCTCGACCGCATAGCGCGCCAGCCGAAAGGGTGGAAGGGCGACGGCGTTCTCGTGACGTTGCGCGACAATCCAGAAACCGTCGCCTTCGTGAAGTCGCTCCGCAGGCACAAGATTCCTGTTGTGGATCTTACCTTCAACCATCCCGAAATGCGGCTGCCGCGCGTAAGCGGTGACCATTTCCTGATGGGCAAGCTCGCCAGACTGCATTTTGACGAACGCAACTTCCGCAACTTCGCGTGGTTCTCCACAAACTGGCTCAACATCCACCGCCTTCGATACGAAGGCTTCCGCCTGCCAACCGCCAAGTCATCCAGCCTCGCCCAATCTCCCCCCAGATGGGTGCTCTCCGAAGAAGCGCCAATGAATCGACTGGACGATTTCACGTGGTTCAACCACTGGCTCGGCGAGAAACTCAAATCCGCCCCGAAGCCTCTCGCCCTTCTCGCCTACGATGACGTCGACGCCGCCCGAGCGCTTGGTGCATGTATTACCGCAGGACTATCAGTTCCCGAGGATGTATCCGTGCTCGGAATTGGCGGCGACCGTCTCATCTGCGAGAACCAGCCCGTGCCGATCTCGTCCATCGAACACGACCAAGGGCGCACAGGCTATGAGGGCGCAGAACTTCTCGATCACCTCATGAACGGGGCGGAACCACCGCGAAAGCCCATCCTGATTCCACCGCGCGGCATCACCATCCGCGCATCAACCGATGTCATCGCCGCCACAAGCCCCATCGTGCGGAAGTCACTCGAATACATCCGCTTAAACATAGGCACGTCTTTTGGTCTTTCGCAGATTGCCACTAATGCTGGCGTTTCGCGCACAACCGTCGCTCAGCTGTTCGAGCAGGAACTGGGTCGATCCGTAGGCGCGGAAATCATGCGCCAGCGGCTTGACATCGCCAAGCGGCTTCTTGCGAACGACGCGCTGTCAATCGCGGAAGTCGCATACAGAACAGGGTTTTGCAACCCAGCCTACTTCACAAACACCTTCCGCCGGACGACAGGTCTCACGCCAAAGGCTTGGCGACGCAATCAATCTCCGCAAATTCCACAATCGGGTGACATCAATCCACGGCCTTGGGCGAGATGAGCTTCGGTACATGGCCGATGAACGTCGGCAGATTGAGGAAAAACCGCATAAAGATCTCATCATCGGCGTATTTGACAAGACCTTCCGGATGGAACTGCACACCGGCCACGGGAAGCGAGGTATGCTCGATGGCTTCGACCACGCCATCCGGCGCACGTGCGACGATGCGAAAGCCGGAAGCCAGACGCTTCACCGCCTGATGATGCCGACTGTTCACGGCAACGTTCGTTGCGCCGATCACGGCGGCCAGACGCGAATCCGGCTCGATGCCAATCGTGTGGCAGCGTTTGTCGACGGCGTTTCCGCCGTGGCGGACTTCCTTCACTGGAAACTCGCTTGGCAGATCCTGCCACAACGTGCCGCCGAAATGCACGTTGATGACTTGCATCCCGCGGCAGATGCCCATCACCGGCAGTTTCCGCGCAAGCGCCGCCTCAAGGATGGCGAAATCGAACGCATCGCGATCCTTCTGCACCTTGCCGAGCTTCGGCGAAGGCTCCGCCCCATAGCGCGACGGTTCAACATCTGCGCCGCCGGTGAGAATCAGGATGTCGAGCGGGGCAAGCACCTGCGCCAGATGTCCAGTTTCGGCCGTCCGGCAGATGACCACCGGGATGTTGCCGCCTCGCCGGATCGCCTCGGCGTACGCCTCTTCCACGCCGGCGCGCGGGCTCTTCTCCCGCCCCTCTTCGCCGCCGAGCCACTGTTCGGTCATGCCTACGATGAGCGGCCTCGCCTCTACGGCCACACAGCTCAACGCAAGCATCGCCGCAGCGCAAACCGATGAAAATGACATGACCTTCATTGTTGTTTTCGTTCCTGTTGGTTCGTGAAATCAAATCCGCAGCGTCACCTTCTGGTTGTTCTGCTCCCGCACGATGTCATCGCGCATGGGCTGGCCGTCGCCCGGCCCGCCCGTGAAGAAGAAGTCGTCCTGATGGTTCGTGATCTCCACGCGATCCGGGAAAGTCCGCATCGTCGCAAAACCGATGTCGCCCCAATGTCCCGTAGAGGGCAGCCCCACATACGGCTTCACATGCTGCGGATTCCACCCATCGTGCATGGCGTCACGCGCCCACTTGTGCCAGTGGCCGTGGATATGCCCTTTGCAGGCGACAGACTCAAGCAACAACTTCGCCAGCTTCACCTTGTCTTCGTTCGGCTTGTGGTGCGCACAGGTCAGGACGGGTTTCGTCGCCGCCTTCAGCGTCTCGCGCAGCCATTCGCGTTGGGCATTGTCCAGTTCGCCGGGTTTGCTCGGCTTTTTCTTCTCCACCTCAAGGGCATTCAGGGTGTCGAGCATCAGCAGATCGACATGCGGCAGCTCCACCTTCGAAACGATGCGCCCCGGTACGGGCGACGTCTTGGCGTACTCCGGCCACTGCGCCAGAAAGTTGTCGCGCCGGTCGTGATTGCCCATGCCGAGCGTCAACTTGATCCCCGCGTCCGTCAGCGGCTTGAGCAGGCTTGCCACAAGCGGATAGTCTTCCGGCTGTCCCCAGTGATAGGCGATGTCGCCGAAACAGACGACGTTTGCGGGCAGAGGGTCAAGCGCGAGTATCGCATCGACCGTCTTGCGGAAGCAGACCTCTTCATAGCAGTGGGTGGGCACCTCGTCCTTAAGGCCGTTGACGTGCAGGTCCGAGATGAGCGCAACAAAGCTCGGATCGAATCGACGCGCCCCTTTGCGGAACGCCGCCGGACGATCCTTCGCGAAGGCCGGCACCGCCGTCGAAGCAACCATTCCTCCTGCCGCCGTCAGAAAACCTCTACGTGTCATGTTTGAATTCATATTGTCGATTGGGCCTTTCTGTTTGCAACAGGCGTGTCTTGAGCGGACACAACCTATCCTTGAAGAAGAATGTACCAAATCCGCCCTCCAAAAACAATCACAAAGACTTGTAATATTGTTATCCAAAAATTACAGAATCGTATCAAGCGTCATCTGCAACGACCTCATTCGTCCTGCGATGTCTGACCGCACCGGCACAAAGCAACAATCCACCGCCAAAGTAATGCCCCCCCTAAAGCCCGCAACCGAAAAGACCCTCGTCCCCGCGCCTGACAGTCAAGTCAGTTGAAGACCATGCCCGTCCTCCCTTGCCTTCGCAAAGCACTTCGCGGGAATCATAGTCGAACCGGCGCCCATCCACCCTCCGTCAACATCCATCATTCCGCCGTTGATGACCACTCCGCCGGAAACGGCGGGATTGACCGCCCTTATCCGTCCGCCCCATCCGCGGCATTCCGTGATCGAGCTGTCGCCCATCCACGGAAGCTGGTTCTCTCGCTTCGCGCCTTCAACAAGATACGGTCCCTCTATCATAGGAGCAGGAGCGGTGTACCACTTCCCGGACCCCGCAACCTTGATTCCGTACTCCACGCCGTTGCCGCCAGCCGCCGTCAGGAAGCCGCGCACTCCATTCTTCTCCAGCCCAAGCACGAGCGCACGGCTCGAGGCCTGGCCGAAGTTGTGCGTAAAGCGGTTTGACGTTGCGAAGTAGGAAAGGAGATCGGATGCGTTCCCGCACTTGAGGGCATACGGTACTATCGCCCGCGTGAAGAGCGCGTCGATGGCCTTCTGGCAAGAATGCAGTTCGTCGCCCATCCGACGCGCCTCGGCAAAGAGTTCCCTCATCGGGAAGCCGCCGGCATCCCGCAGCACGGCAGCTATCTCGGCGAAAAGCACGTCGCGCATCCAGACGAGGTTCTCGGCAATCTCTTTTGAATAGACGCCCCAACCGCAGAACCCGCCGCCGAAGCGCCCCTCTGCCGGGAAAAGCCCCGCCTGCGAGCCGTAGTCGCGGTCTTCCACGACGAGAAGCGGCACGGACTTCGTGACGATTCCATAACCTGACCCGTCTGTTGCATAGTCGCACGCAGCCTCGCACTTCACCTCACCCTTCTCCAGAAGAATTGTCGCCTCACCTTCAGTCTTCGCCCACCCTTCGAAGAGACACGCGTTCACCATGCTGCGCCGATGCGCACGACACATTCGTTCAAACTCGATCGGAGGCCCGGAATGCAACACCGTCATGTCGGCGAGTCCCAAAAACTCCCCGGCCGACAACACGTCAACCCAGTAAGGGTTGCCAGCCTCCCGCAGCTCTTCAGATTTCACTTTTCAATTCCTTGAGATGTTCGGAGACGGTGTGGAGCGCAAGGAAGAATTTTTCCGGAATTCCACAGCCAACCTCCTCGATCAACCGGACAGCAAGAGAAATCGGTTCATCCTCGACCGGAATCTTCTCCCTAACGTACGTCTCAAGACGTTCCCCGTAAAGTTTCACGCATTCCTCGCTGTAGCGGATGGCGGACGAGACAGCCTTACGCCCCCTCATGACGCTGCCGATACCGTCGTAGTCGTGTCCGCAGACGATGTTCTCGATGTTCTCCCTCTCCAGCTTGGCGAGCGTATTTCGATATGCCTTCAGGTTGCGGTAGAACGCGATTCCCTGACAGACGGTGCCGTTCGCCTGGATCGAATCACCGGTGAACGCCGTCCCGGTCTTCGCATCGATCCAGACAAGACTGTCCTCATCGTGTCCTGGCGCTGCCACGGCGCGGAGCCGCCCTTCCAGAAGTTCTCCCTCTTCAAGAAGCATGTCCGGCTCGACACCCTTCAGATCGGACTGCGGCGGCGGTGAGTTTTTCGGGAAGCGTGTGCGCACGCGGATCGACACCTTCGCCGGATTTCGCAGGGCGTCCGCCGACGAAGCGAGCGTCGCAACTTTCACGCCGTATGTTTCATGGATGGCATGAAGTCCGCCGATGTGGTCGCCGTGGGCGTGCGTGCAGAGAAGCCAGTCTATCTCATCCAATTTCAATCCCAGATCGCCGAGAGCCGGAACCAGATACTTCTCAGGCCCGATGTGCGACGCATCAATGAGGAAGTTCTTTTCGCCGCGAATGAGGATGATGCCTGTCCACACGGGGCCAAACGGCACCTTCAGCAGATACGTCTCAGGCAGAATCTCCTCGAACGCCGGGAACTTGCCGGATATTCGGCGTGTCTTGATGTCGAGATATTCCGTGTTGTCCTTCGAGGTGTCGGCATTTTCTGCGACAAGGACGCGCGTTCCTGGCGCAACCGTGATGTTGTGCCAGGCGCCCGCCCGCACGTTGTAGAACTTGAGCGGTTCCATCTTGACGCGTCTCGCGTCTTCCCCGACAAGGAGCGTCGCTTCTCCGGAAAGCAGCACGAACGTCTCGTCCGTAAGGTTGTGGCGCTCAAGCTCCGTGATGTTGCGTTCATCGAACCGCGCCGCATAGTTGAGTGCGGCGACCGTCCATTTCGCGCCGCTCACGACGCGCGAATAGCCGTCACCAGCATATTCCAATACATCAAGTTCGTTTTTGTTCATGACCATTGCCGTACGGCTTGCGGACAAGCCGCCCTCCCATTTCCCAATCAAAATTTGCTTGCCGATTGCATCTTGACGAGAGAAAGCTCCCTGAAACAAAGCTCATCGCATGGAGCAGCCGCCCGAAGCATGACTGACACGAGATCG
Organism: Kiritimatiellia bacterium; assembly: GCA_017514235.1. Lineage (GTDB taxonomy): Bacteria > Verrucomicrobiota > Kiritimatiellia > RFP12 > UBA1067 > UBA1067. Next base: position 11,114 of record JAFWKK010000063.1, on the reverse strand, counting down.
GTCACGCCAAGGTCGAAATCCAGCGCGATGTCCAGCGAGATGCGATGCCATTCACCATCGCTGGGAACGGAGAGCTTTTCGACCATCCGCTTTTCGTTTGAGAGAACGTGCACTTCAACGGACGCGGCAAGCGCGTCCTTGCCTTCAACAGACGCACTGCACCTTGCGCACGAGTCAAAAGAAAGGTGATATGTCCCGTTCCCGTGCCTCAGAAACGCATCCGTAATGATGTTCTGCATCCCGGCGTTCTTTTCACACTGGACAAGACGATAGATGCGCTCGCCGGCCTCCATGCCTGTCGCGTCGAACTTGACAAGCCACGACGGATGCCTCTGCCACGCGCTTCGCGTTGACGGGCGGTCCGCAAGCAGGTTCTCGGCATCGTCGGGCTGCGCGATCCTCTGTTCGCCCTTCTTCCGGGACACCGTGCGGACGTCACGCTGGAGAGCCGCTCCGATGTAGCGCTTGTACGGACATGCCCAGTTTACCTCGTGCCTGCCGGCAACGGCGGGGATCGCAGACCTGTCGCGCGTACTTGCGATTGACACCGACACTCTGTCCGCGTTCTTTACGAGACTCGGCGGGATTGCGTCGATTCGCGAGCCTCCCATCCAGAAGTTGGTGAGGACGAGTTCATAGCCCGTCGTGTCCAGCCACTTGTTCGAGTTGTGGAGGATGTTCACGATCGCGCCATCCGTTTTACCTATGGCTCGCCAGTCCTCTTTGCCGGTGCAGAACGGAACAGACACGTTCTCGAAAACGAACGTCTTTGGAAGCGTTCCCATGTTCCCGCCGACGAAGAAGCGGGAGAAAAGGACGCAGTCGACAGCCGACAGGTTCCTGAAGAAGAGCTCCTGGCTCTGGTGCGCGAGTTCCTGCGGTCCCGGCTCCCTCTTCGCCGCGCCGGTGTTCATCTCGTTCCATTTCGTGTTGCGCCTCAGGACGCCGTTGTACGTGTTCTTTATGCACCCCTCGTCCGCGCGGAAAATGTCGACGTTCTCAATCACGACCCCTTTGTTCGACCCCTGCGGAAAGATCGCATTGCACGAGGTTCCTATCGCGACGTCGCTGAGCCTGGCACCCTTGGCGCCGCTCACCACAAGCGCGTTGTCGCCGACGTAAAGCCATGCGCCCTCGACGCGGAAGTCCGAGCCTCCGAACGTCATGCCATCCGAGCACATCATTGTCGAAAGCGCCTTCACGTTCCTGAACGTGACGTTGCGCTGCCAGCTGCAGAAGTTGAAGGTACGCGCGTCCACGAGCTTGACGTCCTCGACCGTCACGTCTGGCGCATACACATTCAGGAACCCCCGCCTCGTGTTCTTCTTCTGGTCAAAGCGGAAGATGTCGGAGAACGGATCAAGCATCATCCCCCGCCCGTGAATGCACGCACCCTTCGACTTCACCACGAGGCGCGCATTGAGGACGGCCCCCGGCGCGATATAGACCTCCTTGACCGGCTCTTCCACCACGAGAACGCCGTCTTCGCCCGGAGGGTCCATCCACTCGTCGACGTACAGTACGCCCGCGTCGCCCTTGCGCGGCGCCTTCGCCGCGTCCTCCGGCGCGTCGGCGAAGACGGAAAGAATCGATTTGTCGCTGTCGTTTATGCGCATTCCGAAATTGGCCGGCCTGTCCAGCGTCACCGAGAGCACGCCATCCTTGAAGGTGCTCTTGAGTCCAAGCCGCGAAGGGAAGACGGCATACGACTTCACGTCCTCGCAGAACGCGACATCGACCCGAACCGGGCCGCCGTCGAACGAAAACTCGCAGAAGCGGCGGTTTACGTCTCCGCCATGCGTACGAGGCTCAAGAATCGACTTCTCGCAGTGGTTGTAAATTGTGAGACTTCTGCTCTCGCTTCCCTGAGTCACGCGCACGGCGTAGGCGTAGTCGCGCTCAATCCTCGCGTCATAGGCGGGATAAGTCATTATTCCGCCATGCGCGGCAAGCGTCGCAAAGGCAATTGCCGCGGCAAGGGGAAGTTGAGAAAAGTTCATCGCGAATACGCGTGCTCTGTCAGTGCAGGAAGATAGTCATACCCTTCGGCCTGGGCGCCCATTTGACGCGCACCTTGCCCATGGCTTCGGTGTATTCGAATGTCCGACCTTTGTTCCATTGTTTTCCGCTCCAATCGCCGTCGTTCCACGTCTCGAGAACATATCCGGCAACCGGCTGCAGGTCGCCGGAAGAATCCTTCACTGTCGTCGCGGAGAAGGTGTAGGACCCCTCGACCTTGTAGTTGCCGACGCCCTCGGCAAGCGTCTCGCCCGTGCCGTCGCCGTACTTAGTCGCGATCGTGACATTTGACGCGGGCGGATTGTCCTTGAAGCGCGCCTCGTCGACCATGCGGTTGTGCTCCAGTTCCTCGTCCGAAAGCGAACGGTTGTACACGCGGATCGCCTGTATCTTGCCGGTGAAGCGGCGTAGGTCCGTGTTGTCCGAGCTGTCAGCGAAATACACGCCGCCGATGTAGAACGGCTGGTTCTTGAATGTACTCCAGTTATAGCGCCATCTGCCAAACCATTTCGCAGGGTCTGGGACGGCGGACTGGAACACCTGATACTTGCCGGCGTGCCAATCGAGGTTGGCGTACTTCTTCTCCCATGTGCCGCTCATCTGATGACGACCGCCAGCAGCCGTCGTCACCTTGCCGCTTGAATCTTTAACTTCGCTACGATTATTGAATATCTTACCGACAAGAAGAGTTGCATTCGCGCTGGAATACACATTCAGAAAATCGTTTGTCGAACCGAACATCGTCGGATACGGTGCCGTGCCAGTCTCCGCCTCGCAGACGACCTGAATCGTCACCTTCCAGTCAATAGCCGGGTTTGCAGCAAGCTTCGCGAACTTGCCGCCATACTTGAAGTTGTATCCGTCCGCCTCCCAGCCGTCACCTGCCGAAGCGTTGCCCCCATAGTCGAACGTGGCGTTGAGGCTTGCACCACCCGTGCCGAGGTTCACCCATGTCGTGGCGTTGTCGTCATGAGCTGCCGTCTTGCCTGCATTGCGGATGCCGTCGAAGAAGAGGTACAGCCCGTCCTGCACGTAGTCGCCAACGTCGTATTCGGGAATCTTCGTGAGGCGGCTCTTGACGACCCAGTTCCAAGTGAGTCGCTTGGACGCCGTTGTAACGTCCGGTGCGACGGCGAAAACGCCGTCGTGCACATCCGCCGCGCTCCATGCCGAGCCATCCCATGTTTCGAGCGTGTAGCCCTTGAGTTCATAGGGAACGCCATCGAGAACCGCCTCGGTCTGTGCGGTGAACTGATAGCCCGCCGTCGGCCTGTACGCACCGTTTGGCTGGTTTCCGGAAAGTCCTTCAATATCGGAGCGGACAATCAATTCGCCCGTCGCCGCAGGCGCACGACCGAAGAAACGCACTTCGTCCGCCGCGCGGTTCCGAGCAAGCTCATCGTTCGTCAGGGCGCGGTTGTAGATACGCGCCGCCTTGCCAATACCATTGAAGCGACGGCTATTATAGCCGCTGTCGCTACCATTGCCTCCGCAGAATGTAAATGTCTGCGTACCAACGGATTTGTCGAACGCAACTGTCGAAGCAGGCGTCGCAGTCTGAAAGAGTGCGCCTGTTGTGCCATCGGACATACCCGTCATATATTCGCCACCCCATGGCTTCACGCCATCGGCAATGAAGTGAGTATTCGCAACTTTGAAGCACACTCTAGTATCCCCGACATTGTTCTGGTTGAAGTACATCGCGAAGGGATCGCCCGCCGGAGCCGTCGCGCCCAGAATCGCTGGCCAGGCGGTGTTGATGCGCGGCGAGGCATTGCAGTCGAAATCGACGACCGCCTGAGCCGTGAAAGTATTGCCGAGCGCGCGCGTCGTGTTCATGACGGCGTAGCTGGCGACAGACTTCCCATCGAAACGGTAGCCATCGCTCGTCCAACCGCATCCTGCGCTGGAAATGACGAGCCTGGCGTTATCACCCGGATTCGCAAGGTCGGCCCACTGCAACGCGCCGCTGTCGTGCGCGGCCTGCGCACCCGCGTTGCGGATGCCGTCGAGGTGGAGGACGAGGCCGTCCGTGACATAGTCATTAAACGCCGCGTCGTAGCCGGGGCCCGCAGTATGCGTCCACTGCCACGTAAGGCGATGTTTCGCTGTCGTATCCGTCAGCGCACAGGACAGGGACGCGGAGGAAGCCGGCGTACCCCAAGCCGAACCGTCCCAAGTCTCAAGCGTGTAGCCGGTGCATAAATAGGTGTCTTCGCCGACCGTCACGCTTGCCGGAGCGGAAAAGGTGTAGCCGGCGGCGGGAAGCGCGTAGGAGCCTTCCGGCTCATTGCCGTCTACGCCGCGTATGGAGGAAGCAACGACAACGTTTTCGGTCGGGAGCGGTCCGCCGAAGAAGCGCGCTTCGTCGATTGCGCGGTTCTGCTCCAGCTCTTCGTCGGTGAGGACGCGGTCGTAGATGCGCACGGCCTTTATCGCGCCGAGAAACCAGCGCTGGTTGCGCGTAGAGAGAGAGATGTTCACACCACCAACACGCAGCGTATTCGCGCTGATGTTGCCGCTGGCGGCGTTGACCGAAACGGCGTCGGCGATGGCCGTAGTCTGCAGGATGTAGTTCTTCTTCGTTCCATTGTCGCGGATGGCCGTAACATAGCGACCTTCCCATGCGTCCTTATCCGCACCGTTGGCAAGGTTCACGTTTCCACCATTCGCGTTCTTAAAGGTGAGTCGACCGCGTGTAGCGCCGTTCATGTCGTAGTAGATGTTAAGCTGGTCGTTGTCGCCTACACCGACGAGGTTTGGCCAGAGGATATTTGGATTGGATGAGGTTTTCAGGGCGTGGAGCGCGTTTGTGGTCGTGTCGCAGACGACCTGCACTGTAACCATGTTGGTGAGACCCGAAAGTGCATTTACGAACTGCGCGAAGGAGCGTCCGCCGAAGTAATAGCCGTCGTCCGTCCATGTGCTTGTGTCGGCGTAGTCGTGCTGGAAGCTCGCGATATTGCCCTTCACGAGATCGATCCACTGCGGCGATGACCAGCTGTGCGGCTTGTCCGCGCCGACGTTGCGGATGCCGTCGAGGTGAAGGACAAGGCCGTCCGTCACATAGTCGTCGAATAGCGGATCGAGGGCTACGGGCACTTCGGCATGGGCGCGCCGCCACTGCCATGTAAGGCGGACTTTGGCAGAGGGATCGGTGGCTGTGAAGGAGCAGGACTCGTAGCGGACAGGGGCGCTCCAGCCCGTGCCGTTCCATGTTTCAAGCGTATAGCCCGCGCAGGCATAGACCGTGCCGTCCTTCGTCGCCTTCTGCGGCGCAGTGAAGGTGTAGCCCGCCTCGTCGTAGGCATAAGCGCCGGAGCCCTCGTTGCCCTCGAGACCTGCGACGGCGGTCGCGACGACGACATTCGTGACTGGAATGCCAGCGAAGAAACGCGCCTCGTCGATAACGCGGTTAGCGGCGAGTTCTGTGTTTGAAAGCACCTTGTTGTACACGCGGATCGCCTTGATCGTGCCTACGAGATAGCGGTTGCCAAGGGCTGTATCGTTGAACGTGCCGTCAGCGCCACTGCTTCCAAAAGACCAATTTTGGCTTCCAACAACATTTGTCGCAGTCGTCGTTCCCTCTTTCCAACCCGTCGCGAACGAATCGGATGACACGAGAATCTGCTTGTGCGCATTAGCATCCAGCGCGGCGTTAAGGTATTTGACGTTGGCACCGCATGTCACTGCGGCACGTGATTGCCAGCTTAAACCCGTAGAGTAATCCGCCTTGAAGCTGACAGTCCCTTTGCTGTTGTCGTTCAGATAGATGTTGGCCCTATCATTCGGGTTGCCGAAGAACGTAGGCCAAGAGACAGAGTTCTCGGAACCATTCACGTCGGCGACGATCTGGACCGTCATCGAGGCACCGAGATTCTGCTTGAACTTCAGCTTGCCGTATGCGCCGCCCGCGAAATGGTAGCCGTCCGTCACCCATGCGCTCGTATCGCCGCTCTTGGCGAAGAACTCTGCGTCGTTCGCGGCGCGCCCGATGTTCTTCCACTCTGTCGCCGCGCCGTCGTGCGCCTTGAGGAGCCCGGCGTTGCGGATGCCGTCGAAATTGACGATCAGGTTGTCCTGCGCCGCGTAGTTGCCTGGCTCGTATAGAAGCCCGCCAAACGCCGCCATCGACGTCGCCGCACATGTCAGTACAAGTAGTCTTTTCATTGTTTTTTCCTTTTCATTGTTTTTGTCTATTAAATTGTATCTCGCTCGCGGTTTCTTGCTCCATCCATGCTGCTCGGAACTGCCCTTTCTACTCCCCGACGTCTACGTTGCAGGCCTGAAGCGAGAGGCGGTGGACACGCAGATCGTGGTCGTAGAGCTCTTGCGGGTTGGGCCTTTCGCCGCGGACGATTTCGGCGAGTTCCTTGAGCTGCCCTGCATACCTGTCGCCCATCTTGCCGAACACAAGATAGTTCCAGCCGCGCACGTACGGAGGCTTCGCCTTCTTCAGAAAGAGCTTAACGGTAATCTCCTCGTCCACCTCCTCTACCTGCATTCCGCCCTCTTCGCCGGTCGTGTGTCGCACACGGCGGAAGTCCTCGATGGGTTCAAGCTCCATCACGCCGTCGGAGCCATCAACACGAAGGTGGCGACGGCCCTGCGTACCCTTCGAGCAGACCGTAACCGTGAGCGTGGTTCGCGGCCAGCGCGCAATGGTGAGCGTGTGGCTCGGAGTGCCTTCGGGATCGCCCGGCGCGGGCATCACGATTGAATGACATTCCTCCGGCATTTGCTCGTTCATCATCGGCAGAACGTATTCCATAACATGGCACGTCAGCAGATAGGCCGTTCCGGCTGGATAGGTTGCGGAATACGGAATGTAGCGCTTGCCGCCGTAAGAGTGGCTCAGGTCAGCGTCGATGGCGAAGATCTCGCCGATGAGTCCCTTGCGGCCCTCGTTGACGATGAACTGGATTGCGTCGTTCGCGCGGAACATGTATCCGGTCTGGAGCGGGATGTTCCCCGCGCGGCAGATGTCCGACACTTCCTTGAAACCTTCGAGCGTGAAGCCGAGCGGCTTGTCCATGTGCATCGCAATGCCCGCCTTCGCGCACTTGAGCGCCACGTCTATGAGCTCTTGGTTGGAGACCTCGATGACGGCGATGTCCGGCTTTACCTCGTTCAGCACCTGCTCGGGCGTGAAGCGAGGCAGGCCCTCGTAGTGCTTCATGTCCGGCTCGCACATGCGCATGACCTTGGACGCCGTGTTGTCCACGATGCCGACGACCTCGTAGTCGTTCTTCAACTTCTTCATCGCCTCGAACTTTCCGAGCGCGTGGTTGTGCGTGACGCCCCAGAGCACGGCGCGGACGCGCCTGGACGGCTTCGGGCCTGACGCGTAGTCCTCGGCGCGCGGGCGCCGCATGTCAAACGTCTTCGACGTCTCGACATCTACAGACGGAGCCGCGCCGAGCGACAGCGCGATCAGCACAAAGGCAAGAGATGCGCACTTCATAGTGGCGGAGGGAATGCCACACTATTGAATGATTACCATAGTCCCCTTGCGTACGCGGCCAAGGAACTGGGATGGGTCGAGAACACCCCTGGAGACGCGCACGGCGTCGAACTCGCCGACGATGTTCGGATGGTCATCGGTGCCTTCGCCAAGCATCAAACGCCCGTCCACGCTCATTGGCAGGCGCGCATCCAACGTGAAACCCGACCTGCTGGGATTGCTGCCATACCTGACGTTCTTGTAGTCGTAGAAGAGTTTGACCAGGGTGTTCGTGCCATCGTTGACAGGCTCGAACGTGAAGGCATAGTGATGCCACCTGCCGTCGATAAGCAGTTTATCGGACGGAAGGACCCATACGGGATACTCCCCTCCTATGGCAATCTGTAAGCAGTTATTCCTGCTCTTTTCCCTTCCTCTGTAGATGTACCAGTCGTAGGAGCTGCTATTCCCGCGGGCGAGGCGCATGATCGGGATATGTTTGTCAAGGGTCTCGGGATCGGCGGCAACGTTGCCATCTCTATCGATCACGCCGTCAAACTTCGCCCAGAACTCAACCGTGTAGGAGCCCAGCGCCCAGAACGGGCTGGACGGGAAGACGACGCGGCTCCGGTTCAGATGGACCGAATATTCGTTCGTCGCCCGTTCCGTGCCGTTCGTGCCGTCGAGGAGAAGTGTCCCGCGCGACTCCTTGACGAACGTCGGCACATTATCGCCTATCCTCGCCTCGCCGACACCTGTAGCACTGAAGCTCGTGTTTGACGCGCACGTAATGTCATAGTTCTGCTCGAAGAGGGCCAGAAGCGAGAGATCGCCCGTGCCGACCGGATGCGTCGTCAGGAACTCGTTGGGTTCAAGCGCGCGCTTCGTCACGCGAACGTCATCAATCCATCCGTCGTACCATTGGCCAGTGCCGGAATCTTTCGCACCGACAAACAGGGAATTGCCCGTTCCAATGTTCGGCAATGTGCCGGTGAATGCCCTGTCCAGACGATAGTCGATGTAGAAGCGGATGTTGTTGGTCTGTGCCGCGGCGTCCGCGACACACGCCACGTGGTGCCACTCGCCGTCGTCGATGTTCTTGACCGTCGACCCTGTGTAATGACCTTCCGTCGTGCCATTCATATAGTAGTTGTAGAGAAGGTTCCGGTCAGAGGTGCCGTTGAAAATCACGTTGATCCACGGCTGGCCGCCGAACTTGAACACGACCTGTCGGGCATCGGTGCCGGTCACCCTGCCGCGCGTCTTGAAGAACGTCTCGATCGTGTATTTATACGCCGACACGTCGCTGCCGCGAATCTTTCCAGAAAGGGCCGGCATTTGGACATAGTTTGCCTTGCCGGCAGCGTTCGTCTCCTGATAGAACGAAGCGACGTCCTCTACCCAGAAGTCCGTTTCGGTTTTGGCGGCCATGACGGCACCGGCCTTCGTTTCCGTGTCGTAGGCGGAAGGTTCCGCACCATCGACCTTCCTGAATACCGCATTCTGAAAATTCGGTCCGAGCGCGTCGCCAAGATTGAAGTAGTCGTTCGGCTTGAAGCCGTATTCGTCAGGCGTAAACGAGACGCGCGCGACCTCGTCAGGATCCATGTCGATCGGCTGCATCCGCAGGAACTGGTCGGGCGTAAGCGTAGCGTTCGAGACGCGGATCTCGTCGATCACGCCAGGGAACTTGCGCCCACCGTTGTTGGCATCGCCGTAGGCGTAGCCGCCGACCCACGTGGCGTTGTTCGAATAAGTAGGAATCGCTCCCGTCTTGTCGAGAGCTCGGTCGGTGCCGTCGGAATTCTTCTTGTCGATTTCGTAATCGACGTAGATTCTCACCTTCGATCCGTCGTAGGTGAACGCCACATGGTGCCATGCGCCGTTGTTAACCTTGCTCTTGCCCCTGCCGCCGGTGCCGCTGCTGTAAAAGATCGAGGTCGCCCCCCCGGCCGTGAGACGAACGGCAATCGTGCCATCGTTCTCCATGAGGAGCGCCCAGCGCTCGCCCGCCCAACTCGTGCCACCAACGCTGCCAACGATGGGAGCTAAGTTGTAGAACTCGCCGCCGGTGGTGCAGACGAATGCCTCGACGGTGAGCGCGCTCGTGCCGTAGAGACTGGAGTAGAGGTCATCGCCGCCTTCGAACTTCAGGCCGCCGCCGAAGCGGGCGCGTCCGGCGTTGGTGTCCGGCGACGGTCCGCCGCGATCAATGCGGAACTTCATCGCCGCGCGGTTGGTGCGCGTCGTGTCCGTCACGGGGTCGTACACGGCAAGGCCGCGAAACGGCTTCGCATAGACAGGCAGGTAGTCGCCGCTGTTCTCATGGAGTGCCGACATTGCGCCACTGTCGCCGACTGTATAGACGTGGGCGTAGGTTGTCGGCGCCTGATCGCTTGCGACGGTGTTCGCCGGGGCGGTCGTGCCGGGTTCGCACTCGTCGAAGTGCCACCATGCTATCGTGTCGGCGATTGCCGACAGCCCTACCATCATCATGCCACAAAAGACAAATCCCTTGCCAAGTACCTTCCGTGCTTTCACCGCCTTATTCCTTTCTTTGTTCATTTAAAATTAATCTTAGATTTAACATCCTTGCAGGTCGTGGAGACGGGGTGGCCGAGCGAGAGCCGTTGATTTTTTAAGTTGCAGGAGACGCTCATGGCTGCTCCCATGAGCGGCAAATCACGCAGCTGTGCGATTCTCCCCTTCATACTCCACCTTACCCACTGTAAATTATACCATAAAAAGCATGCTTACGGTGAAAAGCCCATCGGGATGACGACAACCCGATGAGATCGTTTGATTGACCGGAATGCAACGTCAGCCCCAGAGGCTCCTACGTAACCCAGGGATATTTGTCCGCTTTGGCTCCCACGTCAGGATGTCGTACAAGCGGTGTTCGGTCGTGACGTCCTTCATCCTCGGCTCTACACCTCCACGCCTGCGCTCATCCACCTTGTCGTACACGCCCGCCCTGAACGCCCTCACTGTCTTGTTACCGAAATGAACTTGCCGTCCTTAAGCTCAAAGAACTCTATCCTGATGCGCGGGGGATTGTTCACGGGATCTTTCCGCCATCCCTTTACTTGAGGATGATCGACATCCCCGGCTGCGCAATTTGCCAGACAAGCATCACCGGTCCTTGTTCGATTGACGCGTCATACGTATATGCAGCGCCGTTAAACCATTCGCCGTCGCTCCATGTGCCGCCGACCAAGCGACGGAGCACATAGCCAGTTGGGACCACTTTGTGCCCATCAACGCGCTGCGGCGAAGCAGTGAACGTCCAGCTGCCCTCGACCTCGTAAACGCCGTCCGGTTCGTTGCCGGACGCTCCGGGAAGCGTTGTCGAGACGACGACGTTGGTGATCACCGCGCCACGGAAGCGGACCTCGTCCACCTTGCGGTTCCATGCGAGTTCTTCGTCCGTCAGTGCGCGATTGTAGAAACGCGCGCCCTTGATTTCGCCAACCGCGTAGCGAGGCCCCGCCCAGTCATAGCCAAGCCCGGTGTTCCAGGCTCCACCGATAGACCATTTGTTGCTAGGAAGCGCCGTAGTCGTTATAGTACGGTTTTTTGCACTATCCCCAATCGCTTCTTCTCTCGTCGCTCCCTGAAAGCAGTAGTTCGTGAGTGCATCGCTCATGCCAGT
>JAFWKK010000062.1 GCA_017514235.1 Kiritimatiellia bacterium | reverse complement strand
GAACGCCAGCATCTCCTCCTCGCCATAGACGCAGTTCTCGAGCATCATGCAGTGGCGCCGGTTGCGCTCCGCCGCCTCGACGGTTGCCCAGCACTCGTCAAGGCTGAATGCGCCCGGAACCTCCTGCAGGACGTGCTTGCCGTTCGCCATCGCGCAAACGTTGATCGGGCAGTGGAGAGGACGCGGCGTGCATGAGTAGACGACATCGCAGCAGTCGCTTTCGCAAAGTCCGCGCCAGGCGTCCTGGCGCCCGTCGCGGCTCCATTCCTTCGCGGCCGGGAAGCCATGCTCCTTCAGCCATTTCTGTATGGCGTCGAGGCGTTCCGGATTGATGTCGGAAATTGCCGCCACTTCGCAACCCGGAATCTGCGCGATGCGATGCACGGCCGGAGTCCCTCGTCCGCCGACGCCGATGAACCCGACGCGCACCTTCTTCATTGGCGCGACGCGGAAGCCGTGCATGGGCGCTCCGGCGCCGCCGCCAAGCCCGCTCACAGCGGAGGCTCGGCTCATGCAGCCGGCCGCCATCGCCGCCGCGCCCATCCATGCCGTGCCTGTAAGAAACTCACGCCTGTTCTGTTTCATTGTTTTTTCCTCCTGACTGTCATGACGTTACCGCAACTTCGTTACGCCGACCGCTACCTGACGACTGCAAGCACCTGTCCCTTGGTCACGGCGGAGCCGTGCGCGACAAGAAACTCTATCGCTCCCGCCGCCGGCGCGGTTATGGGATTGAACAGCTTCATTGCCTCAACCACGCAGACCGCCTGTCCCGCCTTGACGGTCGCGCCGTCAGCCGCCATCTGCGGCTTTCCGGGAGCGTCGCTCCGGTAGAACGTGCCGTTGAGCGGCGCAAGGACCTGTGTGCCGCCTCTAACGGCCGCCGCTTCGCCTTCAGCCTTTCCTGACTTTGCTTCGCCGCCGCCGACCTTGCCCGACGCGGCTTCCTCTTTCGGCCTCCCGCTCTCCTCCACGTCCGCCGGAATCGGATCGCGCGCCTTCGGGTCGGCGTTACGCCACCTGAAGTAGCCGAGCGCCACCTCCGGGAAGAGCGCATACGAAAGTATGTCCTCCTCGGCGCGGATCGTGTTCGGCGGGAGCTCGTCTGCCGCCGCAACCAAGCCTGGCTTCAGGAGGTCGGCCGGACGGCACTCTATCGTCTTTAGCTTGCCTGCAAGCCTGCGGCGGAGCTTCGGGTCTATCGGCGCGGGAGTCTTGCCGTAGTAACCAGCGGCATAGCGACGCGTCTCGTCCGTCACCATCGAATATCTCTTGCCGGAGAGAACGTTCAGCACCGACTGCACGCCGACAATCTGCGACGTGGGCGTGACGAGCGGCGGATAGCCGAGGTCAGCGCGGGTTTTGGGCAGCTCCGCCAGCACGTCGGGCAGGCGGTCAAGGGCGTCCTGCTGGGCGAGCTGGCTGCGGAGATTGGATATCATGCCGCCAGGAATAGCATGCACGAGAACGCCGGCGTCTACCGGCTCGACCTTTGCGGACGAAACAGGCTGACGCTTTGCCTTAAGATTCCTAAAATAGTCGTTTATCTTCGTCAGCGCGGCAGTATCGAGGCCTGTGTCGAAGCCCTCGGACTCCAGGATAGCCTTGACGCTCTCTGTCGGCGGCTGGGACGAGAACGAGCTCATCGTGGAAATCGCACAGTCTACGCAGCCGGCGCCGGCCTCCACCGCCGCAAGGTACATTGCCGCGGCCATTCCGCTGGTCATGTGCGAATGCACCTGTATCGGCATGTCGGGCAAAGCCTTGCGGAGCGCCGCGACGAGTTCCCTGGCTGCGCCTGGCGTGAGAATGCCGGCCATGTCCTTGATGGCAAGCGAATCTATGCCCATCGACGCCTGGCGCTTGGCGAGACGCACGTAGGCGGGAACGGTGTGCACGGGCGAAGTGGTGTAGCAGATCGTACCCTGGGCATGTCCGCCGTATTTCTTGACGCAGCGTATCGCCGTCTCAAGGTTGCGCGGGTCGTTTAACGCGTCGAACACACGGAAGATGTCCATGCCGTTTTCACAGGCAAGCGCGACGAACCTTTCGACGATGTCATCGGGGTAGTGCCTGTAGCCGAGCAAATTCTGCCCTCGCAGCAGCATCTGCAGCGGAGTGCGCTTGCAAACCTTCTTTATCTGCCTGAGGCGCTCCCAGGGGTTCTCGCGAAGGAAGCGCATGCACACGTCGAAAGTGGCTCCGCCCCAACATTCAAGGGAGTAGTAGCCGGCGCCGTCGATCGCCTCGGCGATGGAGAGAATGTCGTCGGTGCGCATTCGCGTCGCCCACAGCGACTGGTGGGCGTCGCGCAAAGTGGTGTCGGTGATCCGAATCCTGATGGTCTTCTTCATTGCTTGCATTATGGTAGTGTTACTATGCGAAAGACGGTACGGACTTAATTTCCCGCAAATCACAGCACGACGTTGTCAATGAGACGCGTCTTGCCACAATATGCGGCGACGAGTACGCAACACCCCTTCCCAGGCTTCTTGCGCGGCTCGAGCGTCCCGGCGTCCACGCATTCCACGTAATCAACCTTAAGGCCCGCGCGCTCCAAGTCACGGCGCAGCTTCGCCACGGAGCGAAAGTTCGCCAACCCCTTCGAGATGGCGGTCGCGCGGTCGCGCTCTTCCTCAGTGAGATAGGTGTTCCTGCTGGACTTCGCCAGCCCCGTATCCTCGCGCACGATCGGCGCGACGACGACGTCGAGGTCGAAGTTAAGGTCGCGCACCATCCGCCGGATCACCTGCGCCTGCTGGTAGTCCTTCTGCCCGAACACGGCGAAGTCGGGGTGCGTCAGGTTGAAGAGCTTGGCGACGACGGTGCAAACGCCACGGAAGTGCCCGGGACGCCTCGCTCCGCAAAGGCCCTTCGACAGGTCCTCCTCGTTCACATAAGTCGAATGACGCGGCAGGTACATGTTCTCCGGCGTAGGGAGGAACACCGCAGTCGCACCGGCCCAGCGGCACTTGGCGAGGTCTGATCTCTCATCGCGCGGATACGTCGCATAGTCCTCTTTCGGGCCAAACTGCACCGGATTCACAAAGACACTTACCACGATTTCGTCTGCACCGCGCCGCTTCGCGGCCTCGATAAGCGAAAGATGCCCCTCGTGCAGAAAGCCCATGGTCGGCACGAGCGCGATGCGACGGCCCGCAAGTTTCCGTTCCCGGCACCAGCGCTGCATAAGCGCAGGATCCCTGAATGTCCTCATAACGCCAACTCCTTCAAAAGCGCGATCTCCTCACGGTAGCCCTGGAGGTCGCACGGTGTTTCAAGATAGAATGGAATTCCGCGAAGCGCCGGATGGCTGACGATGCGGCGGAACGCCTCAAGGCCGATCTTGCCCTTTCCGATCTTCTCGTGGCGGTCCTTGTGGGAGCCACGCACGTTCATGGAATCGTTGACATGAATCGCCTTAAGCCGTCCGAGCCCGACAACCCGGTCAAACTCCGCCAGCACGCCGTCAAGGTCGCCGACGATGTCGTAGCCGCCGTCCCAGACATGGCAGGTGTCGAGGCAGACGCCGAAGGAGGAGGCTACGGGAAGCTGCGGTTCAGCGGCATCGATTATGGCGCGTATCTCCTCGAAGGTGCCTCCTACCTCGCTGCCCTTCCCGGACATCGTCTCCAGCAGTATTACCGTCGAGAGCGGATGCCCGCCCTTCGTTGTTGCCGCAATCACGCGAACCAGGTGCGACGCTATCAGTCCGATGCCCGCCTCTATCCCCTGCCCCACGTGAGAGCCGGGGTGGAAGTTGTACATCGCCCCTGGCGTAAACTCAAGACGTCGCAAGTCATCCGCCATCACGCTCTCGGCGAACTCGCGGACGCGAGCCTCGGAGCCGGCGGCGTTCAGGGTATAAGGCGCGTGTGCGAGGATCGGACCTATGCCGTTCGCGCCGGCGTACTCGGTGAACGCCGCAACGTCAGCCCTGTCGATCGGCTTCGCCGCACCGCCGCGCGGGTTGCGGGTAAAGAACTGGAATACGTTAGCCCCGATGGACACCGCAGTCTGCGCCATCGCCAGATAGCCGCCGGAGGCGCTTAGGTGACAGCCGACGCGCAAGGGGGGACGTTCGTCCGTCTCATGCAATCGACACTTTTGCATAAAGCGTATTATATCACAAATCCAGCCCGACGGCGCTAGCCCCTGGAGCGCCGCGCCAGCGCCTCGTGGTATTCGCTGTAGCCGCCCTCGAACCAGGAAGTGCGTCCCTTGCCCTCAAAGGCGAGTATGTGCGTAGCGATGCGATCGAGGAACCAGCGGTCGTGCGAAACCACCATCACGCAGCCGCCGAAGTCCTGAAGGCCCTCCTCAAGCGACCGCAGCGTCGCAACGTCGAGGTCGTTCGTCGGCTCGTCCAGGAGCAGCAGGTTGCCGCCGCTCGTCAGGAGCTTTGCCAGATGGACGCGGTTGCGTTCGCCACCTGAAAGAACGCCAACCTTCTTCTGCTGCTCCGGTCCCCGGAAGTTGAAGCGAGAGCAGTAGGCGCGGCCGTTCATCATGGTAGTGCCGGCCAACTTCACGAACTCGCCGCCGCCGGTGATCGCCTCATAGACCGTCTCGTCCGGCTTCAGCTCGCTGCGGGTCTGGTCGACGTAGCTTAGCTTCACGGTATCGCCGACGCGAAGTTCGCCTGCAGTCGGCTTCAGCTGCCCGGTGATGAGCCTGAACAGCGTAGTCTTGCCGGCACCGTTCGCACCGATCACACCGACGATTCCGCCGCGCGGCAGGTCGAAGTTAAGGTCGTCGTACAGCGTCTGCCCGTCGAATTCCATCTTTACGTGCTCGGCACGGACGACGAGGTCGCCGAGACGCGGCCCCGGCGGAATGCGGATCACGAGGTCGTCCTCGCGCGTCGACACTTCCTGCTTCTGAAGTTCCTCATAGCGCTCCACGCGGGCCTTGGCCTTCGCGTGACGTCCCGACGGGTTCGTCTGAATCCACTTCAGCTCGTTCTCAAGGAGCTTCTGGCGGGACTTCTCGACCTTGGCCTCTCGTTGGAGCATTGCCTCCTTCTGCTTCAACCACTCCTCGTAGTTGCCCTTGTACGGATAGCATATCCCGTGGTCCAGCTCAAGGATCCAATCGGTAACGTCCGACAGGAAGTAACGGTCGTGGGTGACGACGATGAGCGTGCCCTTGAATTCCTTTAGGTACGCCTCAAGGCGGAACGTGGTCTCGGCGTCAAGGTGGTTCGTCGGCTCGTCAAGGAGCAGCACGTCGGGATTCGTCAGCAGAAGGCGAGCTATGGCCACGCGGCGGCGTTCTCCGCCGGAAAGCACCCCTACGGACTTCGATCCGTCCGGACAGCCGAGGTCGGCCATGCGGCGCTCGACGAGGTTTTCAAGATTCCAGTAGTCGTTCGCGTCGATGATCTCCTGAAGGCGTTCCATCTCGGCAGCCTTCTTCGGATCGTCCAGCTCGCAGCAGAGATCCTCGTAGCGCTCCACCATCGCCTGCGCGTCGGCGACGCCCTCCATCACCGTCGCAAGAACGGTCTTGGAATCGTCCAGCTCAGGCTCCTGCGGCAGATAGCCGACCTTGGTGCCTTTCGCGACCTGCACCGTGCCCATAAGCTCGGTGTCGAGTCCGGCGAGTATCTTCAGGAGCGACGACTTGCCTGCTCCGTTCGCACCTATTACGCCGATGTGCGCCCCGTAGAAGAAGCTTAGGTTAACGTCTTTCAGGATCGTCTTCGTCCCCTGCTGCTTGGTGACGTCTATGAGGCTGAACTGGTATTCTCCCGCCATGTCGCTGAATTCCTTTCGGTTGAAGCCTTACTTCCAGTTTATGTAGCCGCTGACCGGCGTCAGATAGGCCGCTCGGTCGGTGGCAGGCCGATACCGCGTGCCTTGATACCAGTCGGTGAAGCCGTTTTCGGCACGGTAATATTCTCCGGTCTCCGTGTCTTGGACACGCTCGTACCCAAGGGTGGCGTCGCTGCGCTTCTGCGACAGGACGTCGTATGAGGCGTTGCGCCGCCGATACGAATCCATGATCATGCCTCTTACCGAATCAGCCGTCTGCATTATGTAGGCGGAAGTGCCCATCAGCTGCGCCCAAGCCGCCCTGCGCTGACGGTGGAACGCCTGGGTAAAGGCTATCGAGGAAAGGCAGCGGTCGAGCACCGGCTGCCACTCGACGAACTCTTCCTTCAATGCGGTTTCCGAAATGATGGAAAACTCCATCAGGACGCCCACGTCCAGCTGCCCGGCCGCAGGGTTGAACACGTTACGGCTCACCATCTGAGTCATGCCCTTGACAACCGCATGGTACAGCCCTTGCATCTGCCTGCCCGAGGCCGCCGACGCGCATTGCGCGACAACCACATCTCCGCCAAGGGGCGTTCTGCCCGGCCGCTCCAGAACCTGGAACTGCCTGTAACCCATCAGCGGCCCCATAGCAGCGAAAAAGCCTGCCGTCGTCTGCTCTCTCACGACCGGCATCTTTGCAAAGTGGCTGTTTGGCCCGTAGTTCTTCATGTGCCAGTTGCGGGCCTCCTGCGACTTGAGCCCTGCGGCATCGTTCAGGCAGAAGTAGAGCTCTCGCTCCGGATGCACTGGATCATACACCGTAATGGCGTAGCTTATCAGATCAACCTTTCCTGTCGACTTGAGGCCCGTGCGCACCCGCCATCCGCGGGGAATGCTGGCTGTGAAAAATCCGCTGGGGTCGCTGTACTTGACGAACGCGACATTTCTTGCCGCCGAAGGACGGATGCGGATCGCTCCCTTCCCAGGCGGAAACCCATACCCCGTCAGGCATGAAGCAAGCACAACGGCCACAACCAAAGAAACAACCTTGATTTTCATGCCACGGATTATACCAAAAGCCATAACGGTGCGCAAACCACAGCACACGACGCGCAGAAGGCGCTACGGGAGGTTTCTATCCGGCCCGGACGTCATGATCATCGCTCCTCCTGCGCCAGAAGCCCGAGTGCCCATTCGTCAGCCTGAAGGCAGCCGAGCCAGTCGCCGCCCGCCGGCTGGCTTGCGATCGCGCCGATGGGCGTGCCGTCGCCGGGCTCAGGCACCCAATAGGTGCGGACGCGTCCGCTCGGCTCCTGCATGTTCACGGTCGCGTCGCCCAATGCGCGCGCCTTGGCGAGATCTAGCGGCTTGCGCTCCGCCTCCCACATCGCAAGCCACGTGCGTATCAGCTTTGAAACAGAACCGTCTATGGGATAGTAGCAGTCGTACTGCTCCAACGCGACAGGCGTCATCCACGTCTCGTACGGATACTTCTGCACTCGCTTGAACCCTGCACGATCGGCACGGCAGGGCTGTCGCCACATCACGAACTGGTCTTCCGCGTAGCGCACGATCTCACGCGCCTGCGCCAGGCGCTTCGCATCTCCGGGGAAGCGCCTGAGCATGTAAATGGCGGTGTCGCAGGCATTGTGCTTCGTGAGGTTCTGGAAGCGGCCCTCCGCCGGACGAATGTCCTCAAACTGCCCTTCCCAGTTCCACGTCTTCAACGGCCCGTTCTCTATGAAAGCGAATGCACGGTCCGCCGAAGCTCGGTACTCGGCTCCGCCAGTCGCGGCATAGAGGGCCTCAAGGAAGAAGATGACGGATGTAGGCACAAGGCGGTTGGGCGAGACTGGCGAACCGTCCTTCTCTCTCATCTTCAGGTACCAAGTGCCGTCCGCGCCCTGAAGCCGCCCGTAAGTGGCGGCGATGCGCCTGGCGGCGTCCAGATATTTCGCTTCGCCCGTAGCCGCGCTCAGGTTTACGAACGCCGTGCCGACGTCTGCGGGGTATATGAGCATGTGCATTCCCGCATAGGTGCCGGAGAGCTGTCCGTCGCCCTCATAGGTTGGCGTGAAGTGTTCGAGCGGCGTCCCGGCAGGCTGGCTCTTCGAGATCAGGTAGTCCGCTGCTATGCAAGCGACCTTCAGCGCACGCTCCCTGCGCTTAGGCGAAACCTTCGCAAGCGACAGCATGGCACGTATGACGGCGGATTGCATTTTGGAGGGATAGCTGGAGAAGTTGGAGCGCGCCGACAGGTCGGGCCTGCCGTGCTTTTCCAGGTATGCGATCTCCGGCAAGCTAAGGATATATTCGCAAAGCATCTTCTGGGCCTGTGCATAGGTGCGTTTCGCAGGCGGATATGCCCCCGGCTCGTAAGGTGCCTGCTTCCAGAAACGCCGCTCGCCGGCGAGGCCGCACACCTGTCCGCCGGCGTCCAGCCCGAAGCAGAAGACAGCGATGAGCCCGCGCGGCACAAACTCCCACACGGGCTTGAGCGAAGCCGTCGGCGACTCCGCCTCGAACGTGTGCGCGTACTGCTGGTCGTCCATCACCTGGAAGCGGTAGCGCACCGCCCCCTTCACCTCGTCGAACGCAAAGGAAGGCGGATACATGAACATCTGGGCGTTGCCGTTCCAGAAAGGCTGCCCGCCGGCACCGCCCGGACGTATCGCGTGCGTCAGCTCTTCACGGACGCTTGCGGCAAGGCCGGCGCGCGAGGCCGGCGCCGGGGGCACAGCCGGCTTTGGCTCAACAATCCCCTTCTCGTGCAGCTGCTCGCGCATGAACGCGGCACGTGCGGCGAGGTCAGGCCTGTCGTAGAGCCGTGCCGCAGAATCCAGCATGCCGGCATAGGCATAGCTCGCTGCTGCGTTCATGCCTACGTTGGCGCCGGGCACGCCTCGCTCCGAAGGCGGCAGAAGCCAATCGGGAAGGTTCGCCAGCAACAGCGATTTCCTGTCACGGAAACAATCGATCTGGAAGATCATGCCCTGGACGGCCCACATGTGCGCCTCGACCGCAGTGCGGTCTTTCGTACGGAACGCCTCATCCTCCAGCCCGGACACGAACGACAGCACGCCGTCCGGCGTTCTGGCCGCCTCCCGGAAAATCTCCGGCATCTCTCCGGGCCAGGCTGGAAGCGACAGGCCGACAGCCCACGCCACGGCAAGCAACGAAAGACGACTATATTTCATCGAATCCGACTACGGCCACGCCGCACTCCTTTGCCGTCGCGAGGATGCGCTCCAGCCATTCCGTCTTCATGTTGATGCCCTTGGCATCGGGACGAATCCCGTGCGAGGTTAGCACGAACACCTCCTTGCGCTCGGCACAGCGACGTATGCAGGCGAGCAAATCATCGATATCGGTATGATAAGCCTCGCCCGCAATGACCGTGTCTAGACGGAAACGCGAACCAAGCTCCGACGCGGGGAAGAACGCCCGGTCGACCGTATGGATGGGCTTCAGGCCTTCCTGCTTCTCGCCCTTCGGGTCGAACGGCG
>JAFWKK010000061.1 GCA_017514235.1 Kiritimatiellia bacterium | reverse complement strand
CGGCGTAAAGGAGGCCGTGACTTCGATGCTCGAGAAGCTTCTCGCGAAGGATGTCTCCGCCGCGCTTTCCGACGACAATGCCGCTGCCGATCTCGCGGCAGAGGCGATCCGCGAGCTTGCGGGCCCCGGCGAGATAGCGTGCGGCGAGAAGCTCGCCCAGACGCTCAAGGCGCAGCTGTCCGCGCAGGGCGGCTTCACGGTCGTGGTCGACGATTCCACCGGCGCGGGGTTCTCCGTCAGGACTGACGGCGGACGCGTCGAGCACGCATTCACCGAGGAAGTGATCGCGGCGGAACTTGCAAGGCGCCTGCGCCCGGATCTCGCCAAGCTGCTTTCATGAGCGTAGACGCCATAGTCGCGGCGCTTCCTGCGCTCAAGTTCGGCGAAGCCGCGCCGATCTCCTGGGAGTCGTTCCTCGAGAAGTGCGGCGACGAGGCCGAACGCGTCGTCCGAAGCCTCCGCGCCGGAATGTGGGCCGATCTCGAGACGCAGCTCAGGAACGCGATGGTCGACGCACGCGGCGGCGACCCGAAGTACAGGCGCGCGGCAGACGGATGCTCCATCTACTGGCGCGACAGGGTGCGCGCCTGCTTCCAGGAGGCAGACGTCCTTCGCCGCGACGAGCTTCTTGACCGCGTCTGGTGGGATGCCGCGGGCGAACTCGTCCCGCCGGCGTCTCCGCTCGGTCGCGGCGCGCTCTCGGCCTACGCGGTGCGGCTGAAGATCGCGCTGAAGCGCTCGGCCATCTCGCAGGAGAAAGGCGCTGCCGCGCTAGACGGTCTGACCAACTCACAACTTACCCAATCATAATTCACCCACTTACCAACTCGATCCTTATGACTACAGGAAAGATCATCGGCGTAAACGGAAACATGATCACCGTCAAGTTCGACGGCGCCGTCGCCCAGAACGAGGTCGGATACGCGAAGCTCGGAGAGAAACGCCTCATGGCGGAGATCGTGCGCGTCAGGAACGGCAAGTGCGACATGCAGGTGTTTGAGTCGACGACCGACCTTTCCGTCGGCACGGAAGTCGAGTTCTCGGGCGAGCTTCTGGCCGTCGAGCTCGGGCCGGGCATGCTGGCGCAGGTCTATGACGGGCTCCAGAATCCGCTCGCCGAGCTGGCGAAGGAGGCCGGCAAGACGTCTGACGCCGCGGCGTTCTTCCTGCAGCGCGGCATTTACCTGCCGGGTCTCCCCCGCGACGTCAAGTGGGACTTCCATCCGCTTGCGAAGCCGGGCGACAAGGTTTCCGCCGGCGACTTCCTCGGCTGGGTGACGGAAGGCATTTTCGACGACAAGACCATGCCGGGGCACAAGATCATGGTTCCGTTCGCCCTGCGCGGCGCTTACGTGGTCAAGTCAGTGGCGCCCGCGGGCGACTACACCGTTACCGAGACGATTGCGACCCTTGAGCCTGCGGAGGGCGCGGCGGGCAAGACTGTCGACGTTCAGATGATGCAGCGCTGGCCGGTCAAGGTTCCGATCAAGTGCTTCAAGGAGCGCCTTGAGCCGACCGAGACGCTTGAGACGACGGTGCGCACGATTGACACGTTCTTCCCCGTCGCCGTCGGCGGAACGTACTGCATTCCCGGGCCGTTTGGCGCCGGCAAGACGGTTCTCCAGCAGACCACCGCGCGCTATGCGAAGGTCGACGTGGTGATATCCGCCGCATGCGGCGAGCGCGCCGGCGAAGTCGTGGAGACCCTGAAGGAGTTCCCCGAGCTCGTCGACCCCAAGACCGGCCAGTCGCTCATGAAGCGCACGATAATCGTCTGCAACACGTCCTCCATGCCGGTCGCGTCGCGCGAGGCCTCGGTCTACACCGCCGTGACTCTTGCGGAGTACTTCCGCCAGATGGGGCTCAACGTGCTTGTGCTTGCCGACTCCACGTCGCGCTGGGCGCAGGCGATGCGCGAGCTTTCCGGGCGTCTTGAGGAGATTCCGGGCGAAGAGGCGTTTCCCGCTTACCTTGAGTCGCGCATCGCGGCGTTCTACGAGCGCGCCGGGCGCGTCAAGCTGCGCAACGGCGGCATCGGCTCCGTCACGATCGGCGGAACGGTCTCTCCGGCGGGCGGCAATTTCGACGAGCCCGTAACGCAGGCGACGCTCAAGGTCGTCGGCGGCTTCCACGGGCTCTCCCGCGCCCGTTCCGACGCGCGTCGCTATCCGGCCATCGACCCGCTCGACAGCTGGAGCCACTACGCGTCCGTCATCGAGCAGGACCGCGTCGAGCGCGCCCGCGCGATTCTGCGCCGTGGCAACGAGGTCGGGCAGATGATGAAGGTCGTCGGCGAGGAGGGCACTTCGACGGCCGACTTCGCGATCTACCTGAAGGCGGAGTTCCTCGACGCCGTGTACCTGCAGCAGAACGCGTTCAGCGACAACGACGCGACGACGCCGGTCTCCCGCCAGAAGACGATGTTCGACGTCGTCGAGAAGGCGCTTCAGACGGACTACGCATTTGCCGAGAAGAACGAACTTCGCGCGTTCTTCATGGATCTCCAGCAGACGTTCATCGACTGGAACGACAAGGCCGTAGGCTCGGCCGAGTTCGAGCAGCTGAA
Source organism: Kiritimatiellia bacterium (assembly GCA_017514235.1). Taxonomy (GTDB): domain Bacteria; phylum Verrucomicrobiota; class Kiritimatiellia; order RFP12; family UBA1067; genus UBA1067. The sequence goes on along the minus strand of JAFWKK010000061.1, from coordinate 11,601 downwards.
GGCCTCGCTTCTCGACAAGATCGCCTCCGCCGCCGTCAAGTCCTAACGCCCGGCTGTTGGCGGAGCGCGGCGTGGAATTTTGATATAATACCACGCCATGAGTTCTGACCTATCGAAAGTGCGCAACATCGACATCGTCGCCCACATTGACGCGGGCAAGACGACGACCACCGAGCGCATCCTCTTCTACACCGGCAAGATCCACAAGCACGGCGACGTCCACGACGGCAACACGACGACCGACTTCATGGTGCAGGAGCGCGAGCGCGGCATAACGATACAGTCCGCCGCGATCTCCTGCGAATGGAAGGGCTGCGCGATCAACATCATCGACACGCCAGGACACGTCGATTTCACGATGGAGGTCGAACGCTCCCTGCGCGTTCTCGACGGCGCCGTCTGCGTCTTCTGCGCGGTCGGCGGCGTGCAGCCGCAGAGCGAGACCGTCTGGCGCCAGGCCGACCGCTACAACGTGCCGCGCCTCGCGTTCGTAAACAAGATGGACCGCATGGGCGCCGACTTCGAGCGCGTCGTCGGCGAGCTGCGCGACAAGCTCAAGGCGCCCGCCTGCCCGATTGAGCTGCCCATCGGACGCTCCGAGACCTTCGCCGGCGTCGTCGATCTCGTGCGCATGAAGGGCGTCGTCTACGACGAGGCCAGCGAGGGCGTGAAGTTCACCGAAGTCGACATCCCCGCCGACATGAAGGACGCGGCGGAGCTCGCGCGCGCCGAACTCGTCGAGAAGATCGCCGACCTCGACGAAGGCGTGATGGAGGCGTTCCTCGAAAACGGCGACCTCACGGCGGACGAGCTCGTCCCCGCGATACGCCGCCAGACCGTCGCGGGCAGGTTCGTGCCCGTGCTGTGCGGAACGGCCTTTCGCGACAAGGGCGTGCAGCCGCTTCTGGACGCGGTCTGCGACTATCTGCCGTCGCCGCTTGACCGCCCGCCTGTCGTGGGCACCGACCTCAAGACCGAGGCGAAGGTCGAGCGCAAGACCGACGACAGCCTGCTCACCTCGCTCATCTTCAAGATCACGACCGATCCTTTCGGCAAGCTCTTCTTCGTGCGCGTCTACTCGGGCGCGCTCAAGAAGGGAATGAACGTTTACAATCCGCGCACGAAGAAGCGCGAGCGCATAATGAAGATGGTGCGCCTCTTCGCCGACGACAGGCAGGAGGTGGACGAGCTCGGCGCGGGCGACATCGGCGCGCTCGTCAACCTCAAGGACTGCACGACGGGCGATACGCTCTGCTCTGAGATGAAGCCGTGCTACCTTGAGCGCATCGTCGCGCCGCAGCCCGTCATGTTCATGGCGATCGAGCCGAAGAGCTCCGCCGACAAGGACAAGCTCGTCGAGTCGATGAAGGCCCTTGCGTCCGAAGACCCGACGTGCCAGTTCCGCGAGGACGAGGAGACCGGGCAGACGATTCTCTCCGGGATGGGCGAACTGCACCTTGAGATTCTTGTCGACAGGCTGAAGCGCGAATTCCGCTGCGCCGCGAACGTCGGCAAGCCGATGGTCAGCTACTGCGAGACGGTGACCGCGCCTGCGCGGAAGGAGTTCACCTTCGACCGCGAGCTGGGCGGCAAGCGCCACGCGGTCACGCTTGCCATTGCGGTGAAGCCGCTGGAGCGTGGCGCCGGGCGCAAGGTTGCGCTTTCGCGCGAGGTGCAGAACATGGTTCCCGACAAGCATCTACAGGAGTGCATTGTGCAGGGGCTCGAAGACGGCATAGCGACCGGGGTGCTTGCGCGTTATCCGATGACCGACATCGAGGTGACATGCGATTCTGCCGCGCTAGTGGACCCTGAGACATCCGACGAGGTGGCGTTTCGCTCCGCGGCGATGATGGGATTTCGCGAGGCGGCGGAGGCTGCCGCGCCAGCGTTTCTTGAGCCGATCATGCGGCTTGAGATTACGACGCCGCCGGAGAGTGTGGGCGAGGTGTTGGGAGATTTGAACGGGCGACGCGGGACAGTTCTTGACATGACGGTGAAGGGCGACTTTGAGGTTGTTCATGCACGGGTGCCGCTTGCGCAGATGTTCGGGTATTCAACGGCAATACGTTCGCTGACGAAAGGCCGCGCGTCATACTCGATGGAGACGGACCAATTCGAGCTTGCGCCGAAGCACATCCGCGACGCGATACTTGCGATGTGAGAGGGCCGATGTGTGCCCCTCATAGGGTATGGGGTAGGCATATTCTAGGGTAGGGGTATAAGGCTCGTAGGGTATACCCTAAAAGGCTTCTAGGGTAGGGGTTTTAAGGCTCGTATGGCGCGGCAAAAATACCCCCTTGCGGTGTAGCCCACCTTTATGCTATAATACGCGTGTCAAGTCAAGGAGTACAAACATGCCTAACCAAAGGAAGAGCGGAAAGACCAATAAAAACATTTGGCTGACCCCAACTGAAAGGGCTTTGCTGAATGCGGTCCGTGATGCCCTTGGTTTAAAGACTGACACTGAAACCATCAAGCGAGCAATCGCGGAACTAGCCGAGTCAAAAGGAGTCACATGCGAAAAGTAGTCATCACCCTGACTGAGGAGAAACTATTAAAGGCACTCGCCGAGAAGGAAAGAAAATCCATTCGCGAGGTGGTTAGCGAGGCGATCTTTTTTTTAGCGCATAAGGTGGACTACACCCAAGGGCTCAACATCAAGCGCTGTATCTAATCGGACTCAAAGAAAGCGACTTTAGATTTTTTCATCTTCGCGGTGGACTACACCCGATGCAAACCAAGAAAGGAAACAACAATGAACATCATCAAATCACTACTCAAAAGTCTTCCTTGGAAGGCAGCGTTTAAAGCCGCCGCGAAGATTTTGATACCTGCCGCGATTGGCGCAGGCGGAGCAATCATTGCGGGTTGCGGTTCGCTTGCTCCGGTCGACAAAGAAAACCGAATCGGCGTCTATGCTTTTGGCATACCCGGAGTTGCAGTTGTCACGCATACGACTCAGTACGCCGACAACAAGGGAAATGACGACAACAAGGCTGAACAGTCCAACCCTGTTGTGATTACCAAGTGAGTTTAGCGGCGGCACAGGTTTTTGGGTTTCGTCCCTGTGCCGCCGCGAATTTAACAATACGAAACCAAAAAAAACAGAAAGGTACAGGCCAATGAACAAGCCGGTAATACGTTGGAAGCCGATCGCGCAGGAAGATCCGAGCGACCGCTCAAACACAATCTACGTTCCGCACATCGTGGAGCGTAACGACACCAAAGACCTCGCCGATGTGGTCTACTCCGCAATCGACCGTGGTCTCATCGCGGGGCTCAAGACAAGTGCCGCGAAGTCCATCGCTGAGGGCATTCTGATTCAGCTGGGCGAAGAGCTGAACGCCGCGCATGGCGTTAAGTTCGGCGACTTCTTCGCCGTTCGCTCCTACCTCACGGGTACGGTTGATGGTTTGACCGCCGGTCTCACGGCTGAGAACAAGCTCTCCACGAAGTTCGTGGCGGGTAGCGCTCTCCGTCAGGATCGTGCAAACTTCACGTTCCGCAACGTACTTGAGACGGGCGACACGCCGTACATTGATGAAGTGCAGGCCGCCATCGACAATGCTGAGTCAGGCATCATTGTTGATGGTCAGTCGGTCCAGCTGATCGGTTCGAACTTGAAGCTTGCGAGGGAAACCGACAAGGTTGTCTGTTACACCATGGTGGATGGTGAAAAGACCAATCCGTTGGATATCAGTGTGTCCCGTTGCACTCAGAATTCAAACATTCTGCTTGAATTCGCTCCTCCCGAAGGCGGGATTCCTCCCAACCATCGTTACGGCTTTGAGGTCGTCAAGACGATTGAGGTGGAAGAGGGAGTCACAACTACGGTGACCTCCAACCTCATCACTGCTGAGTGTGTCGCGGCGTAACCTTGGTGCGCTCGGAACATCTGAACGACGGCGCGACCATCAGCGCCGCGCCGCCGTTCGGTGTTTTCAAAAACAAACCCATAGACAAAACCCAAACCGAAGGAACCCAAAATGTCGAAACTTGAAAGCAACATCTCGCGCATTCGCAAGCTTGACGAAATGGTTGGCGAACTGAGCGAACTTTTGCAAACCTATAAGGCTCAGCGTGACATGCTCATTGAAGATACAACGCCGGAGCTACTGGAAGATAAGAGCGTCTTCAATGTATTCGTACACAAGAACCTTTCTGCAGGCCTTATAGGCAACAACTATTTTTCTGTCGCGTTCCCCACGTCTCTAGGACGAAAGGGCGACAAGCGTTTGGATGACCAAGTGTGGCTGCTCAAGATCAAGGAGGACTATAACGGAATGGATTACGTCCGCGGTAAGTTCGAACTTGACAAAGCCAAGATAACCGCCGACTACAAGGCGGGTAAACTTGACGATGAGTTTATGGATCGATTTGGGCTCAAGTGGCTCAAGACGGCAAAGCTATCTGTGTTACGATGCAAATCTGACGCGGAGGCGAAAGACTTGATTGAGGTTGCCAAGAAACAGGCAGAATCATTCAAGTAGTTGCTCATTGACAATTGGTTTAATGATTTCCCCCGCACTTTCCGGCGGGGCTTCCCAAGGTCTACACTATGAAAACGCTAAGAGAAAACGAAAGAGAAAGAACCAAAGAGAAAGATAAAGAGAATTCATCTACAGCGCCCGCGCGCGCGCGTGAGAGGATGAAGCAACTCTTTGACAGCCTGCCCGACAGTCTTGGCTTCTATCCAGCCTTGTGGACTCATGGCATACTGACCAGAGACGTGTTTGATGCGGCTGTAAAAATCGGAATGAGCCCCGAAGAGGTGATCGGATGGCTCAAGTACATGCAGGAAGTCGGATACGTCTTCAAGGACGGCACGCCGATTAGCCTAAACACCTTTCGCCGCTCGTTGCGTATGTGGCATAAAACCGAAGAGCGGTTAGTGGCAAACTCGCCGCGTCGTTCGATGGCAGAGGAACGCCGCGCTAACGAGGAGCGGTTGAAGGAGCTGAAGCGAAAGAGCGTTGAAAACGAGGCGAAGCGCATTGAGTCTTGGAAGCTCTGCATTGAGCGTTGCTCACGCTTCACTGACGGCAAATGCAAGTGTGGCGTGAAAATTCCGCCGGCGCTCTGGAATCCGCCGCGCCCGCCGGAAGAGTGCAGTAGGTTTGTAAGGGTGGGGGGTGTGTATGAGCGGTGACATAGCTTGCAACCTCACTTGTCATGACAGGCACTGCCAATGGAACGATGGTTTCGGCGCTTGCCTTGACAACGGCGTGTGCGAAGAAAGAATGCTCAATGATCGCCCCGAGCCATGGAGCGATTTTGACCGCGAGTAAATGAAAGGAGACTGTCATGGAAAACAATCAACCAAGGTTTTGGGCAAAGGAGTTGGGTTTTGAACCTACTACTAATAATCATCGTCCAAGGATCTATCGTATCTGGTGTAACATGATGAAGCGCGCTCGTTTCCATCCGCCATCTTTCTTAAAGGAGCTCAAATCACCAACCTACAGGAAGAAGTTGGGCGTTTGTAAAGATTGGTGGTACTTCCCAAACTTCTACCATTGGGCGAAGTCACATGGCTACCGAGATGACCTAACCCTTGACAGGATAGACAATGAGCGCGGCTACAGTCCAGAGAACTGTCGATGGGCTACATGGTCAGAGCAAATGAAAAATCGTCGCATCACTGAAAAGTTTCGCGAAGTAAGTCGCCGCAATCTTGCGTTGGCTTCCGAGGCTTTAAAGCGCAAGCGTTTACTCGCCGCACAAATGCGCGAGTCAGTTCTTGTATAACCATTCCGCCTTATCTCTGGCGCCAGGTACCGGAGTCTTCCTGGTACCAGGCGCCTGCTGAGGCTCTTTCGCGCATCTTGACGACGTGGCGCCTCTGCACCGCCTCTATCGACGTGCCGTTCTTCTTCGCGATTTCGCTGAAGCGCTTGAGGCGGCGGGTGTTCGCGTCGGCTATCGCGATCTTGTCGTCGTCGGTTGCGCCGCTACGCGCTTCCAGCATCGCGAGGTTGGTGACGCCTGCGACCTTGCGGGCCAGAAGATCCCTGATGACTTTGAAGTCTCTCTCCGGGTTCTTGGCGGTCTCGCCGGCAAATGCCGAGTCAAGGTCCTTGTCCATCTTGAGGTTGACGTCCATCGTGATGTGTATGGGCTTTATCTCGCTCTCGGTCTTTATCTGGAAGCATCCACCGGCCAGAAGCGCGGCGGCGATTGTCACTGTTGTCGCTTTCATCATTTTTTCCTCCTTGAGATTCTCATGCCTGTGTTTATGAGCTGGTCTATGTCGCCTCTTAAAGTTACGTCGAGGTTTACCGGAACAGTCGTGCGTTCATGTGTTGCGTCCCCCGTTATCTTCAGCGACAGGGTTGAACCTCCTGTGTTGCGGTCTTTCCCGAGTTTGAACCGCAGGACGGAGTAGTTCAGGTTGGCGAGGGCCATTGACAAGTTCCTGCATGCATCCTCCGGCAGTCCGCCTATGGCAAGGTTGTCTATGAGCGGCTTTCCGTCGTAGATTTTCACAGTCCCGCCTTCGCCTGGGTTCGAGAACAGGTAGGCATCCTTGAGTTGCAGCGTCTTGCCGTCTTTCAGAAAGAAGGACACCTTGCCGTGCAGACGCCCCGTGGCTTCGCCGCGCAACCCTGACGCATATGCCAGCGCCTCACCGGCGTCTACGTCTTCGACATAGATCGTGGCGCCGGCGCTAAGGCGGACTGGATCCAAGAATAGCGAAAACATCTTAAGGTCGCCCCCTGCGCAGCCTGCACCGGCCTCGGTGACGAGGTATGCCGTTTCGGTGGCGCGGATGATTGCATAGACGTTCGTGAAAAGGACGCCTGCGACCTCGACTGAATCGATGCGCGGAAACATTGGGTTGATGTCGTGCCGGTCTGCGATTCCGCTCACGCCGAAATTCATGCGCAGATTCTTCGCGCTGATCGGCCTGTCGTTCGCAACCAGCGCGGCATCAACCCCGCTTATCACTCCGCGAACAGTCCACTCGGGTATCGGCTTCTCGTCCGTGCTTCTGCCGTCTGCCGAAAGCGAGACCTTGCCCCTGCAGACGATGTTCGACACTGCGGTAAGTTCAAGGCGCGGCAGAATTTGCCCCAGCACTGCGTCCTCCGACGAAAACTGCGCCTCTGGCACATGTGCCGCGATGCGCCACTTCTTACGTGATCGGATGTCGAAGTCGCCAACAAGCTTGATGTCGGTGTCGTCGAGCGCGGCGGAGAAGTCGCCCTTGGCTCTGAAGAACCCCAGGCTTATGTGCGCCGACGCCGAGTAAGGCCAGTCAAGAAGCGTTCCTGTTGCGGACAGCATGAAATCTTCCCTGACGCTGCGCTTGATGCTGAGCTTGGCGGATATGCGCTTGTTTTCGACGAGACGCGCCGCGTCGTCCGTCAGGTACGGTGAAACATCGAAGGAGATTTCCGGGATTGACGCACGCTCGGCGTAGCGGCAGACGGCGAGCGTTGCCGCGCCGATGGAAAGCAGTGCCGCCGCTGCCATTATGAACAGCGCCCGCGCACAGCCGCCGCGTTTCTTCTTGGAATCTTCCATGGATGCGGATATTATACCATACGCAGGCGGGCGGCGGTCGCAGGGAACGCGATTTTGGTATAATACGCGGGTATGGCAGAGAAGATTACGATGCAGGGCGGGAAGCTGTGCGTTCCCGCGAACCCGATTATCCCGTTCGTAGTGGGCGACGGCACGGGGCCGGACATTACGCGTGCGGCCATGACGGTCTGGAACGCCGCGGTCGAAAAGGCGTATGGCCGTGAGCGCAAGATCGAATGGCGCGAAGTGCTTGCCGGCGAAAAGGCGTTCAAGGCGACCGGCGAATGGCTGCCGCAGGCGACGCTCGACGCGTGCCGCGACTGTCTCGTCTCGATAAAGGGCCCGCTCACGACCCCGGTCGGCGGCGGAATCCGCTCCATCAACGTGCAAATGCGCCAGGCGCTCGACCTCTACGTCTGCCTGCGTCCCGTCAGGTGGTTCAAGGGCGTGCCCTCGCCCGTGAAGCATCCTGAGCTGACGGACATGGTGATCTTTCGCGAGAACACCGAAGACATCTATGCCGGCATTGAGTGGATGAACGGAACGCCCGAGGTTGAAAAGGTGAAGAAGTTTCTCATCGGCGAGATGGGCGTGAAGAAGATTCGCTTTCCCGAGACGGCGTCGATCGGCATCAAGCCTGTTTCGCAGGAAGGAACCGAGCGGCTCGTCAAGGCCGCGCTTGACTATGCCGTCGCAAACGACCGCAAGTCCGTGACGCTCGTCCACAAGGGCAACATCCAGAAGTTCACCGAGGGCGCGTTTCGCGACTGGGGCTATCGGCTCGCCGAGCGCGAGTACGGCGCGGCGCTGATCGACAAGGGTCCGTGGCGTTCGTTCAAGAACCCGAAGACCGGGCGGGAGATCGTCGTGAAGGACTGCATCTGCGATGCCTTCCTTCAGCAGATACTGACGCGTCCGGCCGAGTATGACGTCATCGCGACGCTGAACCTGAACGGCGACTACGTGTCCGACGCGCTGGCCGCGACGGTGGGCGGCATCGGCATCGCCCCCGGCGCGAACATCAACTACGCAACGGGCGTCGCCGTCTTCGAGGCGACGCACGGCACCGCGCCGAAGTACGCGGGTCTCGACAAGGTCAACCCCGGCTCGCTCATACTCTCCGGCGAGATGATGCTGCGCTACATGGGCTGGACGGAAGCGGCCGACCGCATAATCGCCGCGATGGACAAGGTCATCGCCGCGAAGACCGTGACGTACGACTTCGCGCGGCAGATGGAGGGCGCGACCGAGGTCAAGTGTTCGGAGTTCGGCGAGGCCCTCGCCGCGGCGCTCTGAGCGGTTCGGCGAAAAGGCCCGAGAAATGACCGACCGGGCGAAAGGGCTAGTCGCCATCACGGCAAGCGCCTTCGGCTTTGCGCTGATGGCGGCGTGCGTAAGGCTTTCTGACGACTTTGGCGCGGCGGTGTCGAGTTTTCAGAAGAGTTTCTTCCGCAACGTCGTCGCGCTGTTCATAGCCCTTGTCGTGTTCGTGCGCTTACGCCTCGCTCATCGGCGCGACGGCGGACCGCCCGTCCGTCCGCGACTTGCGGTCAAGTCTCTCCTGCTGCTTTTTCTGCGCAGTGCGCTTGGCACATGCGGCATCTTCGCGAATTTCTACGCGCTTGGATTCGTGCCGATAGCGGACGGACAGATGCTCAACAAGACGGCGCCGTTCTTCACCGTCGCGTTTGCGTGGCTTTTCCTCGGCGAGAGGGCGTCCGCGCGGCAGATAGGCGCGCTTGCAATTGCGTTTGCGGGAACGATATTCGTTGCCAAGCCTGGCTTTGCCGGTGCATTGGCGTTTCCGCTTGCGATGGCGCTTCTGGGCGGCGTGTGCGCAGGCGGCGCGTACGCGTGCGTGCGCTCGCTGAGGCGGCACGAGGTGGAGCCCGCGTTCATAGTCGTCTTTTTCAGCGCCTTTTCCTGTCTGGCGGCAGTTCCGTTCATGGTGGCTCGTTTCGATCCGATGACGCTTGCCCAGGTCGTGATTCTTTTTGGCGCCGGAGCGGGCGGGGCGCTCGGGCAGTTTGGCATCACGCTGGCATACGGCTATGCGGCGCCGCGCGACATCGCCGTCTACGACTACTCCAACATACTGTTCACGGCGGCGTTCGGGCTGTTGCTTTTCGGACAGATTCCCGACGTCTGGTCTGTGTTTGGCTTCGCGCTGATTGTCGTTGCGGCCGTGCGTCTCAACCATGCTTGACGGCATCGCCGCGAGCGGCGGGCGCAAATATGGTATAATATGCGCACGTTGGCGTTTGTGCCTTCGGAGGGATGGCGGAGTGGTTGATCGCACCGGTCTTGAAAACCGGCGGGCCGCAAGGTCTCGGGGGTTCGAATCCCTCTCCCTCCGCCAATCGACCGCAGGTCCGCACGCTCTGCAATAGGCGGTTGGGGGCGGAATTTGGTATACTACCGACAAATGAAGACAAAGCCTCTTTTCATCGTGATGTCCGCGCCGTCAGGCTGTGGCAAGACTACGCTCATAGACATGCTCCTGCAGGAGTACCACGACATCGTCTACTCCATTTCCTGCACGACGCGCGCGCCGCGTGGCGAGGAGGAAGACGGCCTCGACTACCATTTCAAGACAAAGGAGCGCTTTGAGGAACTCATACGCGAGAATGCGTTCATCGAGTACGCCCAGGTGCACGGCAACTACTACGGCACGCTTCGCGCGCCCATCGAAGAGGTGCTAGCGGAGGGCAACTCGATGATCCTCGACATCGACGTGCAGGGCGCGGCGAAGGTGCGCGACTATGTCCGCTCGCTTGCGGACGACGATCCGCTTAAGGTTGGCTATGTCGACATCTTCATAAACCCGCCGTCGATGGATGAGCTGCGCGCGCGTCTCGTGGGGCGCGGCACCGACTCGCCTGCGACGATCGAGCGGCGCATGACTAACGCCGAGGGCGAGATCGCGCGTGCAGGCGAGTACATGTACCGCGTGGTCAACGACGACCTCGGCATGTGCTTCCGCCGCCTCTGCGACCTCATTGACGCCCTGTCGGGGAGAATGTGATGAAAAGAATGACGTACGCAATCGCCGGCGGTGCCGTCGGCTCGTTCATCGGCCCCATTCACAGGATGGCGGTCCGGCTCGACAACCTCGCCGACCTGGTCGCCGGAAGCTTCTCTCGCGACGCCGAGAAGAACGCCGCGAGCGGAAAAGAGTTCGGCCTCGATCCGGCGCGCGTCTACGCCGGCTACAAGGAGTTGATCGCGGCGGAGCGCGGCAAAATAGACTTTCTTACCATCTGCACGACGAACGAATCGCACTACGCGATAGCAAAGGCCGCGCTTGAGGCCGGCATAGACGTCTTCTGCGAAAAGCCGCTCTCGCTCACCTTGAAGGAGGCGGAGGAACTCGGTGCGATCGCGCGCAGGAAGCGGCGCATCCTCGGCATCCCCTTCACGTACACGGGCTATCCGATGGTAAAGCTCGCGCGCGACCTGGTGAAGCAGGGCGAGCTCGGGCAGATCGACAAGGTCGTGATGGAGTATCAGCAGGGAAGCTTCCGCAAGAAGGGCGCCGGCGGGCGCGCGTGGAAGATGAATCCGAAGATCGCCGGGCCGAGCTGCGTAGTCTCCGACATAGGCGTCCACGCCTTCACGATGATCGAGTACGTGACAGGGCTCGAGACGCGCGAGCTTCTCGCTGACCTCTCGACTTACGGCAACGACAACGGACTGGACGACGACGCGTCCATTCTGATGCGCCTCACGAAGGGAGTCAAGGCCTCCCTCGTCACCTCCAAGGTGGCGACGGGCGAGGAGAACGGCGTGCGACTCAGGGTCTATGGACGCAAGGCGTCGCTTTTCTGGGACCAGGAGGCGCCGAACTACCTGCATGTCAAGTACCCTGACGCCCCCGAGCGCATTTGGAAGCGCAAGGCGTCGTATGTCGGCGCGGCGTCTGCGGCGTCGTTGAGGGCGTCGCGCTTTCCTGCTGGACACCACGAAGGTTTCGTGGAAGCTCTTGCGAACATCTACGACGAGTTCGTCGCGGCCGTGCGCAGCAGGCGTTCGGCGGACTTTCCCGGTGCGCGCGAGGGCATCAGGTCGATG
>JAFWKK010000060.1 GCA_017514235.1 Kiritimatiellia bacterium | reverse complement strand
GCCGGAGCATTCCCACTGGACGGCGACCGTCTTCTCGTCCGCCACCATGTCGACAAGCTTCCACTGCACATCCGGGAAACTCTTCCGCATGAGGCTGACGACGCTCAGGTATCCTTCCGCGCCGTAAAGCGGCGTGGGCGAGACGGGCGTGTCGAACGCCGCCGTTTCCGCGATGAGCTTGCGGCCCAGTTCCAGGTCGTTGGTGTTGATGCACTTTTCGAAGAAGCGCATCGCCGCTTGATTGCGGTTGATTGCTCTGTCTTCCACAGGCGGCCCGGCGCAAAGAAAGCCCGCTATCGCATATCCGAGAAGACATATCGCCCATGCCGTGAGTATCCACTCCAGAATAGAATGAACGACTCTTGCCAACTTCTGCGGACACGCATGAACATTCAGCGGACGATGCAGAATCCATATCGCCGCAAAGAGCGCGACAAAGCCGACAATGGAAACAGCGAGATATATCATACTATTCATGGTCACTGCCTTTCAATCAACGTATGAAGTGCATCGGCTGCCAGGGTTCGTCGGCGGTACGCGGAATTGCGTTGCCGCTCTTGAGGTTCTTGATGAGCCAGGCCATGTTGCGCCCGAGCGTGCGCATAGTCTGCATTCCCTCGGCGTCGCGTTCGCACTCGCCCTCTTCGCGTCCGAACGTCACGTTCCAGTACTGAGAAGTGACGACTGGACAGCTCAGCATCTCGAACGGCATGTTCATGCACTGGTACGCCGCAGTCGATCCTCCGCGGCGGCAAACCGCGACGGACGCGGCGGGCTTCGCCTTGACGAACTCGGTGCCCGCGAAGCAGATGCGCTGCCAGAGCGCGAGGAATGCGCCGGCCGGCTGCCCGTAGTAGACCGGCGAGCCGACCACGATTCCGTCCGCGTCCTTAAGCTTCTCGATTATGCCGTTTGCCGCATCGTCATCGAACACGCACCTGCCGAGGTTCTTCGCCTTGCACTGGTAGCAGGCGACGCATCCGCGGACGGGCTTGCGGCCAATCCATACCGTCTCGGCTTCAATGCCTTCTGCCGCAAGCGTGTCGGCGACTTCCTTCAGCGCGCGGGCAGTGTTGCCGTTCGCGCGCGGACTACCGTTGATGAGCAGTACTTTCATTTTGCTCCTTTCTTGTCGTTTTGTCTCACGCTAAGTTCGCAAAGTCCGCGAGGCTTAGTTCCCTCTTTGCGAACTTTGCGGACTTTGCGTGAGACTCTACTTGCCTGCAATCCTCTCGTCGGCAAAATCCTCCAGCGCCTTGACGTTGGACTTGATCGACGAGCCGCTGAACGCCTTGGGCGGCAGGACTTTCGCCGTGTCGCCGAAGATCTCCGCGAACTCTTGCCCAACGCGCTGCATTCCGCCGCCGCCATGCGTCTGGAAAAGGCAGACCTTCTTGCCCTTGAGCGACTCCTTGCTCTGCGTCGCCCAAGTGCGCACGGGAGGCGCCATCGTGCCCCACCAGTTCGGCGAACCGACGAACACGAGGTCGTACTTCGCGAGGTCGAGTCCCCCAATCGGCTTGATTGCGCGGAGCGTCTTGCCGTAGCACTCCGGCTTCGCCTCGTCGCAGCACTTGCCGAAGTCGCCGCTGTAGGGCTTCTCGGCCTTGATCTCAAAGAGGTCGGCACCAGCTTTCTTCGCCACCGTCTCGGCGGCGAAGCGCGTGTTCCCGCTCCAAGAGAAATATACGACTGCGTATTTCATTTTCTTTTCTCCTTCTTTTGCGAATGCAAAACCGTGAATTGCCGCCACACCAGCGACGGCTCTCATGCTCTTGACGAATTCTCTTCTGTTCATTTTCGTTTTCCTTTCTTGATTAAACCGTTTACGTGCTCAGTGAGTTCACGCCTTCTCCGTCACGTCAATCAGCTCGTACCGCGGATTGCCCATCTTCAGCTCTCGCATCGCGGAAAGCTGGCGAAGGCCATGTCGCGATTCCATGCGCTCGACGAGATCCTTGTTCAACGCTGACGAATAGACGAGATCAACGCTCGCCTGGTCTATGGCCAAGATGTCCGTGGAGGCGAGGATGCCGATATCGGGGATTGTCGGCTCCAGCGCAGCCACGCCCTCGCAATCGCAGCTTACGGACATCCTCCGCATCACGTTCAGGAACACGATCCGTTTCCCGAAATGGTCGCAGATTGCCTTGCCGCTATCCGCCATCAGCTCCATGAACGTCTCTTTGTCCGGCATCTTTCCCCAGTCCGCGTCCGTGGGCGGCATGTCGCCCACCGGATAACCGTGCACCTGCCGTTTGCCGCCCTGTCCCGAAGCGCATCCGATTGCGATGTTCTTCAGCGAGCCGCCGAAGCCGCCCATCGTGTGCCCTTTGAAGTGCGTCAGCACCACAAGCGAATCGTAGTTCGCAAGATGCGCACCAACTGCGATGTCTTTCAGGTGAAGGCCTTTCCTTACGGGGAAACGCTCGTCGCCCTCCTCGTCGAGGATATCCACCGGGCAGAACGTCCAGCCGTTGATCATCAGCGTCTTGCGGTGCGCGGCGGTCGTGTAGCGGTCGCCATCGTACATCGTGTTCGTCTCAACGATGGTGCTTTCCGGGATATGCGCCAGAAGGGGTTTCACCATCGCAGGCGGAATGATGTTCGGCCCATGCCGTTCGCCCGTGTGGAGCTTCACCGCCACCTTGCCGT
>JAFWKK010000059.1 GCA_017514235.1 Kiritimatiellia bacterium | reverse complement strand
GTCATTGTGCGCATTTCGGCTTCTGACATGACTGGCGGCCCGAAAATCGGAGGCATCGACAATCGAATCAACGGCATCGACAGTAGAATAAACGGAGTCAACGACAGAATCAACGGCATCGACAATCGAATCAATGTCGTTGAAACGCAGTATTCATCCCTTGAAGTGCAATATGCAACCATAACAAACCTTCTCGACGGGCTGGAGGATGCGTTGCGGACAATCAACGGAGGCAACTGACATGAGCATCGCATCTGAACTTTCGGCGTTGGCCGCTAACAAGGCGGCCATAAAGGCGGCCATTGCCGCCAAAAACCCGTCGGTCGCGCCAACCGACGCTCTCGCGCAATGGCCGGACGCGATTGCCAGCATTCCGACGGGCGGCGGCGGCGGCGGGTACGAAGGAGACCATCTGACTAGAATATTATATCATGATGGCACTGCTAGCATACATACAGGAATTGTTTCGCTCGACAAACAGGGCGCACTGACGGCCAGCGACATTACCCAAGCAATCCCGTCGGGAAGCTATGTTTGTGCGCTGTTAATCGGCTATGGCGTGACGTCCGTTGACACCGCTAATCTTAATGCTAGTTATTTGAAGTATGTATCTATTCCAACCAGCGTTACAAGCATCTTAGACCGTGCATTCACCGGTGCTTACATTATGGCCGAAGAGATAGTCATTCCAAGTTCGGTTGCTAGCATAGGGTATGCGGCATTACAGGATATAGGTGGTACTACGTACACCCTTGTCATGGACGGCAGGACGAAGGCGGATGTGATGGCAATGAATCCGGTAAGCTGGTTTGGATGGACGACAGCCACCATAACAATCGTGTGTACCGATGGAAACCTTACAGTTACGGTAGAATGCTTCGCAAAGGGCACGAAGATACAACTTGCCGACGGCACGTCGAAGAACGTGGAGGACATAGGTTACGGCGACATGCTTAAGGTATGGGATTTCGACAGCGGAAGACTGTCGTCCGCGCCAATCTGCTGGCTGACGGTACAGGGCCTAAAGAGCAACCATTACTACGAACTGACGTTCAGTGACGGAACTGTTCTTAAGACTACTGGGACAAATTCCAACCATAAGGTGTATAACGTTGACACCCGTAGGTTCGAGGGTGTTGCGGGGACTTCTATAGGCGACCGCATATACTCTCTAGGCGGCGTTGTCACAGTGACCGACAAGAAGTACGTCGAAGAAACAGTCGAGTATTACAACCTTATTACCAAGGGCGCGATAAACTGTTTTGCGGAAGGCATATTGGCATCGAACCGCTACGGCAACATGTACCCGATAACTTCCAACATGACCTACGACAAGTCCGGGCGGACGGTGCGGCCCTACAGCGTCTACGAAGCCGTGGGCATTGACCGCTACTGGTACGACAACCTGCGACTCGGCGAGGTGAACGAGACGGTAGATGAGACCGTTCGGTACATATCAAAGTTGGAGACGATGATGCGCCCGTTGCCGCAATCGGCGGACGCACAGGAGGTATGACAATGTGCGACCGTGAATCTTTCGCCCGGCTGCGTGCCCAGACCGAGCAGAACTCCAAGCAGATCAACGAGCTCGCGAAGCGCGACGCGGAGCAATCCGTCCAGATCGCAGACCTCGCGAAGACAACCGAGAGGCAGGGTGACAACATGATGAGGCTCGTCAACCGCCTCGTCATGGCAATCATCGGCATTCTTCTTCTGATGGCTCTCGCCGTCGTGTTCGGCGCCCTGGGCGAGCGCGGCTTCAACGCCGTCACCAAGGCCGCGCCGGCGGTGATGAAGGAGTCCGTGAAGTGATTTCCGGCATGGGGCCGGGGAAAGGAAAAACATGAAAGCACTACTGAAATGGTTGATAAAGAAATTCGTCACGAAGGACGCGCTAAAGGCGGCGATCCACGCGGCGAACAGGCGCGTCGCGGAGAAGTCCGCGAGCGAGAGGACGCAGCAGATAATGGCGTATGGCGAGGACGCTTCCACGCTTACAGCCGCGTACCTGCGGGCGTACACGAACGACGGGCGAATCGACGACGGCGAACGCGCCGAGATCGACGCGCTTTGCGACGCGACGCTTGACAAGTACATTTCGGACTCCGCTCTGGAGGCCGCGATAGAAGCAATCGTAAAGTGAGGCGGTGCGACATGGGAAAGACCATCAAGTGCAAGGACAAGGCCGAGAAGAAGATCGCCAAGGCCAAGGCCAAGGTCGAGCGCAAGGCCAGGCGCGGCGTTGCCGCGATTGTGGCGGCGTTCGCTCTTGCGGCCCTCTTCACGGGCTGCGCCACCAGCGACAGCGCACAGCCCGCGAAGTCGCAGACGCAGAACAACACGTTCGACGACTGCATAATCATCGTGGCGACACAAGCCAGCGTGTCGAACCGCATAGTCAAGGCGGACGGCACGAAGGACATTCCGGCGGTGGAGCTGTTTACGCAGACCCAAAGCCTGGAGTCATCCGGCACGGAATCCTACGCGCAGACCGCGACGCAGACGCCGACAACGGACGTAAAGCCGGACATCGACGTGCATTACAACGATGCACTAAAGAACGCCACGGATGCGTCCAAGGGCGTACTTGAAACGCTGCTGTCCAGCTCCGCCAACAAGGTGCTGGAACTGATGGCGTCCAAGAAAAGCGGCACAGTCCAAGTCACGAAGAAAGACGGCACCACGGCCACCGTCGAATGCAAGGACGGCCAATGCTCCATTGTGTCCGCCTGTCCCGACGGCAAGTGCGCCGACGGAGCTTGCGCAGACGGCAAATGCACGGACGGCTGCGGCTGCAAGAAGTAGAGCCCGTGGCGAACGACATACAGAGACTTGACGCGGTGAACGCGGCTATACGCAATCTCTCGAAGGTTGCGCCTACCGCGTCACGCCGCGCCATGTCCCGCTGCGGCCTTATCGCCGTGCGGGAGTCAAAGGCGAACGCCCCGCGCTCGCCCACGATGAAGCAGCACTCCGCCACGCTCAAGCGCAAGAAGCGCACGGCGCGGCGGATGCTTCCCGGAGGGCTTGAGAAGTCCATAGAGTGCGAGGCGTCCGAAACGGGATGCTCCGTATTCGTCGCAAGGAACTCGCAGGCCGGAAGGTACGCAAGGCGAATCCACGACGAGAAAGGCGTCACCTGGCGAAACAGGGGCCCCGGAACGATCGCCAAGGGCTCACGCGCAGATGACAAGTTCATTGAACGGGCGATAAGGGACAACGCGCAGAACTTCGCGCACATCGTTGACGACGAACTGAGAAAGGCATTGCCGAAATGAAACCATGCACATTCGACGAATCGCTCATGCTTGCCGAGATAGCCTGCGCACAGCATGTACACAAGACCACTGGCATGACCGTGTGCGTGGGGACGAACGACAACGGCCTTACCGACTGCGCCGTGTTCGACATAGGCTATTTGCAGACGGGCGAACATGCGACGTTCAAGGCGTCCGCCTACCACTTCCGGGCGAAGCTTGACATCTACAGGCGGGCGAGGAAGGACGTGCAGCTGGCGATCATGCAGCTCTTGAAGACGTTCCCGATCAACGCCGACGTTAACGCAATGGACGATCTGCGCGAGAACTCCAACGTGATAAACTTCCGCCTGTCGCCGCAGACGCAGGGCGTGTCAGAGATAACCACGGCGGACGTGCAGCAGAAGAAAGACCAGCGCACCATACGGTGCTTCACGGCTACCGCGCTCTTCGACGTGGTGTTCCGTGCGCGATTTGATTAAACGGCCATATTTGACGGGCCGCACTTTCCGCCCGCCCTTTCGGGGAAGAGAAAGCGAACAAACCCACGCGGCGGGTAGCCGCGAACACGAAGGAGAAACCGAAAAGATGAAACTGGCGGACATACTGGCGAAGATAGCCAAGGGCGACGCGCTGACGGACGAGGAAAAGAAGTTTGTCGGGGAATACGACGAGCAGAAGACCCTCGACACGGCGGCGGCGAACGCCCGCAAGAAAGCGGAGAAGGAAGCGAAGGACGCAAAGGACGCGCTCGAAAAGCTACAGGGCGAGTTCGACGAGTTCAAGTCGCAGAACGACCCCGCCAAGAAGCAGACCG
Organism: Kiritimatiellia bacterium; assembly: GCA_017514235.1. GTDB lineage: Bacteria > Verrucomicrobiota > Kiritimatiellia > RFP12 > UBA1067 > UBA1067. The sequence continues at coordinate 25,588 of JAFWKK010000059.1, read as the reverse complement.
AGCTGGACAAGGCTCTCGCCCGCATAGCGAAGCTGGAACAGGCGAACAAGGACAAGGACGCGAAGATCGCAGCCGACGCCCGCACCGCCCGCGTCCGCTCTCTTGCGAAGGAGGCCGGAATCAACCCTGCAAAGGGAGTCTCTTCGGACACCATCGACCTGCTTGTTGACAACCTGATGGCGAAGGTTGACATTGAGGACGCCGACGCGGTAAAGGCCGCGTTCGACGGGTTCAAGTCGTCCAACGCCGGACTGATTGCCGCGAACACGGTCGGCGGAGTTGGCAACAAGGGACAGCCCGCGAGCGTTTCAGACTTCACGGGCAAGAATCCCTTCGCCAAGGAATCCTTCAACCTGACGGAGCAGCTCAAGCTGCGAATCGAACACCCCGAAACCGCCTCCGCGCTCGAAGCGGCGGCACAAGAAAAGTAAAAGGAGCCAACCATGGCAACCACTACGCTTGCTGACCTCATTCAGCACCAGGAGTTCACGAAGTACTTCAACCAGCAGATGCTGGCGAAGTCCACGCTCGTAAAGTGCGGCATTGCCGCGCCGGACGAGACCATTGCGGCCAAGATCGCCGCCGGAAGCGGCATCGAGGGCAAGACCATCGACATGCCGTTCCTCGAGTCGCTTGACAACGCGGGCGACAGCGAGGTGCCCGTGGAGGCGACCGGCGCGACTGCCGAGAAGGTGGCCGCTGCGCAGGACACGGCGGTCGTCCTCTTCCGCCGCAAGAAGTTCGCCGTCACGGACATTGCCGCGATCATGTCCGGTGCAGACCCGATGGCGCACATCGTCAACCAGATGACGCCTTACTGGGACAAGCAGCACCAGAAGATGCTGCTTGCCGAGCTTGCGGGCATCTTCGGCGCGAACGCGACGGCCTACAACGCCGACACCGCGCCTTACGGCAACGGCGGCGACGCGATCCTTGACATCACGGGCGAGGCTGGCAACGCTGCAGTGCTGGACAAGAACACCATCATGCTTGCGGCGCAGCTCCTGGGCGACCACAAGGCCGATCTCACCGCCATTGCGATGAACAGCGTCGTTGAGACCGTTCTCGCGGGCATGGACACGAACGCGGGGCTTTACCGCGCTTCCGACGCTCCCGACGTGCTGGCCAAGTACAACGGGCGCAGCATCATCGTGGACGACACCGTGCCCTACGATCCGGCCACGAAGGTTGTGACCATCTACCTGTTCGGCAGGGGCGCGGTTGCGTGGAACCAGCTGCCCACCCCGCATCCGTTCGAGACCGACCGCGACAAGGACAAGGCGATCGACTACATCCATTCGTGGGTGCGCCAGATCATCCACCTGCGCGGCTGGAAGTGGAACGGCACGATGGCGGGCCTTGGCCCGACGAACGCCGAGCTTGGCACGGCGGCGAACTGGAAGCGCGTCTACGACAAGAAGCGCATCCCGTGCGTCATGCTCAAGTGCAAGCTGGGCTAATTCCCACAGCCCCGCGCCGCCGCAGTATGACGACGCGGGGCTTGCGACACGCAAGAAAGGCCACAACCAATGAAGAAGACACTCCTTCTGTCCGCAATCGCCATTGCCGCGTCGTTCGCTGCTCTGGCGTCCGAACCCGCCGACCTGCTGCCTGTGTCGTCCGCCTTGCGAAGCAGGGCCATGGACGCGGAATGCGCCCTTGCCCCGACGCTTGCGAAGCTGTACCGCCAGCACTGCATTGAAGCGGCGGCGGTATCGAACGTGTCAGCGCAGACCTACAACGGGGCGGCGATAACGCCGACGCCCGGCGTGGTTCTTGACGGCGTGACATTGACGGCTGGCACCGACTTCGCGTTCTCGTACACAAACAACGTGAACGCGGGAAACGCAACGCTCACGATAACCGCTGCGAAAGCGGGGTACTTCGGCTCAAAATCGCTGACGTTCCTGGTGCTTCCCGCCGACATTGCAGCGGCGGCGTTCGCGCCGATAGCGGCCAGTACGAACCACACGCCAAATGTCGCCACGCTGTCGCTTGGCGGTGCCACGCTGTCCAACGGAGTTGACTACGTGCTGTCGTATTCCTACGCTGGCGCAACGAACGTGATTGCGCACGGCATTGGGAACTACACGGGCACGGCGTCAACCAATTTCGTCATCAACGCGGCGCAGTAGCGCAACACACCAGATTGCGCGGCGTGAAAAACCGCGCAATCATTAAGGAGACTTTCAGATGCAAGACCTCATATCGCTGGGCAAGCTCATGCGCGAACGTCAGACGGCACAGGCATTGAAGCGGCTTGAGCCGGAGTTAAAGGGCATCCGCGCCGACTACGACCGGCAGCTTGCCGAGAAGGACGCGGAGATTGCCGACCTTCGCAAGAAGAACGACGAGCTGACAGGCTGCCTTGTGGCGGAACAGGAAGAGAACGCGGCCCTTAAAAACGAGATCGTTGCGCTCAAGGACGCCTTGGCCGCATCCGAACAGGAAGCCACGCCCGAACAGGAAGCCGCGCCCAAGCAGACCACGCCGAGGAAAGGCCGCAGAAAATGATTTGCATCGACAACGCCGACGCATACTTCAAGTCGCACCCGATGGGCGCGAACTGGGCGGAATACTCCGCCGAGCAACGCACCAACGCCATTGAATACGCGAAGCGCGAGCTTTCCCGCGCCCTTGGCCGTCCGATGAAGGAGGACGAGCCGCAGTATGCCTACGGCGACATGGTGCGCGACGAGTACGCGGTCTACGAACAGGCGTTGTACGTGCTTCTCCGCGACTGCCAGCCCAAGGCGACCGGCGTCGTCATGCCGTCCGCAGAACCTGACGAGGCGCAGCCAACGGCGCACACGATGGCGAACGGCAAAGACCACTTCGCCGCCGAAGCCCTGCGCTGGCTTGGCGGCAGCGTCCGCGTGGAAACCGTGCTTGGCTGATGGCCGACATTCCACAGCTTTCGCGTCTGACGCGCAGGGCGGATTCCGTGGCGGAGTCCGCTTCCGCTCTTGTGCGGCAGACCATGCGGGACATTCGCGGCGAGCTTGCCAACCTGTCCGGCGAGCTTAATCTCGCAGGGAACGCGGAAGACCGCGAGAAGGTCTATGCGGAGATACGCCGACGCATGGCCCTTCTTTCGCGCCGCATGAACACGCTCATGGAGGCGCAGAACGAAGAGGCGGCGAGGGGCGCGGCCAAGTCCGCGTCCGCGCTCACTGGGCTTGAGGTCAAGTATTCACCCTCACGCGCCAAGGCGATATGCGAGCTTGTCACGCCCGCGCAGGGCGAGAACATTGCCGCAGTCTTCACCGACCGCATGGGCCGCGCCCTCATAAACGCCTTGCGCGAGGCCACGGTAGGAATGCTGCGGGAACAGGCCATTGCCGGCGGCTCCATGAAGGACATGTCCAGAGACCTTGCCGAGCGATGGTCTAAGGCCGCGAACATGGAGGATCCGAAGTTCACGGACGCCGCAGGGCACGTCTGGAACACGAAGACCTACATACAGATGAACGTGCGCACCAACACGATGCGCGTGTACAACGACGTGCTGGCCGACACCGTGGCCCGCGAGACCGGCAGCGACCTGATGCGCATATCCACCGGCGGCGACCAGGACTGCGACTGCGCCGCTTGGGAGGGCTGCATAATCTCCCTCACGGGCAAGACGCAGGGACTGCCGACCTACGAGGATGCCCGCAACGGCGGATGCTTCCACCCGAACTGCACCCACACGCTCGAATACGTGGACGAGACCGTGGACGCGCAGGAAATCGAGCTGCAAAAGGCGCACCCCGCTCACGCGGAGAACGCCGACGACTACGACGCGCAGGACGAACGCAAGTACCAGATCGACCAAGCCCGCTACATGCGCGACAATCCCGGCATGACAGAGGACGAGGCGCGTGTCGCCGTTGACCGCGACAACCTGGCATTGAGCATTCAATCGGGCCTTGTCCGCGACGACGCCCGCGAGATCGTGGCAAAGATGACGGATGCGCAAGTCACCGCGCTTTGCCCGGACGGGAACCCGCCCGCGTTCGAGCCGACGAAGGGAACAAAGAAGAATCCGGAGCCGGAGAAGTGGAACCACGGGTCCGCCGGCGGCGTCGTCCACATTGCCCGGAACGCTTCTGCAGAACACATCCTTGAAGTGGCGAAATCCACCGACAGCGACCTTATCCGCGAAAAGGCGGCGGCAATCGAAAAGGCGGGCATGTCTGACGGGAAACCGCTCACACTCGCCCCGATCAGCGAAGAGGACGCAGAGGAAATCGAAGCAATCTGCGGCGTGGCGCCAAAAAGCCTTGAGCCAACCATTGACGGAAACGAGATCCAGCACACATTCAATCGGCATGGAAAAAAACGCACCGTGAACGGCAAGGTCTACGGCGAGCGCAACAAGAAGCAAGTGCCGATTACGGCGGCGGACATCGCCCGCATACCAGAGATCATAGCACACCGAGACCACATAGAAAAGGGCAACCCGGAAAAAAGCCGCAAACTTCAATCGGTCAAGTTTGTCAAGACATATCCTGATGGCACAAACTACGCCGTTTTCGTATTGGCTGGAAGCATGGAGTACAAAACCATGTGGAAACGCAAACTGTAAAACTGTAAAAAATATTGTCGACAGACGGGATCATGCTAACGCCTTCACCATACGCCCGAAGCGGCCCTGCCGACAATGAAAAAGTTGTGACAGAGATCGGCTCATGCTAACGCCTTCGCCATACGCCCGAAGCGGAGTTGTCACAACGCCGCGTATTGTACCATAATCCCCTTCCGCCGCGCAACCGGGAAAATCGAAAAAAACAAGGAGGGAACAATGGCTGACATAATCGGACTTGACCAGGTGGCTACAGACCTGCGTAACCTGTCCCGCGCGTCTTCAGAGGCGGCGCGTGACGCGCTTGTCAAGTGCGGCAGATTGGCAATGATGGAGGCGAAACACCGTGCGCCGCGCGGCCCCACGCTAAAAAACCTTTCGCACAACTTGAAGCGCAAGAAACGCACGACCCTGAAAAGTCGCCCGTCGTTCAAGCCGCCAGGCGGCTTGGAGAAGTCGATACAGTTTGAATCAGATTTTACCCACGCTTCAGTGTTCGTCCCGTCTAACGCACTCTGCGTAAACAAGAAAACTGGCTACAACTACGCAAAGCGCATACACGACGAGCAGTATGTGACATGGCGCAACCTCGGTCCGGGGTCGAAAGAGAAGGCCAACAACGGGGCGCAGATCGGCGGCAAGTTCATCGAGCGCGCCATACGCGACAACGTGGGGAAGTTTCGAGAAATAATCGAACGCTTTTTGAACGTCGCACTTCGCAAGGCGTGGGGAAATTAGCCACTTCGCCGCACACCCCGCGAAATTCGCCCGTAGGCGCGTTCCAGAGCCGACCCGCATACTTTTACGCCCGGAACGTTCCTCGCGCTCCTACACCCCTTCTCGCGCGTCCTGCGGCCATTCCCCGCCGCCCCATCCATCCTCGACAGCGAAACCCTGCCCCGTCCGTTGTCCGTCACCCCCCGAAAGTATCTCAAAGAGAGACTTTCCGGCACCCCGAACCTCTCTCATTGATATAGGTTCACTTGGATTCAACCTCCACATTTTGTGTAGGTTGATTCGCAAAAGTTAGCCATGGGAACCTCTCTCAATGATATAGGTTCGCACCCCGCTTCGCGCGCACATACGCGCACGTGCGCGTATTTAAACATGCATAACCATGCATAGGTAAATTCTGACTATTTCCGACTATGTATGACTAATCCCGGCGACTTGCGTGTACGTGCGCGTGTGCGCGTGAGCAGCATTCAGCAAATGGCCAGCAAATAAGCTTGCCGTTGAAATGTCCAAGAATACGTCCAAAATCAGCCGCTTATTTTGGACATTTCAACGAGTCTGCAAGTTATCCGCAAGTGAAATGCCGAAACGACGGGACGCAATCACCCCTCGGCCTCAATCACCGCCCCACATTCCCGCACCAGCTCGTCAACCGCAGCTTCACGGGAATAGCCGTCAGTAATGCGCGATCCGTCCGAATGCCCAAGGAGTGCGCCAGCCATTCGTATGCCGTGCTTCTTGCGAATATCAGTTGCGAAGGAATGCCGCAAGCGGTTTGGCGTCCATTCGTCAACCTTGGCGTTCACACAGGCCGAACGGACGGCGAACGTGTAGGTGCCCGTGTTCCAACATGCGGTTCCGCGCTTGACCGGCAAGTGCGCGTGTATGCCTTTCGGCGGAGGGTTGGCTATCACCCTTGCTGGCGCGAACGGGCAGCCGTCGAAGTTCCCGTCGCGGTACTTCTTGAGTATCTTCCGCGCCCTGGGGCCAATCAGGACGGCGCGTATCATGCCGCGCCATTGCGTCTTGTGGAACGGCGGACGGTACACCCACGGCGTCGCCGTCGTGTCTATGAACTGCCAGCGCATTGCGCAGACCTCTTCCGGGCGCATACCAGTAAGCCGATGCACGGCCACCATGTCCGCGACGTTTTCCGGCATGGCGGCTTTGGTCTTCTCTATGTCGGCGTCCGAAACGGGCATGACCGGGACGGGTTCGCGCAGCTGCGTCCTGTTCGGCTTTAGCGGCTGCACTTGCGTAAGCTCCGCCTTGACCGTTGCGGAGATCATGGCGGCGTCAAGTGCCCAAGTCCACATGCGGCGCATTCGCGCCATGTAAGCGTTCACCGTCGTGCGCGAAAGCGTGCCGTCCGAGGCCATGACTTCGCGGACATGCAGCATGTCGGCATGTGTCAACGCCGCCGGGCTTTGGCTTCCGTAGATGTCGCGGAGTACGCGCAGGGCCAGCCGCGCAAGGTGGACTTCGCTTGTCTGCTCGCCGTCCGCCCTGCGGTAGTAGGTCTGCGCGTGTTCGCAGTAGGCCGCGCAGATGCTTTCAACCGTCTTCTGCTCCACCGTTGTCGTCGGCTTGCGTTTCGAGGCGTTCTCCCATATCCGCCACGCCGCCTGTATCGCAAGCTCACGCGGCCTGTCCGCGCTCAATGCGACGTCGTGCCCTGCCGCCTTGAGCGGGTACGCCTTGCGCTTCTTTTCGCCCGGCAAGCGGACGGCATAGTACCACTTGCCGTTGTTGTTGTAGATCGTGCCTTTCATGTGCTTTTTTCCTTTCGTTTTGTGTTATAAAGTGTTATAAGCACCCACAACACCCAACAAACACAGGCACATTATACCATTTTTTATATGTTGCCAAGGCAAACAAAACCAGGGCGGCTGCCGCCAGTCGTTTCATGCCTTTCCTCCCGCACGAACTCCAGCGACTGGGAACGTCTCGCCGCGAACATACGCAAGCGTACTGGCAGACAAGGCCATCTTTCCGGTCTTGAACCACCGAAGGATGTCTTCCGCAACATGTTCGCCGCGCACCTTCGGATCGTTCTCGATGCAGGCGAGGGACTTGGTGAACGCCGGGCCGCCGCCCTTGTTACGAAACGTTACGAGCTTGACGTCTTCCGGAATGCGAAGGCCGAACTCCAGCAGCACTGGCAAAATGCCCGACGTGAGATAGTCGTCGGAGGAGAATATCAGATCGCACATCGGACCGCACGCCAGGCGGCTGCGGAAAGCCGCACCGACCGCTGCGAACAGGTTGTCGAAGTTCTCGCACGACTCATCCAAGGCCAGCGGCAGCGTCTCGACGCAGATGCCCGCTTTTTCCAACATCGGGCGGGGATTCAGCTTGTCGCGCTCAGACCATGCGACCCAAAGAACAGACCGTATCCTTGCCGCGCAGCAGTCATCGACAAAAGGCTTGAGCAACGTCTGTGGCTCGAAAGGCGTGCGGGTCGCCAGAAGATTAGGATGCCGCGCGGCGAACTTGGGGGATGCGCCCATCAGGACATACGGAACGGACATCCTGTCCAGACGCCTCGTCAGCGACTCGACCTCCAGCGCGCCGACGTTGACGACGACTAGATCCGGCCGTCGGGAGAGTTCATATTCAAGAAACGCATAGTCAAACCGACCGGTGCGTTTGCGGGGCAGTGTCGTTGACACGCACTGGATGTGCGCCGCCGCAAGTCGCTCGTGGAGCGAATGCAGGAAACAGGTGTGCGCAAACGAACAGTCGTCCCCGGCGGAAACCTCTAGCACAAGCCGACGGATCGCATGACAGCTTGCACGCACGACAATGCAACCCAGTCGCGGGCGCGACACGATAAGTCCTTCGGCCGTCAACCGCGCCATCGCATGTTGAATCACATTTCCGCTGACACCCAGCGCCCTGACGAAATCCTTACGCGTAGGCAACGGCTGGCCTTCCTTCCAAAAACCACGCAAGATGGCTGAACGCACGCCCGAAACCACCTGATCGGTCAGTGTCTGGCCAGACGTCTTGTCGAGTGAAAATGGAAATCCGCGTTTCATTATACATATGATATCAAAAGACTGGGCTTGGAGTATCAATTCCAGCATGGGTCAAATGAGTCAAATTAGCGACATGTCAAGGACATCGCCGTGCAGTTCGCGCGCGAGTCCAGCTTCACTGCGCCGGAGAAACCGCCGTGCAGAGGATTTTTCTCACGCGTGCAGGGACGGTGAGAAAAACTTTTTAGCCATTACCTGTCTTTCATCGGGTCGCCGACACGATCAAGAGCGTAGAGTCGGAAGGTCACGATGAACGCGGTGCACTGGTTGTTGAAGTTGCCGCGCGCGGCGACCGGGTCGCTGCGATACTTGGACCACCGGCTCTGCGAATGCGCCTCGCACTGCGACCCCGGCGTGCGGAGAACTCCGCTTATCGAGCCTCCGTCGGGGCCAGCGACATCCTGCACCGCGTTCACCCAGATGAGTCGACCAGCCTCGCGCCACACGCTCTCGCCAGTCGCGTCCGCAAGGTCGAAGAGATCGGGAATGGCCACCGTCGCGTATGGGTCGATCGCCGGATGCTCCGCCGAGACCAGCGTCCCGCCGCTCGTGTGGTATCCGAAGCGCCCGAATTCGCTCGTCGGCGGATACAGCGCATCATACGTGAACATCCACGAGCAGAAGTACGACGCCACGCGTTCGGCGCAGTCGAGGTACTTCTTCTCGCCCGTCTGGCGGTAGAGCTCAAGGGCGGAGTAGATGTATGGGAACGACGACTCCTTGTCGACGCAGTTGCAGTCGTCCGCTCCGGCGACGCAGCGGAACTTTCCGAGGTCCGTCTCGAAGTACCTGTCGAATGCCTTTCGCGCGCAGTCGAGGTAGCTCCTGTCGCCGCAGACCTCGTGAAGCTCCAGCATGCCCTTCACCATGAACCCGCCGCCGTCGCCGCCACCTTCGAGCTTCTCGCCGGTCTCGAGCGACCATATCCGTCCAAATGGATCAGTTTCGTCGTAGTGTGCAACGAAGAAGTCTGCGAGCTTCCTTGCGAAGTCGAGATAGAGCGGATGATCAACACCACGGTCCTTGAGCATCTTCCAGATCTTCGAAATCTCGCCGAGCCCCCATCCAAGCTCGGTCACGCTGAGATGGTCGCTTTTTTTCTGGCGGCGGCGGGTGTACACGAGACCTGACTCCTTCTGCAGCTTCACCCAAGCGTCTAGGTCATCAAGACACCACTGCGCCAACTCCTTGTCGCCACGTTCCACAGCCCCCTTGTATGCGAAGCGATGCGTCATGAAATTCTGCCCGGCAAAGCCCATCTCGTCCATCCAGAACGTGCGCAGGTGGTGTCGGTTCAGGGAAGGGTCTCGCTCCAGGTCGGCGAGCGTGAGCTTCTTCTCCGCTTCGGTCATCCATGCCGGGAAGTTGCGCTTGTTGGTCCGCGCCGTGTAGCCGAGGCGGAAGGAGATGTCCGTGCCCATGGCGCCCTTCGACTTGCCGTCGGCGACAAGCTTCTCGCAGCAGTCGAGAATCCACCGGTGCGAGACCTTCTCGACCGTCGCGGCGTCCATGGCAGGAATCGGGTGGTCGTGCTTCAGGACGGCCATCGCCGCCTTGAACGCCTCGCGGTAGCCGCAGTTCTCCCAGCGCGGCTTGCCTGTCATGAAATACGACTCCGCCTCGAAAGTCGCGCCTGGCGGCAGCGTGATCCACTCGTCGTAGCGGTCGACGTAGCTGAACTTGAACGCATAGCACACCGGGCTTTCGCGGACGGGATAGAATATCCTGTGCTCGAAACGTCCGTCTGGAAGCCGCCGAATAGAGCACGAGCTTTCAAGCGAAGCCCTGTCGCGGTCGGAGGCGAACATGGCGAAAAGCACATCCTTCGTCTCGGAGAGCGTGCATGAAGGAATGGGCTCTCTGTCATAGCCGAAAACCCATGGCTCGCCGTCACGCTCCAGCCCGCTCGGCGCGACCCGGTTGCCGAACGCATTGTCCCCGTAGATTACGCCTGGAATCACCCAGTTCGTCGGCTTGAAGTCGCTCGTTGCGCGAACTACGGCCTGAAAAACACGTGTCTCGTTCGAGGGATTGGTAATCTTGACGAGGCGACGGCTGAGCTTGAAGTCGGCTGTCTCAACGCCCGCATCCCGCACGACCTCGGCAATCGCGTACCTGGCGGAACGATCGACGTCGCCACCGCCCTTCTCATAGATTTCCACCGGCAAAAGCTCTCCATTCGCCCACGATGCCAGCGTTGCTGCGGCTATCGCCAGAATAACCGCCTTCCTGTCCTCTACGTTCGCAGCCACATGCCCTCGCTTTCTTTCAGGTAAAGACGCCTTTCGCACCGAGCGATCGCTTCAACTCACTGCCTCGTCCGTGCGTCGGCGTGCGTGAAATCCTCATCCGCCATCTTGTTGAAGCGCTTGATAAGTTCGATTTCCTTGGGGTCGTACGGACGCAAAGACGGACGGTAAAGGTCGTGAAACCACTTTGTCATGTCATACGACTTGCCGATTTCGGAGCCCTTCTCGATTTCGTTCCACATCCCTTCCCACGGCTCGTAGGTCTGGTACTTGCCTGCAACGAACCCCCAGCAGGTGCAGCCCACGCCTTCGACGTAGTAGAGCGGATAGGCTGTAAACACGTCGTTGTGCTTGATGCGCGCGAGCCATTCCGTGTTGACGAGCGGCCGGCCGTAGAAACGCCTCAGTTTCGAGAGCAGTCGCACCTGCGCCTCGTAGTCGTCGTAACAGTGGTACGAGATGATGTCTGACATTGCGCCAGCAAGCACCTGCGGGTTGTTGACGTCATCATGCGACATGCCGTAGTGGCCCGTCCAGACGTCCGCCGCGAGCGGATGCACGGGGTTGATCTTCCATGCGAGATCAAAGATGCGCCGGACGAGCGCCACATGCTCGGGCTTGCGACGGTTGCCGCTTCCTGGCTCGTTCCAGAGGTCCCAGAACACAATGCGCTGATCGGCGCGGTACTTGGTCATTACTTCCTCGCACATTGCAAAGAACCTTTCGCGCAGCCCAGGGTCGTCCATGCATGTGTAGCCAACGGCTCCGGGAAAGGAGCCGTGCTGGCTGCGCTTGCGTCCGCCGTGATAGCCCCAGTCGCAAGGCTGCGGACCGGTCTTCGGGAAGCTCCAGATCTCCTTTGGGCGCGAGCAATCGTTGCCAAGGACTACTATCGCCCGCATCTTGTGCCTCTCCATTATCTGCAAATACCGTTCGAACCGCTCCATGAAGCCATCGTGCTCGGCGTACCAGACGGCGAAGCCCTGCTCCTCTATGATGATGCGGAGCGTGTTGAAGCCTATCGACTCTGCAAGCGCAAGTTCGCGCTCCACTTCCTTGAAGCGTTCTTCGCTGCCAAGCTCCTGCCATTGGTCAACGCGGTTCGCCGCCGATGCCGGCATATAGTTGCATCCGCGCATCCACGGCTGCGCACGGTACCATTTCCACGCCTGCTCCTTGGTCCAGGGGCCGGTTCGCGGCGCAGCGAATGCCGCAAAAGGCAAGAATGCAGCAACCAGGCAACATGCGGCGAAGCAGACGCCAAATGCAGAGACGATACGTTTCATTTCATTATTCCCTTCAGGTAAGCAATGCTCTTTTCGAGATCCGCAAGCGAATCCGGATGAATGACAGGCTTTACGACCAGCCACTGCGTGCCATCTGCCGCGAGCGCCTGGACGATGCGCCGCCAGTCGGCGCGATCTGCGGCAGAACCGACGCCAGCTTCGCCTGGCTTCAGTCCCTTCCCTCCTCCCTCGATCGCCGGCATGACATGGACCGTCGGATTGCGGTGCGGGAAGGCTGCAAGGCAACGGACTGGGTCTCCGCCGCCAAGAATGCAATTGCCGCAGTCAAGTTCCTGAAGAACACGGTCGGAAAAGCGCGGCGTCGCCGTAACCTGGCGCAGTGCGTCGCCTTCGTCACCCGCCCACAGCCAGTTCCAGACGCTTTTGCCGCCGAACTTGATCCTGAACTCGTGGTCGTGGTTGTGATAGGCCACCGCAATCCCCTCCTTCGCGCACGCCTCCGCCGCATGATTCAGCACATTCACGAGGAGCTGCCAGTCGTTTGGATTCTCCTTGCTGCCCTTGTACCACGCGACGTTGATGCGGTTGCAGCCGCAGTCTTTGCAGAACTTGATCGTCTCGACAAGCTGCGGCTCCGTCAGGTTGTGCGGATAGAGCTGAAGTGCGACAAGTTCAAGATCCGCCTCGTCGCAGGCCGCCTTAAGCCCCTTCGCGTCAAGGCCGAAGAAGCGTCCCGTCTCGACACCCTCGTAGCCGATCGCCCTGGCCGCCTTCAGCGTGCCGGCAAAGTCCTTCTCGCAAAGGTCGCGGACGGCATACACCTGAAACGCCAAGCGCGGTGCCGCACATGCAGTCGTCGCAATCAGCGCAAAGAATATCGACGCCAGCTTCACTTCTCTATCTCCTTCAGCAGCTCTCGCAGGGCACCCGCTTTTTCGCGGGCCTTGGCGGCCCGTTCCATCGCGGAGTTGTCGCCCGCAAACTTCGCGTAGGCGTTGATTATCTCCGGTTGCGGCGTCTCAAGCTCCCTGATCGCCTGCTTCAGCTCTGCGATCAGCGGCGCACACTCTGAATCGCGCCCGAGTTCGCGCAACGCCTTCACGCGCCAGTAGTCCATCTCGCCGGCGTGAATCCAGCCCTTGAGGGAATTCTCAAGCTCCGTCTTGCAGCCGGCATCGTCGCCAAGCGCCTTCTTGCACTGCGCCATGTAGTAGCGGCTCTTCGGTTCCGTGCCGGCATCTCCGGGACGCCCCGCCTGGAGGTTCGCCGGATAGGTAGTCGATTCCTCGAAATATTTCAAGGCGGTCTTGAAGTCCCTGTTCGCCATCGCCTCAAGCCCAAGGCCGACGCACGACTCGACGAACGGCGCGAGAAGCCCGTCTGCACCCTCCCAGACGTGGAAACGCCGCGTCGTAAGTATCTCATGCGCCTCGGCATAGCGTCCGACGGCATTGTAGGCGTAGGCAAGGCGCAGCATGCAGGCATCATACTTATAAACGGTCGTCTTGTACTTCTCCATGAGCGCAAGGCGTTCCGCCGCAGGCAGCTTCAGTTTCTCGGCAAGCTTGCCGGCCTCGTCAAGCGTGCGGAAGTTGCCGGGGTCGGCCTCAAGCGACTTGAGGTAGTAGTCGTACGCCTCGCGGCTCGCAATGCCAGAGGGGACGCCTGTGTTCGTGAAATATGTGCCGGGATGCGAAAGCGCAAAGCCGATGCAGCGAAGCGCAAGCGCGTGTTTCGGATTGATGCCGACCGCAACCCGCCAAGATGCAAGAGCAGCGCCTTTCTGGTCCATGTTCCAAAGAACTTCGGCGAGGTAATAATGGGTGTTAGCAAGTGCATTCCGGTCATTGACGGCCTGGCCGTCCGCCGCCCACTGAAGAACCGCAAGTTCCTCCAGCCTGCTCGGGAAACAATAGTCGTTCGGCATGAGACCGGCGGCAGTCAATGTTTTCGCGACTTCATCCGAGGCTGTCCCCCTCTTCACCTGAGCGTATGCCTTGAAGTAGCCAAAGAGAGCGTTCTTGTAGCTGTCGCACGCGGCGATGGTCTCCTTGAGCGGAAGTGCGCCTTCCGTCTCGTATGGCTTCTCGGCGGCGGCCTTGGCAAGCGCGGCATCGCAAAGCGCAATCACTTCATCCCACGCGCCGATGCCCCAGTAGTCGCTCACGCATTCTAAAAGCTGCTGTGCCTTGAGACCACGGTTCTTCTCGGCGGCGGCGAGCGCGGCGGCGCCGTCCTTGCCATCCGCAAACGCCTCCTCACACAGGCCCCAATATTCGAGAGGATCGCACATGAACGCCATCTTCTGGTTGTTCGCCGCCAGTTTGCGCCAATCCTTCCGCTGGGTGCCGTTTGCGTTCGGATGATTCTTCAGCTTACGGTGAATGTAGGCGTGGAGCGTATGCAGTTTCGCCTCCTGCATTCCGAGCGGCAGTGCGCTGAACTCCAGGATTTCATGAGCTTCATCATAACGGCCCTGCAGACAGCAGATACGGACGATCTCAACATACGATTCTTTCTTGTGCGTCAGCCGCCATGTGCAGCGCCAGAAGAGGTCTTCGGCACGCTTGAGGTTGCCCAGCGCCTTCTCCACGAGCGCAAGATAGTATTCGGGCGCGGCGTCCAGTGCGCGCGTATGGTTCTGCGTCACGCGGGCGACCGCCTTTTCAAGATACGGTTTTGCCTCGGCATAGCTGCCGTTCTTCGCAAGGCGCACGCCCATCGCGAGATTCGCCTTAGAGTAGTCAGGATCGATTTCGAGGGCACGCTTGTAATACGGCTCCGGGTCGATGAGCCCGTTGTGGAACTGGTCGAGGCGCAGGCCAGTTTCGTAGGCAAGCTCCGCGCTCGCGTAGTCCTTCGGAGGCTTCGGATTCGCCACCTTGGGCGGAAGCTCAACGTCTTCCGGCTTGACCTCCGGAACCGGCGTGTAGGAAAGGAACACTTTGCCGCCAGCATCTGCAATCGCGGCCGTAAACTCCTGGTCCTTTGAAGCGGCATCCACCTTGACGGTCTTGCACCACGGCGTGTTCGGGTCGATGGCTACGCCACGCTCGGCGAACACGGCCTCGCGGCCCTTGCAGAGCGTCACCGTGCAGTCCTTCAGCACGCGCGTCGAATGGAAGCCTACGAGCATCTCTTCAGGACCTATGCGATCCACGTTCACCGCGCCGTCTATCGTGACGTTCTTGATGTCGCCGATCCCCTTCACAGGGAACCAGAACTGCTCCACCTTGCGCGTCTCGTAAGGTGCGATCCAGGAGTAGTCCGGCTGGTTGTCAGACCAGCAGCCGACCATCAGCTCCAGATACGGGCCGTCCGAATCGGTAAGCACCGTGTCCCACACGTGCGCCTCCGGAAAGTTGCCCCAGAGGAAGAACTTCTTTCCGACCGTTATGTGTCGGTTGGAGACGTGCGCCGTGCCCATCTTCTTGCCATGGTCGTAACCGGCCATGAACGCATTGTCGGGATCCATGCCGAAAATCGAGCGCGACTCGATCGTGAAGTTCCGCCACCAGGAAAGGTCCATGCTGCCGCTGATGTCATTGGCATACTTCGAACGCTGGGAAGGAAGAAGCTCGAGCTCCTCCTTGCGCGGACCGACGGGGAAGCTCGTCCAGTAGTTCTTGTGGTGGTCGAAGCCGACATGCATCGAAGGCGGGAAAAGTATCTGGTAGTCGTCGCCGCAGTGTACGGACACGTTAGCCCAATATATCATCGACTCGATCCACGGCTGGCGGTTCATGAATACGTTCTCCGCCTTCAGGACGGCGCGGTCGGGAAGAAGCGAGAGGCCGATAGTCCACTTGAGCCGGCGGCGGAGTTCAGTCTCGCCGATCCATATCGTCTTGGAGCCGTCCGCGTTTTCGGCAAGCTTCCAGTCGATGGGCATCGCCGTCGTCGCGCGGTGGTGGTGCGGAAAGTTCCACTCGACGCCGCCCGAAATCCACGCCCCGAGCATGCCGATGAGCGCTGGCTTGATCACGTGCTGGCGATAGAATGCTTCAAAGCCCGTCGCCTTGTCCGTGAAATTGAGGAGATGTCCGCCGTGCTCCGGCAGAAGCCCCACTTGAAGCCAATCGTTCTCAAGCGTCAGGTACTTGTACGTCTCGTCGATCTTCTCGTCGTGCAGGACGTCCTGCATCGGATACGGATACACGCGCCCCTGCGCCCCCTGATACACGCGTCCCGTGTAGAACAGAGGCGTCTTGTCGTATCCCCCCGGCGCATACGTCGGCAAGGTGATTTCGCTTTCTGCAATGCGGACGCCGCCGGCGACAGCCGCGGCACAGACGGACGCCGCGCAGATCAGCGCAGCATCCTTTGCAATATGTCGTCTCATTTCATTCCCATCCATAATGTCAGAAGCGTTGGTTTTGGCTGCGGCGCTTTAGGCGCACTACCGCCGGAGACCATGCCCTGACCGCAGGCATGGTGAAGCGGTCCCCATCGCCAAGCGAAGTCCAGCTGCCGTCGGCACCAAGCGCCTCTGCGGCCCATTTGCCATCCAACGTCAGACTCACGTCAGACGCATCGTCAAAATCGAGGTTGAAGAGGAATACGACACGTTCCTTCTTGTCCGGCGATTCCCACACGCTCTGCGCCATACGCACGCACGTGTCGATGCGCGACGGCATGCGTCCGCCAGCGAGCCGGTCAAGCGCATCCTTTATTTCCAGGCTTTCCTTGCGCCCCCAGACGGAACGGCTCCAGGCCCCTTTCCCGAACACAAACGTCTTGCCATCTTTGCCGACTTCGCCAGCCGCCACGCCGTCCGCAATGACACCGCGCTTGCGCCACGCGGCAAGCCTTTCCTTCGGCATTGCCCGCGCCGACGCGCCGGAAAGCAGCAGCAACGAGGCGTCCTTCTCGCGGAACGTGAACGGAATGCCGATATAAACGAGCGGCTTCCAGTCTTCTGCGCCAAGGTTTTTCATTTCCCAGAGCGACTTCGCCTTTCCGTTCGCCAACCAAATGTCGGGATCGTAAAAGGGATACGCGCCGAGCTGCCGTTTCCCTTCGACAAGCGCACGCATCCGATCGAGTTCGCCGCGTCGCCTGTGAATGTCGGCGACGACGGCATCGGCGCGCAGCTGTTCGTCGAGGTTCGGCTTGATGGCATCGTACGTGACGCCGTCCGCCCCGGCAAAGCCGATGTTGAGAGCCGCTTCAAGAAACGTGATCCTGAGCGACTTCGTGCGGCGATTGTAGGGACTTGTAACCTCTTCCGTGAGATTGACGACGCCGGCACCCTCGGTCTGGGCGCAATTGCGGCCGATGGCGATGTTCTTCGAGATGATGCTGTCCTCCGTATATGGCGTGAAGTCCGTGTATGTGCCGCTTCCGTGGCGGAACCACGTCACGCCGTTCCTGTTTTTCGCGCGGGCGATCATCGACTTGAAGTCGAACGCAGCATACGCCAGGCCTTCAGGGTTGCAGCACATGAAGCCGATGACGATCTTGTCGTCAACGGCATGAACGGCGTCGGCGATCAGGCCCGAGAGGTCGTTGATTGCGCTTTGCGAATATTTTCGCCAGGCGGCGCGCACCCTAATGCCGTTCACGTCGGCATCGGCGAGAATCGCCGATTTCAGGTCTTTGCGATCGAGCTTCACGCCGTATTCATTCCCGAAACGGGAAATGCAATCGTCGCAGAAACACGCGAAGTCAACAGGCGGATGGTGCGCCATCCTGAAATCGTCGTCTATCCAGATGACCGTCGGGGCAAGTTCCGCATAGCGGCGGAAAAGGCCGCACAGGTATTCGGCGAACGCGGCTGACCGCGGGCACACCATCGCCTTCGCGACCGTGCCGTTGGAGCCAACCATCTTCGGCATGTCGTTGTCCGCCGTCCAGTCGTCCATATGGCCTATAGTAGAGCTGACGCAGATCTGGACTTCCTTGCCCTTCGCCTTCATGCGCTCGACGAACGCCTTCTGCTTCGCGAAATCCCGAACCTCCTTCGGGCCGATCTTAAGCCCGGCGAACGTGGCGATTATAATGCCGTCCGAGAACGCGCCCGGATACGCCGCCATCGCCGCCTCGATCTTCTCTGGCTCCACGGCCCAGATGCGCTGAAGCGTGCGGAACGGCGCCGCCTCGGCGGCGAACGCCACCGAGGCCAAGGCAAGGACCATTGCAATTCTCATTACTTCACCGTCATTATGAAACCGTTCGGCAGACGGCGCATGAAGGACGAGACAGGCTGCACGCCAGGACGGAAGCGAAGCTCGTCGATCATGCCGTTCACCGCCTTGCCGCCGGTGCCGATTGAAAGCGTCGTGCCGGTCGAGGGGAACGCGAGGATGCCGCCTGCGCCATCCTTGCAATTGAACACAAGCGGATTGCCCACACGTTCGTAGTCCTTGTAGAACGTGAACGTCGTGTTCGCAGGCGTGGCGTCCGGATGAGTCTCCGCAACAAGCGCCAGGTGATGCCACTTGCCGTCGGCAATGCCAGAGTCCGCGATGGTGGCAAAGTTGTAATCCGGACGATATATGTCTTTCCACGATCCGTCGGGCGAAACGTTTGCACCGAAGCGCAGATTGCCGCCTGACCTGTAGAGCGCCCAGCTAATCGTCCCCGTTCCGATATCCGACATCATGCCAAGCCGAAGCAGCATGGAGACGTCTTCGATCGATTCGTACCTGGCGAACCATTCGACGGTGAAGTCGCGACACTCCAGAAGCGAGTTGTGCGGCCAGACGACGCTGCCGCCGTCGAGGCGGAGCGCCTTGGTCGATTCGTAGTCTTCGGCTCCATCGCCGTCAAGGTCGATCCTGCGGCTGACGTCGACGAACGTCGGCGCGGTGCCGCCGCCGAGCGTTCCGCCCGCGCCAGCCGGCGCAAGCGCGGCATCCTGCCCAGTCGAGAGGTCACCTTCGAAATGCGCGAAGAGCGCAGCGTCGGCGGAAACGATCTGCCGCGTCGTCAGGAACTCGCCTGCCTTCATGGCGCGCCGCGTGATGCGGAAGTCGTCAAGCTGGCCCGAAAACACCTGCTTGGATCGTCCCTCGCCGCCAAAGCAGAACGCCGTGCCCGTCTCAGCCGTAAGAGAATATGTCTTCGAAACAATCATTCGGTAGTCGAGATAGGCTGCAAACGCCCCCTGCGACTTGTCGTAAACGAGTGCGTAGTGGTGCCACTGCGCGTCA
Source organism: Kiritimatiellia bacterium (assembly GCA_017514235.1). Classification (GTDB taxonomy): domain Bacteria; phylum Verrucomicrobiota; class Kiritimatiellia; order RFP12; family UBA1067; genus UBA1067. The sequence continues at coordinate 6,595 of JAFWKK010000059.1, read as the reverse complement.
TCGACGCGACTGGCGGAGTTGAAGTCTTCGTAGTTGGGGCTGCCGGACGGCTTGACAAGACGTGTCAGCAGCTTTCCGTTCGCCTGGTTGATCAAGATCTTCGCGAACGTGTTGTTCATGAAGGTGTAGGAGGTGCTCCCGTTCGCGCTGGTTGGGACCTCGCCGTCGGTCTTGAAGAACCACTCCATCGTAAAGCTGCCCTCGGCCAGATGCGCATTCTCGTAGGGGATGCGCAGCACATGGCCGTAGTATTGGCCGGATACAAGCATACGGGAAAAGGTAATCGACTTTTCATCGGCGAATGTCTCTGCCGCAAAATATCCGTCACGCACCTCTTCTCCAATCGCGTCAGCGGCAACGACAGGATAACAGGTAACGCTTGCATTGTCATTGAAGAACCAGTACGGAGTGCAGGAAGCCGTCGGCGCGGCGTTCAGTGCGCCATGGTAGATGTTCTTGTAGCTGGCGGCACTGGGCGAGCCGAACCAGTCACAGTCGCCCATCGGCAGGTACACGAGCGTATCAGCGTCAACTGGCCCTTCAGGCAGCGGGCGAAGGAGCTGATTAACCGCAAGCGCCGTGTCGGAAACGCGCACCTCAGCGATTTCGCCCATGAAGCAGCAGCTCTTGGAGGTACGCCACAGGTCTGCGCCGACGAGGAACGGGAAGTTGCCCGAATTGTTGTTGTGGAATCCATAGAAACCACTCAACGAACCTGTCGCTACGACCGTGTAGTCGAGCAGCAGCTCGACACTGGCCGTGTGGGCAGACGTGTCTGCCGTGATTCTAAGCGCCATGTGATGCCAGTTCGCGTCGCTTATATACACCTTCTGATTCTGCTGATTCTGCTGAACATCAGTCTGTGGAGCGGACGACCCAGTATGATGCTTTGAGCGGAAGAACGAATAAAAACCGCTGCTGCTGCTGTCCTTGCGCAGGCCGAGGAACCAGCCGTATCCGCCGCCGTCCGGGCTGCCCCAGTCAACGAGCGGGAAGAGAATGTCCTTGGCGCGGCGCGTCTCGATCGCGGCGCTGTCGCTCGGCAGCTTGAAGAACACCTCGCACGTGCAGGACATCATCTCCTTGAGCGCCGCTGTCGCGTCGGCTTTCAAAAGCCGAGCCGTGCCGCTGTTCGCAGGGTCGCCCGAGAACGTCAGCGACTTGACCGTATCGGACTGTATGGCATCCGTGACTGGGTCGATGAGACGGACTCCTTCCGAGAAAGCATCGCCGCGCGTCGGGAACTTTGACGAGGTATCGCCAAGCCCGTTAAGGCTTCCCCACGTGTTGATGCTCTTCAGCGCACCGTCCATCGTGCCGGGATTGGCCTTGTTGACAATCGTCGCCCCGTCGCCGTCGAAGCGGTACCAGAGCAGCGTATCGGCGTGCAACGCAAAAGAAACGCATGCCAGCAGAACTGAGGCTGCACGGCAAAAACGACAATGATTTGCTGTTGTCATTTTATCCCCTTTTCACTTTGAACGGCAATTTTGAGGTGTAAGTCTCGCCTGGTTTCAACATGTAGGTCTGTCTCTCTTGCCTGTTTACAGTTTACCAACTGGCATATAGTATAACACATCCATAAAAACTAGACAACAGTCGCCGCCCCGTTCCGACTGACTGCCTACCAGCGGCGCCAGCCGCCAGGCTGGAACGAGCGCGGCGACGAGCGGAGCGTGTGGAGCAGATCGGACGGAATCTCCTTCACGAAGACAGAAGGATTCACGGGAAACATTCCGCCGTCTGACATCTTGCGGACCTGCGGTGCAAAGAGGAACAGACAGTCCTTCGCCCGCGTGACGGCTACGTAGAAAAGCCGACGCTCCTCGTCCATACGCCCCTCTTCCGTCGCCTTTCCGCTCGGGAACATTCCCTCGGCGAGCCACGGCACGATCACTACCGGCCACTCCATTCCCTTCGCCTGGTGGACGGTCGAGAGCGTTACGCGGTCACGATTCGGGTCGTTGCGGGTCGCATCAAGGTTGGTGAGCAGAGCAACGTCCGCCAGGAACGCCTCAAGGCCGCCGGGGTTGCTCGCTATCTGCCCCGTCAGCTCCTTCAAGTCCTCCAGCCGGTCTTCAGCTTCATCGTCAGACCACTCGCGGCCAAGGTGGGATTCGTAGAAAAGGTCAACAAAATCCTCCACGACTTCACCGACCTCGTCTTCCGCCAGATGCTCCTTAGCGCACTCGAAGCATTTGGAGAGCGGAGGCCAGAGCGGCTTCGCCTTCGCTCCAAGCAACCCGCCGAGCGCATCGCGACACTCTCGCGAATCGCAGTCGAAGCGTCGGCCCAGCTTCTCCCAGCACTTCACCGAGCCTTTCGCGCCCATGCCGGGCAGAAGTTCAACGAGACGGCGGAATGACAGCTCGTCGAGCGGATTCACCACGAGTCGCAGATAGGCCAACGTGTCCTTCACGTGAACCTGCTCGAAGACGCCGACGCCGGACGTTATGCGGAACGGCACGCGTGATCGCGCAAGCGTCATCTGCACGTCTATGGACTGGAAATGGCTGCGGTAAAGGATTGCGATGTCGCCGTAACGGAAGCCCCGTCCGCGCATCTCGGAGATGAGACGCAGAATCTCGTCAGCCTGATCGCGTCCGTCGTACACATGGTAGAGCCTCGGACGCTCCCCAGACCCGCCGCGAACCGGGCGAAGCGTTTTCTCGAACTGCCCAGGCGCGTCACGCATCACGACGTTCGCAACGTCCAGAACGCCAGGCACGGAGCGGTAGTTGGACTCCAGCTTGATCACGCGGCAGCCCTCCCAGCGGTTCGGGAACTCCATGATGTTCTCGATCTGCGCGCCGCGCCACGTGTAGATGCACTGGAAGTCGTCGCCGACGGCCATGATGTTGCGGTGCTTCGCCGCCAGGATGTCCGTGAAGTCAGACTGCAGCCCGTTGGTGTCCTGGTACTCGTCCACCAGCACGTGAAGGAAGTGCTCCTGCAGCATCTCCCGGATCCTGTCGTTCGTCTTGAGCAGCGCCAGCCCGTTGACGAGCAGGTCGTCGAAGTCCATGGCGTCCAGCTCGCGTTTCCGTGCGACGTATTTGGCGGCGACTACCGCTATCTCCCCTGGCTCGAACCCCGCCGCCCGCGTCATCCAACGCTCAGCGACGTCTTCGACCTCAAGCCGCTCGTTGGCCGCCTCGGAGATCATCTTGGCCACGACCTCCTTCTTCGGGAAGTCCTTCGGGTCTGCCACCGTCGTCTTTATTATGTCGCCTATCAGCTTGCGCTGGTCGTCCTCGTCGAGTATCAGGAAGCCGGGACGGTATCCGAGCGAAGAGCCGTATCGCCGCAGGATTCGCGCACAGACCGAATGGAAAGTTCCCGACCAGACGGAATGGGCCGCGTCGCCGACTACGGCCTCGGCGCGCTCCAGCATCTCGCGCGCCGCGCGGTTGGTGAAGGTCAGCAGCAGCGTACGGTCGGGCGGAACTCCCTGCTCTATGAGATAGGCGACGCGGTGCACCAGCGTGCGCGTCTTGCCCGTACCCGCAGCCGCAAGAACCAGCAGCGGACCCTCGCCGGCCGTAGCCGCCGCGAGCTGCTCTGGATTGAGGAGCATGGAGAAGTCTGTCATCGCAAAACCCGCATGACGTAATCGTCGTATATCTTCGCGGCATCGAACTCCTGCTCGAACATGCGCCGCGATGCGCCCCTCGGCAAGGCGAAGGCGGCACGGACCGCCGCCGCAAGCGAAGCGGCGTCGCCCGGCGCATACGTAGCACCGCAGCCGTAGGCCTCGAGAAGCGCCGCCGTCTCGCCGCCCAGCGAACTTACTATGCGAAGCCCCGCCGCCGAGTAGTCGGACATCTTGTTCGGAACGCCCACCCAGCTGTCGTCACGCATGGGGATAACGCCTATGTCGCAACGGGCGTAAAGGGCGCGCAACCCTGAAGCGGAAAGAAGCCCGTGAAAGCGTACGCGCGCGCAGTCGGACGAGAACGGGCCAAATCCGGCGACGTCGAGTTCAAGCGACTCGTCGGCGCGAACGGCATCGACCACCGTCGCAAGGTCGTAGCTGCGCCCCAAGTTGCCGGAATAGACCAGACGCCGCACGCAACCGCCCGCCGACTCCGCCGTCGCCTCCGGAACGCGTTCGATGCCAAGGTAGGCCCGGTGGTAGTCGTGTCGCCCGGTAAGCGCACGGTACCTGTCGCACACCCCAGTCACTGCATCCGCCTGACGGTAGATGCGCCGTGCGCGGCTGCGCCACGGCGCGAGCAGCAAATGCGCCATCCGGCGCAGACGTTTCGGGAAAAGACGCTCGAAGGTCTCCGGCCAGGCGTCCTGCACGTCCACGACCACGCGCACGCCGAAGCGACGTCCGAGCCGCAACGCGGCGGCAGCGGCGGAGATTGTCGGCATGGACGAGACGATGAGCCCCGGAGCGTCCGCCTCTCTCGAGGCCAGGTGCGACCATTTCGCCGCGTAGGCGCAATGGCTGGCGAGGCGGGCGAACCCGACGTTCGACGGATACGGCAGAGTCGGCACGAAACGCACGTCCATTCCATCTGGCACGTCGCAGGACGGTACAGGCGCCCTCCTGCGCTTGGTCGCATGAGAGAAGTCACTGGTCCAGTAGACTACGCGGTGCCCTGCCCTGACGAACGCCTCGGACATCAACCAATACCGTTGCTTGCGCCCACCCTCCGAGGGGAGGCCGTCAAAGGGATTCTGTATCCAGACCGTCATCGGCAAACGACTGCGGGAGCCAAATGCACGGTCATTGCGGCAGCTTGTCCAGAATCGCCAGCACCTCGTCGCCCTTCACGAGCGACATGTCGAGCTGGAACGTCAGGCGCGGAGTGAACTTTAGGCGCACCTCGCGGTTGATGATAGCCTGAAAGCGGCGGGCGTGGTGCTGGAGGTGGTGCAACGCAGTAGTGCGGAGCGCGTCGTCGCCTAGCACCGAAATCCGCACCGTGGCGTCGTGCAAGTCCTTGCCGCAAGTCACTCCTGTGACGGTTATCAGGCCCGGCTGCACCGAATCGCCCTGCATCACCGTGAACATCGCCTCTGCGATTACGCGCTTCAGAAGGCTGTTCACACGCTCTAGTCTGTCTACTGACATGCGCGCATCCTACCATTTCCTGTCCACGAGCGGCAAGGCGGAAAAGTCCGCCCTACAGGCTACGGGGAAGTTCCTCCAGCAAGTAGCACTCGATGACGTCGCCGACCTGGAAGCCCTCGAAGCCCGCGAAGCAAACGCCGCACTCCTGCTGGCCCGTGACTTCCTTGACCTCGTCCTTGAAGTGGCGCAGCGTCTGCACCTTGCCGTCCCATATCTGGGACTTCCCGCGCAGTATGCGGAAGCGCTCCTTCGCAACGAGCGAGCCGTTGAGCATCTGCGAGCCGGCGATCTTGCCGAGCTTGCCGATGTCGTATATCGCCTTGATCTCCGCGTGACCCTTGACGACCTCCTTGTACTCCGGAGGCAGCAGGTCGAGCATGCAGTTCTTGACGTGGTCGACCAACTCGTAGATGATCCGGAAGGAGTTTATCCTTACGCCGTCGTGCCGGGCCTGCTGCTGCACGCCCGAGTCGCAGCCGATGTCGAAGCCGACGACCACCGCCTTGCCGGCAGCGGCGGACTTCACGTCCGTCAGCGAGACGTTGCCCGTGCCGGTGCCGATCACGTTCAGGCCTACCTTTTCGGACTTTATCTCGCCGAGCGTCTGGACTATAGCCTCCAGCGAACCTTGCGTGTCGGACTTGACGATGACGTTCAGCTCGCGGCGCCCCTCGGCGGCCATGCGGCTCATAAGCACGTCGAGCGTGACCGTCTTGGATGCGGAAAGCTCCTGCTCCTTGCGCTCCTGCGCGGCCTCGGCCGCAAGGGTGCGCGCGCGCTTCTCGTCAAGCATGACGCGGAAGTCGCTGCCGGCCTCCGGCACGCCGGAGAGTCCCGTGCACTTGACCGGGGTCGCCGGCGGCGCCTCCTTGATGCGCCGGCCGTGATCGTCGATTAGCGCACGGACCTTGCCGAAGTGCTCGCCTATGAGGATCGCGTCGCCAACCTTGAGCGTGCCTCCAGTCACAAGCAGCGTGGCGCACGGGCCGAGGCCCTGCTGAAGCTCGGATTCGATGACATAGCCGTTGGCGCGGCGGTTCGGGTTCGCCTGAAGCTCAAGCACCTCCGCCTGCACGAGAATGTTCTCAAGAAGCGCATCCACGCCTTCGCCCGTCACGCCCGAGACCGGGCAGCAGATGATGTCGCCGCCCCAGTCCTCCGGCGTAAGGCCGGCCTTCTGGAGCTGCTGCTTGACACGGTCGACGTTCGCAGTCGGCTTGTCCACCTTCGTGATGGCAACCATGATCTGCACGCCCGCCTGACGCGCCACGCGAATGCACTCTTCCGTCTGCGGCATGATGCCGTCGTCTGCGGCAATGATGAGCACGGCGATGTCGGTAATCTGCGCTCCGCGGGCCCGCATCGCGGAGAACGCGGCGTGACCCGGCGTGTCGAGGAATGTGATCTTCTTGCCGGCCACCTCCACCTGGTAGGCGCTGATCTGCTGGGTGATGCCGCCTGCCTCGCCCTGGGCGACGTGCTCCTTGCGGATCCAGTCCATGAGCGTGG